>CAVXPR010000086.1:0-43458 GCA_963763585.1 uncultured Acidobacteriaceae bacterium | reverse complement strand
AAACCCGAACGGAATTTCAAGAGATACTCGCAAAGCCCATTCGCGAACTCGGGCTCAAACTTGAGGGCTCTCCTCTCGAACGATTCGTGCACCAGCTCTACCGCGAACTTGAAGCCAAGGGCATTCACAAGTTTCGCCCGCTTTGTTATCTCACCGATGAATGGGGATGTCCTTCAGGCGAGCCGGTTATCGGCATTCCGTTCTACCTGGCCAATCCCGACCTGGCGCAGCTGGAGCGGGATATGAATGACCTCGAAGACGCGCGCGAAATCATGATGTACATGCGCCATGAGGCTGGGCACGCATTCAATTACGCCTACCGGCTTTATAAGTCGACGGAGTGGCGCGATCTTTTTGGTCCGTTTCGCCGCACTTATCGCGACAGTTATCGCCCCATTCCGTTCTCGCGAAAATATGTACGCCACATGGCCGGATGGTACGCGCAGAAGCATCCCGATGAGGATTTTGCCGAAACATTTGCGGTGTGGCTAACGCCTCGCTCGCAATGGCGAAAGCGCTACAAAGGATGGGGCGCGCTGGCCAAGCTGCGCTACGTCAATCGCATTGCGCGAAAATTCGGAGATGCCGAGCCGATCCGGCGTCGCGGCCGCGCCGACATCACTGTAGATGAGATGGAATCCACGGTCGGCGAGTTCTATCATCTCGGCCTGCTGGAAGAGATTCCGGTTGAGGAGCTGGCGCTCGATGCCGACCTGGCGGACATTTTCAATATCTCCCGCAAGCGCCTGAAAGGCGTGCGAGCCGCCCATGAAATGTTGCATCAGCATCGCAAGCCAATTATCGACAAGGTCGCGTATTGGAGCGGCGTGCAGCGCCCGATCGTCAAACGATTGGTGGAATCGATCTGCAAGCGTGTTGAGGACCTGGGACTGCGCGTCGACGTGAAGCGCGAGTCCGAGTACCTCACGGATTTCACCGTGTATACAACCGCACTCTCAATGAATTACCTGATCCGGGGGAAGTTTATTCATCCCTGAGGCGTGCAGGCAGTTGCCGTCGCGCCGATTGGAGCAAACATGACTGGAACAAAGTTGAAAGTCACCGTGCTGTACGACCTGTGGGAAGAGGAACCTGCTGAAGTAGAAGAGGAGGCTCCTCCGCCGCGCAAGCGCAAGGGACAAAAAAAGCGCAAGAAAAAGCCGGTGAAGCACGACCGCGAAGAAATCTTCGAGGCCCTCGTGAAGCTCGGCCATGAGCCGTCGTATCACGTTCTCGATGGCCGCCCACAATCCCTGCTGGCGCTGGCTAAATGCAACGCCGATCTAATCTTCAACCTCACGGAATCCTATGCGGGAGACGACACCAAGGAGATGCACGTCGCTGCATTCCTCGATATTCTCGAGATCCCCTTCACCGGCGCGGGACCGCACGCAGTCATTCTCGCGCAGGACAAGTCCATCGCAAAAAAGATGTTCGCTTTTCACGGGATCAAGTCGCCGTACTTCGCCACAGCCTGGCGCGGCACCATCGACCACGCGCACGACATCGCGTTCCCGCTCATCGTAAAACCCACTTCAGAAGATGGGTCCATCGGCATCGGCGCCGATGCCGTCGTCAACAGCGTAAAGGAGCTGATGGAGCGCGTCGCATATATTCAAACGGAATTCGATTCGCCCGCGTTGATTGAGGAGTATATCGAAGGCCGCGAAATCTACGCCTCCATCCTCGGCAGTTACGAGAGCGCACATGCGCTTCCGCTGGTGGAACTCGATCTTTCCAAACTTCCCAAGGGCGTGCCCAGGATTGCCAGCCAGGATGTGAAGTTCGATAAGGATACCGATGCCTATAAGCTGACGAAATCGGCTATCGCCGAAGATCTCGGACGAAGAAACTGAAGCCCGGCTCTCTGAGATCGCCGTCAAGGCTTATCGCGCCGTCAAGCTGCGCGATTATGGCCGCATCGACATGCGCCTTTCCAGCAAGGGCGACGTTTATGTCATCGAAGCTAACCCCAACCCATGGCTCTCCAGCGGACAGGAGTTTGCCATGGCGGCGAGAAAATCCGGCCTCTCCTATACCCAGATGATCGGGGAGATTGTGGACCTCGCGATGGCTCGGTACGCGTAAGAGAGGCTGAGGAGTTGAGGGCTGCAGCGAGTCGCCGATTCCTTCAGATATTTTCCTGAGTCACCATCATTCGCTTCGGATATGATCCTGCCGTCGGCGTTTGCGCAACGGCACGGAATTGCCACCGGCAATTCCGTTTGCGATACTGGCTCAGGCGAACCGTGAATGTGACAGTGGGCTTTATACGGTTGCATTTGTTATCGTTCGACAAAGAGCGGGAGTAGTTCAGTGGTAGAACGTCAGCTTCCCAAGCTGAATGTCGCCGGTTCGATCCCGGTCTCCCGCTCCAATATCTTTCATTGCGCGCCTGCTTCGACGCAGCAGCTCGCTCCTACAAAATTTCCTGCACCTTCATCACCAGGCTTGTGATCGTATCCTCAGCTTTCACCAGCATCTGATGCGGCGTGCACGCCGGCACGTGGGCAAAATCTCCGGCGCGCAGCTTCTGCCGTGCACCACCCTCAATCGAAACTCCCCGCGTCTCGCCCGGCGCAATCGTGTGTGCCCCATTCACAACTCCGCCTGTAACCAGCGTCGCTTTACCCGCCAACACGCAAAACAGATCCGCAAACTTCTCATGAACCTCGGCTTCGCCGTCGCGACTGCGAAACGAAAGCATGGCACAGTGTTGCGGATACTCCTTCAACGTCTCAGAAGCCGATCCGTCCCCGTGCTTGGCCAGCTTGCGCAAGTACGCCGCACGCTCCAGCAAAATGGGCGGCGACCAGTGGTCCACCGGACTCTTTGGTCCGCTCGCCTTTGCGCTGATTTCGTCCAGATTCACATCTTTCAAAATCTCTTTCGCCAGCAAATCCATTTCGTCTCCTTTGGCCTGCGCAAATAATTCGATGGCCATTTCCACCAATCACAAATCAGCCAGCTTCCGCGCGCGCTTGAAGACCTTGAGCAGCATCTCTCGCGTCAGCTTGCCCGTGTTCGTGTTCTGCAGCGATGGATGATAGCTGGCAATCGCGATCAAGCCACTCGGCAGTTTATATTCCGCTCCATGCGCAAAAACAAATCCGGCGCGCTTCTTCAGCGCTCCCGTTCTCATCTCATGCGCCAGCAGACCATCAAACGCGATGCGCCCCAGGCAAACCACCACGCGCAAATCCGTGAGCAGCTTCATCTCCTGGTCGAGCCACGGCGCGCAGTTGCGCAACTCCTCAGGCGTCGGTTTGTTTCCCGGCGGCGCGCAACGGGCCATCGCCGTGATCCAAAGCCCGCTCAGCTTCATCCCATCGTCGCGCGAAGAAGCTTTCGGCTGCGACGCAAACCCCGCTTCATGCAGCACCGGAAACAAAAAGTCGCCCGATCCATCGCCAGTGAACGGCCTGCCCGTGCGATTCGATCCATGCGCACCGGGCGCCAATCCCAGCGCCATAACACGCGCCTTCTGGTCGCCGAACGACGGCACCGGCCGTCCCCAGTACTCCCAATCCGCATAGGCCCGCCGCCGCGTCCGCGCCACTTCAGAGCAATGCGCGCGTAACCGAGGACAAAGCTCGCACGACACGATGCGCGCATTCAATGTTGCAAGAGTCGCGGCCTCAGCCATAGAGAGATTCTACGGCGCGAATGCATGAGCGCGCGCTGCAACTCTCTGCCACGCGCCCTGTGCCATACTGAATCTGTCTTCGAACCCGCCAGGAATTGGAATCAATTTAATGCCCGGCCAGCCCAACCCGGAGTTTCTGCGCCGCGCGATTGCGCTGGCAACGCGCAACGTCCTCACCGCTGCGGGCGGCCCGTTTGGCGCGGTCGTCGTGCGCGACGGAAAAATCGTTGGCGAAGGCGCCAACTCCGTCACCACGACAAACGATCCCACTGCGCACGGCGAGGTCAACGCCATCCGCGCCGCTGCCAAGTCTCTGGGGACCTTCTCGCTTGCCGGGTGCGATCTCTACACCAGTTGCGAGCCTTGCCCCATGTGTCTTGCGGCCGCCTATTGGGCGCGGCTCGATGCCGTCTACTACGGAGCCAGCGCCGCCGATGCGGCTCGCGCCGGTTTCGACGACGCTTTTCTCTACGCCGAGCTCCGCAAAGACGCGCCCGAGCGCAAACTTAGCTCCACGCAACTGCTCGCCGAAGAAGCATGGGCCAGCTTTGCCGCCTGGATTTCTGCGCCAAACAAAGTCGAGTATTGACGCCCCTCCTATATAGTTGAGGGCGCGCGTCATCCTTGACCCCGCATCGTCACAGTGCGTATGCTGCGAGCGTTTAGGCGCAGCGAATCGCATCTGAGTTCACGCCGCGAGTGGAGATCCCGCATGAGCACTGCCACGGTCGCATCTCCCGCAGCGACAATCGGAATCAGACCGCTTCTTGTTCGACGCGCAGCAGTCCTTGGTGCGGGAACGATGGGCTCGCGTATCGCTGCCCACCTCGCCAACGCCGGGATTCCCGTTCTTCTGCTGGATCTTCCATCGAAGCCCGGAACCTCGGATCGACCGCTGGCTCACGCCGCCATCAATGCGCTCTTAAAATCCAAACCTGCCGCCTTTTTTGATCCATCTGCCGCCGCGCTCATCACCCCCGGCACCTTCGACGAAGATCTACCCAAACTCGCTGGCTGTGACTGGATCATCGAAGCTGTCGCCGAAAATCTCGACATTAAAACTGCGCTGCTGAGCCGTGTGCTTCCTTATTTCGGTCCGCTGGCGCTCCTCACCACCAACACCTCCGGCCTTCCCATCGCGCAAATCGCCGCTGCGATTCCGGCCGTTAGAAGCCGCTTCTTCGGCACGCATTTCTTCAATCCGCCGCGCTACATGCGTCTCCTTGAAGTCATCCCCAACGCCGATTCTGACCCCGCCATCGTCGCCGCATTCTCCGCCTTCGCCGATCTGCGCCTCGGTAAGCAAATCGTTATTGCGCACGACACGCCGAACTTCATTGCCAATCGCATCGGTGTCGCGATCATGTTCACCGCCGCCAACCTGATGCTCGAGCAAGGGCTTCACCATTGAAGAAGTCGACGCGCTCACCGGCCCTGCCATTGGCTGGCCGCGCACTGGAACGTTCCGTCTCGCCGATCTCGTCGGCATCGATGTTCTCGCCCACGTAGCCGCCAACTTTCCCGCGGGCGTCACAGGCGGCAGGTTTTCCTCAATCCTCGACGAGCTGCTCAAGCGCGGCTGGCTTGGAGATAAATCCGGCCAGGGCTTCTATAAAAAAATCCGCAATGCTGACGGAAAAGACGCGCGCCTCGTCCTCGATCTCTCCACTTTTGAATATCGTCCCTTGGCAAAGCCCGCGCTTCCATCGCTTGAAATGGCGAAGAACGCAGCCACGCTGGGCGAGCGCCTGCGTCTGCTGCTGGCGAACAATCCCGCAAAAGACAAAGCCGCGGCCTTCCTCTGGCCCTTTCTCTCTTCGCTCTGGAACTTCGCTGCCGATCGCATCGGCGAAGTCGCTGACGATGCGCCTTCCATCGACGCCGCAATGCGCGCCGGCTTTAACTGGGAGCTTGGCCCCTTTGAAATGTGGGATGCGGCCGGCATCGCTGAATCTGTCGCGCGCATGAAGGCTCTCGGGCTACCCGTTGGCGCTCCCATTGAAAAACTTCTTGCCGCGTCGCGCACAACCTGGTACTCGCCCGACGGCGACGCCTGCTTCCAGCCGGCGGCCAGCGAGCTTTTTTCCATTCCCGCTGTTCCCGGCCACGCCCGCGTAGCAGATTTCCGTCGCACCCACAAAGTCCTTCGCACCAACTCCGGCGCATCGCTCGTCGATCTTGGAGACCGCATCGCCTGCATCGAGTTGCACTCGCTCAAAAACGCCATCGGTGGCGACGTTCTCTCGCTCATCTCCGCCGTGCTCGATCCCTCTTCTGACGCGGTCCGCGATTTTTCCGGTTTCGTCATCTCCGGCGATCGCGAAAATTTCTCCGTCGGCGCCAACCTCATGCAGCTTCTGCTCGCCGCGCAGGAAGGTGAGTGGGACGAACTGGCTCGCGTCATTCATAACTTCCAGCAGATGACCGCGGCCATCAAATTCTGCCCGCGTCCGGTCGTCGCCGCGCCCTTCGGCCTCACCCTCGGCGGCGGCGCGGAAATTTGCCTCCACGCCGCGCGCCGCCAACCTCACGCTGAAACCTACATGGGCCTTGTCGAAGCCGGGGTCGGCCTGATCCCCGCCGGTGGCGGAACCAAAGAAATGTTTCTGCGCGCATTCGACGCTGCCGTCGCGCTGGCGCCACCTGAACCTAAAGACCCTCCTTCGCGCTTCGCACAATCCGCCGAACTCGTCACAGCGCTCAAACGCGCGCTTGAAACCATCGCCATGGCCAAAGGCCTCCACCTCCGCCGCCGAAGCGCGTTCGCTCGGCCTGCTCACTCCCGCCGATCGCATCACCATGAACCGCGACCGCCTGCTGCTCGACGCCAAGGCGCAAGCCGTCGCACTCGCCGAGTCCGGCTACGCTCCCCCGCAGTCTCGCACACAAATCCCTGCGCCCGGCAAAGCCGCGCTCGCTACTCTTGAAATGGGAATTTATTTGATGGGCGAAGCCGGCTACGCGTCAGAGCACGATCAAAAGGTCGCCCGATGGGCCGCGTACATTCTTGCTGGAGGCCGCATTACCCCTGGCTCTCTCGTCAGCGAGCAATATTTTCTCGATCTCGAGCGCGAAGCATTTCTCTCGCTCTGCGGCGAGCGCAAAACGCAAGAGCGCATCGCCTTCACTCTCAAAACCGGCAAGCCGCTGCGGAATTGACCATGAAGCCTGCCCTGCTGATTCTGTTCACGACTGCGTCTCTCGCTACCATTCCGGCAGCTGCGCAGGACTCCCCGCCGAATCAGGCGCCGCTCGTCGAGTCCGGCCAGATCATGTGTCGACGGCCATCCAACTCCCTACCTCATCCGCCATCTTCCCATCAGCTCGTTTCCCGATCTGCCGCCAGCCATACAGCAGCAGCTCGACCACCGCGGCTGCCTCATTCCGCAAACTTACGAGGCACACGGTCCAGAGAATGTCGTCCACGCCAGCCTCGAGCGCCTCGGCTCTTCCGACTGGGCCATCCTCTGCTCCGCGCAGGGAACAGTCTCCCTGCTGGTCTTCTTTGGCGACGACTCAAGCCAGCCTTTCACATTGGCCTCGGCTCCAGAGACGGAGCGCCTTCAAGCGCACGATCCAAGCGGCGTTCTCGGCTTTAACTGGGGCATTGATCCCGCTTCGCCGGAGCAGGTCCATGACGCGCAACTTCCCATGCGTCATCCGCTGCCACGCATTGACCATGACGCCCTTGCCGATACACTCGTCGATCGCCATACCGTTTACCACTTCTATTTGAAGAGCGCATGGATCGTGCTGGAGATGCTGGACTGAACGAGACATCGGGGCTGGGCGAGACCTTGGACGTAACGATGCCGCATGACCCGAGCCGCCTGGAAAGATGCGGCTTGAATTCGCGCGCCCTGGGGCCGTGCACTCTGGCTTCATGCGCCATAGAATCATGTAGGAGGAGCAGCGCCAATGCCGCAAGCCGTTCTTGTCGCCGCCGTTCGCACGCCTGTTGGCCGGGCACCCAAAGGCGCGCTCTCCACTACGCGGCCCGACGATCTTGCTGCGACGGCGATCACCGGCGCGCTTCAACGCGTTCCCGCGCTGGAGTTGTCCGCTATCGATGACGTCATTCTTGGCTGCTCTCAGCCCGAGGGTGAGCAGGGTTGGAACATCGCGCGCATGGCTGCTCTCCGCGCCGGCCTTCCCGTCGAAGTTCCCGGCGTCACCGTCAATCGCCTCTGCGCCTCAGGTCTTGAGGCCATCTCGCTCGCCGATCACCGCATTCGCTCCAGTGCCGCCAGCGTCATCATCGCCGGCGGAGCCGAATCCATGAGCCTCATTCCAATTGGCGGTAACAAGCCCAGTCCCAATCCCTGGCTCGCCGAAAATTATCCGGCTTCGCTTCTCACCATGGGACTCACCGCTGAGCGCGTCGCGCGCCATTACGGCATCTCGCGTATTGACCAAGATGAGTTCGCGCTCCGCAGCCACCAGAAAGCTCTCGCCGCGCAGGCTGCGGGCCGCTTCGCCGAAGAGCTCATTCCGGTCAAGATCACGACCGCGACGCCGGAAGTCCCGCCGAAAAAGCCTCGTGTCCAGGAGAAGGAATTCTCCGCCGACGAAGGCCCTCGCGCCGATACTTCTGCTCAAGCGCTCGCCGCACTCAAGCCTGTTTTTCACGCGCAAGGGACAGTCACTGCGGGCAACTCATCGCAAACCTCTGACGGAGCCGCCGCCGTGGTTCTGATGGAAGAGGGCCGCGCGCGCGAGCTCGGCATGCGGCCGCTAGCCCGCCTCGTCTCCTACGCCGTAACCGGCTGCCTGCCTGAAGAGATGGGCATCGGCCCCATCACCGCCATTCCAAGGGCGCTCTCGCTCGCCGGACTCAAGCTCGACGACATCGACCTCATCGAACTCAACGAAGCCTTCGCAGCGCAGGTCCTCGCAATCATCCGGGCTCTCAACCTGAACCAGGAAAAAATCAACGTCAATGGCGGAGCCATCGCGCTCGGTCACCCGCTCGGCTGCACAGGCGCTAAACTCACTGCAACACTCCTCCAAGAGCTGCAGCGCCGGAACGCCCGCTACGGAATGGTCACGATGTGCGTCGGTGGAGGCATGGGCGCTGCCGGAATCTTCGAGAGGCTTTGAACCGATCAGAATCCTAGCGTTCGATGAGTTCTTCCGATTCGATGTGGTACCCCAAGAGCTGGTACTGATCCCCGGACTTGATCCAGGCAAATGTCTCCGTTCCGGTTGCGTCTTTTGAGAACTTTGTTTCGCAAGTCAGCTTTAGAATCGTTCCGGAAGTGGTCGCATTCATGTTGAAGCCCTGCTGTTTGCAATCTCCCGGCGCTCCCAGCTTGCGGGAGATCGCCGAGAACAGGTCGTCTGATTTTTCTCGCGTGACCGCGTCCTTATAACGCTGGCTGGCGCCGTCATAAATACCGGCCAGGTCATTGTTAGTCATTTTCTGGTGCATCGTCACAGCCAATGATTTTGCCTGCTGCTCACCATTCGTCATCGAGCTTAAACAGCCCGAAATCATACCGAAACATCCAGAGATCCCCGTGGACAAAAGAAGAAGTCCGGCGAACAGCGCGCCAATCGTTTTGGCTGATCGTCGAGCGGTGCCGTCCCCGGGAAGGCCTGTGACCGCGAGAGAATTTTTCATGCGCTCTTCCTCGCAACTTGATAGGTAGCGATTTTACCGTCGCCCGCAGTCTATGGCAGTTACTGCAGAAGGTAAAGCAGAAAATTGCTTGATAATTCGCGCGGCCGCTATTTCTTAAAAAACTCCCCATGCCCCCCGTTCGCCCAGGGATCGTAGTGCAGGGCAAACTCAGCGCGGTGTTGCGTGCTGGGATGGTCATAAAGCCAGAATTCGATGAACGGATTTGGATTCGGATCCTCAAGCCACGACTGGCCCAGCGCGTTAAACGCAGCGACCGCTGTCTTTTGCGGGTCCGGCACAATTCCGTGGATCGCCTCCTGCCCAAATACATCGGCCTGATGCTCAAAATGGCGGCTCACTGCGCTGCTCACCGGCTGCAAAAGAAAATTCGCGATCGAAACCGCAAACAGCAGAACCACGAATCCTGTCCGCGATGAAATTTCAGTCACGCCCCAGCGCGATCCAAACCGCCGCACCATCCACACCGCGAAACCCGCGCACGCCCAGTAGATGAAGAACAGCCCCACGGCAGACAGAGCGAATCCTTTGGGAATGTGGTGCAGAACGTAGTGCCCGCTCTCGTGCCCGAAAATGAAGAGCACCTCGTCGTTGGGCACGCGGCCCGCCGTCGTGTCCCAAACCACGATTCGCTTGGTCGCGCCAATTCCTGAAACGTATGCGTTCAGCCCATTGGTTTTCAGGCTTGCCTTCATCAGATACATACGCTCAGGTGGAATGTTCGTCCCGGTCCTCGCGGCGACTTTTTCAAGCTGGTCGACAAGTGTGGGATCGGATTTGGCGAGCGGTTCAAACTTATCGAAAATTGGTGCGATCAAAGGCACCGCAAAAATGACCAAAGCCAGTATCGGCACCGTAACCGCCCACGCGCCGAGCCAGTAGCGCCGTGGGGCACGCCGCACAATCCGGTTGAAGAGCAGCAGCAAAGGCACACCAATCAGGAGTGTCAATCCCAGCGTCTTGCCCGCGTCGCCAAGCCAGCCGCCCCAGCTCTCCACGCTGATTCCGTAACTGCGCTCATAGTGCTCGCCGATCCAGTCCAGCGGAATATCGGCCAGCGCCGAAATAATCAGGAACGCCGCGAAGAAGATCGCTCCCTGAATCCAGCGCCGGCCCGAGATTCGCTGCGCCCACTGCTCCAAGCCCGACAACGCGCGCGTCGCCAGCAGCAGGCCCAGAAAAACAAGGCCCCAGACCGATCCAGTAATGCTGAGAATATTGCGGATTCGGCTGATGGCGATTGCCTTGGCGAGCTTCTCCGGCGGCAGCGTATACGCTTGCTGCGAAATCGTCAAAACCACAACGCGATTGGGAGCCGGCGCCGTTGGCGTTGCCCCGCTCTGCGCTCCGAGCAAATGTGGCACGATTCCAGCCAGCAATGCGGCGGCGCAGACGACCAGCCTCAACGAACGTCTAAATCTCATCGCCATTCTCCGTTTGTCAGCCTATTCTGCGAGAATCAGATCAGAATCGAACAAGAATTGAACCGGCCGATGCTTTTGCCCAAATCCCGAGCTTTCACGCCCAACCATTCTAAAGGCCCATCGCGGCGCCGGATGATTATTCGTCTCCACTGCGCGCCTGCTGCCGCCGTCTTTTCGCTGTTGATCCCAGTGTCCACAGCCCGCGCCCAGCAGCCTGCGCCCGCCGTCCTTGATGCCATGACCACCGAGCTTCATCGTGCCTTCACGTCGCTGGGTAAAATTCCTGTTGCCCCATCCTTGGCGTCTGCCGGGGCGGACGCCAAGGGTGGGATTGAAACAGACACCTCGCACCCAACACCCGCGGCAGACAAGCCCTTGCCGCCCTACTTTCTCAGCTACACGGTTCGCGACACCAGCTTCGTCTCCATTCGCGCGCTCTACGGCGCTCTGGCCGAAAGCTCCGCAGGCCGCAACCGCGTGGCCGACGTTCAGGTCCGTGTCGGCGATCCCAAGCTTGACAACACTCATGGAACGCATCGCGGCTCGGCCGTCAACAGCCAACAGCTTCCGCTGGGCGACGACCGCGAGGCTCTCTCTCGCTCGCTTTGGAATGCCACCAACACCGGCTACGGCGCCGCGCTCGATAACTATCTTCGCGTCCAGACCGAAGCCCAGGTTCGCGCAAAAGAAGAAGACACCTCGCCCGATTTCAGCGAGCAAAAATCGCAATCGCACATCGGCGCCGTCGCTCCCCAGGTCGTCGTCGATCGCGCTGCGTGGGAGCAGCGGGTGAGGGAACTGTCGCGCATCTTCCGCGACTACCCTGACGTTTACCAGAACATGGTCTTTCTAACGGTGCAGAACGAGACCGATTACTTTGCCTCCTCGGAAGGGTCGCAAATCGTCACGCCGCACCTGCAAGCGCGGATCGTTGCCGTCGCCGTTACCCGCGCCGATGACGGCATGGATCTTTTTCGCGAGCAGACATTTGAAGCCCCGACTGCCGACGGCCTTCCCACGCAAGCCGTTCTCGAATCTGCCATGCGCGGGCTCGGCAAGAGTCTCGAAGCGCTTCGCAAGGCTCCGGTCACTGAGCCATTCGACGGCCCCGCCATTCTCTCCGGTCGCGCAGCCGCAGTGTTCTTCCACGAAGTTCTCGGCCATCGTCTCGAAGGCCAGCGCCAGCGCGGCGACGAAGAGGGCCAGACATTCACCAAGGACGTCGGCAAGCCGATTCTTCCTGATTTTCTTTCCGTCGCCGACGACCCCACGGTCTCGAACTTCGGCAGCACCTGGCTGAGCGGCAGCTATCAATACGATGACGAAGGCCAGAAAGCCGAGCGCGTCGACCTCATTCAGGACGGCGTGCTCAAAACTTTCCTCATGTCGCGCCTGCCCATCGCCAGCTTCGGCGCCTCCAACGGGCATGGCCGCGCTGAAGAAGGCCACGTGCCCACGGGCCGTCAGGGCAACCTCATCGTCACGTCGACAAAAAGTGTTCCCGATTCCGACTTGCGCAAAGAGCTGATCGACGAAGCCAAAAAACAGGGCAAGCCCTATGGCCTCTTCTTTGAAGACATCTCCTCCGGTTTCGCCGTCACGCAGCGCAGCTCGCCGCAGGCATTTCAGGTCATTCCGCTTGTCGTGTGGCGCGTCTACGTCGACGGCCGGCCTGATGAACTGGTTCGCGGCGTCAGCATCGTCGGCACGCCGCTCGCCGCCATGAAAAGCATTATCGCCACCGGCGACAAGAGCGAAGTATTCAACGGCGAGTGTGGCGCGGAGTCAGGCACCATCCCCGTCAGTGCCGTCGCGCCCGCCATGCTTCTCAGCGGCATCGAGACGCAGCGTCAGCCGCAAGGCACCGCGCGCCCGCCGATACTAGCAATACCGGGGACGGAATAAGCGATCAGATATCAATCCAGAACGGAAGCGATGAAGTTGAAATGGAATACATTCGCAGCGCTTCTTGCGGCACTTGCCCTTGCCGAAGGCAGTCTTGCCGCTCCACCTGCCAGAAAGCACGCGCCTGATTTCAAGTTGAAAATATTTACCGACGCGAAGGTCGTCAAAGCTCAAAATGACATGGACATTCCAGTCAGCGTCGAGGAGAAGAACATATCGAGCCATCCAGTCAATGCGGGTCGGGACAATGAGCCGGGGGACTGGTACAACATGGTAGTGCTTTGTGACGGCAAACCCGCCCCTACTACCCCCAAATACCAACAGATTCTTAGCCCTCGCAAGGAGGATGCAAGTCACCCACTGGAATTTAGTGGAGCCCTTTGGACCATTCAACCCGGCCACGCTCAGACTTTCCATGTGGAGTTGAGTTTGTACTTCGACTTCGGTACTCCGGGCAAATACGAAGTCACGTTTTCAAGGGGTACCGATCCGGGGCAGCCCGACGATGTAGATGTCACGTCCAACACCATAATGATCACCGTCGTTCCGCAGGATACCCAATGAGTCCTTTCCGCTCTATCGCAATTCTTGCCGTTTGCTCTTGCCTCATCGCTCCAAATCTTCGCGCCGCAGAACCCACCCGCGCTGACGCCGAAAAAGATCCCGTCCTCAAGGCCATGCTCGCTGAGCTCGACCGCAGCATGAGCCAGCTTCAACTGCAGGGGTTTGCCAAACCATTCTTCATCCAATACCGCCTTGAAGAAGTCGACGATTTCCAGACCACCGCCGAGTACGGCTCGAGTGAAGGCTCTGACCACGCCCACCAGCGTATAGCCCGCATTACGGTGCGCGTGGGCGACTACAAAACCGACAGTTCCGGCGCTCGCGGCGACGGCGCGCTCGAAATTGCCGTGCTCGACGACGATCCCGTCGCTATTCGCTCTGCCCTCTGGGCGGGAACTGACCAGGCCTACAAAGGTGCTCTTTCCGCCTACGCGCAAAAGCAGGCCGAGTTGAAGCAGGTGCAGACCCCGCCGCAGGCCGACGATTTCAGCCAGGAAAAGCCCATCATCTCTCTCGCCGATCCCATCGCCCTTCACGTCGACGAAAGTTCTTGGGCCGATCGCGTCGCCCGCGCCAGTGGTCTCTACCGAACTGATGCAACTGCGAGCGCAAATCAGCACGACATCCAGTACTCCTCTGCCAGTTTTCGCGCCCGCGCCACCACCACTTGGCTCGTCACCAGCGAGGGAACCATCGTCCGCAAATCCGCTGTCGAGTATCAGGAAACCTTCGCCGCCGGCACGCAGGCACCGGACGGCATGCGTCTCGACCGCTCCTATGGTTCGTCTGGAATTTCTCCCGCCGAACTCGATTCTGAGGCCGACTTCAACAAGCACGCCGTCACAGAGCTTGCATCGCTCGCCGAGCTGCGCAAAGCGCCGCTGGTCGAAGAGGAATATCACGGCCCGCTGCTGTTCTCGGCCGACGCCGCAGCTGATACGTTGCGCTCGCTTCTCGGCGCCGCTGTCACGGCCACGCGTCCTGCGCTCGGCACTGAGGCGCGCACCAACGGCGCGTTTGCCTCCAGCTACCATGCGCGCGTGCTCCCTGATTTCATGAGCGTCGTCGACGATCCCAGCCTCAAGACCTTCAACGGCAAAGCCCTTCTCGGCGCCTATGACGTGGACGACGAGGGCATTCCCGCGCAAGCCGTCAAGCTCGTCGACGAAGGCCGGCTCGAAAATTACCTCATCGGCCGCCAGCCTGTCCGCGACTTTCCGCAGTCCAACGGCCACGGCCGCGCCGGCATCACCGGCCCCACGCGACCCATGATCGGCGTTCTCAAAATCACCGCTGACAATGGACTTTCCACTGACGAGCTGAATAAAAAACTTCTCGACATGGCAAAAGACCGCGGCCTCAAAAACGTCTACCTTGTTGAAACTCTGGGCGCGGAGCGTGAACCGCGATTGCTCTACCGCATCAGCCCCGATGGCAAGCGCGAACTGGTGCGCGGAGCAGTGCTCGATGACGTTGACGATCGCGCTCTTCGTTCCAGTATCGAGGCCGCGGGAAAAGATCTCTGGGTGGCCAACTCATTCGGCGACCCGCCCACCACCGTCCTCGCCCCCGCGCTGCTTTTCAGCGATGCCACGGTCCGCCGCGCCAACGCTAAGAACGACAAGCTGCCCTTTTATCCCCCGCCCTACTAACGCAACACGATTAGCGCTATATTTCGTAACAGGGCCGGATTAACAGGGCCGGATTGACAGGGCCGTATCGACAAGGCCGGCTCTCAACCGCCCATTTTCCTTACCCGCATCTCGCAGTTTGAACTTTCCCGCACCCCGGCTGCTTATTTCCGCATCCACCGTAGTAGGTGCCTTTCTCGCCCGGACCGCGAATTTCATCAACAGTCAATTCATCCGGGCCAAACCCACAAAGTACAATCCGAACGAAGGAGAGTTTCCCCTATGGCATACGAATTACCACCACTTCCCTACGATTACTCGGCGCTGGAGCCGTTCATTGACGTCGAGACCATGAAGCTCCACCACGACAAGCATCACCAGACCTATATCACCAACGTGAACAACGCGCTGGCCAATCACCCCACGCTCGCCGCCAAATCTGTTGACGACCTCATCAGCGATCTCAACGCGATTCCTGAAGATATCCGCGGCGTCGTCCGCAACAACGGCGGAGGCCACTCCAACCACTCCATGTTCTGGACCATCATGGGCCCGGCCAACACCGCCGGCATCGGCGGCAGCCCCTCCGGCGAAATTGCCAAGCAGATCACCGCCGACTTCGGCGACTTTGAGGCCTTCAAGAAGACCTTCAATGAGACCACTGCCAAGCAATTCGGCTCCGGCTGGGGCTGGCTCGTCTTCACCGGCGGCAAGCTCAAGGTCATCACCAGCGCCGAATCAGGATTCGCCGCTGTCTCAGGGTCTCTATCCGATCCTCGGCAACGACGTCTGGGAGCACGCGTACTACCTCAAGTACCAGAACAAGCGCCCCGACTACCTCGCCGCCTGGTGGAACGTCATCAATTGGGCCGAAGTCAACAAGCGCTTCGCCAAAGCCAAGGGATAAAACCGAGCCGTCAGCTTTCAGCCGCCAGCTCTCAGCTTTTTTGTGCGCCGTTGATATATTTCGTTCCCGCATGATGAACTGAAAGCTGGCAGCTGATGGCTGAAAGCCGCCTTTCCAAGTCGGAGGTTTATCGCAAATGGCCACTATGCAAATGACTGTGCGCCCCGAGGATCTTTCTCAACTCCCCAAGGGCAATGAACGGATCCCCGATCCGGCCATCATCGTCATCTTTGGCGCCTCCGGTGACCTCACAAAGCGCAAGCTGCTGCCTGCGCTCTTTCACCTCTGGCAATCGAACCTCCTGCCAAAGCAATTCGCTATCGTCGGCGTCGCGCGCCGCCCGCTCGGCGACGAATTCGCAGCCGACATGCGCTCAGGCATCATCGAATTTGGCGGCGTCGACGCCAAAGATCCCAAACTCGATGGCTTCGTTTCCAATATCAGCTATTTTCCCCTCAACTTCGACGATCCGGCTCACTACGCAAATCTCAAAACCGAGCTCGATCGCATCGCCAAGGAGAAGGGAATCGGCCCCAATCGCCTCTTCTACCTCGCCACGGCGCCCGAGTTCTTCACCGGCATTATTGAAAATCTCGGCGCGCAAAATATGGCCCAGCCAGAAAAAGGCCGCGTCGCCGTCGTCATCGAGAAGCCCTTCGGCCACGATCTCGATTCTGCCCGCGAGCTTAACCGTCAGGTCAATGCGGTTTTTCAGGAAAGCCAGGTCTTCCGCATCGATCACTACCTCGGCAAGGAGACGGTTCAAAACCTCCTCATCTTCCGCTTCGCCAACGGCATATTTGAGCCGATCTGGAAACGCGGCTACATTGACAATGTTCAGATCACCGTCGCTGAAACTCTCGGCGTCGAAGGCCGCGGGCCCTTCTACGAGAAGGCCGGCGCTCTGCGCGACGTAGTCCAGAACCACATGATGGAGCTGCTTTCGCTCGTTGCCCTCGAGCCGCCTTCAAGCTTTGAAGCTGAAAGCGTGCGCCGCGAAAAACTCAAGGTCTGGCAGGCCATTCCCGCGATCCCGATCCTGAACACCGTCCGCGGCCAGTACGGGCCGGGAATCGTCGCTGGCGAGCACGTCATCGGCTATCGCGACGAGGAACGCGTCGATCCCGAATCAGGCACTGAAACCTTTGCCGCCCTCCGCCTCACCATTGAAAACTGGCGCTGGGCCGGCGTGCCCTTCTTTCTCCGCGCCGGCAAGCGCATGAAGAAGCGCGCCACCGAGATCAGCATCCAGTTCAAGCAGCCGCCGCTGCTCATCTTCAATCGCATCGCCGCTTCCGGGCCCTGCCCGGAGATTCAGCCAAACCTGCTCACCATCCGCATCCAGCCCGATGAAGGCATCTCCCTGCGCTTCGGCGCCAAGGTCCCGACCACCTCTGAAATGGCCGTCTGCCCCGTCAACATGGACTTCGATTATGAAGCTGCCTTCGGCAAGTCCAGCGCCAACGGCTATGAGCGCCTGCTTCTCGACGCGATGCTCGGCGATCAAACTCTATTTGCCCATCGCGACGGCGTTGAAACCAACTGGGCGCTCTACACGCCCATCCTTCAGGCGTGGGCAGCCAAGAAGCCGCAGGTATTTCCCAACTATTTCGCCGGCTCCTGGGGCCCCGAGTGCGCCGACCATCTGCTCGAGCACACCGGCCACCACTGGCGCAACGACTTCAGCCGGAACGCCCGATAGAGAAACAGCAAGTTAACGATTGAAGCGCAAATCTGCGGGGGGTAGACTCTGCTCATGCGCTCCCTCGTACTTGGCGTCCTTATTTGCATCTCTACGGGATTCGTCTCAGCGCAGAGCAGCATTCGGCAGGTTGATTTCAAGAACTTCGCCTACCCATTAAGCGGCCCTCTACTCGCGCATGACGACCTGAAGTGGCTCGGCGACCCTAAGGATGGATATTCGAAGCGGGCGCCAATTCGTTTGGTGAACGGCGCGGATTCAACCGGATTCAGTTTGCAGTCCGTGGAGTATTCCAATGTAACCGGAGATGGCAAAGAGGATGCGGTTGTCGTGTTGTTGTACCAAACCGGTGGCACCCAAAACACCCATTATGTATACGTCTATTCGTTCGAGGCGGGGAGACCCAAGCTCCTCGCATATTGCCATACGGGCGATCGAGCCTACTCGGGTCTTTACAAGGTCTACGGCGAACGTGGAATGCTGGTTTTTGAGCTCCTCGATCCCCGAAAAATGCAAGGTGATTGCTGTTCCTCGGGTATCGTTCGCACGCGCTATCGGTGGCAGAACGGCAGATTCGTGAGGTCAGGCGTACCTGAATACGGACGCGTAGAAGGGCCATAGAAGTCAGCCAACTCCTTCAACTCCTCTAACCTGGCTTCTTCATTCCCTCATCCATCGCCGCATTCGCCAGCCGGTCCGCTTCCTTGTTTCCGCCGCGCAGCGTATGCCGCATATCGAACCCCTTGAGCTTCAGTGCCAAGCGTTGCGCCTCCTGCCATAGCGGGAGAAGCCCCGGGCTCTTCACCTTGTACCGGCCCTCCATCTGCCGCACCATCAGCTCGGAATCCGAAACTACCGTTAGCTGCTTCGCCCCGTTGGCAAGCGCCCACTCCAAAACCGAAAGCAGCCCCTTGTACTCGGCATAATTGTTGGTCTGGCGGCCCAGGTATTCGCTTAGCCGCGCCACCACCTTGCCCTCCGGGTCCTCAATCACAGCTCCATACCCCGCCGGCCCGGGATTGCCCCGCGCCCCCCCGTCGCAGTGCGCCGTGAACCACCCGCCGGCTGTCGAGCCCCCAGCTGCCTCATTCTCAAACAAGTTTCCGGTCATTGAGTACCAGTGTATCGGGGCTTCCCAGCGTATAGGCAGCCGCCACTCCTTCCCGGCTGGCTCACCGGCCGGCCCCGGGGCGCTCGCTCCCTCGCTCCCTGCCGGGGCGGCTTGGTCCCTTGTTCCCTTGTTCCCTCGGTCCCTGCTTTATCACCCTGCTTACAATTACCCACATTCCCCGTCTACCCCCTTAGCAAAGTCTGCATCTTCCCAAGGCGGAGAAGCGATGGCTACGGACGCGATTGGTGTTTCGTTGAACCCAGCAATGAGCCTTGCCCAGGCAGCCAGCACTTTGGCTTGGCCGGGCCGCGGAGGGGTACAATCCTCTCCAGACGTGGCTGCATCCAGAGCAATGGGCGGAGCAAGGCGGCAGAACCCTGGCCAGGACGACGCGAGCCGGGCGCAGATTCGCGCCCAAAACCGGGCCCTCGAGATGGACCTCATCCGCGAGGCTCAGGCCGGTTCCCGTGTCGCATTCGACACCCTGGTTCGGCAGTATGAGCATCAGGTCCTGCGTCTGGCCCTGCATCTCACCGGCTCCGAGCAGGACGCAGAAGACATTTATCAGGATGCATTTCTCAAAGCCTATCGTTACCTTGGAAATTTCCGCTTTGAGTGCTCCTTTTATACGTGGATTTACCGCATCGTCACCAACCTCTGCCTGGATCAGTTACGCCGCCGCAAGACTCGCCGCGAAGACCATGCGGTGGTTGTTGACCGCGCCGGTGACGAAATCGACATTCTGGCCGCCGTCTCTGACAATCGCTCGTTTTCAAATCCCGCCCGCGAGCTCGACCGCAAGCTGCTGGGCGCAAAGATTCAGACCGCGCTGGGCAAGCTCACGCCGCGCGAGCGCATGGTCTTTGAGTTGAAGCACTACCAGGGTCTTCGCCTCCGCACCATCGGCGAAATGTTACACACCACGGAAGAGACCGCCAAGAATACCCTCTTCCGCGCAACCAAAAAGTTGCGCGCACAACTGGCGGAGTTGAGGTAGCTGTTTATTTGCTCCCGCCTGGATTTTTCTGAGGGAGAACTACGAGACTCATCCAATGCATGCGATGAGCCGTCAAAAGGATCGATAAGCTCGGCCAGCGCACGGCGAGCTGACAGCTGATAGCTGAAAGCTAGTAGCTGCTTTTAGGGGCTAAAAGGACGTAACCATGAATTGCGAACTAGCACACGAACAAATTCTCGCCGCCGCGTACGGAGAGCTGCCCGACGATCAGGTCCATCAGCTCGAACGGCACGTCATCGCCTGCGCAGACTGCAAAAAGGAGCGCGAGCAAGTCATGGCGCTCAAGGTGCTCGCGGACGCGCATCCCGTTTTTGAGCCCGATCCGAATCTTGTGGCCCGCGCTCACTTGCGCCTGGATGAAGCCCTCGACACTTTGCCGCCGCGTAGCTGGTACGAGCGTCTCAGCCAGCGCCTCATCAACAACTTTGCCAACTTGCAGTCTGCACCAGTTGCTGCCGCGATTTTGCTCGTGGCTGGGGCCGGCTCTGGGATCCTTGGCGGATTCGAGTACGCGCAGAATCGCACAGCACACGCCGCAACCGTGGCCCAGGCCACTACGCCTGCCGGAGCGCAGGTGCTGCCTGCCGCGGACATTTCGCAGCTCTCCAACGTTGCCGGAATCTCCGGCATTGTGCGCCAGCCCAATAGCGAAATTGTCGACGTCAGCTACAACCAGATAGTCCCGCGCCAGATCGAAGGCTCGCTCGACGACCCCGGCATTCGCCAGTTGCTCATGCTGGCCTCAGAAGATTCCGCTTCTCCTCGAGTTCGCGACGACTCCGTCGGCCTGCTCGCCGCCGAGTGCCGCGCAGGCCACAGTTGCCAGCCCTCCGGTATTCGCGACGCGCTGATGTACGCGCTACGCTATGACCGCAGCCCCAAGGTTCGCCAGAAGGCGCTTCAGGGTCTGGAGCCTTACGTGGCCGAAGACGTACGCGTTCGCGACGCCGTTCTTGAAGCAGTGTTGAACGATAACGATCCAGCCGTCCGCACCGATGCCATTGGCGTGTTGGAGCCGGTTGACGCCGATTCCAGCGTCCGCCAGGTTCTTTATTCGGTTTCCAACTCTGATCAAAGTCCTCAAATCCGAACTGTTTCCCGGCAAGTCTTGAGCCGGGTTCCGCAGTTTCAGTAACTCAAGCTAACCCTTCCGGCCACTGCGCCGTCTTGATGAGCGCAGACCGGACGATAAAAACATGATGGAGAAATCTATATGAAGCACCTTTTGAGGCCAATTCGCACACCGCATATGGGATCGCATCCGAAGCTTGCAATCGCCGCGCTCGCCGCAGCCGCAGCTTGTGTCCTGTTCGCCGGTCCGCCCCCGGCAGCCGCACAGGCTGGCCAGCTCGCGCCTTTCCTTGAAGACACCAGCCCGCTGCTTGCCCATGCCAGCGTCCCCGGCTACCTCGGCGTCGATGTCTCCGATGTCGATGCTGACAAGGCGCAGGCACTCAAGCTCAAAGACGTTCACGGCGCGGTCATCACTCTTATCGATCACGACGCACCCGCCGGCCAGGTCGGGCTCAAGGTCAATGACGTTGTGATTTCAATCAATAGCCAGAACGTCGACGACGCCGAGGCGCTGCGCCGCATGCTCCGCGATATTCCGCCCGGCCGCAAGATCAGCCTTGAGATCAGCCGCGACGGCAACATTCAAACCATGGCCGTGCAGTTGGTCGATCGCAAAGCCATGGAGCACGACATCTGGACCCGCCTCGACATCGATGTGGATGGTATTGCGCCCGTTGCGCCGCCGCCCACGATGGGCATCGCCGGTTCCGATGCACCCATCTCCAGCGGCTTCCACATCTCTCTTTTCACCAGCACCCTCAATGTCGGCGCGCTGGTTGAGCCGCTCACCTCGCAGATGTCCGATTATCTCGGCGTTCCGGGCGGCCTGATGGTCAAGCAGGTAGCGCGCAAGAGTGAAGCCGCAGCCGCCGGATTCAAGGCCTTCGACGTGATTCTCAAAGTCGGCGCCGATTCCATCAACACCTCCGCCGACTGGGACCGCGATCTCCGCTCCAACGTGGGCAAGCCCATCCAGGTCACGATCATGCGCGACAAAAAGCAGCAGAACCTCACCCTTCAGGTCGATTCCAAGCATCGCAGCTCTGTCAGCGCCCCGGCCGTTCCGGGCCAGCCGGCATCCGCGGGCGGCGTAGTGTAGCCGTTCCTTTCTGCGATTGAACCCATATTCACCCGGGCGCCGCATCACGAAGCGGCGCTCTTCGTGTCTAGCGCTCTAAACTAATCTCATGGAAGTTCTCTACGGCCTGCATCCGGTCTCTGAAGCTCTCAAGGCCGGCCGCCGCCGCTTTGACCACGTGCTCGTCGCGCGCGAGCGCCACGACGACCGTCTTGACCGTGTGATCGCCCAATGCCGCGACGCAGGCATTCGCGTCCGCGAGGAGTCGCGCGAGCAGCTCACCCTCTCCGCCAATACACCAGCGCATCAGGGTGTCGTTGCGTTTGTCCGCCCGCAGGAATTCCTCACCATCGAAGACCTGTTCGAGCCGGATTCCGCGACCAATAAATCTCCTGCCGGCAAATCTCCCGCTCGCCTCGTCCTCGCGATCGATGGCGTCGAAGACCCGCAGAATCTCGGCGCTCTTCTTCGCGTCGCCGATGGCGCAGGCGTCGATGGCGTCCTCCTCACCGAGCGCCGCTCCGCTCCTCTCAGCCCCGTCGCTATCAAAGCCAGCGCCGGAGCCGCCGAGCACCTTCGCATCGCGCGCGTCGTCAATCTCGTCCGCTCGCTTGAGGAACTAAAGAAACACAACCTCTGGATCGTTGGGCTAGACGCGGGGGGCCTCGATGCCGGAAGTCAAGACGCGGGAGTTGCTGAGCACGGCCTGACAGCCGGTCCTACTCCTTATGACGAGTTCGACCTCACCGGCGATCTCGTCATCGTGCTCGGCAGCGAAGGCGCGGGACTTCACGAGCTGGTTCGCCGCACCTGCGATCATCTGTTGCACATTCCCATGGCCGGCGGCGTCAGCTCCCTCAATGTCTCAGCCGCCGGGGCCGTCGTGCTCTACGAAGCGTCACGCCAGCGCCGAGCCGCCGCCAAATCGCATTCCGGAACCGCAAACGCTCTCATGACTCAGCCCGCCGCGTCCAAGCCAAAGAAACAGAAAGGCCTCGGTTCTTGAACTTCGATCCAGTTGATCGACCTATTGATCGCGTGCGTTGCCCCATCCTAAGCGCGGTTTCATCGCGCTTAGGGTGGGACAGCACAAACCTCAACTCGCCATATTCCGCTCAGCAAAGACCTGTGCGTCGCCAGTCCCGATTTTGGAACCTGGGAAGGCACAAAGCTTGGTTTTCCCACGTCACATTCTTTTTCTTGCTGCCTGCTTCACTTCTCGCCGCAATCCCCGCGTTTCCCCAAAATCCTCCCACCGCGCCTGCGGCTACTCCCAATTCCACCCCGAACTCGACACCCACTTCCGCACCCGACCAGCAGCCTCACGGCCAAGTCGTCTTCTCGCGCTCCGTCGACGACAACGGCCAGACCACGTCCACCGCCGGACCCGCCGCGCCAAAAACAGCAGGCCAGCCAGTCACGTCTCCCGTTGCCACTGACGACGAGCGCGAAGCTCTCACCTTCACCGCCTTCGACATGGACGTGCATCTCCGCCCCGCCGCGCAGCACATCGCTGTCCGCGCCCTGCTCACCGTGCGCAACGACGGTCATGCCCCGCTCGCTCACATCCCGCTGCAAATCTCTTCTTCGCTCGATTGGGAAACCATTCGCCTCGCCGGCCATGACGTCGCTTTCACCGTCGCTACACTCAACTCCGACGTTGACCACACCGGTCAGCTTCACGAAGCTGCCATCGCGCTCACTGCCCCGCTAGCTCCCGGCGCATCTCTTCAGCTCGACGTCACCTACTCCGGCGCCATTCCGCAATCAGCCCAGCGCCTCATCACCATCGGCACGCCCGACGACGCAGCCCTTCACACTGACTGGGACTCCATCGCCGTCGACTTCACCGGTCTGCGCGGCTTCGGCAACGTCGTCTGGTATCCCGTCTCCAGTGTTCCGGTCATCCTGGGTGACGGCGCTCGCGTCTTCGACGAAATGGGCGAACATAAACTCCGCATCGCCGGCGCGCGCTTCCGCCTCCAGTTGGCTGATGAATTTCCGCACGGCCAGGCGCCAACAATCGCTCTTATCAACGGCCATCGCGTCCCGCTCACGCTCACCGAGCCTTCATCCGCCGGTCCCGATGTCCCGGACGTTGCCTCTGCCAGCCTCGACCAACCGGCTCTCGGTTTTGAAGCGCCCAGCCTCTTCCTCGCCGTCCGCACCGCTCATCAGGCGACCAACACCGCGCTTTACACTGTTCCAGAGGACGACTCCGCCGTTGAAGGCTGGGCCTCCGCTGCCGGGTTCGTCACGCCCTTCCTGCAGGGCTGGCTCGGCCAGTCGCCGCGATCTCAACTCACAATTCTCGATCTCCCCGATCCCGATGACGCGCCTTTTGAATCTGGTCCGCTTCTCGTTACCGCCATTCGCCCGTCCACGCCCGATGAGCTTGACGGCGTCTTCGCCCACGCTCTCACGCACGCCTTCTTGAGTACGTCGGCGGGTTCTTCGCCAGCCTGGCTCAGCGAGGGCATCGCCCAATTCATGGGAAGTCTCTGGATCGAAAAGCAGCAGGGCCGCCAGAAGGCTCTCGAATCGCTCGAATCCGGCCGCGCAGCGCTTGCGCTTGTTGAGCCGGCCAGCCCCGGCGAAAGCTCCGGCCAGCCTCTCGCCCAGGCCATCTCGCCCGTCTACTACCGCACCAAGGCCAACTACATTTTCTGGATGCTTCGCGACCTCGCCGGTGACGCCGCGCTCTCTGCCGCTCTTCGCGCCTACAATCCGGCAGAAGCCCCGGCAGCCGACGCAGCACACGGCGCCACTTCTACAAGCAGCTCAAACTATTTTGAAAAGCTGATCGAGCGGGCGGCGGCCAACAGCGGTGAGTCTTCTTCTCTGATGCCGCAGGCTAGTCCCCGCCGCGATCTGTCCTGGTTTTTCTCCGATTGGGTCGACGCCGATAAAGGCCTGCCCGACATCGCGATTGACAGCGTCTTTCCTTCGCACACTGAAGGCGACAACTGGCTCGTCGCCGTTAATCTCTCGAACTCCGGCTACGCCGCCGCCGAGATCCCCGTCACCGTCAGCAATGCTGACACCTCAGTCACCCAGCGCATCGTCGTCCCCGCGCGCGGCAAAGCCACGTTGCGCATCCTCTTGCAAGGCCAGCCCTCTCAGGTCCAGGCCAACGACGGCATCGTCCCTGAAACTGAGGCCAGCGTCCACATCCGCAATCTTGACGCCGTCGACACCAGCGGCTCTTCTTCATCCCCACCCGCCGCCGTTCCGCAGTAAAACAATTCAGCCGCCCCAACTTTGAGCCAAATAAAAAAGCCGCCAAATAAAAAAGGCCGCGCAGTGCGCAGCCCATCCCACTGGCTATTGGCTACTCCCTATTGGCTAATGCTTCTCTCCGGCATTCCGCGCCCTCACTTTGAACCACACCGGCGTCCCTTTGAATCCGAACGCCTCGCGAATTTGATTCTCAAGGAACCGCTCAAATGCAAAGTGCAATTTGATGTTGCGGTCAGTAAACAGCACAAACGTCGGCGGAGCCACTGCCGCCTGCGTCATGTAATAAATCCTGATTCGCTTCGCCATCGGCACCGGCGCGCGCTGGAAGTCGATCTTTTCAAGAAATCTATTCATTTGGCCCGTCGACACGCGCTTCCTTCGCTCCTTGGCGACCGACACAACTTCCCGCAGCACGCGCGTCATGCCTTTCCGCTCCCGACCGATCGCCTCCAACGCTGACAAGAAAATGATTGGTGCATAGTCCAGATATTTCAACGCACCGCGCACCTGTTGTTCAAAAATCTCGCGGTCCGCGGGCTGCTTTCCGTCGGTTCGTGCCGTGGTGACCAGGTCCCACTTATTCACGATGATGATTACGCTGCGCCCGCTCTCGTGCGCGTAGCCTCCGATCGTCGCATCGCTCGCCGTCACTCCCTCAGTCGCATCGATCAGCACCAGCGCCACGTCCGCAGCCTCAAGGTGCCGTCGCGCCATCACCACGCTCATCTTCTCGGCCATCAACTTCGTCTTGCCCTTGCGCCTGATCCCCGCCGTATCCACAAATCGCAGCGTCTGCCCTTCAAACTCCACCGCTTCATCCACAGCATCGCGCGTCGTTCCTGCAATCGGCGACACAATCGATCTCGATGTCCCCGTCAGCGCGTTCAGCAGCGTGCTTTTGCCCACGTTCGGCCGACCAATGATTGCCACCGCCGTCTCGCGCTGCTCAAACTCCCCGTGCGTGCGAATCTTCTTGTCGCCTTCTTCGTCGGCCTCATCGCCATCGTCTTGCGTATTTTCCTGCACGCTTAGCGGTTCATTTCGGACTCGCTCACCAGCTGACTCGCTGACTTGCTGACTCGCCGACTCACTGACTTGCTGCTTCTCCGGAATCGCCTCCGCAATCGCGTCCAGCAACTCGCCCACGCCCTGACCATGCTCCGAGCTCACCGCATACAATTTCTTGATCCCGAGCTGGCGAAAGTTCTCCGCCTCCGCCGCCAGTCCTTCGGTTTCCACTTTGTTCACGGCAAGAAAGAGCGGTTTTCCGCCGCGCTTCAGCAGTTGCGCCAGATCGTAGTCGGGCCTCGCCAGCTCAGTTCGCGCATCCACCACCATCACCAGCGCGTCAGCTTCTTCCAGCGCCACCTTTGCCTGAGTGAAGATCTCGGTCGCCATCAGCTCCGGATCGTCGGGCACAATTCCGCCCGTATCAACCAGGCGGTAATGCCGCCCCAGCCACTCGTACTCACCGTAGATGCGGTCGCGCGTGATTCCCGGCTCGTCGCCCACAATTGACCGCCGGCTCGCCGTCAGCCGGTTGAACAGCGTACTCTTGCCCACGTTCGGCCGGCCGACAATCGCCACCAGCGGCAGCTTCGCAGCTCCCGCTTTCACCGGCACAACCGATCTGCGATATGTAGGCAAGGGAACTCCAGCAGCGAAACAGTTGAAAACGCGCCGCCTCTTCAGTGTACTGTCCGGTTCATGCCAGCCGCCCGCCGCTGCACGCGAGCCTTTGAGGATCGGACTCCATCGACAGCGCAAATCGTGAGCGTTTTCTCATTTCACCGCACGGAAATCCGGCATTCAAAGTGCCTCCCCACCGGCAGGAGGGCCATTATGCAGATCTACCCGACTGTCGTCGGCCTGTATCCCATCGACACCTACGGTGCCCGCAATGAACGCGCCACAGCGGCCCAGAAGGCCGAGGACCGAAAACGCCTCCTCGAAGCCGTACAAAGCGCCGATTTGGGTGCTGTTCCGGAAATGAATCTGTCCTCTAGCCAGCGCCCCGGCGGTCGCTATACCGAGGCTCCTTCCGGCGATGAGTACCATGCTCGATCGGAGAGAAAAGAGCACAACTTCGACTGATCCGCGACTGATCCGCGCCCGATCCGCGCCTGCGCGCGCCCGCCTCACTATCCCCCTTCACTATGATGGAGAGAGCATTCGTCCCTCATGCCCTCCTCCGACACCTCAACTCGGGCTCTCCCCACGCTGCACGATTTTTTCTCCCCTGGGGGAATCCTCGCTCGCTCTCCGCTCCCCTTTGAATACCGCCCCGGCCAGCTCGAAATGGCCAAAGCCGTCGAGCGGGCACTAGCGGAGCGCCGCCATCTCATCGTCGAAGCCGGCACTGGCACCGGCAAAACTCTCGCCTATCTTCTGCCCGCACTCCGCACCGGCCAGCGCGTAATCGTCTCCACCGGAACCAAAGCCCTTCAGGATCAGCTTTTCTTCCGCGATGTTCCTTTTCTTGAAGCTCTCCTCGGAGAGCTTCGCGTCTGCTACATGAAGGGCCGCGCCAATTATCTTTGCCGCCGCAAGCTCTTCGCCCTGCGCGACCAGCCAATTTTGTCGGGCCTCGACGAGATCGACGAATACCGCCAGATCGCCGAGTGGGAGCAGATCACTGAAACCGGCGATCGCGCCGAGCTTTCCGGTCTGCCTGAATCCAGCGCGCTGTGGCACAAGCTTGACGCACGCACAGACGCCTGCCTTGGAAGCACCTGCCCCGACTATCGTCGCTGCTTCATCACTGAAATGCGCCGCCGCGCCCTCGAATCCGATCTCATCATCGTCAATCACCACCTCTTTTTTGCCGACACGGCCGTCCGCCTCGCCGCAGGCAATGCACCAGACGCCGGCGTTCTGCCTGAAGCCGCCGCGGTCATCTTCGACGAAGCGCACGAGCTTGAGGAAGTCGCCTCGCAATATTTCGGCCGTTCGCTCTCGAATCTTCGCTTCGAAGATCTCGCCCGCGACACTGAAGTTCTCCTCCGCGGCAAATCTTCCGCTACGCAAATCCCCGCACTCACTCAGCAGCTTCGCGAGCGAGCGCGCCTCTTCTTCGCCGCGCTTCCTATGCCCGCCGACGGCCGCCATCCCTTTACCAACCGCGAAGAATTTCTCGAATCCTCCGGCGACCTCTACCTCGCCGTCCGCTCCACGCTCAAGCTCATCGAATCCGATCTCGAACGCCTTGCCGATCTCGACGAAGCCACCGGCCTCAAGAATCGCGTAGCCCTCCTCCGCTCCGATCTTGAATTCATGCTCGAATCCACCGCCAAAAACATGGTCTTCTGGCTTGAGCGCCGCGCCACCAGCGGATCCGTACAAAGATCAGCCCTCCGCACCACATTTCTCCAGGCCACGCCGATCGACGTCTCCGATCTCCTTCGCACACAAGTTTTTGAGCAGATCCCCACTGTCGTTCTCACCTCGGCCACGCTCACCGTTCAGGGCAGCTTTGAACACATCCGCCGCCGGCTCGGCCTCCCCCAAAACGAATTGGGCACGCGTGAGCTCGTCGTTCCCTCTCACTTCCGCTATGAAAAGCAGGCGCTCCTCTATCTCCCGCCTTCCATGCCCGACCCGCGCGAACCGGAATTCGTCGCCGCTGCCGCCAAAACCATCGAGCGCGTTCTCCGCATCACCCGTGGCCGCGCCTTTTGCCTCTTCACCAGCTACAACCAGATGCGCACCTTGCACGACCTGCTCCTGCCCGTTCTCGACTTTCCGCTACTCCTTCACGGCACTGCTCCGCGCAAGGCCCTCCTCGAAGAATTCCGCGCCACTCCCAATTCCGTTCTCTTCGGTACGTCCAGCTTTTGGCAGGGAGTTGACGTTCAGGGCGAAGCCCTCAGTTGCGTCATCATTGACCGCCTGCCCTTCGCCGTTCCCTCCGACCCCGTTGTCCAGGCGCGCATGAAGGCCATCGAAGAAGACGGCGGCAAACCATTCTTCGACTATCAGGTTCCCGAAGCCGTCCTCACTCTCAAGCAGGGCTTCGGACGCCTCATCCGCTCCCTTGAAGACCGTGGCGTTCTCGTCCTTCTCGACCCCCGCATCACGCGCCAGCGCTACGGCCAGATATTCCTCCAATCCCTGCCGCCCTACCGCATCACCAACACCATCACCGACGTGGAAGCATTTTTCGCCCCCAAACCCGCCTGAGTAGCAACAGCGCCGCAGTCGCCGCGCTAAACGCGAGCGGGCATTCGCGGCACGCGTCCGCCTTCCCACTTGCGCGGGCAAAGAAAGACCATTCGATTAAGTAAGGTTGGAGTTGTGTTTCAGCTGTTCTCGGCTTCTTCAACCGTGGCTGCTATAGGAATCACGGCGTCCATCTTGGTCACTCTGAAAACTTCGCGGACCTTGGAGCTCAATCCGGCGGCAATCATTTTGATGCCTTGCTTTTGGCAGCGCACATAGTGAGTCGCAATAATGCCCAGGCCCGAGGAATCCATAAACGGGCAGGTGGTCAGATCCAGAATATTCAGCTTCGGGGGCTCCTCGCCCGGCGCCGTTTCCAACTCCAGAATTTTGTTCAGCACTCCCGGCGGCAGGCTGGTGTACGCGTCGCGCACTGTGAACGGTCCCTTGAATTCGAGAATCACCGTGCTCGGCAATTTCCCCGGCTTCCGCTCAATGTTGAAGGGGCCGCTATTCCACTTCTGCCACGAAAATGTCCCCATCGCGCGCTCCTCGTCACTCGGATTCTCCTCGAATCCGGCAGCGATTTGCAAGGGCAATTCATGAATTGCAGTGAAAATACGAAGATCAAGCGCCCATCCCGGGCCGATATGAGCGGGAGCTATATGACTCTGCGCGCATCCAGCTGTAAGACGCCGGACACCGGAAGCTAGAAGCTAGTAGCCAGTAGCTGCTTTACTCCATCCACAGCGCGCTGGTAATAATTCGCGGATAGTAGCGGCTGGCCTTGCCTTCGCCCGACACAATCTGGTCGCAGCACGCCCAGTAAGAGCTGCCCTCGGTCTGCCACTTCACATGCGCCGCGTCGGCCAGGCGAAACACCTCCGCCACCTTCGCGTCATCGTCAAGATGAAACACCTTTCGCGACACGTGCATGAAGATCGAAATCTTGCTCATCCACGAGTTGTTGCTCGTCGACGACAGCTTGATGCCGCCATCGGCAAACAGATTCCGCCGCTCCGGATCGAGCAGCAGTTTCCGCGTGTGTTCTTTCAGCGCATCGAACATGCGCTTCTCTTCCGCGCTCGCGAACACCTGCTCCAGCGTCCCGCCGGCAAATCCCGTCTTCACAAAGTAAAGCGGATACGCGCACCCCTCCACCGCCGGCAAAATCCTCGAAGCGTATCCCGGATTCGCCTTTTCGAAGATCGCCGGCAGCACTCCATCCACCGCCTGATCGCTCACCACGCCGGCCACCTTCACCGCCAGTTCCGTCGCCCGCTTTTCGTCCGCCGCCGCGCCCAGTTCGCGGAACAGCAACGCCAGCGCGCGGTAGCTCGCCCAGCTCTTCACCGCGATGTACACGTTATTGCGCGTCTGCGCCAGCGAGTGGTCCAGCGAGTCGTATGTCGTAATCTCCTGCCCGCCCGCTGTCCGCGTGCTGTCGTACTGCGCAAAGCCCACGTCCCCGCCGCGATTGATCATGCTCGCCAGGCACGCGTCGACGACAGCCTTGTTCTGCTTCAGCCATTCCACGTCGCGCGTCTTCGCGACGTAGCATCCGGCCACCAGAATCCAGTTGCAAAGCTGCTCCTGCGTCATGTAGCTGAAGCATCCCGTCAGATTCGCCAGCTCGTAGCTGCTGCGCCCCTTCGGCGAAAAACTATTGTGCGCGCCCATATCGTGGCAAAAGCTCAGCCCGCCCGGCTTGGTGTCGTAGGGCCGCGTCAATTGCGCCTCATCCGGAGCCGGCGGAGCCTGCGACGGATCCACCTGCCCCAGCGGCGCGGCCATCTTGATCTCCGACTTGTATACCTTCACCTCGTCCGTGTAGCTATACCGCCGCACAAACTCGTCCAGCAAATTCCGCACCAGCCACGGATTGTGCTCCAGCTCCCAGAACACGTGATCCACCGCAAGGTCGAGAGTGTTCATCATGCAGTACTCGCCTTCGTTCACCACCCATAGCGGCTGTTCATCCACATCCAGCAACTGCGTGCTGCCGTAGTAGCTGTGCGTTGCGTGCGAAATAATAAATCGCTGATCGTCCGACAGCTTCGCCGCGTCCAGCTTCGCGTCCAGCGCCTCAGCTCGCGTCGCCATATCGTCCGCGCCGTCCAGCGTCGTCTTCAGCACATCGCCCAGGCCCTTGTAGTACCGCGCGTACAAATACTTCCCATCCATCCCATTCGTCTGCGCGCCCTCCAGGTACGATCCCAGCGCGATCGTCAATCCATATTTTTTCCCCGCCGGCACTTCGAATCCGAATCCCGGGCACGACCCCAGCAAGTGCACCGGGTTATACCGCTCGCGAACCCCGTCGCTCGCCGACCACCGCATGAACACAAACGGCTCCGTATCCGCCGCCGCCTTTTTTCCTGTCGTCCAGTCCCAAAGCTCCGCCGCTGCGCCCGCCTCCCGCCTGAAAGCAAATCCCAGCCGCCCCGCGCCCAGGCCGTCTTCCAATATCCGTTCGCCCGGCCGCGCATGATTCAGCGCAAACATCGCCGTCTTTGTCTCCGTGCCCTTCGTGTTGTCCAGCACCAGCCGCGCAACCACCGCCGGCAGCAATCCCTCGCGCATCCGATCCACACTGTCAGTGGCAGGGTCAGGAATCGGGCCAAATGGCGAATACACCGTAAACGTCAACCCATCCGCGCGCCACTCATCCGTCGCCCAACTGTATGACCGCGCGATTTCGTCCGTCGCAAACGGCTCCGCATCCGGTTTCACGTTCTGCTCCGACGGCCCCGCCTGCTCCACCAGGAACGCATCGGCCGCGCGGTTCACCGCTCCCACATAAAACGGCAAACACTTCAGCGTTGCGCCCGAGTACCGGTCCCCATCCTTGAACCCGACAAAGACCTCCTGGTCACCCGGCTGCCCGATCTGCAGCCCGATCCCGCCGCGAGTCCCGAAGTTGCCGCAGGTAAAGCTCATAAACGAGCCCATGGGCGAGTGCTGCGCATTAAAACTTTTTTGGTATTGAATGGGTCCACGTTTCGTCACAGTTTTCCTCGGGTAAAGCGATTTTCATGCCAACCAACAAATACTACCGCATCCCCGCAATAGCTGGCCGCACGCCCTCGCCGAGCCGAACCTTTTCTCGCGGTCGCATGCCGAACACGCAAGATTTAAGCCGCTGAGAAACCCCATTCGGCGAGGTACGATCTCACGGTTTCCACGCAATTCCGGGCAGCCGCAAAACCGACGTAACCATCCGGCCGCACCAGGTAGAGAGCATTGCGCCGCAATCCCGATTGCTTCATCTCGGCGAGCCATGGAAACACATGCAGCGGTAATTTTTGTTCGACGCTGAGCGCCCGCACCTCCGGCGCGGCTTCGCCATACACGTGCAATTGCCAGTCGAGCGATTTCAACGGCGCGAAGTTGTCTCCGCCGGCGCCGTCCAAACTCGCCCCAACAAGACTCGTCCCGTCCGGACCGGTCTTCACCCATGACAGACGATCTCCGGCATGAACCGAACCAACGCGTCCCCGGCTCAGACTGCTCATGCGGTAATTGACGTTCACCTGCGAGACGGTGCGAAACAAGAATCTGCGCAACACCCTTGACCTAAACAGCAGCGGAGCAACAACCGGAACAATTCGCTTAACCGCACAAAACGTGCCAGCGAACCCGAGCTCGTCACCGTGGTGAATGCCCGATCCGTTGTCGCCACCAGGCGCCGCGCGAATGCGATGCGTTCCGGCTCGTAGGTATCGAGCAGCGAAACCCTCGCCCGCCCGCGAAGCACCGCGGCCAGCTTCCATGCCAGATTCACCGCGTCGCCAATGCCCGTATTCATTCCCTGGCCGCCCACCGGGCTGTGAATGTGCGCCGCATCCCCCAGCAAAAAACTGCGGCCTTTGCGAAACCGATCCGCAACACGATGGTGCACGCGATAGGTAGAGAACCAGTTCACGCGCTGCACCTCTGTGCGCAGACTTTCGACGACCCCTTTGTTAACGCTCTCCCACGAAAGCTCCTCAGCTTTTTGCGAATCCATCCCTCACTGTCCCGATGAAACGCGCCCGTCCCTCGCTTCCTTCAACGGAAACACGACCAGGAAATCGGATCGCTCAAGAGCAATATTCAAATCGCCATTCACCGCCTGCCCCGTCGCCTGCACATCGGCAACGTAGAACAGATGCTCATAGGTACCGCCCGGAAATCCAATGCCAAGATGTTCGCGCGTCGTCGAGCGAGCGCCGTCGCACCCCGCCAAATAGGCGGCCGTGCAGGTCTCTTCGCTGCCGTCAGGTTTATTGAGCTTTACCTGCACGCGATCGCCTGCCTCCTCAAAGCTGACAACCTCCGTCTCCCGCTCTACAGTCACGCCGAGCTCCGACAGGCGCTCAATCAGCAGCCGCTCATGTTCGTCCTGGGGGTAGATCAGCGGGTAGGGGTAAGGACTAATCCCCGAGCCCATGCCGTCCAACCTGATTTGTGCCGCCCGCTGCCCACCGACCCACAGATTCGCCTCAGTCGCCCATCGTCCCTGCGCAACCACCTCATCCGCGAAACCGAGCTGACCGTAAAACTCCAGGGTCCGCGCCTGAACGGCCAGCGCGCGAGACGTTGTGCCCGGCTGGCTGGTTTTGTCCACGATCCTCACCCGAACGCCAAGCCGCGTCAGCCACACCGCCAGCACCAGCCCGGTAGGGCCAGCGCCGGCTATCAAGACCTCCGTTTCGTCTGAGTGGATCGTGGGTGCCATGTGCGAATCCTCTTCTTTGAATTTGCTCCGCGCTCTCTAAATCTAAGTCTTACGTCAGAATTGCGTTACAAAATGAGCTTTGGGATTGCTCGATCCTTGGTCACTGTTTTTCTGTCAACCCCCAGACCTACCTCAGCCCTTGCCAACCAACTCATTCCAAACAATCTATATATTCCAAAAGTTTGCCGGTTATTTCGGTCGTTTCACTAGACTCGATTTATAGGGTGGTTTGCTCCTCCCTCTGAGAGTGGTGGGCGGTCCCGAGCGGTGCCGGCCGGGGATTCCGGCGTCCCTCAAGCCGTCCATCATTTTTTCCAAGAGAAGTTCTTCTCTGGTGAAGCCCAGCGGAAACAGCGCAAAGCGCAAACCGAACCACCCGAAATGCTTCTAGTTCGCCCCTAACTCGTGTGAATCGGTACGTTTGAGGTATGCAAGGTATGGATAGGGTATGGCCAAGGTATGGCTGAGGTATGACCCGCCCCGTAAACCGCCTGTTATCAGGTATGGAGGTATGACATACCGGGGGGAGGGGGGTGGGCCAAAAACCAGCAGCGCAAGTTGCAAAGCGGTCCATCCGGGCTCACCGGGCCGCTCTTCGTGCAACGTCGCGCCGTAAAATGAGCAGTGGAACCCCGTTTACGAAAGCGAAGGGCGTCGAAGTGAAGGCCGGAAAAAAGAAGACCGCAAAAACAACCGCCCGATCCGCCGGAGCTGCGCGACCGGGCCGAATCTCGAGAGCCGCACAAGCAGGACGTGCCGCCAAAACCGGCCGCGCCTCCAAAGCCGCCCGAGTCGCCCGCAAGCCAGCCACTCCGCGCGACGCGGCGAACATTCTCTTTTCTTCCCCCGAAGCCGAAGAAATCAAGAAAGAAATCTGTGCCGCCGGCCGCAAGCTTTGGATGCGCCAGTATGTCGACGGCAACGGCGGCAATATTTCTTATCGCATCGGCCCCAATGCAGTTCTGTGCACGCCCTCGCTAGTCAGTAAATTCGATCTCACTCCCGCCGACATTTGCCTCACCGACATCAACGGAAAGCAGATCGCCGGAAGCAAAACTCGCTCCAGCGAGCTGCTGCTCCATCTCGAAATCTACAAAGCCGTGCCGCAGGCGAAGGCGGTCGTGCACTGCCATCCTCCCCACGCCACGGCCTACGCGATTACCGGCTGCCTGCCGCCTAGCCTCATCATTCCGGAGTTTGAGGTCATCGTGGGCAAGGTCGCGGTCGCGCCCTACGAAACGCCGGGCACGCTGGCGTTCGCCGAAACGGTTCTGCCCTACGTGAAGAATCACAACACCGTCCTGCTCGCCAATCACGGCATCGTCTGCTGGGCTGATACTGTAACGCGCGCCGAGTGGTGCGCCGAGGTGCTCGATACCTATTGCTGGATTCTGATGCTCGCCGCTCAGTTGGGTGCGCCCATTTTGCGCATCTCCGAGCAGCACGGCGCCGACCTCCGTGCGCTGAGAAAGAAACTCGGCCTGCCGGAATTCCCGCTCGACATGCCGCCTTTGAGCGAGGCGCATCTTGAAACGCAAAGCCCCATCGCGCTCAAACAGGCACCGTCTGAAGGCACCAGCGACAATGGCAGCGCCGCGAATAGCGCCAGCGACCCGAATAGCGCCAGCGGCCCGAGTATCGAGACTCAGCCTCTGATCAAAGCCCTCACCGAGTCGGTGATGGCCGCGATCGCCGAGAAATATACGCTCGTCGCGCGCGAATAATATCCCGCGCAAATAATCGCCGGCATTCTCTTTTTCAGCATCTCGTTCAGCCGGTGAGGCAGCGCCCATGCAGATAAATTCCGACGACGTGCTTCTTGTCATCGACGTGCAGAATGATTTCTGTCCCGGCGGCGCGCTCGCCGTTCCCCACGGCGACGAAGTGATCGCTCCCATTCATCGCATTGCGCCACGATTTCAGCACATCGTTCTCACGCAGGACTGGCATTCGCCAAATCATTCCTCTTTCGCCGCATCTCACCCCGGTAAGCAGCCCCACGAATCGATCGAACTTGCCTACGGCACGCAAACGCTCTGGCCTCCGCATTGCGTGCAGGGCACGCGAGGCGCGGATTTCCACCCAGCGCTCGGTCTCACGCAAGCCGAACTGATCCTGCGCAAAGGCTTTCGCCCTCAGATCGATTCCTATTCGGCATTTTTTGAAAACGACCGTTCGACGCCGACCGGCTTGGCCGGCTATCTGCGCGAGCGCGGCTTCGCGAGGGTCTTTCTCACCGGCCTAGCTTACGACTACTGCGTCGGCTACTCCGCCCTCGATGCGCGGCGCCTCGGTTTCTCAGCATTCGTCCTGCGCGATGCCTGCCGCGCCATTGACCTCAACGGCTCCGTCGCCGCCATGGACGCCGAGTTCGCCAAAGCAGGCGTCAAAGTCATCGATTCCGCCGAGCTTTCCCCCTGAAGCTTTGCGCCCGAAGCTTTGCCGTAGAATCGCAGCAGGTTTAGCGGATCTTCTGCTCCCTACTCTCACATGTCCCGCAACTTCTACATCCTCGCCGCCACGCTCGCCTTCTTCGCCCTCGTCTCTGGGGCCATGACGCTGGTGCCATCGAGCTTTCAGCCCGGCCTGCCAGCCAACGGCTCGCTCTGGCGCACCATGGCGCTGATGCTCCTGCTCGGTGCTCTCGCTTCGGCCCTCATCGGCGTCCTCAGCAATCTCTTTGAGCAGGTAGACCGCCGCAGTGAGGAGTCCCGTCGCGCGGCGCGCAACAAACGCCGCGGCAACAGCCAGCCCTAAAATCGCCAGCCATGGCAGATTGCTCAGAGATCGAGGCCATTCAAAGACCATGGGGCCGGTCAAATTAGAATGAGGGAGTGCGGAGCGCATCCCGCACAGGATCGAGCAGACGCGAATGTACGAAGTTACCGTCGAGGCGGATTTTTCCTCCGGCCACTATCTCCGCAACTACAAAGGCAAGTGCGAGAACCCGCACGGCCACAACTACAAGGTCCGTGTCACGCTGGCCGGCGCCACGCTCGACGAGGCCGGATTGCTGCTCGACTTCAAGCTTCTGAAGCACGTTTTGCGCCCCATCGTCGACCGCATTGACCACCAGATGCTGAACGACCTCGAGCCTTTCACCGTGCTCAATCCCTCGGCCGAAAACATTGCGAAATATTTTTACGATGAGACCAATAGCCAGCTTGAGGGAATGACCGCTGGCCGCGTGCGCGTAAAAGACTGCACCATCTGGGAGACAGACACCACCACGGCCACTTACTTCGAGTAGCGTGGGCCACCTATAAAGAAGGGCCACTCATTACGAAAAGCTGCGAGGGTCACTCAGGCCGGGAAGACCGGCGGGATCGCGCAGGTGCTTCTTGGCTATCTCTTCAATCTCTGGTTCCGTCAGTGCAGAAAGATCCGCAGTTTCAACGGCAATAATCCGCGGAAAAATCTCCCGATGATGGGTTTTCAGATATTCGTTCAGGACGCTGGCCGCATTGCTCGTTCCCGTCCCATGGCCAATCAGGATGATCGCCTCTGCGTGAACAAGATCCTGCACAATCTCCTGATAGAACGAGGTTTCCTCAGGCACGCGCTCGCCCTGGTAATGAGCTTCCTTGCGGTGGATCAAGTGATAAGGCCACGTGTGCCGGCCGCGCCGAAGCCGCGCAAGACCATGCAGGCCCGCGAGCTGTGGGACCAGATCGCCTTCGCCGCCTGGTCGTGCGCCGACCCGGGCGTGCAGTACGACACGACCATCAACGAGTGGCACACCTGCCCGAACGACGGGCGGATCAATGCGTCGCAACCCCTGCTCCGAATACATGTTCCTCGACGACACCGCCTGCAATCTCGCATCGCTGAATCTGCTGCGGTTCTACGACACGGCGAGCGGCCAGCTTCAACGTCGACTCCTTCCGCCACGCCTGCCGGCTGTGGACGGTGATCCTCGAAATCAGCGTCTACATGGCGCAGTTCCCGAGCAAGCCGGTCGCCCAGCTGTCCTACGACTACCGCACGCTCGGGCTCGGCTACGCCAACCTCGGCGCGCTGCTGATGGTGCAGGGCATCCCCTACGATTCGCCCGAAGGCCGGGCGCAGTGCGGCGGCCTTGACGTCCATCATGCATGCCTGCTCCTACGCGACCTCCGCCGAGATCGCGGGCGAAGTCGGGCCGTTCCCGCGCTACGACGCCAACCGCGACGCCATGCTGCGCGTCGTCCGCAATCACCGCCGGGCCGCCTACAACGCGCCGGATGCGGAATACGAAGGCCTGACGATCACGCCCGTCGGCATCGACCCGAAGCACTGCCCGGCCTATCTGCTGGAAGCGGCCCGCGCAAGACAGCGATCGCATGCTGGCTCTCGGCGAAAAGCACGGCTATCCGCAACGCCCAGGTCACCGTGATCGCGCCGACGGGCACCATCGGCCTGGTCATGGATTGCGACACCACCGGCATCGAGCCCGACTTCGCGCTGGTGAAGTTCAAGAAGCTCGCCGGCGGCGGCTACTTCAAGATCATCAACGCCTCGATCCCGCCGGCGCTCGCCCGGCTCGGCTACACGCCGAAGCAGATCGAGGAGATCGTGCGCTATTGCCGGGGCGCCGGCACGCTCGCCGGCTGCCCGCACATCAATCCCGCCGTCGCTGCAAGGCCAAGGGCTTCACCGACGAAGCGCTGCAGACAGATCGAGAGCCAGCCTGCCGGGCGCCTTCGAGATTGCCGTTCGTCTTCAACCGCTGGACGCTCGGCGACGACTTCCTGCGCGACAAGCTCGGCATCAAGCAGGAGCAGCTCGACGCGCCGAGCTTCGACCTGCTCGCCGCCCTCGGCTTCAGCACGCGCGCAGATCGCCGAGGCCAAGCCAGTACGTCTGCGGCACCATGACCATCGAAGGCGCGCCGCACCTGAAGACGGAGCATCTACGCCGTCTTCGACTGCGCCAACAAGTGCGGCAAGCATCGGCCAGCGCTTCCTGTCCGCCGATCGCACATCCGCATGATGGCGGCCGCCCAGCCGTTCATCTCGGGCGCCATCTCGAAGACGATCAACATGCCGCACGACGCCACGATCGACGACGTGAAGAAGGCGTATCTGCCTGAGCTGGCAACTGATGCTCAAGGCCAACGCCCTCTACCGCGACGGCTCCAAGCTCAGCCAGCCGCTCAACTCGGTGTCCGACGCTCCGGAACTGGAAGTGCTGGCGTCGGCCTCGGAGCCGGAGCCGAAGCCGGAGCCGGTCAAGATCGCCGAGAAGATCGTCCATCGCTACATCGCCAACCGCCGCCGCTTGCCGGACCGCCGGGCCGGCTACACGCAGAAGGCCCGCATCGGCAATCACAAGATCTACCTGCGCACCGGCGAATACGAGGACGGCACGCTCGGCGAGATCTTCCTCGACATGCACAAGGAAGGGGCCGCCTTCCGCAGCATGACGAACTGCTTCGCCATCGCCGTCTCGCTCGGCCTGCAGCACGGCGTGCCGCTCGAAGAGTTCGTCGACGCCTTCGTGTTCACGCGCTTCGAGCCGAACGGCATCGGTCACGGGCAACCCGCACATCAAGATGACGACGTCGATCATCGACTACATCTTCCGCGAGCTGGCCGTCACCTATCTCGGCCGCTACGACCTGGCCCACGTCATCGCCGGAAGACCTGCGCGGCGACGCCCTGCACGACGACGAGGAGACCCGACTTCGAGTCGGAAGAGGTCATCGAGGAGAAGATGATCGATCCGACGCCGCCACGCGACGACCGGCTGCGCCGCGCTCGGACCACCTGAAACTCGGGCAACGGCAACGGCGGCATCGAGCAAGCCGAACGGCTACGGCAAAGCGGAAGGCCCGCGCGTGATCGCCGCCACGGGCACGATCGTTCCGACCAGCATTCGCGACCGCGTCAAGCAGGCGCGTCAGAAAGGCTACGAAGGCGACCCATGCTCCGGCGTGCGGCTCGCTGACGATGGTCCGCAGCGGCGCCTGCATGAAGTGCGACACCTGCGGGGAGACGAGCGGGTGTAGTTGACGTAGTTTTCAGTGTTCAGTGTGGGTCATCAATGTGTTGATTATCTAACCGACACCCAATTCGCCGTTAGTCACAGGAGCATAATTCTCATGCCGATCCCAATGCTCGATGGCGTTCTTGATGGCTAGAATCGGCACGCCGACGAATCGTTGCCGCTCGAAAAATGGACGTTTTGACCGGCATCTTGACGTACACATCATTCTCGACATCGAAGTCGTCGGCCGGTTCCTGCTGGTCCGAGCGAAATTGCACGATCATCTGCACTTCTTTGCCCTCCAAGGAACGCAGGTCTTCTTCGTGCTGAATCCGGCCTTCCGTGATGATCGCGTCGAACGATTTCATCTCAAGCATATCCGCCTCCTTCCTCGTGGGGTCTCCCTGGATTTTATCATGAGTCAGCGCTTGTGAATTTCTCCCACAACCTCGGTGGTAATCGGTACGCCATCCATGCTCTCCGGCACAGCGCCGGCAGCGACGCTTTCACGCAGATTGACTTTTAGCCCATAGCCCGAGTCCACGCGGGTAATGCCGATGCCAGCGAGTGGAAGTGCCCCGTCAGCCGCCACCGCTTTTGCTTTGGCCGCTCGCGCTTGTTCCAGCGTCGCCGTATTCGGTGTTGCCATGTTCGGTGACTCATCGTGGTGCATGCCTCGGACATGCACGTATCCACCACGGGATCATGATTCGCCGCCGGCTGAAGCGACCGAGCGGCGTTCGGACACGTCAGCACGTGTCCCAAGTACGACAACGACTGCCGCGAACACTACTTCTCCGCATCCATCCCCAACAACTGCTGCGGACGATTCACAAACGTTGCCTTGCCGTTGTCGTCGAGCTGATTTGCCAGACGCGGTCAAACGTGGCGCTTTTCCAACTGTCGGGGGCGTCGTCAGCCCAGTTGCTTGGCCAGTTGCGGGATCATGCCGTGGTGCCAGGCGATGAGGATCGTCTTGCCGGCGTACTTGCGGTTCTCGCGGATTTCGCGGGTCAACGCGGCGAAGTTTTCATTCGGACAGCTGGAGTTGATGGGCACTCGGAGCTTCTCCGACAGAACCGCGACGGTCTCGACCGAGCGATGACTATGTTTGGAGTTGCTGGCGGCGAAGATGAAGTCGGGGGCGGGGAATGGGTTCGGTCGCTTTGTCCGACGCCTTGAACAGACCGGGCAACGCTTGGGCCAGTTTTTGGCCCTCGGCCGAGAGATGCACCGAAGCGGTTTCTTCGGGCGGTTTCTCCGCGTGGCGAATGATCATCACCAGTTGCGGGAACTTCTTGTTCGCAACGGCCTTCCCGTCGTCGGCTCGACAATCGGCTGCGCCCCACGGTGCGATCAGGAGAAGGAAACCGCCGACAAGAGAGAGCATTCGCTTCATGACACGTTTCCGAGAGGGTTTGGATTCTCGCGATTTTTACGTCGCCAGCTTCGTCCACAGCGCCTTGTATTCCTTCAGGAACGCGAGGCCCGCTTCGGGACTGGGCGGGTCTTGCCGACCTCGCACATGCGTCTAGCGGTCGTAGCCGATTCGCGCAGCAGAGCTGAACAGTTCGCGATACGGATATTTGCCCTTCGCGTCGTTCTCCAGGTCGTTGATGTGGCACGAGCGGACCCACGGCCGGAGCAGCTCGAACGACTTCGCGACCGAGCCGTCCTTGACGTCGGTGGCGTTCGAGTTCCAGGTCAGGCCGACTTCTTGTGGCCGCAATGCTCCATGATGGTCTTGCTGTTCGCGGGGATTTGCGTGCCGGGGCCGTGGACTTCGACCCAGATTTCGATGCCGGCGTCGGCCGCCGCCTTGCCGCACTCGATCAGCGACTTGCCGATCTGCTCGAGCGTCTTTTCGACCGGCACGTCCTTGGGCAGGCCGTTGGGCCGGACCTTGACGCCCTTGCCGCCGATGTCCGCGACCAGTTCGACGAACTGCTTGCACGTCTCGATGTTCTTCTTCACGACGGCCGGCGTCGGGCGAATGAAACTCGCAGACGCTGCCGCAGCCCCAGAACACGACGCCGGTGTCGGCGAACTGCTTCTTGACGTCCTTGCGCTGCTCGGCCTTCGAGGCTCGGCTCGACGCCATGCTTGTGCGTGGTGCGGCACTCGACGGCGGCGATGCCGACCGCCTTGCACACTTTGAGCGTGGTCGGCAGGTCCCAATTCGCGGCGACGTTGTAGGTCACCAGGCCCAGCTTGAAGAGCAAGGGCTTATCGGTCTTCGGTTCGGCCAGCACGCGAGCGCCGGCGGCCGTGATGCGCCAGCCGCCAGGAATTGTCGTCGATTCAAGGTGTTCATGGATCGCTCCAAACGAGGAAAGTCTCTGTTGGGTCATCTTCAGCGATTCGTTGGTGAAAGCAAGAGTTTTTCCGGCAAGTTGATAAGTCGTGGACGTCGATGAAAGTTCCTCGGCATTAAAGCCTGAAGCGCAAGCGAAGAATCGGGATCTTGAGATATCTTCCGCATTGAAGCCTGAAGCGCAAGCGAAGGATCGGGATCTTGAGATACCTTCCGCATTGAAGCCTGAAGCGCAAGCGAAGGATCGGGATCTTGAGATATCTTCCGCATTGAAGCCTGAAGCGCAAGCGAAGGATCGGGATCAACGACCCGGAGAGTCGACCTTCGCTTGCGCTTCAGGCTTCAATGCCCTTCGCTTGCGCGTGGGTTCTCCCTCGCTAGCGCGTCGGGCTAACAAGCCATGCGCTTACGGCTTCGCCGGCGCTGGCCCCGGGTCGGTTCCCGTGGCCTCGATGGCTTGCATGCGTTTCTTCACGGCTTCCGATTTGTCCGAGTTTTCTTTGACGCTCCAATAGTCGGCTTCGTTGCGCAGGGGCGACAACAGGCCCGGCAGGTCATTGGCGGCGTGGAAATGGTTCTGGGCGGTCAGCAGAAGGGCCAGGCCGTTGGTGTTGTCGCCTTCCAAGATCAGGGTGAGAGCCAGGTCGGCCTCGGCGTCAGTCTTGCCGGACCAGACGGCGGGGAGTTTGAGGGCCTGTTCAAATAACGTGCGGGCCTGGCGGCTCGCGCCGCCTTGAAGCTTGATGGCCGCCAGATTGGCCATCGCTGGACCGGCTACCAGCGGACTGGGATGCTCGACCAGCGGCGCTGATCGCGCCGTCGCAGCGCAATGACGCGCCCGATCAATCTTTCGGACACCACAAACACAATAAATGTTGGCAGTAATGCCCGACGGAATCGGGCGGCGGGTTGATGAAACTTGTCTGCCATAAGGGCGCGGCATTAAGACCTGAATTGTTATCGGCATCGAAGGCATAGACGCTGTTATGCTCCGTGGCGACAAAAACCACATTGTGACTGCCTTTGCCGGGAATGTTGACATTGGTCATGATCAGCGGTTGCGCATACACAAAACCGTCAACACTATAAGAAAATAATCTGCCGAAACTGTTGGTATTGACATCGGCGAGTGTCAGAAGCGTCTCGTTGGTATTCGCCCCCCAACGAGTATTATCGTTGTGAAACGTCAGCACCGGGACAAAGTTAACAAGGGAATTAGTGGCCAGGGTGCTGAAGCTCTGCGAAGGCGTGGCCCAGGCGGCCCCCTGTGAATTAGTGGCCTCGGATGTAAAATAGTAAACGGTGTTCGTGGAGAGTCCGCTAACGGTTTGCGCATAAAAACCATTTTGCGTGCCCAC
>CAVXPR010000085.1:0-91357 GCA_963763585.1 uncultured Acidobacteriaceae bacterium | reverse complement strand
CTGATTGGCAGATGGGAAGATTCCCCACGATTAGCCTGGCCTTCGACATGGTGAATCGATATGGCCATGCAAGCGGCTCGACCCTTCTTCAGGGACTGTCAATGACCATCAACACGCCGGCGACTTTGTTGCACATTCCTCTGAAGGTTGCGGAACCGCAGTCAATGACGTCGTTGGTGGGGCAGTATATTTACGACGATTCATCGATCAATGGCGTCGTGCCCGGGACTCTTTCGGAACTCTACTTTAACTTCGGCGCACTTGGAGTCTTTGGTGGCTTCTTCGTCATCGGTAGAATTGCGAGATTCTGCATTTCAGTGACTCATTCCGCTGTTGATATGGGAACTGTGCTGCTCGGTTTCTACGTTGTCACATTGTTGTGCGTCTGCACCGTGCCCATGACGGCGACGCTTGGCGTTTACCTGCTGGCTACGAGAGGCCTTCCGATCCTTGCCTTTTGCGTCGCGGAACAGACTCTGAGCAGATTCGTGAGCCCGGCGCCGCAGGCCGCTGCGAATGCACTGGCAGCTTAGTGAGTCGGGCGTGCAGCGATTCCAGTCGGAGCTTTGGTTTTGATCAACGCCCGTCGAGCCGGTCGCCTCGTCCACAGATCAGATAATGACGAAGAGATTTTCCATCTGTATTCCGGCCTTCAATCGCCCAAGAGAACTGTCGGAATTGCTCGACAGCATTGCATCTGAGGCGCCCGGGGATTGGGAGATCGTCGTCAGCGAAGATTGCTCGCCGCAGCAGGCCGAGATTGCCGAGGTAGTTCGCAAGTTCGCCAGCGAGCACCGATTGCTACACGTCCGCTTCCTCTCAACTCCAACGAATCTCGGCTACGACGGCAATCTACGCTTTCTTATCGATCATGCAGATGGACGCTTTTGCGTCTTCATGGGCGACGACGATTTGTGGTGTGCGGGCGCCTTGAGCGAACTTGCGAAAGCGATAGAAGCTAATCCCGACGTCGGTGTGATTTTGCGCGCGTGGCAAACAGTCTCAAAGGATACCGGGAAAGTACTGGATGTGCACCGGTATTTCCCAGATGACCGCATCTTCACGCCAGGCCCGGAATCAGTGGCAGCATTTTTTCGTAGATCGGTCTTCATCTCCGGCCTCACGATAAGTACCGACGCGGCACGCGAATTGAGCACCGAAAAATTCGACGGGACTTTGCTGTATCAGCTGTACCTGATCGGTAACTTGCTTATGGCGAGGCCCGGATACTATGTGTCGCGAATGACGGCGATTCGCCGGGTCGGCGGCGAGCATTACTTCGGGTCGAGCATGAGCGAGCGCGAGCGGTTCGCCCCGAGACACTTGGCTCCTGAACACTCATTGAACTTTGTCCGTGGGCTATTCGAGATCGCCGAGGGCCTCGAATCCGCGCACGGTCCGGAGGTTGGGCGCATGATCCGGTCTGATATTGCGCGTTATTCGTATCCGCTTCTTGCAATCCAGGCGCGGACCAACACGAAAGCCTCTTTCAGGCGTTACGCTTCGGAATTGGCCCAGCTCGGCCTCGGCAAATACCTTTCGTTCTGCATGTACCGCGTCTCTCTCTCCGTCGCCGGTTTTAGGATTTGCGACGCTTTCATTGACGCGCTGAAGCGGCTCTTAGGTTCGACTCCGGTGATGGGTGGAGCGCGCGGCGTTCGCCCGTCCTGAGCAAAGCTTTTTCTGGAATCAGCTATGGCGGCGTCTGGCCGGCGAAAAATCGAGTCCGTCCTGATCGCCCGTTCGGCCTTTGGAGAAATCCATGAGCTTGCATGGCTGAAAGCACTCCGTGATCTCGGGATAAAGGCCGATCTCTTCGACACTCACTCTTATATTCCTCAAGGTCTTGCTGGCCGGCTTGAGCAGCGTTATTTACTTGGCCCCCACATCGGCAAAGTAAATCAGATGGTGATTGAGCGCGTGAAAGAGACGCGCCCCGACGTGGCGCATTTCTATCAGGGCCATCACTACACCGCCGACACGATTGAGCAGATTGCTGGGGCAGCGTTTGTCTCTGGCTCACACTGCGACGATCCATTTGCAAGACAGGACCTTAGAGAATACCGGCTGCTCATAAAAGCACTTCCGAAGTACGACGGGTACCACGTATTTCGCAAGTCCAATGTCGCTGAGGCTGCCGCACTCGGGCTCAAACGCGTGCGGGTCCTCATGATGTATTACATTCCCTGGATGCATTATCCATGCTCTTTGAGCGCACAGGATCAACAGGAGTTTGGATCCGATGTTGTTTTCGCCGGGCACATGGAGCCGGACCTTCGCGTCGAGTCTCTGACGAAAGTAGTGCGAGCCGGCCTGAAGTGCAGGATATTCGGAGGGGCTGCGGAGTGGAAATCGGTCTTACCACGGGATGTGTATGCGGCCGTAAAGCCAATCTTCTACGCCAGGGGCGCTGACTACCGCCGGGCACTGTGTGCCAGCAGGATCGCGGCCTGCTTCTTCAGCAGATGGAATCGCGATCAATATACAACACGATCGTGGGAGATTCCGGCTTGCGGAGCATTTCTTCTTTCTGAGCGGACCCCCGCAATGCAGGAGTTTTACCGCGAAGGGAAAGAAGCCGAGTTTTTTGAGAGCCCCGAAGAATTTATGGATAAGGTGAAGTTCTATTTGGACAACGATGCCGCAAGAATGAGGATTGCCGCGGCCGGATATGCGCGCGTGATTTCCTCAGGAAACGACATTTATAGCAGAATGAGGCAGTGGCTTGGCGACGTTGCCAAGTGGCGATATGAAAAAAAGCATGAAACGGGATGAGACTCGATTCGAATTAGCAGTCCTGTGAGAGAAATCTTCATGCTGATTATCTTTTAGGGAGAGAGGGAAAGATAAAAAATGGCGGGAGGAGCTAGATCTCTATTTAACCGTGCATTGGCATTCATACGCCCCCGCCCTCGCTATTTGCCTGTAAGTGTGCAAGACATCTTAAACAATCAAAATGCTCTGGACGTTGTTCAGAGCTTTAACGATCTTTACTACACATCGAATGCCGCCGCGGAAATGGCATGGAGGGGCTTGCCAATCATCAAGAATCCATGCGATCTGTGGGCAATTCTGGAATTGATTGCGAAGCTACAGCCGGTCGCGATCGTCGAGACGGGAACCGCTTTTGGTGGATCAGCACTTTTCTATGCGGATATGGCCAAATCGTTGAAAATCGGAACGAGAGTTATCACGGTCGACATCAACCCAAAGTGGACCATCGATCCAGAAGAAAACAACATTACATCGGTTGTAGGATACTCAACGAACCAAAGGGTCGCCAATAAGGTTCGGCGGCTGGTTACTGATATTGTAGCCAAGCGCAGGGGCCACGTGCTCGTGATTCTGGATTCCGACCACAGTATGGAGAATGTTTCGCAGGAACTTCAGACTTACTCAGACCTAGTGACTCTTGGATCGTACCTTATTGTCGAGGATACAAACGTTAACGGTCATCCAAGCATGAAGGACCACGGCCCTGGCCCGTGGGAGGCAGTACAAGCGTTTCTTGAGAAGAACCATGATTTCAGAGTCGACTATTCGCGCCAACGCCAGTTACTCACATTTAATCCCGGTGGTTACTTGCAAAGGTGCTCCGAACGCGAGGACTCTATATGATCCGCTCGGCCGCTGGCAATCTCAATAGCTCGAAAATCGAGCTTCAGACTGGTGCCCTGAATAGCAGTTGGAGAATTGACCGTTACTGAGCGCCTCAGACCAATGGAGTTTGCATCAATCTGTAGACTTTGCGGCTCGGCCAAGGTCAAGGGAGTGGCTTCAGAAGAACATGACTCTCGCATCTATCATGTCGTGCGCTGCTCAGAGTGCGATCTTATTCAAACCGTCGAGCACTACGCGGAGGTATCTCCGGACTACATCGGCCTGGAGAATTCCGCACTCGACGAAAGCCACTTGTGGTGTCAAGGCGATCATAAGCTTTCGGCATTCGACCAATGGCTGGCATACACGTCGCGGATCAAAACCCGACAGAATCCGAAGCTGTTAGATGTCGGCTGTGGCACGGGAGGATTTCTTAAGTTTGCTTCTGCCCACGGCTTTAGTGCCTATGGATTCGACGCTTCAAAGGCACAAGCGGAACACGCACGGACTTACTTCCCTGAAGTCCGGCACGCAAGTTCGCCTCAGTACTACCTCGATCTCTTAAGTCAGCCCGACCTGAAATTCGATTGCATCACTCTGTGGGATGTCTTTGAACACATCCGGAATCCCGTTACCTTCTTACAGCAGCTGGCCGAAGCTTTGGAGCCAGGGGGACACTTATTCATCTCGGTGCCCAACGGCCGGGCGATTCCCTGGAAGATCCGGATTCATCGCGCATTGAACATGCCTTTGGATCTCGCGCCTTGGGAGCACGTCTTCTATCACTCGATTCAATCTCTTCACAAATGCATCGCAGCCTCTTCACTAGAGCCTGCAAGTAGCGGTGCGGTCGCGTGCTATCCACGGCCACTCTCGCTGTTTGAGCTCTGCAGACGCACCGGCTTTTTCATGCTCAGAGCGGTTCCCAACCTGTCGCCTCAAATCTTTGCGTGGGCGCGGAAGCCAGATGCGTGACTGCTCCGGAAGCGATAACGGATCGCTGTGCGCCCGCAACCCTGGAGAATCGTCAGCGTGAGCGATCTTATGGTTGAGTCCCGCGATGAGAAAGCTTCGGAAACTCATTCGAAAGGCCCGGAATCAAGCTCCCGCCTCAAGGTTGGGTTTCTGATCTATGACCTTCAGCGCAACACCGAGGATGCGCTTTTCGAGGTCGCTCAGGCGACGCCATTTTCGGTCAAGGCGTTTCCGCTTTACGCGCATTTTGATCAGGAGCATTCGCGAGTTGCGTATCGTCCAGCCACTGCGCGCGGAAAACACCTCGGGATCAACGTCAAAGGCAGCACACCTGAGGGGTTTGTTTCTAATCCTGAATGGAGGGTTGGACTGGCCTGTGCACGCGAGTCCGACGTCGTAATTCTGAAAGGGCTGCTGGGTCTGGGAGCGATATGGTGCGCGCTCTGTGCTCAACTTCTTGGCAGGGTGGTGATCTCAACCAATCAAACGGTTCCCGTGAAGTGGGAGAGGAAGCGGCGTTGGTGGATTCGACTATCGAAGCGATTGTTGCTTCGCATGTGTCACTACCATATTTATCAAAGTCCTGCCTCGTTCGAAGTTCTCACAGAGGTTTACGGGTGCTCTCCCGACCGGCTGATCTCTGCCCCTTTCGAAGGTGGGGCTTCGTTATTCAGGAGAATACTCAACAAGGTAGGAACTGAGCGGGATGCGAGCGATCGTTTCGGATTTGATTCGAGCGTCATTTTTTTGTACGCCGGCAATCTCGTTTCGTTTAAGGGAGTGGGCGACATCGTAAGAGCTTCGGCGCTGCTTCCCGAGGACGCTTCTTTCCAGTGTGTTTTTGTCGGGCCCGAGGAGCCGGCACATAAAGAAGGCGGGACGGTCGATCACTTCATGAGGCTCGCGCAGTCGATCGGGGTTGAGCATCGCGTTAGGTTCCTTGCTCCCGTGACGCCGGAACAACTGGCGGAACTCTACTCTGCAACTGACGCCGTACTTCTGCCGTCTCATAGAGAAACCTTCGGGAAAGTTCTGGTGGAAGGTGGGCTTGCCGGCAAACCGCTTTTGACGACAAGCGCATGTGGATCAGCGGGGCTGATCGTGCAGGACGGTGTGAATGGGTTCGTCATCGAGCCCGGCGACATTTCTCAACTGGCACGGGCCATGACGAAACTCTTTGATCCTGGGCTGCGCGCCAGAATGGGCGAGAGTTCGAAGGAGATCGTCGATCGGTATTGCAGGATGGATCTGGAAGTTCAGGGTTATCTCGATGCGATTGCACGCGGCGCGAAGCACCTGGGCTTACAAGAGAGCGCTTGACCTCGCAGACAACTAGCATCAATCGATTAAACAGATCTTTTCTCTTTCCATTCGTGACTCATGCCCAGACCGCAACATCGACTATCCGTTCTGACCAATTCAATCTCCAGGATGAATGGCGGAATTTTCGACGCGATGCGTAATCTAACCATCGCGACCGCTGCGGAGAATCGCTATCTGCCCATCGTCTTCGGCGTCAATGATCGCTACACAGAGCGCGATTTGCCGCTCTGGGAAAACATAGCCACCAATACCTTCATGGTTCGCGGCCCGCGCATCTTTGGTTATGCGCCGGGGTTGGCGAATGCAGTCGAAGCGAGTAACCCGGACATCCTCCATATCCATGGCATCTGGATGTATCCGTCGCTTGTATCTCTTCGTTCGGCGCGGAGTGACCAGACCTTATCATTGTCAGTCCGCACGGCCTGCTCAAGCCTTTGGCTCTGCGAAATTCCCGCTGGAAGAAACGGATTGCGGCCCTGCTTTTTGAGAATGACCATCTGCGCCGCGCGGCTTGCCTGCACGCATTGAATGAGGCCGAGGCGGATGCATTCCGGGCGTACGGATTGAAGAATCCAATCTGCGTCATTCCGAATGGCACAATACTGCAAAATAATTGCGCGTCTCCGAATCCGCTTGAGGCACGGTCAATTCTTTATCTCGGGAGATTTCATCCTTTAAAGGGACTGCGTACGTTGATTGAAGCCTGGAGCGCAGTGCGCGAGGAAGCGGCGGCGTCCAACTGGCGCCTGACCCTTGCCGGATGGGATCAGAATCGTCATCGCGCTGAACTGGAGCGGCTGGCGGATCAGCTTCAGGTTCGTTCGACGGTCACTTTTCTCGGTCCGCAGTTTGATGCCGACAAGGATCGCTGCTTTGCCGCGGCATCCGCGTTTATTCTACCGAGCGAAAGCGAGGGCATGCCCGTAAGCATTCTCGACGCGTGGTCGTGGCGATTGCCAATCCTGATGACGGAGGCATGCAATCTGCCGGAGGGCGCGGATGCGAAAGCCGCTATCGTGATGGCGCCGGAAGTGAACAGTATAGTGGCGGCATTGCGTCAGTTGTTTTCCCTTTCAGATTCAGAACGCGAGGCGATGGGACGCAACGGACGACGCCTCGTCGAAGAGCGTTATCAATGGCCGCGCGTCGCTAGTTCCATGACCGAGGTGTACGACTGGATCCTCGGGCATGCACCAAGGCCCGCTTGCGTTTTGGTTTAAATAATCCCGCGTGAAAGTCGACCATTGTGCGAGAAACATCCGACAGATTCGACGTCGCGGGCTCTCCGAAGGGATTGAAGTCTCGCGCGAGAATCATCGTCATCAGTCAGTTCTTTGGCCCGGACCAGTCGGCAGTTGGTCAGTTTCTGGCGGACTTCGTGGATGGGGCTACGGCTGCCGGCCACGATGTCACCGTGATCTGCGGCGCAGATGACTACGCCGCCGGCGATGCTGCGGCGCGCGGCAGCGACCAAAGCAAACAACCCAAGTCCGCTGCTGAATTCCGCGCTGGCGGAGGCGCAATTCGCATCGCGAGAGTAAGAACAGCGGCTTTTTCGCAGAGTAAAATGCGAAAGCTTGTCTCCTACGCCACGTTCTATGCGGGCGCTGTTTGGAGAGCGCTGAGCATCGCCGGGCCAGATGTTGTTGTGACTCTCACTGCACCGCCGGGGCTGGCATGGATTGGGTGGCTGGCGCAGCAGGTGCGGGGCTGCCGACATGTGGCATGGGAGATGGATTTGTATCCCGACATAGCCATCGCACTGGATATTCCCGTTGCCGCATGGACCTCGCGGATTCTGGATTTTCCGCGACGACGAGCGGACACGATCATCGCTCCCGGCGACTGCATGAAAGCTCGCTTGCTGCAACATCGAATTCCCGAGGATCGAATTATCGTCGCGGAGAATTGGGCCGATGGCAGCTTTATTTTCCCGCTGCCCCTTCCAGAGCCGACGCCGATGCGTATTCTCTACTCGGGAAACCTGGGCTTGGCGCATGATGTGGCGACCATTCGTGCTGTCATAGAGAATTTGGCGGGCCGTCCCGATCTCCTATTTACTTTTGCCGGCGGCGGTCTCGCACGAAGGGAGCTGATTGAATTCTGCCAGAAACGTGGAATCGAAAATATCTATTTCCAGGGTTACGTTCGTCTGCAGGATCTTGGAGCGAGCTTGGCCGAGTGTCATATGGGGCTTGTGACACAGAAGCCAAAGACACTTGGCGCGATTGTGCCAAGCAAGATTTATGGATTGATGGCAGCAGGCCGACCGGTCCTCTATATCGGTCCTGACTCGGCTACTCCGGCAGTTCTCGTTGAGAAATTTGATTGCGGCTGGCACTTTGATTGTGGCGACGAAACCGGCGTGGCGGCCCTGCTTTTACGCCTCATTGAAAACCCCGATGAGCTTCACAGAAAAGGGCAAAACGGGCGCGAGGCGTTCATCGAGAACTACGACAAGCCCGCTGGCGTTGCGCGGGTGATGCGAGCCATGGGCTTGGAGTCGCAGGCCACTTGCTGAATTGACTTTCCCGATTTTTTCCAAGTCTGATCTGTTGCGATGAAGAAGATGTTTCCTGACGAGCCAGCATGAATGAACGAGTATTGGTGACAGGCGCGGATGGGTTTGTGGGGAGATACGTCTGCCGTAAGTTGATTGAATCGGGTTACTCTCTACGTGCCGGCGTACGGAAAGTCGAGTCAATTCCTGACCTGCAGCGCGCCGTCCCGGGGTTGAGTGATTCTTCCCTTCTCGGAGACCTCGGTGCCAGTCCCGAACTGAGAGGCCCGCTCGCAGGCGTGTCTGCTATCGTGCACTTGGCGGCTCGCGTCCACGTGATGAAGGAATCTTCCGGCAATCCCTTGCAAGAATTCAGGCGAGTGAATGTCGAGGGCACGATGTCCCTGGCTCGCGCAGCCGCTGAGGCAGGTGTTCGGCGGTTTATCTTTGCGAGCACGATAAAAGTCAATGGCGACACAACATCCGGCGAAGCGTTCAATATGGATATGCCCCCAGCCCCTCAGGACGCCTATGCGATTTCAAAATGGGAAGCCGAAGAAGCGCTTCGCTCCGTCGCAGCAGAAAGCGGACTCGAAGTAGTCATCGTTCGCCCCCCGCTGGTTTACGGCCCAGGAGTTCAAGGGAATTTTCTGCGCCTCATGCGCCTCGTAGATCGCGCTCTTCCGCTGCCTTGGCCCAAAGCGGAGAATCGCCGCAGTATGATTGGTGCGGAAAATCTTGCTGATTTCCTGGTGCGATGCGTCGATCATCCGCAGGCTGCCGGCCAGAGTTTCCTCGTAAAAGACTCCGAAGACATTTCAACACGCGAATTGATCACGCGGTTGGCGCGACTCCTGGGTCGGCCCGCGCGTTTTGTTCCTGTTCCTGAATCTTTGATTCGGTTGGCCGCCAGACTGACCATGAAAAAGGAGGCGGCAGACAGAGTTTTAGATTCGCTCGTGATCGATTCCGATTGCGCACAACAATTGCTCAAGTGGGTGCCATCAGTGACGCTTGACGAAGGATTAGCAGCAACTGCCCGGTGGTATCGAGAAAGCTACCCACCATCGCGAGGGAAAGCCTTCTAATGCCACTTTTTGCTTTGCTCTTTGTTCTTTCGGTTCTCATTACTGCAGGTGTTCGTGCATTTCTCATCCGGCACGGCATGATTGATCTGCCGAATGCTCGCAGCTCTCATGCGGTTCCGGTCCCGCGCGGAGGGGGCGTAGGAATCGTCGTGGTTTTCTTGTCAGCGGTTGTCTGGCTTTTCTTGAAGCAAGTCATCCCTGTCAAACTTGCGTGGGCGCTTTTGGGGGGCGGACTCGCCATCGCTGTTGTCGGGCTTGCTGACGATCGTTTCAAGTTGTCGCCCTGGCCGCGCCTCGCGGTTCACTCCCTGGCGGCAGGGTGGGCTGTTTGGAGTCTCGATCCGTTGCGCCCTTTTCAATTCGGAAGCAACAATTTCCATTGGGCGTGGGTGAGCCGAGGCATCGCGTTCATTGGATTGATTTGGCTCACCAATCTCTTCAATTTCATGGACGGAATCGACGGATTGGCAGGAACGGAAGCGGTATGCGTTAGCGGGTTCGGGGCAGTCTTGCTATTCCTAAACGGATTTCCGAGTTATGCGCGTCTTTCTTTGGCTTTGGCTGCCGCAAGTCTTGGTTTCCTTGTTTGGAATTGGCCGCCTGCGAAAATCTTTATGGGTGATGTGGGGAGCGGATTTCTTGGATTCACGCTGGGCGTGATGGCGCTCTTTTCCTCGAACGCAAGTCCGGAACTCATTTGGCCCTGGCTGATCCTGCTTGCCGCTTTTTTTGTGGACGCGACTGTGACTCTCTTGCGCCGCATGTTTTCGCGCGCACGCTGGCATGAGGCTCATCGAAGCCACGCTTACCAACATGCCGCGCAGGCCACGGGCAGCCACGCGAAGGTGACTCTGGCGGTGGCGGCAATCAATCTTGCTTGGTTGTTCCCGCTGGCATGGACGGCGTTGCGGAGCCCCGGAACCGGGCCTGCGTTGGCTGCGGTTGCCGTCATTCCACTTTTGTACATAACAATTCGATTTGAGGGTGGCCTCGAAGGCCATCCTTCAAACGCTGTCCTCCGGGACTAACACGACTTATTTTGCCGGGAGAATCCTGAAGAATCGCTCGATGCTTTACTGAGACACTTTGCCGCATAGAATCCCTTCACCACCTGCACGGTTTCGGAAGGTGAGTCCTCGATCATGATTAGGCAGCCAGGTTTTCTAATTCGAAATATTGCTGTGCGCCGGGTTCTTATCTGGATCGCGCAGGCCGGAATTTTCGCGGCCTCGGCCATGGTGGCATTTCTGCTTCGCTTCGATTTCAGTGTGCCTGCGTTCTATCTTCGCTATATTCCTTATGCTCTTGCAATCTGGCTGCCCGTCAAATTTGTGGTGTTTTACGCGGCCAGGCTCGATCGAGGCTTTTGGCGCTATGTGTCTGCAATTGACCTGATCCGAATTTCAGTTGCAAATATCATTGCCTCAATCATTGGATTTCTTCTCATTCGCTGGCTGGCGCCGCCTGGATTTCCGCGATCACTCTACGTACTCGATTTGATGGTATGCCTCTTCAGCACGTGCGGCCTTCGGCTCCTGGCACGAGCAACATCACGGCTCAGCTCGCAGGCGCGGAGCAACATGGAGCCACTAAAAAGGACGTTGATTTATGGCGCAGGCGACGCGGGGAACACGCTTCTCAGGGAGATTCGCAACAACACAAAGCTGGCCTATCGAGTGTGCGGTTTTATTGACGACGATCCCAGCAAGACAGGCTTGCACCTCGCCGGAGTACGGGTGTTTGGAGGAGGTGGCACGATCGGCGCACTTGTTGCGCGGCACAGAATCTCGGTCATTTTAATTGCAATTCCCTCTGCGACTGGCGCCGAGATGACAAGGATTCTCGAGCTGTGCCATAACGCGGAGGTTGAGTTCAAGACTGTGCCCGGATTGGGTGAGGCGATGGAAGCGCGTAGTCTGGCCGGCCAGATTCGGGAAGTGGCGCTAGAGGATCTGCTTGGCCGCACCCCTGTACACCTCGAAGAGGATTCGATACGGGACACGTTGCAGGGCAAAATTGTCCTCGTTACCGGCGCCGCCGGATCGATAGGGTTCGAGCTTTGCCGCCAGATCGCCCGTTTTCAGCCGGCCGGAATCGTTGGATTTGAGATCGCAGAATCCTCGTTGTTCGAAATCGAGCACGAAATGCGCCATTCCTTTCCTCTTGTTCCCTTTTATCCTGAGATCGGAAGCATTCAGAATCGCGAACGCCTGAACGAAATCTTTCAGTACTACAAGCCGGCAGTGGTTTATCATGCCGCGGCCTACAAGCACGTTCCGTTGATGGAGACTCATGTATTTGAGGCCATCGAAAACAATATTTTCGGAAGTTACAATGTCGCCGTCGCGGCCTCGGATCATGGCGTGGGAGATTTTCTGCTGATTTCTTCCGACAAGGCGGTCAGGCCGACAAACGTGATGGGTGCGACGAAGCGCGTCGCAGAATTAATTCTGCTGGGGCTGCAAAACGGCCGCACCAGGTTCGTAGCTGTGCGCTTCGGCAATGTATTGGGTTCGAACGGTAGCGTAATCCCGATCTTCAAAAAACAAATCGCGGCGGGAGGGCCAGTGACCGTCACGCATCCCGATATGCGCCGCTTCTTCATGACGATCCCCGAAGCTTGCCAGCTTGTTTTGCAGGCTTTGGCGATCGGAGTAGGCGGCCAGATATGCGTTTTGGATATGGGACAGGCCGTGAAGATCGTCGATCTCGCGAGGAACCTGATTCTGCTGTCGGGACTTCGGCCTGATGAGGACATCAAAATCGAATTCACCGGAATGCGCCCTGGCGAAAAACTCTCGGAAGAGCTCAGCACATTGCTTGAAAACACGGTGCCTTCGAAGCACGACAAGATTCGGATTTTCGTCGGCAACGGCGTTCCGAAGGAAGATATACGCATCTGGCTTGAGGCGCTTCACGAGATCTGTGAGGCACGAGACCTTGGCCGTTTGGTTGTGGCGCTCAAGGAACTTGTTCCGGACTACAGCCCAAGCGTTCACCTGCTTAAGCGCATCATGGCGCGAGACGAGCGCACACGTACTGTGAGTAAAGCGAATTGATTCATCGGTCGTTCGAGTTTGCGACCTGCGTGGTGTGAGTCTAGCGTTCGATCGCGCCTGAGATTACTTATATAGATTAGAAGTCTCTTAAATCCCCTCCCGCACTTTTCAGTTCTCGTCTCCGACGAGTTCCCGGCGCCACATCTCCCTCATCTGAAGAAACCTGCGCTCGTCGCGCTATTGGGGAAGTTTTGTGCATTTGTGCGCCCTCGTGTGCGCGCAGTAGTAAAAGTTCGCCACCGTTTGTCTCGAGGCGGGCGACGGGAGTCTTGCGGGGATTTCTGGGATATACTTGCACTGTTGCCTGGAGAGAGTTGACCCCGATGTTCGACAGCCCCTGGCGTGTTCTGCATGTTGTCGCAAACCATGAAAAGCGAGTTGCACAACATCTGACGGCGCGCTCCCTCGAGCATTACCTTCCCCTCTATGCGACGCGATCCAAATGGTCAGACCGCGTAGTCGATCTGGAGCGCCCCCTTTTTGCAGGGTATGTTTTTGTGCGGTTCCCGAGCGAAGTACGAATGTCCGTCGTGAGCGCACCCGGCGTTTTGCGCCTACTGGGGAGTGGCGTGGGCGAGACGGTGAGCTCCGTTGAAATCGATCGGATCCGCGAAGGCCTGGCCAGCGGATGCATTTTGCGGCCCCATGCGGCTGTTTCCGTCGGAGAAGTTGTGCGCGTGCATCGAGGCGTGTTCGCGGGCGTCGAAGGGATTGTGACGGAGCTTCGTCGCGAATGCAAAGTCATCATCTCCCTTGCTGCGACCAAGCAGTGCTTTTCTCTGGAAGTTGATCTGGACGAAATCGAGATCCTGCGCAAGCCGGTCGTCAGGGAAGCGGTTGCCGAGAGTAAGAACCCAGCCACTCTTCGCTCCTAGCGAAGCGAGCGCAGGCAGCAAAGTAAAGCGGGCATATCTCGAATGAGATATGCCCGCTTGTTGTTTTGAGCCAGGAGCGGCAGTAGTGACCCGAGCTTACGCGGCCTTCTCGCCGCCCTCAGGCTCGTCTGCGTCCTTCTTCTGTTCTTCGAGCTGCTTTTCGAGTTCGGCGCGCTTTTTCGCTTTCAGGTCATCGCGTTTCTGGCGCTTGACTTCCAGCTGTTTTTCCGCACCCAGCAATTCGATGAACACCTTTTCGGCGCCATCGCCCTGCTGGAAGCCGATGCGAACGATTCTCAAATAGCCACCGTTGCGGTCGCCGTAGCGCGGAGCCACGACGTCAAAGAGCCGCTTGACGGCGTCGTCGGTACAGAGAAAGGCGTGCGCCTGGCGGCGCGAGTGCAGATCGCCCTTCTTGCCCAGCGTGATCATTTTCTCAATGTGCGGACGAACCGCTTTGGCCTTGGCCACGGTCGTCTGCACGCGGTCTTCATTAATTACGGACGTCACCAGATTGCGCAACAGCGCGCGGCGATGACTAGTGTTGCGTCCGAGTTTGTATCCTGCATTGCGATGGCGCATGATGAAAAACTCTCTTTCAATGAAAAGTAGCCAGTGAGCAACGATCAGTTTTCAGTTGTCAGCGATCACTTGGTGGCCGCTGACAACTGATCGCTGACAACTGTCTTAAAAATTCTCCGTTTCGGTGGGCAACTGGAGATCGACCGAATCCAGCGGCTCCTCTTCATCGTCGAAACGGCCATAATTTGCGGCCAGAGCCGTCTGCGGCGGAATGCTGGTTGGCCCCGGTACCGCATTGCCCTGCTCGTCGATCTTCATGCCCAGTGAAAGTCCCATCTGGGCCAGGATCTCCTTGATCTCGTTCAGGCTCTTGCGGCCGAAGTTCTTGGTCTTCAGCATTTCGGCTTCAGTCTTTTGCACCAGTTCGCCGATGGTCTGAATGTTGGCGTTCTTCAGGCAGTTGTAGCTGCGAACTGAAAGCTCAAGTTCTTCAACAGAGCGGTTGAGGTTATCGTTGCGCAGCAGGATGCGGCTTTCATCGCCGCGCGCCTCTGCCTCGATTTCCTCCTCGAAGTTGATGAAGATGTTCATGTGGTCCTTGAGCAGCTTGGCGGCCAGACCGATTGCATCGGCCGGCAGAACAGCGCCGTTGGTCCACACTTCCAGCGTGAGCTTGTCGTAGTCGGTGATCTGTCCCAGGCGGGCGGCATCGACGGAGTAATTTACGCGACGTACCGGCGAGTGGACCGAGTCAACGGGAATAAAGCCGAGCCCCAGATCAGCGTCAAAATTCTTGTCAGCCGAAACATAGCCGCGTCCGCGCTTGAGGCGCATCTCCATGTCGAGCTTGCCGCTCTCAGAAAGCGTCGCGATGTAAACGTTCTTGTCGAGGATTTCGACGTCACTGTCGGCCTCGATCATGCCGCTGGTCACAGGGCCAGGCTGGTCGGCGCGCAGATAAAGCGCCTTGGGGCCCTCACCTTGCAGCTTGAAGGGAATCTGCTTGAGGTTGAGAATGATGTCGGTGGCGTCTTCGACCACGCCGGTGATGGACTGGAACTCGTGCAACACGCCTTCAATGCGAACTGCCGTGACCGCTGCGCCCTCAATGGAGCTGAGCAGGGTGCGCCGCAGGGCGTTGCCGATGGTTGTGCCGAAGCCCCGTTCAAAGGGCTGGGCGCTGAACTTTCCAAACGTCTCGGTAAGCGTCTCGGCTTCAACTGCAAGGCGCTTCGGTTTTTGAAATCCTCTCCACAACATATAGCTCTCTCGTTTCCCGCGCGGCATGTACGTCGCGATGCATTTTGCGGCGGCCGCGCAAGTTCTCCTTTGGGTTGAGTTTTCAGTTCGTAGTTCACAGTTCTCAGTCCGATTGCCACCAAATCGCGTGGCTGCGAACCAAGAACTGCGAACTGCCTTCTTTACTTCGAGTACAGCTCGACGATCAACTGTTCGTTGATCGGCAGGTTGACGTCCGCTCGCTTGGGCAGATGGAGCACGCGCCCAGACAGAGTTTCAAAGTTTGCTTCAAGCCAACTGGGAACAGGATTCTGCGAGGCATACTGCGAGGCCTGCTCCACAATCAACAGCTTCTTGGCATTATCGCGGACAGCAATCACGTCGCCCGCGTTCACCTGATACGAAGGAATATTCACCTTGCGCCCATTTACCGTGACGTGCCCGTGACGAAGCAACTGCCTCGCCTGACGGCGCGAGATGGCATATCCCAAGCGGTATGTGACGTTGTCGAGACGCCGCTCCAATTGCTGAATGAGCAATTCGCCTGTAACGCCGGTTGCACGGCTGGCCTTCTCGTAGTACTCGCGGAACTGGCTTTCCAGCGTGAAGTACATGCGTTTGGCCTTCTGCTTTTCATGCAGTTGCAGGCCATATCCCACGATCTTGGCTTTGCGGTCTTTGCCGTGCTGGCCCGGCGGGAAATTGCGCTTCTCCAGCGGGCAGCGGTCAGAGGTGCATTTGGTGCCCTTCAAAAATAACTTTGTGCCTTCGCGTCGGCAAAGGCGGCAAACTGGTCCGGTATAACGTGCCATTGTTTCTCCTGACTTCGGATGTCGGCCGGTTTACGTCCGTAGCGGACTTCGTCCCGGCCCGGTTGTAAAGCCGCGTCCTAGACGCGGCGTCTCTTCGGTGGCCGGCAGCCATTGTGCGGCACCGGGGTTACGTCGCGAATTACCTTCACCTCAATACCCGCGGCGGCCAGCGCGCGGATTGCCGATTCGCGGCCCGAACCTGGACCTGCAACCCGGACTTCCACTGCGCGCACACCATGATCGCGAGCAAGGTTGGCGGCGTTTGAAGCTGCCTGCTGCGCCGCAAACGGCGTGCCCTTGCGCGATCCGCGGAATCCCAGCGAGCCTGAGCTCTTCCAGCTCAGTGTGTTGCCCATCTGGTCGGTGATAGTGACGATGGTGTTGTTGAACGAGGCCTGAATGTACGCAATGCCGAACGGCACATTCTTGCGCTCGCGCTTCTTGAACTTTTTGGTTTTGCCCTTCTTGCCTGCCTCGGGCTTCTGCTCTGGTTTCGCCATTAGGTCTTCGCACTCGCTTTCTTCTTGCCGGCAATCGTGCCCTTACGCGGGCCCTTGCGAGTGCGAGCATTGGTGTGGGTGCGCTGGCCGCGCACCGGCAGCGACTTCCGGTGGCGCAGGCCGCGATAGCTCTGAATGTCGATCAGGCGCTTGATGTGCATTGAGACGTCTTTGCGCAGGTCGCCCTCAACGTCCCCCTGGTCCTCAATCACCTGACGGATGCGGTTGACCTCTTCCTCGCCCAGATCCTGGACCTTCTTGAAGGCATCTACATTCGCCTTGTCCAGAATTTTGAGAGCGCGAGGCTGCCCGATCCCGAAGATATAAGTGAGCGCGATCCGTGCCTGCTTGTTGCGGGGCAGATCGACGCCAGCAATACGTGCCATTCTCTGTTTCCTTCTCTAGGTTGTGTGCCTCCGGCCTCAACCGGTCCGCACGGGTTAAAAGGAGCAACTTCCGAGGTTCATCGCAAGCCTTGATTCCGGCTAACTAGCCTCGTGTTTCCGTGGAAGGCTCCCGTTTGTGCCAGGCCTAACTTATCCCTGACGCTGCTTGTGCTTGGGATTCTCGCAGATTACGCGAACCACGCCGTTGCGAGTAATCACCTTGCACTTAACGCAAATCTTCTTTACCGATGCCCGAACTTTCATTGCTGCTACCCCTCTTCGCGCGATGACTGTGGCGCGGAAAAATCTTTGGCTCCAGACTGCTTGCTACTTGTACCGGTACACAATTCGTCCGCGATTCAAGTCGTATGGACTTAGCTCAACGGCCACGCGGTCACCGGGCAAAATCCGGATGAAGTTTTTGCGCATCCTGCCCGAGACATGCGCCAAGACCTCATGATTGTTCTCGAGCTTCACCTTGAACATGGCGTTTGGCAGCGTCTCCTGGACGGTTGCCATAACCTCAATCGCATCTTCCTTCGACAATCAGTGTCCACTTCTGGCGCTTCCCGCGCCTTTACATTTTGGACAGGAGCATTGCTACTCCGTCAGAATTCTTGCTCCGGTTGCAGTCACCGCAACCGTGTGCTCAAAATGAGCACTCATGCTTCCATCTCTTGCCACGGCGGTCCATCCGTCGTCCAGCACTTGCACATCCGGCTTACCGGCATTCACCATGGGCTCAATGGCAATAACCATGCCCACTTTCAGCTTCATACCTTGACCGGCTTGGCCAAAGTTCGGCACCTGCGGATCTTCGTGCATTTGAGCGCCGATCCCATGGCCCACAAAATCCCGCACCACCGAAAATCCTTGACCCTCAACCACGTTCTGTACTGCCGCTCCCACATCGCCCAGAGTTGCACCCGGCCGAACCGCCGCAATGCCGGCCTTGAGCGACTCTTCCGTAGCCTTCAACAACCGCGCTGCGTTTGCGTCGATCGAACCCACCGGCACGGTGATGGCTGCGTCGCCGTAGTAACCATCGACGACCACGCCAAAGTCCACCGAGACGATGTCCCCATCTTTCAGAACCCGCTTCGGCGACGGAATACCATGCACCACTTCGCTGTTGACCGAGGTGCAAAGCATGCACGGAAAACCGTGATAGCCCTTGAACGCTGCCTTCACGCCCAGTTCTTTCACCCGCGCTTCCGCAGCTTCTTCCAGATCGTAAGTAGTGGCGCCCGGTTTCACCTTGCTGCGCACCAACTCCAGAACCTCACGAACCACCTGGCCCGCGCGGCGCATCTTCTCGATCTCCTGGTTCGACTTCAGTACAACAGCCACTTGATTCCAGCCTTCACTTGCCGCATACACGCACAAACCCGCCACTACAGTTACGCTGCGTGGCGTAACCGCTCGACGGCGGCAACAATTCCGGACGCGATCACTGCGATCGGCCGGTCTCCATCTACTTCCGCAAATCGTCCCTGTGCCCGATAGTGTTCGACGACAGGCGCGGTAAGAGCCTCATAAGCGCGCATGCGCTCCTTGAAAACCTCTTCCGTGTCGTCGGCTCGCTGGACCAGCTCAGCACCTTCAATGTCGCAAATGCCATCCTGTTTCGAGGGATGCATATAGACGTTGTAGATGGTCTGGCAAACAGGACAATTACGGCGCCCGGTAATGCGGCGCAATAACTGATTATAGTTCACTTGGATGTTGACCGCAACTACCGGCAAAGACTCGATTTGTGCAGCAATCCGGGTATCCAGCCACTGTGCCTGCCCCAGGGTGCGCGGAAAGCCGTCCAGAATGTAGCCTCTAGCCGTGTCGGGTTGCAGAAGCCGGACAGCCACCATTTCGTCGACCAGCGAGTCTGGCACAAGCTCGCCCCGTGCCATGATCTCTTTTGCGGCTTTTCCCACCTTGGTCCCCTCAGCGACGTTCGCGCGCAGCAGATCTCCCGTGGAGATTTGCGGAATGCTCCAGACTTTGACCAGTTCCTTGGCCTGGGTTCCCTTGCCACCGCCCGGCGCGCCCATCAAAAGAATCGGGCCGGGAACGGTGTTTGATTCCGTTGCCCGGCCAGATTCCATAGCGGTCTTAGATGAAGCCATTACCAGGTTTTCCTTCCGCGAACCCGACCGGAGCGCGGGGAAAACCCGTCGTAGTGACGCATGATCAACTGCGACTCAATCTGGTTGACCGTATCCATGGCCACACCCACCACGATGAGCAGCGAAGTGCCGCCAAAGTAGAAGTTCACGTTCATGCCGTGAATCACCCAGTTGGGAAGGCTCTCGAATAACCTTCCGACCAGCCAGATCTTGTCAAAGCGAATGCCCGAAATGAGGAAGGTGGGCACCATTTGCACCAGAATGAGATAAATTGCGCCCACCAGCGTGATGCGCGTAAGAATGTCGTTGATATAGTCTGAGGTGCGCTTGCCGGGACGGATTCCGGGGATAAATGAGCCCGACTTGCGGAAGTTGTCGGCGATATCGTCCGGCCGCATCACGATGGAAACGTAGAAATAAGCGAAGAAGATGATGAACACGATGTTCAGCAGCTCATACCAAGGCATACCGGCCTGCAGGGCCTGCATCATGGGCTGAAGGATGCGGCTGTTCTGCACCCACTCCGCCTGGCCGAAGAGCAATGGCGCGGAAAGAATTGAGCTGGCGAAGATGATCGGCATCACGCCGCCGGAGTTCACCTTCAGAGGCAGATGGCTTGAGGCGCCGCCCATCATGCGCCGGCCCACAATACGCCGTGCGCTCTGGATAGGGATGCGCCGCTCGCTGCGCTCCACAAATACGATGAACGCCACGACACCTATCATGCCCGCAACGAGCAGCAGGACAACCAGGAAAGTCATCGGTCCCCAGGCGTCGGTCTGGATCTTCTGGTAAAGTTCGCCGACGCCGCGCGGAAGGCCCGCCACAATGCCGGAAAAAATCAGCAGACTCATGCCGTTGCCGATGCCGCGATCGGTGATCTGTTCGCCCAACCACATAATGAACGCGGTGCCGGTGGTGAGCGTGAGCATGGTCATCAAAATGAAACCCGGGCCGGGATCCATTACTACGCCCTGTTTAGTGAGAATGGCCGCGATGCCGATGGATTGCAGCGCGCCGAGAACGACTGTCATGTAGCGCGTCCACTGCGTGATCTTGCGCCGGCCCAGCTCGCCTTCTTTCTGGATACGCGCCAGTGGCTCATAGACCACGGTGAGAAGCTGGAAGATGATGGACGCGGTGATGTAAGGCATGATGCCCAGCGCGAAGATCGTCATGCGGCGCAAAGTGCCGCCGCTGAACAGGTCCATCAGGCCAAGCGCCGATCCTCCCTGCGAGTTGAACAGCAGTTCCAGTTGGCGAAAGTTCACGCCCGGCGTGGGAATCCACGCACCCAGGCGGTAAACGGCCAGTATGCCCAGCGTGAAAAGCACCCGCTTGCGCAGGTCAGGAATCCGGAAGATGTTGAGAAATTTCTCCAGCATATTGGGTAATCCGCTTCAGGCGCCCGAAGCGCCGTTCGAATCCTGCAATTGATCCATGTTAAGGCGCTTCCCGTTTTTCGAGCCTACCCAATCCCGGAAAGTGCCGACTGTGCGTCGCGTCACACGCTCAAAATTTGCCCTGAATATGCAATTCTGAGCATGTCTTAAAAAACTTATGCCGCTGCAGGCGCCGCTTCGCCGCCCACAACCACTGCCTTGCCGCCAGCCTTCTCAATCTTCTCGGCCGCCGATTTTGAGAACTTGTGCGCGTGAATCGTAATTGCTTTCTTGAGCTCGCCGGAGCCAAGAATCTTGATGAGCGCCTTCTTATTGGAAGCGAGACCGTGCTTCTTGTAGTCGTCTAGGCCGATCTCGGTAACCTTCAGCTCGGCGATCCGGTCAAGATTCACAACGGTGTATTCGGTGCGGAAGATGTTGGTAAATCCGCGCTTGGGCAGTCGCCGGTGCAGCGGCATCTGGCCGCCCTCAAACCCGCGCATCATGTGCGAACCGGAGCGCGAACGCTGGCCCTTGTGGCCGCGGGTTGAAGTCTTGCCCATGCCGGATCCCATGCCCCGGCCCACGCGCTTGCGTCCGGTGTTGGCCTTCTTGGGCGCGCGCAAATTCGATAAATTTCTTGCCATTTTCCCCTCGCTATAGCGCCGGCGAATTTAAGTTCCGCCGACTCGCGTTTCTTCAGTTCACAGTTCGTAGTTCGTAGTTGCCCGACACGGGTAAAGCTCCGCGAAATGCGAACTAGCTTTCCAAAATCCTCACCAGATGCGGTATGGCCTTCACCATGCCCCGGACTGAATCCGTATCCTCGCGCTCCACGATCTGATTGAGGCGTGTAAAGCCCAGGCCTTTCACCACCAGCTTGTGCTTGGTGGGCGTGGCGATCTTCGATCGGAAATATTGAATGCGAATCATCTTCGTCTTTGTCTTTACCATCACAGATCCCCTATCTGCTTGCCGCGCATCGTTGCCACATCGGCCCTGTCGCGCAACTGCAGCAGCGCGTCAAACGTGGCCTTGATGACGTTGTGCGGATTCGGCGAGCCGAGGCTCTTGGTCAGCACGTTCTGCACCCCGACCGAAGTCATCACCGCGCGCACCGCGCCTCCGGCGATCACGCCTGTGCCTTCTGGCGCCGGCTTCAGCAGCACCTGGCCGGAGCCGAAGCGGCCCAGTACCTGATGCGGAATCGTGGTCTCGGTCAGATGGACCCTCACCAGATTTTTCTTGGCGCTCTCAATTCCCTTGCGAATGGCCTGGGGAACCTCTTTGGCCTTGCCTGATCCGTAGCCCACCACGCCTGAAGCCGCGTCGCCCACAACCACCAGCGCGGCGAACGACATGTTCTTGCCGCCCTTCACCACTTTGGTCACGCGATTGATGGCCACCACCTGATCCTTCAGGTTGAACTGGTTGGCATCGAGTTTCTTCGTCAACATCGTCATTTGCTTTGTCTGTCCTTCCCGACGCATCGCGCCGCGGAAAACCTTCCAAATTGCACTCGTTCAAAACTCCAGGGAGTGAGGCTCAGAACTCCAACCCTGCTTCGCGCGCCGCATCGGCCAACGCCTTCACGCGCCCGTGATACAGATAGCCGCCGCGATCGAAGACCACCTGCTTGATGCCTTTGGCGACGGCTTTTTCTGCCACCGCTTTTCCAGTTTCCTTTGCCGCAGCCACGTTGCCGCCGCTCTTCAACTTGATGCTCGAAGCAGAAACCAGCGTCTGCCCGGTCTGATCGTCGACCACTTGCACGTAGATGTGGTTGAGCGAGCGGTACACGTTCAGCCGCGGCCGCTCGCTCGTTCCACTGAGCTTCTCGCGGATGCGATTGTGAATGCGTTGCCGGACTGCGTTTCTTTTATTCTGCGTAATCATGTCTTCTCTCACCTATTGGCGGAGCCGCCCCGCGACCCCGTTCGGATTTTTGAGTTCACAGTTCGTAGTTGTTAGTTCTCAGTGGTCCTGCGTGCTATCGCTCGGCTGCAACTGTGAACTACGAACTGCGAACTAAGAACTGTTACTTCGCTCCGGTCTTGCCGGCCTTCTTCTTCAGCTTCTCGTCGGAATAACGCACGCCTTTGTTCTTGTACGGATCGGGCTTGCGCAGCGAACGCATGTCGGCTGCCACCTGACCCACCTTTTGCCGGTCGACGCCAAGCACGGTCACGTGCGTCTGCTTGGGATCGATCGTCACCTCAATCCCGGTCGGCAGCGGAACCTCGATGGGATGCGAGTAGCCCAGCGTGAAAACCACTGTGCCCTTGCCCTTTAACTCGGCGCGGTAGCCGATGCCCACGATATCCAGCTCCCTGGTCCATCCAGTGGTCACACCGTGCACCGCGTTATTTACCAGCGCCCTGGTCAGCCCGTGCAGCGCGGCTTTGTCTTCGCTGGCTCGCTCCAGGTGCAAGGTACCGTCAACGGTCTTCAGCGTGATGCCATCGGCAATCAGCGCCGAGACTTTGCCTTTGGGACCTTCGACCAAGACGGTGTTGCCCTCGACCTTATACTTCACTCCCGGCGGCAGCGGGATCGGTTTCTTTCCAATGCGCGACATTGCTCAAAATCCTTATCTTGGCTTGCGAGTCCCGCAAGAGCGTTTGCGCTTCGCGTTCCACTGCAGCCTGAAAAATAGTTGTCAGTTTCGAAGTTCTTAGTTCACAGTTGCCAATGTTCAATCGTCGTCAAATATCTGTGAACTACGAACAAAGAACCGTGAACTGCCGTTACCAAACTTCGCAAAGCAGCTCGCCGCCTACGCCTTCGCGGCGCGCCTGGCGACCTGTCATTACGCCCCGGGGCGTAGTCAAAATCGAAATGCCCAGGCCGCCCTGCACGCGCTTGATCTCGTCGCGGCCAACGTAAACGCGGCAGCCGGGACGCGAGATGCGCGCCAAGTCGCGAATAGCTGCTTCCGCGCCGCCGTACTTCAGGTACACGCGCAGCACCAGCTTGCCTTCTTCGTCCTGGACTTTGTAGTTCGAGATGTAGCCCTCCTCCTTGAGGATGCGGGCGATCTCTGTCTTCAGCTTTGAAGCGGGAACATCCATCTTCTGATGGCGCGCCCGAATCGCATTGCGAATGCGCGCCAGAAAATCTGCTACTGGATCCGTCAGACTCATTCCTTCTCCTTCATTCCCCGTTCGTCCGCCTGCTGCCGGAAACCTGCGGGAATGCTTACCACAGCTTCTAGCCGTTAGCTTCTAGCTCTTAGCCTCATCTTGCTAAATCGCAGCTCATCAACTTAGCACGACGAGCTAGGAGCTAGAGGCTAGTAGCTGCTTCTCTACCAGCTGGATTTGATGACGCCGGGAATCTCGCCTTTAAGCGCGAGCGCCCGGAAGCATAAACGGCACACGCCAAACTTGCGCAGAAAGGCCCGTGGCCGTCCGCACAGCTGGCAGCGATTGTGTTTGCGGCTGCTGAACTTCGGCTTCCGCGCGTCCTTGACTCGTTTTGCAGTAGTTGCCATAAATTCTCGACTCTCTCCCTACGCACCCTGGCGGAAGGGCATTCCAAAGTGGCGCAGAAGCGCGCGCGCCTGGTTGTCGTCCTTTGCCGTGGTCACAATGGTGATGTTCATACCCTTCAGCTTCTCCACTTTGGAGTAGTCAATCTCAGGAAAAATCAACTGGTCGCGCAGACCCAGCGTGTAATTGCCGCGGCCGTCGAAGCTCTTGGTTGACACGCCGCGAAAATCGCGCACGCGCGGCATCGCAATCGAAATCAGACGATCAAGAAACTCATACGCCTTGTCAGAACGCAGCGTGACCATGGCGCCGATGGCATTGCCCTCGCGAACCTTGAAGGCCGCAATCGACTTTTTGGCCTTCGTAGTCACCGGCTTCTGGCCGGTAATCTGCGCCAGATCAGCCACCAGCGGATCCAGGAGCTTCGAATTCTGCGTGGCCTCGCCCAGACCCATGTTGATCACGATCTTGTCCAGCCGCGGCACGGCGAGGGCGTTCTCCAGCCCAAGTTCCTTTTGCAGCGCCTGCTTGATCTCGTTTTGGTACTTCTCTTTCAATCTTGCTGCCATGTTGCTCCACTCACTTTCTTCCGTTGCTCGGATTGGCTCACCGCGGCGAACCGTTTACCGTTGCGGAAGCAATTCGAAAATCAGCTGCCTGCTTCTCTACTTCTTCGTGGGCAATTGCTGCCCGCACTTCTTGCAAATACGCATGCGAACGTCGCCTTCAATTTTGTGGCCCACGCGCGCGTCGCCGCAGTTGGAGCAAACCAGCACCAGATTCGAAACGTGAATCGGCGACTCCTGCTCCGCGATGCCACCCTTGGTTCGCTGGCCCTGCTTGCTGGAAACCGTCTTCTTGACCACGCGTACATGCTCTACCAGCACTGCGTCCTTGTCAGGGAAAACGCGCAGCACGCGGCCTGTCTTGCCCCGGTCAGAGCCTGCGAGCACCTTGACCGTATCGTTGCGATGAATACTCAAACTCGGCATTTTCTTCTCCAAAACCAGTTGCCCGGCTCCTAAACTACTTCCGGCGCCAGCGAAACAATCTTCAAAAATTTCTTTTCGCGCAACTCGCGGGCCACCGGCCCAAAGACGCGCGTGCCGATGGGCTCATGATCGTCGCCGATCACTACCGCGGCATTCTCGTCAAAGCGGATATAGGTTCCGTCACGCCGCCGATGTTCCTTGCGCGTGCGCACAATCACCGCTTTCACCACTTTGCCCTTCTTAACGGTGCCGTCCGGCGAGGCTTCCTTGACCGCGGCGGTTACCACATCGCCCAGTCCCGCCTTCGCGCCCAGCCCGCCGCCCAGCGGCAGAATCACTTGCAGCTTGCGCGCGCCGGAGTTATCGGCTACCGCGAGCATCGTTCTCATTTGCACAGCCATGGTTTGCCCTCCTTTCGGCAGCCTTACTTCTCAGCGGAAACAGCGTCGCCTGGAAGCACTGCATCTTCAATCTGCCCCAGCGTCGACCGCCGCACAATCTCTTCGAGCGACCACCGCTTCAACTTGCTCAGCGGCCGCGTTTCGCGAATCCGCACCACATCGCCCATCCGCGCCGAACTCTGCTCGTCGTGGGCATAAAACTTCTTTGTCGAGCGCACAATCCGCTTGTACTTTGCGTGGGCCTTGCGCATCTCCACCGCGACCACGATGGTCTTCTGCATCTTGGTCGAAACCACTTGCCCAACTTTTTCGTTGCGCCGCGCGCCTACTGCGGCGGGCGCCTGTGCCGGGGTCTTGGTCGCCGTCATTTACTCGCTCCCTTTTTCTTCCCTGTCTTCTTCTTCGCCGCGCCTGCCGCGGCCTTCTTCGCCTTGCCAGACTTCGCCATCGCGGCTGACCCGGCTTTCGACTTGACCTTCTTGGCCTTCGCCTTGGCTGGCACGTGGGTTTTCTTCGCCGTCGCAGGCTTCGCTTCAACGGCCGCTGCCGTTTCACTAGTCTTTGCAGCCTTCGGCGCGGTCTTCGGCGCAGTCTGCTTCTCTTCGCCTACCTCAGTGTGAATGCCCAGTTCGCGCTCACGCGCTACGGTCTTCACTTGCGCAATCTCCTTGCGCAGCTGGCGGAGCTTCTTCACTCCGTCGTTCTGCCCAAGAGCCACCTGGAAGCGAATGCGGAACAGCTGCTCCGCGGAGATCGTCTCCTGGCGCTTCAACTCTTCGTCCGTCAAATTTCGAATCTTTGCCAATTCCATTTTCTTTTCCTAACTTCAGGTTTTCAGCTTCCCTGCTCGGCTTCTTTACTCGGCCTTGGCCACGGTTCTCTCGGCTCCGGGGCGCATCACAAATTTGGTCCTCAGCGGCAGCTTGTGCGACGCCAGGCGCATGGCCTCGGCCGCAAGCTCCGGAGTCACGCCTTCCATCTCAAACAGAATCTTTCCCGGCCGCACGACAGCGACCCAGTGATCAAGCGCGCCCTTGCCCGAGCCCATGCGGACTTCGGCGGGCTTCTTGGTGATGGGCTTGTCAGGGAACAGCCGCAGCCAGATCTTGCCTCCGCGCTTGATGAAACGCGTCATCGCGATACGGCTGGCTTCGATCTGCCGGTCAGTAATGTACCCGCACTCCAGAACCTTCAAGCCGTACTCGCCAAACGACAGCGTGGAGCCGCGCCACGCCTTACCCCGGCGCTTGCCCTTCTGCTGCTTGCGAAACTTCACCTTCTTTGGCATCAACATAACGAAAACCCTCGAAAACCAGTTCTTAGTTCGCAGTTCTCAGTCTCATTGCCGCGGTGAACTAAGAACTATGCGCTGTTCTTAAAATGCTGTCTTTCCAACCTGCGGAACCTGGCGGCGTTTCTGCTCATAAATGTCGCCGCGATAGATCCAAACCTTCACTCCGATCACGCCATACGTCGTCTGCGCTTCAGTGAAGCCGTAGTCGATGTCAGCGCGCAGCGTGTGCAGCGGCAAACGCCCCTGCAGGTACCACTCCGAGCGCGCGATCTCGTTGCCGTTCAACCGCCCCGACACGCGCACCTTGATTCCCTTGCAGCCGAAGCGCAGCGCCGAGTCAACACTCTTGCGCATCGCCCGGCGAAAACTCACGCGCTTTTCCAGTTGCAGCGCGATGTTTTCGCTCACTAGCTGCGCGTCCAGCTCCGGCTTGTTCACTTCGATGATGTCGATGAACACGTCGCGGTTGGTCCGCTTGGCAAGCTCGGTCTTGAGCTTCTCAATCTCCGCGCCCTTGCGCCCGATTACGATGCCTGGCCGCGCAGTGCGGATAAGGAAGCGCAGCTTGTTGCCCGGCCGCTCGATCTCAACTGAGCTCACGCCCGCTGCCTTCAGCTTGTCGCGCAGCTCGGCCTTCAGCTTCACGTCCTCGACCAGCAGCTTGGCATACTCGCGCTCAGAGAACCAGCGTGACCGCCACGGCTTGTTGATTCCCAGCCGGAATCCGTAAGGATGGACTTTCTGTCCCATATACTTCCTCTCAAAAATCTCCCGGCTTATTTGCCGGACTTCTTTTTCGTTGCCGCCGCTTTGCTTGCAGTCTTGCTTGCTTTTGTCTTGCTCGTCTTTGTTTTGGCGGGAGCGGACTTCTTTGCTTTGCCCGCCTTCGCCGTTTCTTTCGAGGATGCCGGCTCTTCCACCTTTGTCACCAGACCCGTCGCCGACTCGCGCTCCGCGACAGACAGTATGATGTGCGTGAGCCTGCGCTGATAGCGAAACGCCCGGCCCATCGGCGCCGGCCGGATGCGCTTCATGCGCGGCCCGTCGTTAGCGATCGCCGTCTTCACATAGAGATTGTCCACGTCAAGGTCGATGCCTTCTTCGCCGGCCACATACTTCGCGTTGTCCACCGCCGAAGTCAGCAGCTTGTGCACCACCGGGGCGATGCGCTTCTTGGTAAACGCCGCCGTATCCAGCGCATCCTGCACTCCGCGCCCTTTGATCAGTTCCAGCACCAGCCGCGCCTTCTGTGGCGACACGCGCTGAAACCTTGCCTCGGCTCTGTATTCCCTTGTTGCCACTGCCATACCCATGCCTTCCTCAAACTTCTGCTTTCAGGCCCCAATTTCGCCTGGCCTACGCCGCCGGTTTGGCCGCTGTCTCGGTTGCCGCCTTGTTGGCGCCGGTGTGGCCCTTGAATGTGCGCGTCGGCGCAAACTCGCCCAGCTTGTGTCCCACCATGTTCTCCGTCACGTACACGGGAACAAATTTCCTGCCGTTATGCACGGCGATGGTGTGGCCCACGAACTCGGGAAAGATGGTCGAGCGGCGCGTCCAGGTCTTCACTACCTTTTTGTCATTGGCCTTGTTCAACGCCTCGATCTTTACCATCAAGTGCGCATCTACAAACGGCCCTTTTCTCGTCGAACGTCCCATAAAACTTAGCTCCTAGCTTCTAGCCTTCAGCTTCCAGCTTTTTCTTTCTCAAGCTATCTGCCCGGCTCTTGCCCGAATTCTTCATCTGCCGCGGTGAGCTAAAAGCTAGAAGCTAATAGCTAGCGGCTGTTCTTTACTTCGCTCTGCGGCTGACGATGAACGTGTCCGTCCGCTTGTTGTTACGCGTCTTGTAGCCGCGCGTCGGCTGGCCCCACGGCGTCACCGGATGGCGTCCACCTGAAGTTTTGCCTTCGCCGCCGCCGTGCGGATGGTCCACCGGGTTCATGGACACGCCGCGATTCGTCGGCCGGATGCCCAGCCAGCGATTGCGTCCCGCCTTGCCGATCGAGATATTCTCGTGATCCGTGTTGCCCACCTGCCCGATCGTCGCCATACACTCAACCAGCACTCTGCGCGTTTCGCCGGAAGGCAGCTTCAGCAGGGCATAATCGCCCTCCTTGGCCACCAATTGCGCTTGTGCTCCGGCCGAACGCGCCATCTGCGCGCCCTTGCCCGGCTTCAGCTCGATAGCGTGTACCGTGGTGCCCGAAGGAATGTTCTTGAGCGGCAATGCGTTGCCAATCAGAATGTCGGCCTCGGGTCCGGAGGTCACCGTCGCTCCAACTTTCAGGCCTACAGGCTGCAGGATGTAGCGCTTCTCGCCGTCGGCATAGCTCACCAGAGCGATGCGCGCCGAGCGGTTGGGATCGTACTCGATGGTGGCTACTTTGCCGGGAACGCCATACTTCTCCCGCTTGAAGTCGATGAGGCGAAGCTTCTGCTTGTGACCGCCGCCCTGATGGCGGATGGTCAGGTCGCCCGAGTTGCGGCGCCCGCCGGTGCGCTTGCGCGTCGTCAGCAGCGGCTTGTGCGGCGTATCTGTCGTCAGATCGCTGTTATCAAGCGAAGTCTGAAACCGCAGCGTCGGTGTGATCGGTCTGTATGTTTTGATTGCCATGATCGTTTTCCTAAACTGTTCACTGTGCAATGTTCAATGTGAACTGCAAACTGCCTTACAAATTGCTTACGTACTCCGGCAGTTTTTCGCCGGCCTTCAACTTCACGTAGGCCTTCTTCCAATCCGGCCTGTAGCCCGCAAACTTGCCCCGCCGGCGTTCCTTGCCGGCAAAGGTTGCAGTGCGTACCGCGACCACCTTCACTTTGAAGAGGGTTTCCACGGCTTCTTTCACTTCGGTCTTGGTGGCATTGGGCGCTACCTCGAAGACCAGCGTGTTCTCGATTTCCTTTACGCCCAGCCCCTTTTCAGTGATGACCGGGCGGCGAATGACTGTGTGCAGAGTCGGCATTAGACAGCCTCCTTCTCGGCGGCGGTCTTACGCGCCTCATGCTTGCGTTTTGACGTGCTCTTCTCGAGCGTCTCCCCAAGCTGCTCAATCGCTGCCTTGGAGAAAATAGCCCGCTCGTAGCGCAGCAGATCGTAGGGGTGAACTTCGTTATTCAGAACCAGTTCGACACCCTTCAGGTTGCGCGCGCCAAGCACCAGCGATTGCGCCAGCGTTTTGCCGTTTTCAACCAACAGCGCCGTCCGCTTAACGTCGAGCTTGTCCAACGCCTCGCGGTAGAGCTTGGTTTTGCCTTCCTTGATCTCGAGCGAATCGACCACGATCAGCTTGCCGTCAGCCAGCTTCGCAGCCAGCGCCGAGCGCAGCGCGCCCAGCAGCTTTTTGCGCGGGAAGGGATACTCATAGCTGCGCGGCTGCGGCCCGTGCACTGTGCCGCCATGGCGCCACAGAGGAGACCGAACGGAACCAACGCGCGCCCTGCCCGTGCCCTTCTGCTTCCATAGCTTTTTGCCCGAACCGGCTACCAGCTTGCGGTTCTTGGTGGCCGCTGTGCCCTGGCGCAGCGAGGCGCGGTAGTGCTTTACCGCCTCCCACAGCAGTGCCTCGTTCACCTGCTCCGGCGCAAACACTGCGTCGGACAGATCAACCGTGCCCACCTTCTTGCCGCTCAAATTCACTACATCTACTTTTGCCATCGTCTTCTTCTTCTGCCGGAATTGTGTTTCCAGCTTGAATCTCATGCGCCCTAAGGCGTTCGCCGCGGCGAACCCCACCGCAGGTGGTTACTTCTTCTTCGCTGCCTTCTTCGCCGCCTTCAATGGATCCACAGTGCCCAACCCGGCAAAGCCACGACGCTCGCGCGGCGGAGCCTTGGCCTTCGAGATCAGTACGTATCCTTCGCGTGGTCCCGGCACGGCCCCTTCAACCATCAGCAGATTCTCGTCCACGTCGATGCCGCGAATACGCAGATTGCGAACCGTAACCTGATCCGTTCCAAAATGTCCGGGCATCCGCTGGCCTGGAAATACGCGCGACGGAAAGCTCGATGCGCCAATCGATCCCTGCACCTGGAACATGTGTCCGTGCGATTTGGGACCGCCGGCAAACTTGTGCCGCTTTACAACGCCTGCAAATCCGCGGCCCTTCGAGGTGCCGATTACGTCAACGAACTTGGCATCGGTAAAAATGTCGACCAGCACGCGATCGCCGGCCTTGGTCTCTTCCGCGCCTTCGGCTGCGGCCTCAACGTCCACTTCTTTGATCACCTTCACCGGCGGAGCTTCGGACTTCTTGAAGTGGCCGCCTTGCGCCTTGGTAATCCGAGAAGCCTTCACAAATTCGACCAGCCCGATCTGCGCTGCGTCGTATCCGTCCCTGGCCGCCGTCTTCAACTGCGTAATTACGCATGGGCCGGCCTGCAGCACCGTAATCGGATGCACGTCGCCTTTTTCGTCGAAGACCTGCGTCATGCCGATCTTTTTTCCCAGAATCCCTGTGACTGCCATCTTTTTCCTCACCTCATCATGCGAGTTGAATTGCCTCGCACTGCCGGGGTCCTTCCGGACCTTTTACCCGCTTCGCGTCGCCTCCGCCCAACAAGGCGCGTGCCGCACCGCAGGTGCCTACTTTTCAAACGCCTTGATCTCAACATCCACGCCGGCAGGCAGATCGAGCTTCATCAGCGCGTCTACCGTCTGTTGCGTCGGCTCCAGAATGTCGATCAGCCGTTTATGCGTGCGGATCTCGAACTGCTCGCGCGACTTCTTGTCCACGTGGGGCGAGCGCAGCACGCAATACTTGTTTTTGATCGTCGGCAACGGAATCGGCCCCGCCACCGTTGCTCCGGTGCGCTTGGCCGTGTCCACTATCTCGCCAGTCGAGGTGTCCAGCACGCGATAGTCGTATGCCTTCAACCGAATTCGAATCCTTTGTCCTACCATGACGTCCCTTCAGTTCCCAATTCAGTTCACAGTGGGCAGGGTTTGCCGCCCACTGTTCCCTACTACTTAATAATTTCCGAGATCGTACCCGCGCCCACGGTCTTGCCGCCTTCGCGAATCGCGAAGCGCAATCCCTTCTCCATGGCCACCGGCGTAATCAGATCAATCACCAGCTCCACGTTGTCGCCCGGCATCACCATCTCCACGCCCGCCGGCAGCTCCGCCACTCCCGTCACGTCCGTCGTGCGGAAGTAGAACTGCGGCCGGTAGCCCTTGAAGAACGGCGTATGACGGCCGCCCTCTTCCTTCGACAGCACATACACCGAGCTCTTGAAGTTCGTGTGCGGCGTGATCGACGCCGGCTTCGCCAGCACCATTCCGCGCTCCACATCTTCCTTCGCCGTGCCACGCAGCAGGATGCCCGCGTTGTCGCCAGCCAGACCCTCGTCCAGCTGCTTCTTGAACATTTCGACGCCCGTGCAAACCGTGGTGCGCGTCTCGCGGAATCCTACGATCTCCACGTTCTCGCCCACCTTCACCTTGCCGCGCTCGATGCGGCCCGTTACAACAGTTCCGCGTCCAGAGATCGAGAAGATATCCTCGATCGGCATCAGGAACGGCAGATCGATATCGCGCTTCGGCTGCGGCACATACTTGTCTACCGCCTCCATCAGCTCGTCGATCTTTGCCTCCCACTGCGCTTCGCCGTTCAACGCGCCCAAAGCAGAACCGCGAATCACCGGCACATCGTCGCCCGGGAACTGGTACTTGCTCAGCAGCTCGCGCACTTCCATCTCAACCAGGTCGATCAGCTCGCCGTCTTCAACCGCGTCGCACTTGTTCAGGAACACCACGATGTACGGCACGCCTACCTGGCGGGCCAACAAAACGTGTTCTTTCGTCTGCGGCATCGGGCCGTCGGTCGCTGCTACCACCAGGATTCCGCCGTCCATCTGCGCCGCGCCGGTAATCATGTTCTTGATGTAGTCGGCGTGGCCCGGGCAATCCACGTGCGCGTAGTGACGGTTCGCCGTCTCGTACTCAACGTGCGCCGTCGCGATCGTGATGCCGCGCTCCCGCTCTTCCGGCGCGTTATCAATCGAGTCGAACGAACGGTATACGTTCTTCGGGTTGTGCTTCTGCAATACCTTGGTGATGGCCGCCGTCAACGTCGTCTTGCCGTGATCGATGTGCCCGATCGTCCCCACGTTTACGTGCGGCTTCGAACGATCAAACTTTTCCTTCGCCATAAAAATCCCCGCATCCCTTTCGTCGCTCGTACTGCCTGTTACTCATCGGGGCGCCGGCACTCCGGCTCCAGCCCCAAAACTTAGCCCGTCTTAACTTACTTACCCTGCGCGCGACCGATAATTTCATCGGCAATCATGCGCGGCGCCTCTTCGTAGCGCGCAAACTGCATTGAATACGACGCCCGGCCCTGCGTGGACGAACGAATCTCGTTCACGTAGCCGAACATTTCCTTCAGGGGCACCATCGCCCGAATCACCTGCGAACCGGCGGCATGCTCCATACCTTCGATCCGCCCGCGACGCGAGTTAATGTCGCCAATAATCACGCCCATGAACTCCTCGGGCACCGTTACCTCAACCGCCATGACCGGCTCAAGAAGTACTGGCGAAGCATGTCTTGCCGCTTCTTTGAACGCAATCGAGCCGGCGAACTTGAAGGCCATTTCGTTCGAGTCCACTTCGTGGTAGCTGCCGTCGTAGAGCGTGACCTTAACGTCGACGATGGGATAGCCGGCCAGAATGCCGAGTTCCAACGCGCCGCGCACGCCCTGATCGATGGGCTTGATGTACTCCTTGGGCACCGAGCCGCCCTTGACGTCGTTGATAAACTCGTAGCCCTTGCCGGGCTCGTTCGGCTCCACGCGTAACTTGCAGTGGCCGTAGTTGCCTGAGCCGCCGGTCTGGCGAATGTATTTGCCTTCGGCTTCGGCCTTTTTGCGGATGGTTTCGCGGAAGGCAACCTTGGGCTCGCCGACATTGGCTTCAACCTTGTATTCGCGCTTCATGCGATCGACAAGAATCTCGAGATGCAGCTCGCCCATGCCGCTGATGATCGTCTGGCCCGAGTCTTCGTCAGTCCTCACCTTGAAAGTGGGATCTTCGTCGGCCAGCCGCGACAGCGCCATGGCCATCTTTTCCTGATCGGCCTTGGTCTTTGGCTCAATGGCGACTGAAATTACCGTGTCAGGGAAAGTGATCGCGCCGAGCGCGACGGGATGTTGCGGATCGCAAAGCGTGTCGCCGGTTTTCAGGTCCTTTACGCCGAGGCAAGCGCAGATGTCGCCGGCCAGAATCTCGGTCACATCCTCGCGCTTGATAGCATGCATCTTCACCAGGCGGCCGATGCGGTCGGTCTTGCCGGTGCGCGGGTTCAGCACCGTGTCGCCGGTCCTGAGCGCACCTGAATAAACGCGGACGAAGAAAAGTTTTCCATACTGATCGTTGATGACCTTGAAGGCCAGCGCCGAGAGCGGCTCGTTGTCATCCGGCTTGCGCTTTTCAATGATGGAGTGATCGTCGGGATTGATGCCCTCAACCGGAGGCTTGTCGAGCGGGCTGGGCAGGTAATCGATAACAGCATCGAGAAGAGTTTGAACACCCTTGTTCTTGAAGGCGCTTCCGCAAATTACCGGGAATACCTTCAGATCGATGGTGGCCTGTCGAATGCCGGCCTTCAGCTCTTCAATCGTCGGTGTTTCGCCTTCCAGGAACTTTTCGAGAAGCACATCGTCGGTCTCGGCGATGACTTCAATCAATTGCAACCGGAAAGCTTCAGCCTTTTTCTGCAGATCGGCGGGAATCGGCTCGATCGAAAACTCTGCGCCCAGGGTTTCATCGTGCCAGAGAATAGCTTTCATCTCGATCAGATCGATGACGCCCTTGAAGTTCGCCTCGGCGCCTACGGGAATCTGCAGAGCCACGGGCCGCGCGCCCAGTCGCTTGCGGATGGTCTCGAGCACATGCTCAAAATCCGCGCCGTTCTTATCCATTTTGTTGACGAAGCAAATCCGGGGGACTTTGTATTTATCGCCTTGCCGCCAAACGGTTTCGGTCTGTGGCTGCACTCCGCTGACAGAGTCAAACAGCGCCACTGCGCCGTCGAGCACGCGCAGGCTGCGCTCCACTTCGGCGGTAAAGTCTACGTGGCCCGGTGTATCGATAATATTGATGCGAACGTCGCGCCAGGTGCAGGTGGTCGCTGCTGACGTAATCGTGATGCCGCGCTCCTGCTCCTGCTCCATGTAATCCATGGTTGCCGTGCCTTCATGCACCTCTCCCAGCCGGTGCGTGATGCCGGTATAGAACAGAATCCGTTCTGTCGCTGTCGTCTTTCCGGCGTCAATGTGGGCCATGATCCCGATGTTCCGGCAGCGATTTAGAGGTACAGTGCGAGCCACGATTTCAATTCCTTGCGGGACGTTTTCCCGCGGTTAAGTCATTCGTCCAGTCAAAACATTCAATCTGTGCGGCCAATCCGCCCGGCAGATTTGCTTTCGCTGCTTCTACCAGCGGTAGTGCGCGAAGGCCTTGTTGGCCTCGGCCATACGGTGTACGTCTTCCTTCTTCTTCATCGCCGCGCCGCGTCCATTGGCCGCGTCCAGCAGCTCATTGCCCAGCTTTTCAGTCATGCCCTTTTCACCGCGGCTGCGGCCGAAAGTGATGAGCCAGCGGATAGCCAGTGAGGTTCTTCGGTCAGCATTCACTTCGATCGGCACCTGGTAGTTGGCGCCGCCTACACGCCGCGTCTTTACTTCAAGTAGCGGCTTGCAGTTCTCCACTGCCTTTTTGAAGAGCTTGAGTGCGTCGTCTCCGCCGCCCTTCTCCTCAAGGTTCTTCATCGCCTGGTAAAAGATGCCCTGAGCGGTCGACTTCTTGCCGCCCCACATCATGGAGTTCACAAACTTAGTCACGAGCGTCGATCCGTACACCGGATCCGGCGCCACTTCCCGCTTCGCAATGTGCCCTTTTCTTGGCATAAATCCTCAAAATTCTCGCGCGTTCGCGCTTATTGCAACTTCCCCTGCCACTGCTCTCCTCCAAAACACGAGAGCGCGGAGTGCCTTACTTCTTCGCAGCGCCGCTCTTGGCGCGCTTTGCGCCATATTTCGACCGGCTCTGCGAGCGGGCGGTCACGCCCACTGAATCCAAAGTGCCCCTGACCACGTGATAACGCACCCCGGGAAGATCCTTAACGCGGCCGCCGCGGATGAGCACAATTGAGTGCTCCTGCAAGTTGTGGCCGATGCCGGGAATGTAAGTGGTCACTTCAATCCCGTTGGTGAGCCGCACGCGGGCTACTTTGCGCAGCGCCGAGTTCGGCTTCTTGGGCGTTTGCGTATAGACGCGCGTGCAAACGCCGCGCCGCTGCGGCGAACCCTGCAACGCAGGCGACGCCGTCTTGTAACGGGGGGCCGTACGCCCCTTGCGGACAAGCTGATTAAAAGTTGGCAAACCACAGCTCCTTACTTCAAAAACCCCTAAATTACCGCTCCACAGCCGCACACGCGCCCTTCGGGCCGTTCTGGTTTTGGAAGGCCTTTGAGCCTGCAAAACACAGAGAAGCCCCAGGTTGCTGCTTCGCGTCTGCCTTCGTTCCAGTCTCAGACGAGAACCGGGACGGTTCGTCGGTCGCTTTTCGCGATTTCACGAAAAGGCCAACGCCGTATCCCGCTTCCGATCCGCATAGCCCCTCCGAGGTGGGGAACGCGCGGACCGCCGATGCAAGTATTACCGCGAGTGTTCCCTGCCTTCCGCAAGAAGAAAGCTATTCCGGGAACTTGTCTGGCCGCCTAACTTCACTCGGCCCTGGAAATCTCTCCGGCTCATTACAAGCTGATCGGAGAATTTCCTTACCCCGCCCTGATGTCGTGAGTCGTTCAAACACACTACAGGCGGTGTTCTTGCGAACCTTTCAAAGATACCAAGAAAAAACCGGGGAGTCAACGCTCGAATGTCGCCTATATAGTGCGTCGGTCCAACAACCTATCCGCCAGCAACCTGTCAAAGCCCGGCCAGCCCCGATCCGGCTGCTTCCTTAACAATTTGCCCGTCCCGCATGTGAAGGATGCGCCCGGCAATCGCAGCCGCCTCAGGATTGTGGGTAATCATCAGCGTTGTCTGGCCCAGTTCTTTGTTGGACCGGAGCAGCATCTGGAGAACGGCGTCCGACGTTTTCGTGTCCAGGTTGCCCGTCGGCTCGTCCGCCAGCAAGATCGCCGGCCGGGTAATGAGCGCCCTAGCTATTGCTACCCGCTGCTGCTCACCGCCGCTGAGCTCGGAGGGTCGGTGGTTGAGCCTGCCTTTGATTGCCAGCATGTCGCTCAGGTGGTCGAGATACTTCCGGTCCATAGGCTCTTTTCGCCCGCTGATTTCATAGGCAATTTCGATATTTCCCATCGCCGAAAGCGTCGGCAGCAAGTTGAACTTCTGGAAAACAAAGGCGATACGGTGTTTTCTCAACTTTGTTCGCTCGGCGTCGTTCAGGGAGGCAAAATCTACGCCGTCAATCACCACGCGGCCCTCGGTTGCCCGCGTCAAGCCGCCTAACAGATAGAAAAGAGTGGACTTGCCCGACCCAGAGGGGCCAACAATGGCCACAAACTCGCCCGGCTCGACGGCCAGCGAAACCCCGCGCACGGCAGCTACCTGGAGGCGGCCCGCTGCGTATACCTTGGTCAGATTTTCGGCGAGGATAATGTGCTTCGGCGTTTCGGAGGTCACGAGTGCCATTGTAATTGCGGCGATCGGCTTTTTACGTGGCAAGGCCGGAGCGTGACTTTCCTTTCAATCTCTAGTTCGGCAAGATCGAAATCGCCGATTCTACGGTGAAGCGACCGGAATCTTACTGCTCGTAGCAGGAGGCTACAATGAATCTGCATCGTGTCTGCATCGATTTTGGACCCAGGATTCCCCGCGAATGGCCTCAGATCTGAAAACTTCCCTCGTCTCATCGCTCGAATCAGCCGCCGCAAAAGCCGGCCTGGTTCTCATCTCCGTCAAGCAGGGCTCCGATTTTCACGGCCAGCCCACCGCCGTCTTTGAGCTCGGCCTGCCCGGCGCAGAAGCAGTTGGCCGCACGCTAAAGCTCGAACTAACTGACGCCTTCGACTTCGATAAACCGAATCTGCTGCCTGAGATGACCTCGCACCTGGCCGGTGAAGCCAAGCGGCTGCGCAATCCGAACCCCGACTGCTATGTGACCCTCGGCGGTTTGCCGCTCTCCTTCAGGGATTTCCGCTGGCCCTTTCACACGTCAACATCGGGAGCGGATACCCACCTTGTTCACGGCGAGATTCATGTAGCCGATGGCGGAGTGCATAACTTGCACGCTAAAATCTCCGCCGCCGTCACGCTCACCTTCGCCGAGATCGTTCCCGCAATGGAGCAGCCCTACGCGGAGACCTTCGTATACAACGCCATCCGCAAAACCGTCGACATGGGCCAGCTCGAGTTCGTAAAGTCCGGCAACCGCCAGCCTGTTCCTGTGACCACGCGCTACTACAGCCGTTGGCAAAAGAAGTTCACCTTTACCGACACCGACGACAACGAGCGGCTCCGTTATTTGCTCAGCAAGGTGTATTGGATGTCAGGCGTGCTCGGAGAAGGCAAGCCGGTGTGGATCGCCGATCCGCGCGACGCGCAGTATTTGAATACCACCGAGGCCGACCTGTTGCGCATGGCCGGCGACAAAGCCGGCGAAGGATTGATGGTGCTCTCAGGCGAATTTGCTGCCGCCACTCCAGCGCTCATCGAGCGCGCCGCTGATTACCAGGAAGCACTCGAAGCCGCGCTTGAATTTTCCAAGCCCAAGTTCAACGAGAGCATGCGCTCAGGCCACGCGAATATGTAGCGCTCGTTTTCGGATCAGCGCCCATGTCGGCTCAGCGGTCTTCTTGGCTTACCGGACCGCGCCATCGGTGAGAACGATTTTGCCCGTTGCAGTGCCCGAAATCAGAAGCTCAATTGCTTTTCTCGCTTCGAGCAGCGGGAAAGTGTATTTGATCACCGGGTCGATCTTCTTCTCCCTGAGCAATTCAAAGATCTTCGGCAAGTCTTCACGAAATGGCCCAGGATCTTTTCGGTAACGCGCGGAAATGCCGTAGAAATCGCCGCGCCGGCCGCGAAGGCGCGAACCGACGAAGAGATTCGCGAACATGAGTATCTTCGCGAGTACTCCGGAGGCGCCCATGAAACCAAAGCCAACCACCATCCCGCCCCGGCGCAGAGCGCCGATGCAGGGGCCAATATTCGATCCGCCTACAGCATCGAAAACGAAATCAACTCCGCCCGGCTCGGCGCGCTTCATCAGCGTGTCCAGGCGGCCTTGCTTGTAGTCGATGGGAATGGCTCCGAGTGAGCGCACGAGCTCATGTTTGCTCGCCGATGCCGCGCCGTATGCCTTTAAACCCGCGAGCTTGAGTAGTTGCAGAGCGGCGATGCCCACACCGCCACTCGCTCCGGTAACCAGCGCGGTCTGGCCCTCGTGCACCTTCGCTACGCGATGAAGCATCTGCCAGGCCGTTGCAAAGTTCAGAATCACGGCAGCTGCGTCGCGGTCTTCGACGCCGTCTGGCACAGGCAGAAAATGCTCTGCGCCGCGCGTGAGAAATTCCGCAAATCCGCCGTACACCGAGAGAATCGCAACTCGCTGCCCCAGCGCAAAGCCGGTGACGTCGGCGCCGATTGCATCCACGACCCCCGCTGCCTCGTATCCCGGCACGAATGGAATCTTCGGAGCGAACGGGTAGTTCCCGTTGAGCATGCTGACGTCGGTTGCGCCCGCCCCCGCTGCTGTAACGCGAATACGCAATTCGCCCGCACCGGGAGGCTCCAGTGGCAGCTCTACTACTTGTAGAACCTCCGGCCCGCCCTTCCGAGTCAGCATTACGGCGCGGTAAGTTGTCATGGGTGCCTCAACTTCAGATTCTACGCATCACGCGCACAGTTGAGGCTCGAGCACGGAACACGCCGCGCTGCGTAACGATTAAAGCGCCGCTCCGCACCCTGAGCAAAATCTCGCGCCCAGCGGGTTGGAGCGCTGGCAGCTTGCGCAGGTTGCGACTTGGGCAGCGGCAACCGGCATTGCAGATGGATATGTCGCCACAGCGAGGGGCATGGGAGGCGGTGTGTATGTCGCTTCGCCAGCAACCGGACTCGCGCCCGCGGGCGGCACAGCGCCCGGCATATTCACGGTCACATTGACCGGCGCTTGACCCCATCCAGGCACCGCGATACCCAGCGACGCGGCAATCGCCGCCGCCTGAATTGCGTTGAATTCGCGGACGCGCCCCGGCATGAAGAAGCACTCAATGAACCCGAGGATCGCCGGAATGCCAGTCCAGAAGAAGCAGAGATAGAGAATCCCCAGCCCGGTACGGCGAAGATAAAAATGATGCACGCCAAAGGTGCCCAGGAACAGCGCCAGCAGAATGCCCACGACCTCGTCGCGGCGCGCCATGTTGTATTGCTGGTAAAAAATGGCTTGCGGGTTGGGATATGCGTACGCGCTCATGGTCCTCTAGTCTCCTTGCCTGCCTCGTTCTTGGCCTGCCTCGTTCTTGGCCTGCCCCGTTCTTTGCCTTAATCGTTGCCAGTCTCGATCTTTTTCTGTCTCGACCGTTGCCAGCCGTAATCTTAGGTACGCAGTCTGCGCCCGGCCGGTTCCGGTTTCCGTGGCGCAGCTTTAAACCCACGGCTTCAATCCCACACATTGTCCCATGCCACCGCTCGCCGTTAGCATCGAATTCATCATGAACTCGCAACCTGCTTCGGCCGCCCAACGCGTTTCGGCAGTTTCGAGCGGCACGTTTCTCATTGGCGGCGATCTGCCTGTCCATCGCCTGGGTTACGGAACCATGCGCCTTGTAGGAGATGGAGCGTGGGGCGAGCCGGCAAACGAAGCCGAAGCACGCCGCGTTTTACGTCGCGCCGTCGAACTCGGCATCACGCTCATTGATACTGCTGACGCATACGGCCCCGAGATCGCCGAGCGCCTCATCGGCGAAACGCTTGCGCCCTACGCGGATGGCGTGGTCATTGCCACCAAAGGCGGCATCACTCGCCAGGGCCCGGCCAAGACTGAATACGTGGGCCGCGCCGGTTATTTGATCCAGTGTGTCGAAATGAGCCTGCGCCGACTGAAGCTCGAGCGCATCGAGCTTTATCAGTTGCATCGAATCGACCCGCGCACGCCGCTCGAAGAATCCCTTGGCGCGCTGAAGCGCATGCAGGAAGCCGGAAAAATTCGCCACATCGGATTGAGCGAAGTCAACCCCGCCGAAATCGAGGCAGCCGAAAAAATCGTTCCCATCGTCTCCGTTCAAAATCGCTACTCGCTTGCCGACCGCCGTCACGAGGAAACGCTCAACTATTGCGAGCGGCGCGGCATCGCCTTCATGCCCTGGTATCCCTACGCCGGCGGAAAGATGCTGAAAGCCGACCACCCTGCCGCATCAGCCCTCGGCGCCATCGCTTCCCGCCACGGTGCAACTATTCCGCAGCTATCGTTGGCTTGGCTGCTGCAGCGCTCGCCTGTCTTGCTGCCGATACCTGGCACATCAAAGGTCACGCACCTCGAGGAGAATATTGCCGCGGCGAAAATCAAGCTCTCGGATGAGGATTGGCGCGAGGTGGAGACAGCGGGCGGGTTGAAATAGACTTTCGCGCGTCAGAAATGATGCCGCCCGTGGGGCATGACAAACAGAAGCAAGCGCAAAAGCAGAATCAGCACGAAAATTACCACGGCAGCAACGATGAGCCACGTCCCGCTGCCCCGCCTTGTCGCAGTCGATTTTGTCTTGCGCTTCATCGCCGCTCCGTTCGGAATCGAATTACTACCTAACCCCAAATAAACTTCGTAAGAAAATCGAAGACCCCTTGGCGTGGGCCAAAGGGTCTCGCAAAACACAGCTAAAGGCTAGCTGCTAAGAACTGAAAGCGGTCTTCGCAGGCTTCGATCCCCACAGTCCGTACCACGCAATGTAGAGATAGCAGAAGAGCGGGATCACGAACGCGTGCTGGATGCCGTATTTGTCGGCGGCCCAGCCCAGCAGCAACGGAATCGCGGCTCCCCCGACAACCGCCGTCATGATCAACCCCGAGCCTTTGCTCGTCATCGGCCCTAACCCCGCGATGCCCAGCGTGAAGATGTTGGGGAACATGATGGAGTTGAAGAAGCCGCACAGCACTACCGCCGCAATGGCCACCTGGCCAGCGCTGAACATGGCGAGGACCACGAGCACAGCCGCAGCAAACCCAAAGATGCCGAGCAGCTTGCCCGACTTGACCTTGGTCAGAATCCACGAACCGAGCAGACGGCCTACCAGCGCGCCAAGCCAGTAGAGAGACGCTACGTCAGACGCGGTCTGGAAGGAGCTCATGCCTTGCTGCTTGAAGAAGTTCACGGCGATTGACGCCAGGCCAACCTCCACGCCCACGTAGAGAAAAATACCCAGCGCACCCAGCACCGTGTGCCGATAGCTCCAGACGCTGGTGCTGGCCTGCGCACCGCCCGCTGGTTGCGACGATGGCGGCTGGTCGATGTGGGGCAAGCGGGAAAATGCGACGGCGATGCCGAGCACCAGCAGCGCGCCGGCAATGGCGATATACGGCGCGCGAACTGTGTGTGCGATAGCCGCCGGAGTGGCAAACTTGGTGGGATCGGTGAGGATGAACGCGCCCGCGAACAGTGGCGCAACGGTTGTACCGATCGAGTTGAACGCCTGCGCCAGCGTGAGCCGCACAGGAGCGCTCGCCTCGGGACCCAGAATCGCGGCATAAGGATTGGCGGAGGTTTGCAGCGCCGTTACTCCCGCGCCAACTACAAAACAGGCAGTGAGGAAGAGTGGGAAATTAACCAGATTGGCCGCCGGAATGAACAGCAGGCAGCCTACCACCTGAATGAAGAGCGAGACCACCATCGTCTTCTTGTAGCCGATCGTTTCGATCAGCTTTGAAGTGGGCGCGGAAAAGACGAAGTAGGCCAGAAAGAACGCCGACTCCGCCAGCATTGCGGCCTTGTAGCCAACGTTGAAGATCAACCGCAGATGCGGCACCAGCGACATGTTCAGCGTAGTGATGAAGCCGAATGTCAGAAACAGCGCCGTAACCGTGACGAACGGAACAAAGTAGCCCGGCGACGTGAGTGGCGCTGAGGATTTCGTGTTGTCTGCCATAGAGTTCTGATTCCCGCTTTCCCGTTATTAGTGCTTTCCCGGTTCAAGGCCCGCTTCAGCGCTCGGCCATTTCCAACCCGCGAGCCGGAAGCTTTCTGGGCGGCCGCCCCGATGGTCCAGAATCAACCGTGTCCAGGATCAACCCCCTCCAGCCCACACAACACTATACGGGAGACAGCAATAGGCTGGCAGAGCGGCAATGACGTGCTGGATGATTCTCCGCGAGGGCTGCGCAATCCGTTATTCTCAATGCGAGGTTTGCCCATGCCCATTGCCATTCTGAGCGGCGCCAGAAACAAGAAGATCCTGGCTGCCCTTGAGGGCAACTGGCAGGCCGAAATGGAGGGCTACCACACCTACAACACCCTCGCCGACCGCGACACCGACCCAGTGCGCGCGCAGGTGTTGCGCCACTTAGCCCAGGCCGAGCTCGAACACGCGACGCTCTGGGAGGGCCGCATCAAAGAGCTCGGCGGGCCAGAGCCGGAGTACTCGGGCGGTGCCGGCGGCCACGCTGACTCATTGGCCAGTCGCGCAGGAGGCATGCGCATGGCGCTGCGCCGCCTGGAAATTGAAGAAAGCCGTCACATCGCCAACTACGGCGAGCAATTGAAAGCCCTCGGCGACGAAGGCTCAATCGCCATCCTCGAACACGTCATTCAGGACGAAAAAGATCATTACCACGAGCTGGGTTCGCTCATTCGCGGCCACTACGCCGCCCCTGCCGCGACGCACAAAATCGACGCCAAAGCCGTGCTTGAAGAGATGCTGGCCAAGCGCAACCAGGGCCGCAAGCAGCCTGGATCGTGGATCGGCGACGCCATCTACGGCGTGAATGACGGCCTGGGCGCAATCTTTGGCATCGTCTCGGGCGTTTCCGGCGCTACCCTTGGTAACCCGGCTCAGACCAGCCATTATGTTCTGCTCGCAGGTCTCTCTGGCATGATCGCCTCGGCGTTGTCGATGGGCTCCGGCGCTTACCTCGCCGCCAAAAGCGAGCGTGAAATCTACCACGCTGAAATCGCACGCGAGCGCGAGGCCATTCGGATGAACGGCCCTGAAGCCCGCGAGCTGCTTTCGCTCTTCTACCAAGTGAAAGGCCTTCCCGAAGAAGACGCCATTCACATGGTGAACCACATCGCCAGCGACCCCGAGCAGTTGCTGCGCGCATTATCGGCCGAGCGCCTCGGCTCGAGCGAAGAGGCTCTTTCGAATCCGCTCGTCTCCGCCAGCTCCGGCGCATTGTCCACGGCCGTCGGCGCAATCATTCCAGTCATTCCCTTCTTCTTCCTGCAGGGCATCCCAGCCGTCATCGCCGCGGCCGTCGTCTCGCTGGCCGCACACTTTGCCGTTGGAGCCGCCAAGTCCCTAATCACCGTCCGGTCCTGGTGGTCTTCCGGCCTCGAAATGACCGTCGTTGGCGCTGTCGAAGGCGCTGTCACCTACGGCATCGGAATTCTTCTGGGTAAGGGTGGGCTGTAGGTAGGTCTTGGGGCGCTTTATGGCCGAGGGTCAAACATGACTCGAATTTTCTGGATCATCGGGTTATCGATCGCGCTCTTTGCGAATGCGGGGTTCGTCGTTGTCTGCTGCACAGGTTTAGTCACACGCGGGCACCTGAATCACATGGGGTGGTTCATGCTTGTATTCAGTGCCTGTCTAGTGTGGCTCATTTACGGCTGGCTCCGCTCGGCGATCAAATATGGTGACCCGATGAGGAACCGGACCAGTGAGCAATTGCGGATTTCGCGCTAGAATAAGAACTGCAATGACCCTCCACCAGCCCATCCCGGCCCTCCTCTAGCGGCTCCCGCCGCAGATGCCTTTTCGCGCCTATTTCTGAGCTTCTTTCCTAACATCATGAAAACTGGCCGGCCCGCGAGCAGATTTTCGGGCCAATGAGGAGCCGATGATTGATCGCTTGGAACAAATGGAGCAGCGCTACAACGAGATGCAGGCGCAGTTCGCACTGCCCGAAGTCGCCAGCGACCACGAAAAATACCAGAAGATCGCCAAAGCCCTGCGCGAAATCGAAACGCCCGTGGAGAAGTACCGCGAGCTGAAGCAAGTTCGCCAGGGGCTGGCCGAAGCGCGCGCCATGCTGGCCGAGAGCGACGCAGATCTGCGCTCGATGGCGCAGGAGGAGATTGCCGCGCTCGAGCCGCGCTCCGAAGCTCTAGAAGAAGAGCTCAGAGTGATGTTGCTGCCCAAAGACCCCAACGACGAGAAGAACGTCATCCTCGAAATCCGCGCCGGCACCGGCGGCGATGAGGCCTCGCTCTTTGCCGCTGAAATCTTCCGCATGTACACGCGCTATGCCGAGCAGAAGCGCTGGAAGGTCGAGGTGATGTCGATCTCGGAGTCAGGCATCGGCGGTTACAAAGAAGTCATTGCGATCATCGAAGGCGAGCGCGTCTTCTCGCAGCTCAAGTGGGAGTCGGGCGTCCATCGCGTGCAGCGCGTGCCCGCGACTGAGCAGCAGGGCCGTGTCCATACTTCAGCTATCACCGTCGCCGTGCTCCCCGAGGCCGAAGAAGTCGACATCAAAATCGAAGCCAAAGATATTCGCATTGACACCTTCTGTTCTTCCGGTCCCGGCGGCCAGTCGGTCAACACTACCTACTCCGCCGTGCGCATCACGCACCTGCCCACCAATACTGTGGTCAGTTGCCAGGACGAGAAATCGCAGATCAAGAATCGCGAAAAGGGAATGCGCGTGTTGCGCTCCCGTTTGTACGAGATGGAAATGGAAAAGCAGAATGCTGAGCTCGCGCAGGCTAGAAAACAGCAGGTTGGCTCAGGCGATCGCAGCGAAAAGATTCGCACCTATAACTTTCCGCAGAATCGCCTCACCGACCACCGCATCGGCCTCACACTGCACCAGCTCGATCTGATCATGCAGGGCCGCCTGCAGCCCATCGTTGACGCGCTCATCGCCCACTACCAGGCCGAGCAGTTGAAGGGCGAGACGCAGGCGGCGTAATTCGCCACTCTCTGCACGATAAGGAGCGCCTCGCTCCGTTTATCCTGATTGTATAGGAGGCAGTGAAAAATGCTGATCCTCAATTCGAAGCTGCTCGCATTCGCTGCCATCGTCGCTACCGCATCTTCCGGCTGCGCGCAACAGCCTTCCGCCGCTAAACCGGAAGACACAGAAGTGTGGGCGCCGATTCCCAACGTCGTTACACCTGGCGCTAACGATGCGGCGCCGCCCTCAGACGCAATCGTCCTGTTCGATGGAAAGAATCTCGACGAATGGGTTTCAACCAAAGACAAGTCGCCGGCACAGTGGACCGTTGCGGACGGCGTTTTGACGGTGAACAAAGCGCACGACGTCGGAAACATTGAAACACGGCGGACATTCAGGAACTACCAACTACATCTCGAGTGGAAGGTCCCGCAAAACATATCCGGCAGCGGACAAGCTCGCGGCAACAGCGGAGTATTTCTCGCCTCTACCGGACCCTACGATGATGGATATGAGTTACAGATTCTCGACTCATACAATAACCCGACTTACGTGAACGGCCAGGCAGCAAGCATCTACAAGCAGGCCGCTCCGTTGGTGAATGCTAATCGCAAACCCGGGGAATGGCAGGCCTATGACGTGGTTTGGAGCGCTCCCACATTCAACGAGGACGGCTCGTTGAAAACTCCGGCCTATGCGACCGTATTCTTCAACGGAGTGCTCGTGCAGAACCACTTCGAGCTGCTAGGTCAAACGCTTTACATCGGAAAACCGTTCTACAAGAAATACGACAAAGCGCCAATTAAGCTCCAGGCTCACCCGGACCCCAGCGAGCCGATCAGCTTTAGAAACATCTGGGTTCGGGAACTGAAATAGCCGCACCGATTACACAAACAGAATCCGCATCGGCGCTTCCACTTGGACGCTGCTCTTGACCTCGTCGGACAGCAATCCCGTCGCGGGATCGCGCGCAAACACGCTGATCGAATTCGAATCCTGATTCGCCACCAGCATCCATCGCTCCATGGGATCGAGCGTAAAGTTGCGCGGCGTTTTCCCGCCGCAATTCGACCTCTTCATTGGTGTCAGCTTGCCCGTCTTCGCATCGGCCTTGAACGCGTAAAGAAAGTCGTCGTCGCGATTGGCGAAGTAGACAAACCGACCGTCGCGCGTGATCACCGTGTCGCAGCCGCGCGTTGGGCCGTGATAATCCGCAGGCAGCAATTCAACGCGATCGGCGAGCGTCAGGCTTCCGTCGCCTTTATGCCAGTCGAGCACGTCCACCGTCGAAACCAGCTCATTCATGCAGTAAGCTGTGCGCCCGTTCGGATGGAAATGCAGCGTGCGCGCCCCGGAGCCGGCCACTCCGCGATAGGCTCCCGCCGAAGTCATTTGCGCAGTAGCCGGATCGGCCTTGTAAATATGAATGCAATCGCCGCCCAGGTCGTTGATATACGCGAAGCGATTATCTGGCGAGAACGAGGCGAAGTGCGCGTGCGCCTTCTCTTGCCGGTCTACATTCGGCCCGTGTTCGGTGTAGTGTTCGGTCCACACGGCCTCGCTCAGCTTGCCGTCGGCAATTCTGAAACTGGCCGCGCTTGCGCCCGTGTAATCCGCGGCGAGAAGCATGCGCCCTGTCGCGTCGACGGCCACATGACAGGTTCCGACCCCGGCGGAGTTGCGCGCCGAAAGCGACTGTAGTTCTCCGCCGGCAATGCAAAAGCTCGCCACTTCGCCAGTTGGCTTGCCATCGAACGTATCGAGTTCCGACGCGGAATAAATAAAGCCTTGCGAAAGCGCAAGCCACGCCACATTGGGGACCTTGGCGGCCACGTCCACTCGTGTCAGCGTCGCGGTCGCCGAATCCCAATCGAACGCCAAAATTCCATCCGGGGCGTGAGATGCGACGAACACTCGTGTGCGCGCAGACGCTATCGCAGCAACGCGCAGCAAGCGAGGCGCGGCCAGCGTTCCAACTGCAGTGGCGGAAACAATGCTTAAGAATTCGCGGCGTGTTTGTCTTCTCATGGCAGAAGCCATTGTCGCCGAACGAGCACAGTCCCCGCCACCAACTTCCTCAGTCCAGCATAAAGTCCACTTCCACGGCCGTCTCCACTTCCACCGGCTGGCCGTTAAGCATATACGGCTTGTAGCGCCACTGCTTAACCGCATCGAGAGCCGCCTGCCGCAACATCTCAGGGCCGCTCATCACACGCAGATTTTCAATGGTTCCCGTGCGCGAGATCGTCGCCTGCAGAACCACTGCGCCCGACGTGCGTGTGGCCTGCGCTATCGCCGGATATGTTGGGACAACTTTGTCGATCAGCATTCCCTGCATCACGCCCGAGGAAACATGTTGCGTCCCCGGCTTGGCCTGTCGTATAACCGGCCGCATGTCACCGCAATTGAACGGATCGCATCCCGCGCCCGACAGAGCCAAGGGACCAGAGCCGCCGAGGCTCGTCATGGTCTCCTGCGTTGGATCTTCCGGCTTGCCCGGAATATAGGTCTGCCTCGGAATCCTCGACGGTGCTTGCAAAATCGGGACGCTTGTCTGTGAAGGCGCATTCTGCACCTGCTCTGTCCGCACCACCGGCCTCGGCTCCTGCGCCTGCGGTGGTGGCGCCTGCATCAGAATTGGGTTCGTAAGTTGCGGCAGCATCTCCGGGTGAATGATCGGAATAATCACCAACGCCAGCAAGATCGAGCTGTTGAACGCAAATGTCGCCATCATCCAGCCGCGGCTGCGTGTGTGGATTGTGCCCATGGTTTCAAATGTGGAGTCTTCGAACATGGCTGCCCCCTCCCAACTTAATTTCAGCCCGCCCTGCACTGTGCTTGTGTAGACACCACGACGCGGAATACTGTTCCCGCTTTGCGCGAGAAAAATTCCTGCACACGTTTGCGCTTCGAATTCTCCGTGACTATTCGGTTGGCCGGTCGCCGGTTCCCGGGTCCAGCAGCGCCTCAACCGGGTGGTTGAAGCGGATCAGCGCGATCCACATGCCGTCGTCGTCACGCTTCCAAACCAAATCTCCACCCAGTTGGCGCGCGATCTCTTCCGGCGGCAGATCATAGTGCAGGCCGAAGTAGCGCTCGTCGAGAGCTTTGCCACTGAGCCTTTCGAGCGGCGAATCCGGATCGTACTTCGTTGAGAACACCAGCGCGGTAGAGTACGCTTGCGTCTCCTCCGCGGCACGCGCAATCTGCCCGGCAGAGAAATCGTCGATAGCGACCACATCCCATGGCTTCTTTACGTAACCAAGTTCGGGGCGCGACAGCTCATCGGTCGCGGGCCATGCGCTCAGCACGGTAGCGCCTGGGTACAGCTTCGCTAGCTGCGTGATTGCCGATTCATGCATGCGGACCACGCGCGCGTAGGCCAGGTTGTCTTCAGGAGCGAACCCGTATGGCGGATTGACAAATAGTCCAACAAAAAACGCAGCGGCAGAGATCAGCGCCAGGCCGTGCCAAAAAGGAACGCGCCGGTAAAACGTGGTTACCGCAACTAGCAGCACCAGCGGATACATTGGCAGCAGATAGCGCGTCAGCAACGCGCCGCCTAATACGCTGAAAAGCAGCGCGTTTGCCAGCAATAGAAAAAAGATACGCATCTGCACTGAGGGCGCAAGCGAGGCTCGGTCGTGGCCCTCGGCATCAGGTCGCGGGCTGAGCAGCAGCGCGGCCAAGGCCATCAGCACGGGCACAAACAGGTTCATGTGCGCGGTCAGGTGCAGAATGCGATGGCCAAAAGCCACCAGAATGCGCAGCGGATTGAGCGTGGCCTCAGCGTTGTAGCGCAGATACTCGGGATTGCCGAAGAGAAATCCAGTCTTGGTGTAGTGATAGGCATACCAACCCGCCAAAGGCAGAATGCAGCTCGAGAACCACGCCGCTTCGCGCCACAACTTCGCCCGCGCCGCCGCTCCCACGCGGAATCCCTCTGCCACATTGACCGCAGCCAGCGTAAGCGGAATCACAATTGCCGTCTCCTTGCACAGAGCCGCAGCGGAGAACCATAGCGCAGCAGCCCACGGGATTTGATTAACGGATTCGCTGCGGCCTGTGCTGGGGCCTGAACCGCGGCTGGGCAGCGCGTAGACCAGTCCCCACAGCGAGCAGGCAGCGGCAAATATGTCGGCCTGCGCAAGCGAGCTCTGCGCAAACCAGATCGGATAAAGCCCGGTCAGCAGCGTAGTCCAGAAAGCGACCGGGCCCACGCCCACCAGCCGCATCGCCAGCCGCCACACTGCCAGAAGGCCGAGCGAGGCCACCATCAGCACGGCTTCGCGCGTGACCGCGGGAGCATAGCCAGACGACTTCCACCACAGAGCCAGGTAGATGCTGGGCAGCGGCGGATGAGCGTTGCTCAGCGTTGTGGTCGGGATCAACGAGCCGGTGCGGAAAAAATCCCATGCCGCGGGAATGTAGTAGCCTGCCTCGTCCCAGTAATAAGGAACGCGCAGCAACGTAAAGTGACTGGCGTAGAGCGACATGAAGATGACGGGGAAAATCATCCAGATGGGCAGCGGGGCGTCGCGCCGCGGATTCAGAATTCTTTTCAGGCGCAAGGCGACGCTCCCCGGCCGGCCTCGATTGCTCGGCTTCTTACCTTCCCGGATCCGCTTCGGGCAACTCGTTCCTGGCTCAGCATGTCTTTCCCACTCTTGATTTGCCCACTCTTGTCATTTGACGCCGAACAGCAGCGAACTGTTCCCGGCGCAGCGCACGACCAGGTAGCTCGGTCGCCCGGCCCGTAGCCGCTCGTTCTCGCGTTTCCTGCTCGCGTTTCTGGCCTAGTTCACCGGCCCGCGCGGGAAGTTCTGCGTCTGTGGCTCCAGGTTGAGCGTGCCGAAGGCCTGTTCGTATTGCGCGATATTCTGGCTCAGCACATTGTTCAATGCCTTGGCCTGCTGCGGACTCAGAAAAATGGCCTGGTGGTTGCGGATGGTCACCTGCTCGGGACTCTCGCTGGCGGCCAGGCCAAAAACTAGTTGGAAGTCCCAGACGCTCACGCGCACCTGCACGCTGTTGGCATAGGACTCCCGGAAGTTTTCGGTCTGGGTGACATTCACTTGGGGTTGTTGCGGAGTTGGGTTCATGATGCAATCAGATTACAGCTTTTTGCTTCGAGCCTTCAGCTCTCGCTTCCTCTCCCGAGCTGCCTGCGGCACGCTGATTGCTTTTCGGCCGCTTCGTTCCGATGTGTGAACTTGATCGATGGCGGTTACGATAGGGGGCGAAAGCGTCGCGGTGTTTTCGCTAAGGTCCCACAAATTAAAGGAGCCTTCATGAAGAGTCATACCGAATACCTGGTCTTTCAAACGCGCAAACGCCGCGAGATGGTGCACATCACCGACGAGGTGGAGGAGATTGTCACGCGTAGCGGAGTCAAAGACGGCTTGTGCTTTGTCTCTCCCATGCACATCACCGCAGCCGTCTACGTCAACGACCATGAGAGCGGGCTCATTGAAGATATTGGCAAGTGGCTTGAGGAGGTTGCGCCGGCGCGGCCCGATTACAAGCATCACCGCACGGGAGAGGACAACGGCGACGCGCACCTGAAAGCATTATTGCTGCACCACGAGACCACTTTGCCCGTAACCAACGGCAAGCTCGATCTGGGCACCTGGCAACGAGTTTTTTATGCAGAGTTCGACGGCCAGCGCCGCAAGCGCGTGATCGTCAAAGTGCTTGGGGTGGAGTGACCGCGAGTCGATGGCCTGTTGACTCCGAGTTTTATTTACCCCGCTACCGTCAGTTCTTCTTCCAGCTGTTGCTTCTGGTAGAGGCTGGCGTAGTAGCCGTCGAGTGCGAGCAATTCTTCGTGCCGTCCAACTTCGACGATTCGCCCCTTGTCCAGCACCGCGATGCGATCGGCATTGCGCACTGTAGACACTCTGTGCGAAATCAGAATCGTGGTCGCCGTCTCCGTGTAGCTGCGGAGCCCGCCCAGAATGCGCTCTTCAGTATAGGTGTCCACGCTGGCCAGCGCATCGTCCAGAATCAGAATCGCCGGCCGCCGCAAAAGAGCGCGCGCGATAGCCGAGCGCTGTTTCTGTCCGCCTGAAAGCGTTACGCCTCGCTCGCCCACCATGGTTTCAAAGCCCTGCGGAAACTCCTCAAACTCGCACCTGATGTGGGCTGCGTCGGCTGCTTCCAGCAGATCTTCAGGGCTTGCGTTGGGCGCGCCAAATGCCAGGTTCTCGCGGATGGTTTCGCTGAACAGGAAAGTTTCCTGCGGCACCATGCCAATATTGCGCCGAAGCACGGCCAGCGGGTACTCGTCGATCGGGCGGCCGTCGATGAAGAGCGTTCCTTGCGGCGCTTCGTAGATGCGCGGAATCAGATTCACGAGCGTCGATTTGCCGCTACCCGTCGGCCCTACGATGGCCAGGCTCGAACCCGCCGGAATCCTCAGATTGATATCGCGCAGCACGGGAGCCTGATCGGGCGTCTCGCCATAGCTGAAGTTCAAGTGCCGGAATTCGATCTCTCCATTCAGGACTGTCTCTGATCCAAAACTCGAAAGCGCGGAGCGCGCGTCGGTTATCACGGGCTCGGCTTGGAGGATTTCGTCGATGCGCTTCACCGAGGCCGTGCCGCGCTGGAAGATGTTGATCACCCAGCCCACGGCGATGATCGGCCAGATGAGCATGATCATGTATGTGCTAAACGCCACGAACTGTCCAACGTTGATGCGGTGCGCCAGAACCTCGTGTCCACCAGCCAGCAGCGTGATGACCATTGAGATACCGAGAATGAATTCGAGCGTCGGCCACAGCATGCCCATAAGTTGTACAAGGCGAAGCGCGCGACCAATGTACTGCTGGTTGAGCCGCTCAAAAAGTCCGATCTGCGACTCCTCGCGGGCAAAGGCTCGAATGAGCCGCACGCCGGAGTAGTTCTCCTGCGCTTGCGCGGAGATATCGGAGAAGCTGGCCTGGATGCGCTCGAAGCGCTCGTGAATTCGGCGACCCAGATATTGCACCAGAATGCTGGCTAGCGGCATGGGCGCCAAGGCCACCAGTGTCAGGTATGGACTGATGCGCAGCATGAAGAACAGCGCGAATACGCTCAGGAAGATGGTGTTGGCGCTATACATGAGCGCCGGCCCCAGCAGCATGCGCACCGCATTTAGATCATTCGTCATGCGCGCCATGATGTCGCCGGTGCGATAGCGCTGGTAGAACCCTGAGTCCTGCGTCTCCAGATTGCGGAACAGATCGTTGCGCAGGTCGAACTCGATCTCGCGAGAAATGCCGATCAAAATCCAGCGCTGCGCGTAGAGGAACACGCCCTTCACCAGGCTGATGCCCACCAGAGTTAACGCGAAAATCAGAATCAGTTCCCGCGTGGTTCCCTTCTGGATCCGGTTGATTGCCATCCCCAGCACGCCCGGGAACTGCACCGCTACAATATTTGTCGCCACGCATGCCAGCGTGCCCCGGACGTACTGCCAGCGGTAGCGGCGCATGTAGCTGTAAAGGGGGGCGAGGTCGCCAAGCATCTATTTTACGATGATGCGTTATCGGAGCGTCGCGCGTCTACGTGGCGTCCGCAGCAGCAGATACCCGCCGACGAGCATAAACAAAATGTCTGCCGACCACGCGGCCATCGGCGGCGGCAGGTAATTCACGTTGCCCATGGCTCCAAACAGGCCATCGACTACCCAGTATGCAAGCGCCACGCCAATGGCCACTGCGACTCCGGTGATTGACCCGCGCCGCCCCATCGAAAGCGCAAAAGGAATCGCGAGCACAGACATGACCACCGCAATCAGCGGGTAAGAGAGCTTGTGCCAGAGCGCCACGCTTAGCCGCTTGGTGTCGAATCCGCTTTGCCGCAGGTCGCGAATGTACCGATCGAGCTGGCCGAAGCTCATCTCCTGCGACTGCAGGTCTTCTTTCTTGAAGTAATCCGGCGTCGCGCGCATCTCAGGGAAACTCGTAACGAGAAACGTGCGGTACGACGTTACGTTGGAGCCTTGAATCTCGCGTACCCATCCGTTCTCAAAGCGCCACGTTCTGGAATCTTCATCCCACACTGCCCGCTGGGCAAAGATTCGCCCGGTCAGTTGAAATGTCGCGGGATCGAACTCGAAGACCGAGAGATTGGCGAACTCATTCGTGTCGGGATCGAAGAACTCGTAGTAGAAAATGCAGCCCGGCTGGCCGGGAGCGGATCTCGGCCCGAAGATCCATTGCGCTTCCGGATGAAGGTAGGTCTGCGGCGGCCGGCCCTTGATCACGTTGCGATCCGACTGCTGGCGGCGATTTGCTTGTGGCAGGTAGAACTGGTCAAAAAGAAAAAGACAAAGCGCGATGCACACTGCGATGCTGACGATCGGAATTACCAGACGATAGAGGCTGATGCCTGTCGCCTTCATGGCGATGATTTCGCTGTTGCGGTTGAGCACGCTGAACGTAACCAGCACGGCGATCAGACCGCCAGCGGGGCAATCTGATAGATCATGCTGGGCGTCAGGTTCAGCAGGTAATCGCCCACGATGGCCAGCGCGGGATGGTTGCGCAAAATATCGCCCAGCAAATCAAAAAAAGTGAAAACGATCATCAGCAGCACAAATCCTGCCAGCACCAGCGCAAACAAGCTGGCAAACTCGCGCACAATGTACTCGTCGATGATTCGCGGGAAAATGCCCCGCGATTTGCCGTTCGAAGTCGCACCGCGTTGCCATAGCTTGTCGAGAAGTTCCCTGGGCGCAAATCCACTTTGCCTCTTTGCCGCCACTCGGTTTCGGCGACCGCGCAAACCATGCAGAAATCGCGCTCAGGATTCGCCCTCCTGTCGCCATCTGCCAAAGCAGAAACGTTCCGGCCACGGCAAACAATAAATTGGCTGACCATACCGCCAGGAACGCGGGCAGTTTGTTCTGCAGGCCGAGATGAATCCCCGTCGAAGACAAGAAATAGTAGACAAACACCAGCAGAATGGTGAACACGAAGCCGGAGCTCTTGCCGCCACGGCGCGATGCCACGCCAAGCGGCACCCCCACCAGCATCAGCACCAGGCAGGCGGCGGGAAATGCAAACCGATTATGCAGCTCGATCAGGAATCGCTTTGCGTCAGGGCCTTTTACGTGTTCGCGCAGCACGCTCAACGACATCGCATACAGCGGGGTATCCAACCGGCCCAGGTGCACATCGCTTTGCTGGCTAAGCATCAGCGGCAAATCGGTTGTCGTAAATGTTGAGATATTGGATTGTCCCGGCTGATCGGACACGGTTTCATCGCGCACGCCGTCGCGCAGCCGCATCAGCAGCTCCTGCGTATTGTCCGTTACCACTGTGGCTGACGCGGCTGTTGTAATCAGCGGATTCGCCGGATCGGAAACGTCGGCCATGAACACCTGGCGCCAGTTTGCCGCGCCCGTCCCCGATCTCACGTCCTCCACATACAAAACGTAGTTGTGAAAATCCTCGTAAAAAACTCGCGGCTCAATCTCGAAGCTGGCCTGCGAGGTTTCCAGCGACTGCTCCATCTCGACAATCGCCTGGTTCGCCCGTGGCGCAAGGTATAGCGAGTTGCCGAGCCCCAGCAGAGTTCCGCCAATGGCCACAATCGACGCCACGCGCACAAAATAGCCGATGCCCAGGCCGGATGCGCGCATGGCGATAATCTCGCTGTCAGAGGCCAGCCGGCTCAGGCCCAGCAGGATGCCCCACAGCACGGCCATGGGAATCGTGACCTTGAACAGGTTGGGCAGCGTGAAGAGAAAGACCTGCGCCACATCCGCGAGCGTGGAGCTGTTGCGCACCACCACTTCAAGAATGTGCGGCAGCAGCGGCATGAACAGAATGAAGGTGAAGAGCGCGCAACCGATCAGCGTGAGCGACAGAATTTCGCCGAGAATGTAGCGAGTGAGGATGCGCACAAAGAGAACCTGCGGCTAGTTTAGCGTGTCTCTGTTTAACATGTCCCTGTTTAGCGTGTCTTGATCTAGCGTGTCTTAATCTAGCGTGTCCTCGCGCCAATGAGCGAAGGTTGCCAGCCGCGCAGCCGCAGGCTGTTGCCAAGTACGCACACCGAGCTCAGCGCCATTGCCGCCGCCGCCAGCCACGGCGTGAGCAGAATGTGAAATGCGGGATACAACAGGCCCGCGGCAAGTGGAATGCCAATCACGTTGTAGCCCACCGCCCAGCCAAGATTTTGCCGCATGATGCGCAGAGTTTCGCGCGCCAGCTCCAGCGCCGCAGGAATCGCGGCAGGCTGTGCGCGGAGCAGCAGCACATCGCCGGCCTCCTGCGCCAGGTCCGCACCGCTTCCCATCGCGATGCCCGCGTCGGCCTGTGCCAGCGCTGCAGCATCGTTGATGCCGTCGCCCACCATGGCAACTCGCAGGCCCGATTTCTGCAGCTCGCGAATCCTCTTGAGCTTGCCCGCCGGGTCGAGCCCGGCTTCGACTTCGGTGATGCCGGCCTGCTCCGCAATCGGCGCTGCCGCTGCCGCCGAGTCGCCGGTCAGGATCAGCACGCGGAGCCCTTCGTTGCGCAACGCCGCAACCGCCATCGCCGCATCCGGCCGCAGCGCATCGCGAGCGTCAAGATATCCAGCTACCGCGCCATCCAGCGCCATCCATAGCCGCGTCACGCCCGGTTCGGGCGTCGCCATATCGCTGGGCAGTGGAATGCCATTCTCGCTGAACAGCGCCTCGTTCCCCAGCATGCAATCGTGCCCGCCGACACTCGTTTTGACGCGCGCCGTCAGCCCGCGTCCCGGCAATACTTGCGCATCCTCCGCTGGTTGCCACTTCAGGCCACGCGCTATCGCGGCATCAATCACTGCGAGCGCCAGCGGGTGATTTGACCGCTCCTCCGCTGCCGCTGCAGTCTGCAGTAAATCGTCCTCTGAGTGTCCGGCGAATCCATGAACCGCCTCAAGCACCGGCCGTCCCACTGTTAGGGTTCCCGTTTTATCCAGAACCACCGCGTCGAGGTGGGATAGCCGCTCCAGCGCCTCACCGCCTTTGAACAGCACTCCCAACTGCGCGCCGCGTCCCACGGCCACAGTGAGCGCTGCGGGCACGGCAAGCCCCATCGCGCACGGGCAGGCAATCACCAGCACTGCAACCGTGTTCGCCAGCGCCAGCGGAAGCGAGTGCGCCGCAATCAGCCATGCGGCGAATGTCACAGCCGCAAGTCCCAGCACCACCGGCACAAAAATCGCGCTGGCCCTGTCCGCCAGCCGTTCCATCGGCGCGCGCGAGCTTTGGGCCTGGTCTACCATGCGCGCAATCTGTGCCAGCACCGTGGCCTCGCCCAGCGACTCCGCCCGGCACACCACGGCGCCATCGTAGTTCAGCGAGCCGGCCAACACGCGCCCGCCGACTTCGCGTGCGAGCGGCGTCGATTCGCCCGTCAGCATGGACTCATCCACTGTCGTGCGCCCTTCAATAATCGTCGCGTCCACCGGAAATCTTTCACCCGGCAGTACGACGATGCTGTCGCCCGGCCTCACCTCTTCAAGCGGCACCACGGTCTCCACGCCGTCCACAATCCTGCGCGCATTCACGGGCCGCAGCCGCGAAAGCGAGTCAAGAGCAGAAAGCGCTTGGCGTTTCGCTCTTCCTTCAAGACTCTTGCCCAGCAAGAGAAATCCGACGATCAACAGAACCGCATCGAAATAAACCTGCCGCCCGGGCACAGGCGCAATTGTCGCGTAAGCCGAATACGCAAACGCCACGCCCGTTCCCAGGCTCACCAGCGTGTTCATGTTCGTTGTGCCGTGGAGCAGCGCGCGAATGGCGCTCACATAAATCCCGCGGCCTGCCCATGCAACAACCACCGCCGTCATTGCCAGCAGAAACCAGCGCAGCCCATTCGCAGGCAACGAGTAGAGCCACGGAAGCAGGCGCATCATTGTGCGATCCGCTGCGCCCATCTGCATTCCTAGCGGCATCGCCAGCAGCATCGCCGCCGCGCCCGCGGCCAGTGTCACCCACGCCTTCTCGTCCGTGCCCGCCACGGCATGTTCGGCGTGTCCCGCGCCTTCTCCAGCCCGCGGAAGGACCGCATCGTAGCCGGCCCCGCGAATCGCCGCTACCAGCTGCTCCGGCGCGGCCAGGGCAGGGTCAAACACTATGCTTGCGCGATGCGCCATCAAATCCACGCGCGCCTGCTCGACGCCAGGAGTGTCTCGCAGCGCCTCCTCCACATGGTGCTGGCAACTGGCGCAGGTCATCCCCAGAACGGGCAGCGTGAGCGATTCTGTGGGGTGGGAGGCCAAAAGTTCGATCCAGTCCAATCCGATCCGAAAAGCTTTCCAGGGAAGAGGCCGCTTAGGATGAGGCCGCGTCGACTGTGTTTGATTCCAAATATGCCGTGTAGCCAGCCTTGGCGATGGCGGCGATGGCCAGGCCGAGAGGCGGCGGATTCTCGTCTGAGCTCACTCTGGCAGCCCCGATCCTGACCTCGTTCACCACGATTCCCGGCGTCGCAGCCAGCGCCTGGCTAACGCGCCGCATACACGACCCGCAGTGCATCCCATCGATCCTGAGCGCGTATTCAGCCAATTCCTCACCCTCGAGTGTTTATTTGATGATAGAGGCAGGCAAGCGATTCGCGCTCCCCGGGCCGATTTGCGGGAGGCAAACCATCATCGGCCGTGACAGAATTGGCTTGCCTCCTTCAAAATCGGAAGGGCAACAAATATGGACAGCATCATTGAACGCGAGTTTCCCTCGACGCCCCTTGTCGGCGTCGGCGCGGTCGTCGTACAGGATGCACGCGTGCTCCTCGTTCGCCGCGGCAGCGAACCCCTCAAAGGCCACTGGACGCTGCCCGGCGGGCTGCTCGAAGTAGGTGAGGCACTGATCGCAGGCGTCATTCGCGAGGTCCGCGAGGAAACCGGCCTCGACGTCGAGCCTGTCGAGCTCATCGAGCTTCTCGACCGCATTCACCGCGAGGGTGACCGCGTGCGCTATCACTACGTCATCGCCGATTACCTTTGCCGAGTCACCGGCGGCGAACTATGCGCAGCCTCGGACGCCGACGCTGTCCGCTGGGTCGAGCGCTGTGAATGGAACAGCCACAGCGCCCTCGTCCTTGATCCTGTCACCGTGCGCGTCCTGGAAAAAGGCTGGCAGCGCGCAGAGCAGCTTGGGCCAGAACAAATTAAAGTCAACCAGCTGCCAAATGAAAGGCGGCCCATCAATGACTAGGACCAGGACTGGACCTTTGAAATGGGCGGCTTGGGTGTTCTTCGCGCTGCTCGCCCTGCCGGCAATTGCCGCCCTCGGATTCTATCTGCGCCCTGTGAGCTACCTGAATGCGCACGTCTACCTGCAGGAGCATTCCCTCGGAATCGAAAGCCGCTATATCAAAGTCGACGGCTACCGTATGCACTACCTCGCGACGGGTCCCGCGAGTGGCCCACCAGTCGTTCTCGTTCACGGCTTGGGAGGCCGCGCTGAAGATTGGTGGAACGTCGCCCCGGTTCTGGCCAAAGCCGGCTTTCGCGTATATATGCCCGACCTGCTCGGTTTCGGGCGCAGCGAGCAGCCAGCCGATTTCTCCTACTCGGTGCGCGATCAGGCCGCGGTGGTCGTGCACTTCATGGACGCACTTGGCATCAAGCAGGTCGAACTCGGCGGCTGGTCCATGGGCGGATGGATCGTCCAGTTAGTCGCATCTGAACATCCCGAGCGTGTCTCCCGCCTCATCATCATCGATTCGGTGGGTCTCAACATCAAGCCCACCTGGAATACCGATCTCTTCGTCCCCACCTCGCCCGAGCAGTTGGACCAGCTCGACGCCCTGCTCATGCCAAATCCGCCAACCATCCCGCCATTCATCGCGCGCGACTATCTGCGCCGCTTCAGCCGCAACGGCAGGGTGATCAAGCGTGCGCTGGCAACCATGAAAACAGGCCAGGACGTGACCGACAGCCTGCTGCCCCAACTGAAGATGCCGGTCCTCATTGTCTGGGGCTCGCTGGACCAGATTGTCCCCGTCAATCAGGCCCAGATCATGCACAATCTCATCCCGCAATCGCAGCTTCTGGTGATTCCGGGCTGCGGCCACCTGGTCCCCCTGCAATGCGCTACGGAGATGGATCCGGCGACATTGCGCTTCATCCAGTGATAACTCGAATCCCTGCCTAAAGATTCGATTTGACTCGCTCACTCCTCCTCTGCGAGACTCACCGAGATGTCTTACAACGGAAAATTAGAGTTCGCTGAGGAGCGCCAATTCCGAGCGCGCAACACGCGCATCTACCGGTTGGCGCATTGGCCCATCTGGATTTGGGTCTTTTTTCTAGCCCCTGGACCACTCACCTTCTCCATGTTTTCCCGTGGCTTCCATTGGATCAATTGGTCCTGGCTCGCCGCGGTCCTCGTAGGAACAGGAATCGCTGGCCTGCGCGGGCGCCTGCCAGGTGTCGAGCCGTGCCCCTATATCCTTCGCTTTGACGAAGATCGGCCCAACCCGCTCTACCGCCGCGTCTGCTACACCTTCGCCTGGAATGCCGTTCTCAACTTCACCTTGCTCAATTTCACCGGCCTGGTTCTGGCCTCGGCCACCGGCGTCTGGCACCTCAAGCAGATTTACTACTACGCCTACTCGCCGCTCTGCGCTCTGATTCTGCTGCTCGGAATCATGGGCAAGCTGCCGCGCGTGGGGCCATCAACCAAAGGCGAAGGGGTCGAGCGCCGCTACTTCTACGGTTCGGTCTGGGCCAGCACTGTCGCCCATTGCGTTCTGCTGCTTCTGTGGAGGGTTCTGCCCGAAACGCGCCCTGGCAACTTCGCCAAGCTGGTCGTATTCTCTGCTACGCTGGCGGCAGTTGGCATCGCTGCATCGCGCGGCCAACTGCCTCGCACCCGCCCTATCGTCTCGGGCGAGCTCATCGCGTCAGACTAACGCGACCCCTCCCTTATCTGCGTTCAAGCTCACTTCAGTTAGCAAGAAATGCGATCCTCAGGCCCAAGCCTGGGGATCTGCTTTAAGCGTTCAGGTGAATGGGCGTGTTACTTGAAGTGCGCGAAGGCTTTCTCAATCCGCTCTGGCAATTCAGCGTGAGTTTCAGCCAGTGAGTAGCTGATCTCAAGCACGGTCGCCGGCGGCGAGGCCAGCGCTTTGAGAGCTTCACCGTTGCCGGCCATCCAATCGTTCCGTCGCCGGGCCACAGGTGCTCGTCCTTCAAGCCATGATTGTCGTGAACGTGAACCGATGCGATGCGTTCGCCAAAGTCGCGATCGCTTCCACGGTTCCAACGGTGATGTGCGCATGGCCAAGATCGAGGCAGACTCCGACGTTGGCCAGGTGGCCCATTTCGAGAATCAATACCAGATGTTCGGGCGTGGTCGCCTCGCTCAGCAGATTCTCCACCAGCAGGCGCACGCCAAGTGGACGGGCAAACGCGCCCAGGTGCTCGAGCGCGGTGAGCGCAAACTCAATAGTGCGTTGCGACCATGCATCTTCCCGCTCGCCGAGATGAACCACGAGATTGCGAAAGGGAATGTGCTCGGCCGCTTCCAACGCGCGCTTGACCTCATCCATGGCGTCGATGCGGCGGGCCTTATCGGGGTGCAGAACATTGACGCCGAGACCGCCTGCGCGGCCCATTTCGCGGTCAGCATATAGCGGGGCGTGCATGGAAAAAGGTTGCAGCGCATTCGACCGAAACCACCCGGCCAGCTCTGCTACCTCTTCGCGGCTGGTGTAGTCGAAATGCTGGCGCGCGGCAAAGATCTCCACCGCCTGCGCGCCCGAGCGATCCGCGAGCTCAAGCAGGCCCGGATGCAAACGATGGTTCAGAAACAGGTGAGTCGATAGGACGCGCAGCATCTTCGAGGAGCCCCATGCGCGGGAGGAGAAGGCCACTGTTACCCGGCGCTGGTTCTATTCTCGCATCCTGCTGGGATTTCCCCGCGAAGGCGCTGTTGTGACAGGTGATGCGGGATGCTGTCGAGCCCGGCACCACGTCGATTTCACGTTCACGCCAAAGTTATTTGAGCGCTGCCGAACTAATGTTCCGGCGCAAACCATCTATCATCAATTCGAAGAACCAGCTGTCATGATCCCAAACCCGATCCCCGCTCCCCATCCCGTTCCGACTATCGACCTGAGTTTTCCTCACAGCTGGCAGGCCCAGGTTCTTGCTGCGCGTCCGTTGATTCTGCCTCCACGCCACTTTGTCTATCCGCAGGCCGCTGAGGAAGTGGAGCGCGGCGCGTTGGAAGTGCTGGTCAGGCCCGAAGCCCGGCCCGAAGCCACGCCTGATTCTCCGCACTGCGGGAGCGACGTGCAGCCTTTTCTCGCAACCTGCGCGCTGGGTTTTCACGATCCTGCAGTCCCATCCGGCCTGTGGTCCACTCCAAAACCAGAAGAAATCTGCGCGGTCGCGGGAGGATACGCGTATTTGATCGACACCACGACGCCGGAGCGGTTCGTCATGATTCCCTATCGGCCTGTGCTGGAGATTCAGCCGCTGGTGCGTGAAAGCCTGCTGCTCTTCATCGGCCATCACTCGATTCTTGCCTGGGGCCGCGACGGGCAGGCGTGGGAATCGACAAAGCTCTCGGACGAAGGCGTGACAATTACCGAAGTGGCCGAAGGAATTCTGCGCGGAACGGGCTGGGAGATGATTCCCGATCGCGAGAAGCCTTTTGCGCTCGATCTGCGGAGCGGATCGCTTCTTCCCTGACCCTGCGCCAAGCTTTCACGCCGCGTCAATCCGCCGCCGGACTCCGACCGGCCATGGGCACAATCTCCTCGTAGGCCGCGTAAATCCCCTCGAACACCGAATCCCAGCTGGCAGTGAGGGCGTGAGCGCGAGCGGCGGTCCTCATCTCGGCGAGGCGAACGGGATCGTTTATCAGCTCGGCAATCGCCGGGGCGAATTGATCATCCCGCACAATGCGCCCGGTCTCACTGTCGGCAATGATCGTGCGCGGGCCGCCATCGGGTGTCACAATGGCCGGCACGCCGCTGGCCAGCGCCTCAAGCACTACATTGCCAAAGGTGTCGGTATGCGAAGGGAAGACAAACAGGTCCATGTTCGCGTAGGCGGTTGCAAGCGCTTCCCCGCGCAGCACTCCGGTGAACTCGGCCCCTGGCAGATGTTCGCGCAGCCAGGCCTCATCGCCGCCGTGGCCCACAATCACGAAGCTAAAGTTCTTTGTGCCCATCCGATCGAGTTCCTTCTGGATCTCGACCAACAGACCAATGTTTTTTTCGATGGAGAGCCGCCCGACAAATCCCAGGATGTGCTCGCCGTCGTCTGGTTCGCGCGTTCGCCTCGAGGGAATAAACAGCTCCGCATCTACGCCGCGCGGCATAAGGTGGCAAGGCCTGTGGGTGGTGCGCTCAAGCAGCGCGCAGAGCTCAGAATTAGGCGCGAACAAGACCTTCGCAACTGAATAAAATCTGCCCACCGTCGCCAATGTCAGATCCTCGATCTTCTGGCCGGTGGCGGCGGACTGTTGCGTGGGCAGCAAACGCAGAAACCATTCCGCTCGGCGAGCTGCGTATTCATGAACATTGGTGTGCCAGCTTGCGGCGAGCGGTAAATGAAAATGATGCGCCAGCCCCGCGCCAAGAATTCCAATCTCGCTGGGCCCCGTTATGTGGATCAGGTCCGGCTTGAAACGCTCCAACGTTTCGTTGATCAGCGGAATGTGCCGGAAAAAAACAGGATCGAGGCGCAGATCTTTTTCAAGTACGAATGAGAGAAGGCCACGCGGCAACTCCAGCGTCCATACGTTGCCCTCTTCCGTGACTGCCAGAGCGCGATTGCCCGCGCGTACGCAGAGAAAGGGCAGATTCCTTCGCCGGGCAAACCCCTCAAAGTGGCGGCTGGTGTGGGCGACCCCGTTGACTTCGTGGAACGAGTCAGGAAAGTACGCGACGCGGGGAACCGGTCCGACCGGCGCCATTCTGGCCAAAGCTGTGCCGACTGAGTCAGCGGAGCGGGCGGAGTGAATCGAGGCAGTGGAAGACGAAGGAACGGAAGACGAGGCAGCGGAAACGTCATTGCCAGTTCTGCTAACCACGCCAACTCCGCTAACGCTTCTGGTTTTTGTTAGAACTCGTGCTCGCCGAGTGCAAGGCGCAATTGATTCGAGTCGCTCCAGGCAAGGCGCAACCCGCCGGAAACGAGCCCCTGACCCATAAGCTGCACCAGCGCAATTCCCGCGCCGAGCGCGCGCGGCGCAGACCCCTTCGGCCACAGCTCGCTCAGCGGCCTCACAACGCCAGCCGCATCAGGATGAAAGACTCGATCGTCCCATGAGCGCGAACCCTGCGGAAACTCAGGGTAGTAGCGCACGGCGTCAACGGTCGATTGCAGAAGCCGATGCTTCCAGGGCTCAGCGTATTGCGGAAGAAAGAGCACATTGCTCTTCCTCTCCCGGCGAACCTCGTGCACAAATTCAGTAAAGCTTGTGGCGTTCGTCAGGTTCACGTTGGCGTTTGGTTCCACGCCATGCCGGTCGCCGCCTGAGATGAGCACCATGTTCCACTTTTCGGCCAGGCGCCGCACTTCGCGGTTCTCGTCCCAGTTACGCAGGCCGTTCAGTTCCAGTGCGTGAATGTATGCGCCATTCTTCTGTAGAAATTCATTCACCAGGAATTGATGTTTTTCCCTGCCGATCAGATACAGATCCCACATGGGGTGGTTGAAGACCACCAACACGTTTCGCTCGTTATGCAGAGCGGCAAGAATCTCCGTGAGGCGCGCATCGCTGGGGTGCGCTGTGAATTCCTGAAGTGTCGCCATCCACTCCGTTGCGCGAGCGCTGGAAAGGTTGTGCACGCCGAGATGGAATGCCTGCGAGCCGCCATACGGCGCACTCCACTCAACCGATACGGGAATCTGCCGCGCGCTGGGCACCGTGCGCAGAAGCATTGGCGCTTTGATGTTGTCGTGGTCGGTAATTGAGACCATCGGCGAGAGGCCGAGCCTTTCGATCTGCCGCGACTCGAGGTCGAACGCCAGCTTGGGCGTCATCGGCGGCGTCCAGTAGCTGGCTGAGTAGTCAATGCGGATCCCGTGCATCTGCTCGGCGCGCCGCTCCAATCGCGAAAGCAGCGGGCGCATCACCGGGAATTGATTGCCGAAGTTGGCCAGGAAATCCAGGGTCTCGCGCGATTGGTTGGTATGACCGTGCAGCGAAACACCAGTCCGGAAGCCTTTGGGAGCGTCCTTGTCGCGCCACAAATACGAGATCGCTGAACTTGGCATGTCCACTCCTCGGCCTTCCGGATTTCCACAGCCAGTATGGGTCAGGAGCCGTGAATATCCAGTGAACAGCTCGCGAATTGCCCTTCAATTAAGGCAACGACCGAATCAAGGAAGTTACCAAGATACCGAAAATGCGGGCAAAACTCGTGTGTATTCCCTCTATCTAAATTCTATGCCGGGTTCAGCGAAGATTCCAGTAACGCCGGCTGACGCCTCGTCCGGAGCATTCGGGTTTCCAATCGGATCTCGGCGTTGAAAAATTCGCGTGAATTTTCAGTGAGACGATCACCGAGGCGCAACCCCAAAAACGATTCTGCGCTGGGCTACTTCCGCGTCTTGGCGAGCTCGGGGCCGAGAAAATCGTCCACGCTCCACCCGGCCATCAGATCTTCATCTTGTGCAGTCTTTTTGTGACCGGCAAGCGCGGCCGCAGCCGCTTCGGCGGCAAGGTAGTTCTCGGTCAGGCCCTGACGCAGCATATCGAAGGCTTGTTCGGGTGTGTCGGCGTATTGGAATAGATCGAGATCCTTGGGAGAAATTGCGCCCATGTCTACCAACACTTCAAGATTGAATACCTTCTTCCAATATTCCGGTCCATAAATCACAACCGTGATCTTCTTGGTCATTTTCTGGGTCTGGACGAGGGTAAGAATCTCAAACATTTCGTCGAGCGTGCCGAAGCCGCCCGGAAATACCACCAGAGCTTTGGCCAGGTAAGCGAACCAGAGCTTGCGCATGAAGAAGTAGTGGAACTCCAGGTTGAGCGAGGGCGTGATGTAGCGGTTCGGCCTCTGCTCGAAGGGCAGCAGAATATTCATGCCGATGGTCTTGCCGCCGGCCTCGTAAGCGCCACGATTGGCTGCCTCCATAATTCCTGGGCCGCCGCCCGACGTGACAACAAAGCGGTGCTTGCGCGAGGGGATGGTCTTGACCCATTGCGTCAGCAGTTGCGCCAGGCGACGCGCATCTTCATAGTAGCGAGCCATCTCCACTGCGGCCACGGCGCGCTTGCGTTGCAAGTCCGTAGCTTGGCCCGCAGCGATCTCCTTCGGCTTGGCGGGCTGCTCTTCGCTGGGTGCCGGTTGCGTTGAGCCGGTGTTGTCCAGCAACTCCAGTTCATGACTGGCTTCTTCGCGCCCGCCGAAGCGCGCTGAGCCGAAGAAGACAACCGTATCCTGGATCCTCTCGCGCCGGAACCGCGCCAGAGGTTCGAGAAACTCCGCCACAATCCGGATGGGGCGCCCCTCGGGGCTGTTGAGGAATGCTGGATTCTCATAAGCCAGCGGCGCGCGCTCCAGCAGAGGCGGCCCTCCGTTTCCGGGAATGACCGCTTGAGGCGCAGCTTCAGGCGGGCTCGCATTCGGCGCGGCGGGTGTACTCTTCGGATTTTCTTTTTCACTCATTACTCAACCATCCCAATGACGGATGGCGTCTTGAAACGCAATCCATATATTCAACAGGCCGAGACCTGACACGATACCACGCACGGCACCGAGGGTAGCGAAATCGCCAAGCGCCGGAAATAACTGGAAGATCGGATTCTGGTCCCAAAGCATGCGCGCCCCAGGGAGAAAAATGAGCACCACGGGAAATTGAACTACGATGTGTCCCAACCACGGCAGAAAGCATACGAACAATCCGATGAAGATGCGCAGAATCACGCGCAGAGACAATTCGAGGCGTTCGAGCCAGCGCGGAACCCGATCTGGGGGCTGCGCGGCTGCCTGGGGCTGGGGTACTGAAGCTGATACAGGGTCCGATGCGGCCCCGGCCAGGAGAGCCGGTCCAGCAGTAAGCGTAGATGGGGTCGATTCCGGCTGCTGCATTCCTATACTTCTATCCGCCGTCCCCGATGTCCTCGCATCTCAATTGCTGCGCCCATCGCCGTCACCTGGCGCCGGATGCGGCAAGCAAGGCCGGCGGGGGAACACCGTATTGAAACGGTAACACAGCGCGGGCTGCGAGGCTGATGTCCGCAGTTCCGCTGGCGAACCGGATGAGCGTTCACATTTCGCAAATGTGAACGACCTTAGAAGCGATAGAAAATCCCGCCCATTGGTTCGTAGATTTGCGTGTATTTAGTCGTCGAGTTGAAGATGTCGGAGAGATTCGGCGCCTTGCTCATGTTGCCGCGCACTTGTAAGCGAAGACCGAGATGCTTTTGAAAGCTCCAATCCAAACCGCCGCCGTAGATGAAGTCCGGCCTCATGACGGTGTTCACCGAATACGCACTCTTCCCGGGAACGGTGACGACAAAGCCTGCGCCGCCCAATAAAAAAGGCCGAACGTTTCCTATCTTCTTTGACACTACCCAGACCCCGCCGAATTGCGTCGCCTCGCCTGAAAGTTTCAGTGGTGGTTGGCATGTGGGAGGCGTTGCAGTGGTGGGTCCGAGGGGAAAACAGTTTGGCAGCGTGGCATTGGGGTTGTCATAAGTCTGATTCGCCGGGTTGGATGAGACCTCAAACTCGAAGCCAACAAGCGGATTGACAATATGACGCCATTCAAACAGCCCGCCCTCGGAGTCCGCAGGCACCTGGTGGGTGACGACGCCATTGCTGCTGGCACTGGTGCTGCTGCTGGCGAAAGTCGCGTAGCCGCTCAACGCCACATCGGTCTGCGCTTGTGCCGTTGCGCCGCACAATAGAACCACCACGGCCAATACGAGCGCGCCTTGCATCCAAATCTTCATCCGAATCACAGCCTCCTGGCTTAACTGCCCCTTATCGATTGCCCTGTGGCGCCATTTGCCTAATAACGTCTCCGCGAAGCCGCCCTCTGGTATCTTCAAGGCCTTTGGACGCTTAGACAAGCGGAACGGATAGTTTGCCAATCGACGCTCAGCCCATTTTACAAGGCTACCCAGGCCACCAGGGCCGCGCCGAGGCCACACCAGGACCATCTTGACCGGCTACCCAGCTCGCTCAAGGGTGTATCCACATATACCCTAGCGCTGGCTGAGCTCTCCGGCCGCCACTTTTCGATTGAAATCGGCCGACATGTTTCTCGGCACGCTGAGCGATTGCCAGTGGTCGCCGGCGAAGTGTTTCGCCAACAGCACGATCTGGCCCACATGATGGGGATAGTGCGCCAGCTGGCGGTTAATGGCCTGCATCACGGAGTGCGCTTCGCCGCGAATCGTGACGGTGCGGCCAAGGTCGGCCTCAGTAAGAGGCTCAATCGCCGCGAACAAGCGACTCCAGCCATCTTGCCATAGGGCCATCAGATCCTTGCGCGTAGTGGACGGCGCGACGAATTCGCTGTCGCGATCTCGATTGGGCTTCTCGCCGTCCGTGGTCAGAAAGTCAGTCCAGCGCGAGAGCATGTTGCCAGCCAGGTGCTTCACAATGACGGCAATCGAGTTGGCCTCTTTGTCAATCGCGGCAAAGAGCTGCTCGTCCGTCACCTGCTCCATGGCGCGCTCGGCCAACCGCTTGTAGTAGCGGAATAGCGAGAGCGAGTCTTCGATATACGAGGTTGTGAATTGGAGCGCCATGGGGACAGTGTATGCGAGTTGCGCGCGCTGATTCTCGAACCGCCCTTCATCATATGGCCGGTGCCGCTTGGTGATTCTATGGCGGCCAGTGCACAATGCTTGGGTTCCTGAAATTGCATTGCGGGCCGCGCCTAATTCCGCTCCGTCGAGGCCGGCGGCGCCTGCTTCGGCAAGAAGAACAAAATCGGAAGACTCCGAAAAGGAAAGCCCAAAAGAAAGACCTACGAAAAGGAAATCTTGATGCATTCAATCTGGTTTGGCGAATTCATGGGCACACTGGTCCTGCTGCTGCTCGGCAATGGCGTCAACGCCGCTGTGTTGCTGCGCAAGTCCTACGCTGCGGACTCGGGCTGGATTGTGATTACTACCGGTTGGGCTCTCGGCGTGCTGTGCGGCGTCGTGGTCGCACAAGCCTTCGGCAGTCCCGGCGCAAATCTAAATCCTGCGATCACCCTTGCCGCCGACGTCGTCAGCGGAGACTACAGCCAGCTGCTCGTTTTCTGGTCAGCGCAACTGCTCGGCGCAATGGCCGGCGCGACATTGGTGGCCCTCCACTACGCGCCGCACTGGCGCCTCACGCCCGATCCCGCGGCCAAGCTCACCGTCTTCTGCACCAATGCGGCGGTGCGCAGTCCGCTGGCAAACATCTTCAGCGAGATGCTAGGCACAGCGGTGCTGGTCGTGGTGGCGGCTTCAATCTTCTCGCACGGCGTGGCCATGAATGGTCCCGCTGCGGGATTGGGCCCGTGGCTCGTCGGCAGTTTGGTCTGGGGCATTGGGCTCTCGCTCGGCGGGACGACTGGATATGCAATAAACCCCGCGCGCGATCTGGGGCCGCGCATCGTCCACGCGCTTCTGCCCATTCCGGGCAAGGGCGGATCAAACTGGAGCTACGCACCCATTCCCATCGTTGGCGAACTCGCTGGCGCTGCGCTTGCCGGTCTGCTCATTCGCTTCGCGCATCTTTAGGTGCCGGCGCATTTCTGATTTGTGCCGGCTTTTCCACATCGAGCCAGAAATCGGCGCGCCGAATTCTGATTGAAGATTCGCGCAATTACACCAGACTCGGCTATTCCAGGCACGACGCAACCACGGCCAACGCGGCGATAGCCGCAGTCTCTGCGCGCAGAATGCGCGGACCGAGCGACACGGCCTTCCATCCGTTGGCATCGAAGAGCGCCTCTTCGGCGGGAGCCCATCCGCCTTCAGGGCCGATGGCAATTTCGAGCGCCGGCATATCTTCTTTCGCCGCGTCGATGGCGTCCGCAACAGCGCTGCGCAGCGTGGTGGTGCGCTCCTGTTCGGCAAGCACGATGCGCGTCGCAGTGCTCGCGGCACGCACCCGTTCAGCCAAATCAATGGGTTCGTGAATCAGCGGAACATCCGATCGCCGCGCCTGTTGCGATGCTTCGCGCGCGATGCGCTGCCAGCGCTCGGCGCGCTTCGCAGCCGCTTCGGCAAGGTGCTTCTCGGTTCTTCGCGCGATCACTGGCGCAATCGCCGCGACTCCAAGTTCGGTCGCTTTTTCGATGGCCCACTCCATGCGATCGAACTTGTAAACGGCTACCACTAAAGTAACGGGTAGGGCGGGGTCGGCCTGGAGCTCAGAGACGAGATTGAAGCGGACCTCGCTCTTTTCTCCCGCTTGCGTGACCGCCGCGATCTCGGCGTGAAAGACGCGACCGCCAGCCACAATGTCCGCTTCCATGCCCGGTTGCGCGCGAAGAACTCGCGCCAAATGCTCGGCCTGCGCGCCAATAATTGTGGCGGTAGCTTCGTCCCAATGCTCTGCGATCCAACGGCGGCGCGTCATCGTGGAGTCTCTCTCTTATCTAAATTTACAGCGTCACGCGAGATTGCACGTCTACCCTGTGATTTCGTTGGATGCTTTGAATCTCCGCTCCCGGCGCGGGTTTCAGCGAATGCGCCATTCGGCGCATCTTCATTTCGCGTCGCGCGGATTTTTCTCCGCTGCAAACACTAAGGGGAACGCTTTTGAGCGTCCCCCTAGAGTGTTGCCTTTTGTTTTGTTCAGACCGTTACTTCTTTTTCGCGGCCTTCTTGGCGGGCTTCTTGGCTTTCTTTGCTGGCTTCTTGGCTGCTTTCTTGGTTGCCATTTTTCTATTCTCCCTTTTCGATGGGTTGCATCGATTCTGCAATTAGAAACTGCAGTTGAAAAAGGTATAGATTCATGAGACATCGATGTCAAGAAAAAAACGACATAAGAGTGAAAAAAGATCAACACCGATTCCGCGATATTTTGACCCTTGAGGAGAATCCGGAGTCGAAATTCGGAGCGCGAGTAGAAATCTGATCACGATCAGATCGCACTCGGTGAATGCGCGCGCGATCAAAATTGCGATTAAGAAAATGATGCGCGGCGATTTCGGCAGCAACAACGCTCAACACTCGATCACATTCAGCGCGAGGCCCGCGAGGCTCGTCTCCTTGTAGCGCGATTGCATATCGAGCCCGGTCAGATACATTGTGCGAATCACCTGGTCGAGCGAAACTTTGTGCTCCTCGGTCTCGTTGAGCGCCAGGCGCGCAGCCTGCACGGCCTTCGCCGCGCCCATCGCGTTGCGCTCGATGCAGGGAATCTGCACCAGTCCTCCGATGGGGTCGCACGTCATGCCCAGGTTGTGCTCCATCGCAATTTCAGCCGCGTGTTCGATCTGGCCGTCGTTGCCGCCGAGCGCGGAAACCAGTCCCCCGGCGGCCATGGAGCATGCCACGCCGACTTCACCCTGGCATCCGACCTCCGCTCCGCTGATTGAAGCGTTCTCCTTGTAGAGCGCACCGATCGCGGCTGAAGTAAGGAAGAAGCGGAAGATTCCCTCATCGTCCGAATCGGGAATAAAACGGCGATAGTAGAGCGCCACGGCGGGAATCACTCCCGCGGCCCCGTTGGTGGGCGCGGTCACCACGCGGCCGCCCGCCGCATTTTCTTCGTTCACTGCCATCGCGTAAACCGTCACCCAGTCGAGCGGCGCCAGCGGATCACTCGGCTGTCCACTCGCCTCGCGCCCGCGCAAACGTTCTGCCAGGCGGCGAGCGCGGCGGCGAACATTCAGGCCGCCGGGCAGTATGCCTTCCGCAGCCATGCCACGCTCGGCGCACGCTTGCATGGCTTGCCAAATTTTCCCGATACCGGAACGGACCTGCCCTTCGATTGCTTCCGCTGAACCATCAAAGTCAATGGCGCGGTCATCAGCGTGAAGGCGCTCGCACTCATTGGCCATCATCACGCGATCAATCGTGAGAGAGTGTGCGCGGGCCACTTCAAGCAGTTCGGCGGCGCTATGAAATGGATAGGGCAGTCGAACTTCAGATTCGCCGGCCTGATTATCTGCCTCGCCATCCTCGACGATGAATCCGCCGCCAACGGAAAAGAAGGTGCGTTCGGAGAGGACAGTGCCGGCGGCATCGAATGCGGTGAAGCGCACGCCGTTGGGATGCCTCGTGTGCGCGCCGGGCGGAAACATCTGGTCACGGTGGAAGATCAGGTCGCGCGGCTCGTTGAATTCGATCGACAGCTTGCCGGCAAGCTCTATGCGCCCCACAGCGCGAATCGCAGCGACAGTGGACTCGATCGCCGCAGGATCGATCAAGGCCGGCTCATTGCCAGCCAGCCCGAGAAGAATCGCGCGATCGGTTCCGTGACCCAGTCCAGTAAGGGCTAGCGAGCCATATAAGTCCATTTGCACACGTGCGACTCGGTAATGCTGGCCTGCGGATTCAAGGTCGCGCGCAAAACGGCAAGCCGCGCGCATCGGCCCCATCGTATGCGAGCTGGAGGGTCCCACACCGATCTTGTAGAGATCGAAGAGACTCGCGGTCACGCATCAAATTGTAGCTGGAAACCAGAAACCCGGCAGGATGGAAGAGGCAGGAAGAAGCGGCTTGCCGAAGGCTGCTTTCTATTCAGGGTCCTACTCCAGGAACTCGCGAACATCGTTGTTGCTGCTATGAAGGAGTTCATGGAGGGAGCCATCCAGGATGAGACGTCCCGCTTCGAGCATCAGGAAGGTGGTGTTCTGGTTAATCTGTCCATCGGGAAGCGGGACCATGCAATTCTGATCCGGATCGAAGCGGTGAGTGCACATCGTGAAAGCGTCTTGAAGCCGGTGCGTAACCAGTAGGGCCGGGGTTGAGTGCACGTCGCGCTGCTTCACGATGAGCTCGATGATGGTGGTGGAGGTAACGGGATCCAGGCCCCCGGTAGGCGAGTCGTACAAGATCAGCTCGGGATCATGGATAAGGGCGCGGGCAATGGCCACGCGCCGCTTCATGCCTCCTGAAAGGCTCACGGGATACATATCGAAGGTCTGTTCCAGGCCGACAAAACGAAGCGCCTCGTGGACGCGGCTGTCGATCTCCTCATCGGAGACTCGCTCCTGAATCAACTGGTAAGCCACGTTGTCGCGCACAGTGAGCGAATCGAAGAGCGCGCCTTCTTGAAAAACCATTCCGGCACGCGAGCGCAATGGAAACAGCTTTTCCTCGGGTAAGTGCGAGATGTCTTCGCCGAAGAGATGAATCGTGCCCGCCTGCGAGGGAAGAAGCCCAATAATGAGTTTCAGCAGAACGCTTTTGCCTACTCCGGCGGGGCCGAGCAGAATGCGCGTCTCCGCGGGAGCCACGGAAAAGCTGACGTCCTCGAGAACCGGCGGCCCGTCGAAGGCGATGGAAACGCCGCGCAAATCGACGACAGAGGTCGCGGTCTGGTCAGAAGTCTGGGGCGCAGGTGCGGAAGCGTCGCTCATGTGGGGAAGACGGAGAGAAGCACATGTGTAATCAGGAAATCGACCGCGATGATCAGCACGGATGATGTCACCACAGCCGAAATCGTGGACCGGCCAACGCCCTCGGTGCCTCCCGTGGTCCTCATTCCGTAGAAGCAGCCGATGGAGGCAAGCAGGTAGCCGAAGAACAGGGGCTTGACCATCCCTTGAATAATGTCGGAATAGACAAGGTGCTCGTAAGCCGAGTTAAAGTACTGCGTTCCGTTCTGATGGCTGATGAGTACCGTCACTGCGGCGCCGCCGAGAATGCCGAATGCATCGGACACGATCGTCAACAGCAGCAGCATAACGATGCTCGAAAAGATGCGCGGCGTTACGAGTTTGCGGATTGGATCGACACCCAGAGCGCGCATCGCATCAATCTGCTCAGTCACCACCATTGAGCCCAGCTCGCTGGCCATGGAAGATGCATTGCGGCCGGCCACCATAATGCCGGTGAGCACCGGGCCAAGCTCGCGGATCATCGTGAGCCCGACGAACTGGCCCGTGACTGCAGTTGCCCCAAACTCTGACAGCGTGGCTGCGGACTGCAGGGCAAGCACGCCGCCTGTAAAGAAGCCGGAGAGGATCACGATGGGCAAAGAACCGACACCGATGACGTCCGATTGCATGAGGAAGTCTGTCCAGTAGATAGGCGGGCGGAAGAGATTACGCATTGCCTGCCACGCGAACAGGGAGTATTCCTGAACGGCGAGTACCATCTGTTTGGCAGTTCGGTCGATCGCTAAGGTCGCCATTGGCTGTCGGTCTGGAGTGTCGGTCTCTGAATTGAAAGCTTTGATAGCTTCCGAGGACAGAATAGCGCATGGAATCGGTCAGTAGACACAGGGTCTGGGTTTGTGCGGGTCTCGAACACATTCGACCGGCCTTACCGCACCCCGCCGGGTCGTGAAACTGATCGCATGAAATCGTATCGATGAGAGCACAGGATTTTCACACTCGACGCGATCCAGCGCCTTGGTCAGCCGGAGTTCGTCCGCATTTCAAAGCAAATCGTCCGTCCTAAGTACTTTCCCGTCAACAAATAATTGTCCAATTGGTTTTTGCGAGCGCTACAGGACAATAAATTCGCCGCCGAGCGCATCTAATACTGCATCGGAGGTCGCGATGCATTTTTTCCGCGTACGGCTGATCCTTGCTCTCATCGCGAGCGTGACGTTGGTGTCGCTTGCCTCCACATATTTTGATGTACTAGCCCACCGCCACAGCATGCGCGAAGATCTGGAACGCCGCACAAATTGGATGGGCAAGACCATTGAGCCAGACGTGCGTAGCGCGCTGGTGACCGGTGACCTCTCTGCCCTTCCTGGTTTAACGCAACTGCTCAAAAACGGAACCGGCGCTTTGGGGCTTGCGATCTACGACGCGCACGGAGATCTGCTGGCTGCCAGCGGTCCACCGGACGTGATGGCGGCGCTGGGCAAGGGCGTTGTGGAGAAATCGCTACAGCGGGGCGTCGAAGATGGCGCATTCGGCCACGCCGGACAGTGGCAATGGCTTGAACAGACTTTTCCCATCCACAACGGAGATCAGTTGCAAGGCGCAATGGCGATTGTGGTCGATGCCGGCTATATCCGCTCGGAAGGCATCGCCCTCTGGCAGCGCAGCTTTTGGCGCATCGTTGCGTTTGTGATTGTGATTGTGGCCATCACTCTGCTTATGGTCCGCTGGTTCCTTCTTCGGCCCATGAGCCGCGCCGCCGAGCGCCTGCGCCAGCTGCGTATTGGCCATGCTGAGAATTCCACCGAGCCAGATTTTACGGGGCCGGACCTGAAGGCGTTTCGCCTTTTCTCGCCCCTGGCGCGTGAAGTTGAGAACATGGCTGCGAGCCTGAAAGCGGCGCGTGCTTCCGCCGCTGCTGAGGCACGCTTGCGCGAGGCAGGCGCGAATCTCTGGACCGCCGAGCGTTTAGCCGTACACATACGCAACCAGGCCGGTTCCAGCAAGATCTTTGTCGTCTCTAACCGCGAGCCGTATATGCACGTGCGCCAGGGACGCGAGACCGTCTGCGTGGTACCACCCAGCGGCCTGGTCACCGCATTGGAACCGGTTTTGCGCGCGTGTGACGGCGTTTGGGTTGCCAGCGGCAGCGGCGACGCTGACGCGAGCACAGTCGACGAGTTCGATCGTCTGCGCGTCCCTCCGGATGACCCGCGCTACACCCTGCGCAGAGTGTGGCTGTCAGAACAGGAAGAGTCCCAATACTACGAAGGCTTCTCCAACGAGGGGTTGTGGCCCTTGTGCCATATCGCGCATACAAGGCCCATCTTTCGCGCAGCAGACTGGGAATGCTATCAGCTCGTCAACCAGCGGTTTGCCGACGCCCTGCTTGAAGAGATGAAGGACAGCCCTGATCCCGTGGTCTTTGTGCAGGACTACCATTTGGCGCTGTTGCCGAGCCTCATCAAAAAGGAGCGGCCGGATGCACGCGTGGCGATCTTCTGGCACATTCCATGGCCAAATCCCGAGGCATTCGGGATTTGTCCCTGGCAGGCAGAGCTTCTCGATGGCCTTCTGGGCGCCGACCTGATCGGATTCCACATTCCCGTCCACTGCGAAAACTTTATTGCGACAGTGGATCGCGCATTCGAGGCGCGAACTGACCACGATCACCTCACTGTGCTCCGCCACGGACATACGAGCGTGATTCGGCCGTATCCGGTAAGCGTTGCATTCGATGGCGCCATGCGGCCTGCCGCCACATGGGACGGCGAGACGATGGCCGATGAGCGCGACGCCGCGCGACGCCGCCTGCTGAGCGAGTTCGGTGTGCGCGCTGAAACTTTGGCGGTCGGTGTCGACCGGCTCGACTACACGAAGGGAATCGTGGAGCGGCTTGAAGCCGTTGGCCAACTGCTCGAGGATCACCCCTGGTACCGTGAACGCTTGACCATAGTGCAGATCGCCGCGCCCAGCCGTACCCGCATTCCCAGCTACGCCGAGCTGCACCGCCGAGTTGGAGAAACCGTCGCTCGCATCAACGCACGCTACCAGACAGCCCATTGGAGACCCATCGTTCTTATCGAGCGCCAGTGCAATCACGAGGAAGTAAGCCACTGGTATCGCGCCGCCGATGTTTGCCTTGTGACCTCGCTCCATGACGGCATGAACCTGGTTGCTAAAGAGTTTGTGGCTGCGCGTGATGACGACGACGGCGTGCTCGTGCTGAGCAAGTTCACCGGCGCTGCAGTGGAGTTGCGCGATGCACTGCTCATCAATCCGTATGATGTGGTCGGAGTCGCCGAAACCATCCGCGCCGGCCTGGAGATGGGCCGAGAGGAACGCCGCAATCGCATGGAACGAATGCGACGCCAGGTGATGGAATACAACATCTATATGTGGGCCGCGAAGGTGCTGGGTGACCTGCGCGAGTTGCGGCTGAAGCCCGCGGACCCGATTCTGCCGGAACGCGTGGCACCGTCCGCCGTTCCTTTTGCGGAGATCCCAGTTGAAAAGCTGGCATGAAAGCCAGTCCCGACAGCGAGTGCCTGAAAGCGAGAACTGATTGACAAGTGAGGCAGCAGAGAAGCTGGAACAATTCTTTCGTGCCTTCGCCGGCGCGGCAGGAGCTTCGTTGCTGCTTGACTATGACGGCACGCTCGCGCCATTCCGCGTCGACCGCTTCCAGGCTCTCCCCTGGGCCGGGGTGCGCGACCTCCTGAATCAAATCCAGAGCCAGGGCTGCACGCGCATCGTCGTCGTCACCGGCAGGCCCGCCGCTGAAATCCTTCCACTGCTCGGGGTGGAACCCGCGCCCGAGGTCTGGGGTTTGCACGGCGCCGAACGCCTCCATCCTGACGGCCGCCGCGAGCTGGAGCAGCTCTCTCCCGAAATCCGCGCCAGGCTCGACGAACTCGCTGAAAAGCTCAGGCGTGAGTCGACCGGCGGCTCAAACGGCGGCCTCATCGAGGAAAAACCTAACGCCATCGCCATGCACTGGCGCGGTGTTTCGCCTGCTCGCGCCAGAATCATCGAGAAACGCACGCGCGCGCTCTTCGAGCCGCTGGCGCAATCGGACGGCCTCAGCCTACTCGAATTCGAGGCTGGCCTCGAACTACGCGCGGGCCGCGACAAAGGCGCAGCCGTTACCGCCATTCTCGAAGAGGCCTCTGACCTAAACCCTCATCGCGAGCGGAATCCTGCAGCGTTTCCTGCCGCCTTCTTAGGCGATGACCTGACCGACGAAGCTGCCTTCCGCGCCATCAAAAATTACCGGAATCACGGGGGCCAGGGGCTGGGAATTCTCGTCCGGAATCAACCGCGCCCCACCGCAGCCGATATCTGGTTGCAGCCTCCGGGCGAATTGCGAGACTTTTTGAAAAAGTGGCTTTGCGCCTGCGCGCATTTACAATCGAATCAGTATGATTCGCTTCTCGACTGCCGGTGAATCCCACGGCGAGGCTCTAATCGCGCTTGTCTCCGGAATTCCCGCCGGAGTGCCCGTTGACCTCGACTTCGTAAATCACGAGCTTTGGCGTCGCCAGCAGGGCTATGGCCGCGGCGGCCGCATGAAGATTGAGACCGACCAGGCTCACATCCTCTCCGGTGTGCGCCACGGCAAAACCATCGGCTCGCCCATCGCGATTCAGCTGATCAATCGCGACTGGAAAAACTGGCAGGAGAAGCTGCCCGTCGAAGCCGGCGACCCAGCCAAGCACCGTGCCGTAACCTCGCCCAGGCCCGGCCACGCCGACCTGGCCGGAGCGCTCAAGTTCAATTTTCCTGACGCTCGCTACGTGCTGGAGCGCGCCTCGGCGCGCGAGTCTGCCGCGCGCGTCGCCGCCGGAGCTTTCGCCAAGCTGCTGCTGCGCAGCCTCGGAATCGAAGTCGCCAGCCACGTCGTTCGCGTGGGCCAGATCGAGATTGACGCCGACCCTTCATGGGACGAAATCGCTGCCCTCGCCGCAAAAGAAGAGGTAGTTCTCGCCTGCGCCGATCCCGCTGCCGAAGCGCGCATGAAGGAAGAAGTCGACGCCGCTTCAAAAGCCGGCGACACCGTCAACGGAATCTTTGAAGTCGTAGCCCATGCAGTTCCCGCAGGCCTCGGCTCTTATGCCAACTGGGACGAGCGCCTGGACGGCCAGCTAGCCTGGGCGGTGATGAGCTTGCAGGCCGTGAAAGCCGTTGAAATCGGCCGCGGAGTTGCCGCTGCCTCGACCTTCGGCTCGCGCGTCCACGATCCCATTCACTACGCCAGCGAAAATCCGCCGGGAAAGCCCACGCGCTTTACGCGCCCGCACAACAACGCAGGCGGCATTGAGGGCGGCGTCTCTAACGGCGAAGACATCGTCGTCCGCGGCTACCTCAAGCCCATCTCCACGCTTCGCCAGCCGCTCGAATCCGTACGTTTTGATACACGCGAGGCCACAAGCGCGAGCTACGAGCGCAGTGACATCTGCGTCGTCCCAGCTGCCGGAGTGGCCGCTGAGGCCATGGTCGCGCTGGTTCTTGCCAACCTGGCCCGCGAAAAATTCGGCGGCGACTCTCTGCTGGAGTTGAAGCGAAATTTCGATGGATACATCGAACAGATACGGAGCTTTTAGCAGCGGCAATGATTCTGACGATCGTCAAATATCCTGAGCCGGTTCTCGAGCAGCCCGGCGAGCCAGTCACCGAATTCGACGCAGAATTGCGCAAATTCGTGGCCGACATGTTCGAAACCACCTACGCCTCGCAGGGCATCGGCCTGGCTGCGCCGCAGGTCGGAGTATCCAAGCGCATCACTGTCGTCGATCTCAGCATGGGCAAGGATCCCGCGAAAAAACTCGTGCTCATCAATCCCGAGATCATTTCGAGCGATGGCAGGCAGTATGAAGAAGAAGGCTGCCTCAGCTTTCCCGACATTCGCGAGAAAGTTGTGCGTGCGGCCAAAGTTCGCATTCGCGCCCAGGATGAAAACGGCAAATGGTTTGAGATGGACGGCGATGAACTGCTTGCGCGCGCCTTCCAGCACGAGATCGATCACCTCGACGGCACTGTGTTTATCTTCCGCATGAGCGCTCTCAAGCGCAGCTTGACTCTGCGCAAAATTCGCAAAATGCAAAACGACGGAACCTGGTAAACCTGCCATGACGAACGCTGGGAACAGCCTCAAGCTCGTCTTTTGCGGCACTCCCGAGTTTGCCGTCCCCACGCTCGAAGCGCTGCTCACGGCGCATCACCAAATCGCGCTCGTCGTCTCGCAGCCTGACCGGCCTGCAGGGCGCGAACAGCAACTTTTTGCTCCGGCCGTGAAGCAGGCCGCACTTGCCGCAGGGCTGCCTGTTACGCAGCCTGAAAAAATCCGCGGCAACGCCGAATTCCGCGCGCAGCTTGAGGCGATTGCTCCGGACGCGATTGTTGTCGTCGCCTATGGCCGCATCATTCCGCCGTGGATGCTCGCCCTGCCCCGGCTGGGATGCATCAATCTGCACGCTTCATTGCTTCCCAAATACCGCGGCGCTGCCCCAATTCAATGGGCGATTGCGATGGGCGACGGTTACACCGGCAATACCACCATGCTTTTGGAAGAAGGCCTCGACACTGGGCCGATTCTTCTTCAGCAGACCATGGAGATCGGACCAGCCCAAACTGCGGTCGACCTGTTTCCCGCGCTCGCGCGTGCCGGCGCACCCCTCGTTGTTGAGACGCTGGCCGGGCTGGCCAACGGCTCAATTCATCCGCAACCGCAGAGCCACGAGGTTGCAACTTTTGCTCCGATCCTCAATCGCGAAGATGGCCGCATCGACTTCGCCACGCGCACCGCGCACGAAATCTACAATCGCTGGCGCGGATTTCAGCCATGGCCCGGCGCCTTCACCGCACTCAATGGGAAGAAACTCATTGTGCATCGCATGGCCATTACGCGCGGCAGCTACGCAGAAGGCTTGGGCTTTGCCGAGCCGGGTTGGATTGTTGTCGAGAGCCATCGTCTCTTGACCGCGTGCGCCGAAAATACCTGGCTGGAATTCCTCGAAGTTCAGCTCGAAGGCAAAAAACGCATGACCACCGACGAGTTTCTGCGCGGCAATCCGCTGCCCGCGGACGCGCGCCTCGGTTGAGCGCTGTGGCCGCTATCTCTCCAGCCCGCAAAGCTGCATTCCAAGTGCTGCTGGCCGTCGAGCGTGGCAATGGCCACGCGGATGACCTGCTGCGCGAACCGGCAATCGACGCGCTATCCCCGGCCGATCGCAACCTGGCAACAACTCTCGTGCTGGGCGTGCTTCGCTGGCAGATTCGTCTCGATGAGCAACTTAAGCTCCTGATCGCGAAACCAAAATCCAAGCTCGATCCCGAAGTCTCCGTCGCTCTCCGCATGGGAGCATTCCAGCTGCGATTTCTCGATCGCATTCCCGCACACGCCGCGATCGATGAGAGCGTGGAGCTGACCAAGAAATCCGGCCACCGCTTCGCTTCCGGTCTCGTCAACGCCGTGCTGCGCAAACTGGTCGGCGCAGGTCCTGAGGCAGAACTTCCGGAGGGTAACGCAGCCGAACTCGCTTTGGCTCAAGCTCACCCTGCCTGGATGGTCGAGCGCTGGACGCGCTTCTACGGCCTGGAAGCAGCGCGCGCAATCTGCCTCCACGGACAGGTCCAACCCGCCCGAGTCGTGCGCCTACTTAACCCTGCCGTCGAAACAGAACTCGTCACCAGCGGCGTTGGGTTAGAGCCTGCCGCCATCCTCACCGCGGCGCGCAGAGTTGTCTCCGGCGACGTGACCGCAACTACGGCCTTTCGCGAGGGCCGCGTGCGCTTGCAAGATGAAGGTTCGCAGTTGATCGCCGAGTTAGCCGCGAGCGCCGCTGACGATTCCAGCCGCGAGATCGAGACAATTTTTGACGCCTGCGCTGCGCCCGGCGGAAAAACTCTCATCCTGGCCGAGCGCAACCCCGAGGCCCGCATTCTGGCTTGCGAATCGAGCCAACGACGGCTAGCCGAGTTGACCACTCGCCTTGCTTCGCATTCGACCCGCATTGAATGCCGGCTTGCCGACGCGACCGCGCTCAGCGAAGATTCCGCTTTCGATCTGGTGCTTGCCGACGTGCCTTGCAGCGGGACCGGAACTCTCGGCCGCAATCCGGAGATTCGCCATCGGCTGCGACCAGAAGATTTGACCCGCCACGCCGAGCGCCAACGTGCAATCTTGTCCGCTGCGTTGCGTGCAGTCCGCCCCGGAGGCCGCGTCGTCTACTCCACTTGCTCCCTGGAGCCAGAAGAGAATGACCAGGTCGTCAAAGCCGTCCTTGCCGAGAATCAAAATGTGCGGCAGGTTTCTCTCGATCCGCGCATCCGAGTGCTGGCAAACGCCGGCATCCTCACCGGCACCGCGGAACGGCTGCTCGATTCCCTCACGCCCGAAGGAGCGCTACTCCTTCTGCCGGGCGCGCTGCCCACTGACGGATTCTTTGTTACCCTTTTAGGAAAATCGATCGAAAAGTCGCCCGAAAAAACGGCCTGAGAAAACCGCCTGACTTAATTTCAAGAGGTGGTATTAGCTACGCCTGCTCCGGCTCCAACCGCAGCAACTCAAAATCACGCCCCAGCATTGCGCACAGCGCTTCTACAACGAGATTGTGGTCGTCACGCTGCGGCAGTCCTGAAACCGTCACGCTGCCCACCACGCCCGCGCCTTCAACATGCAGCGGAAACGACCCGCCGTCTGCCGCATATTCCGTCAACGGCAGTCCTTGGCACTCAAGAAGTGTAGTGGCCTTCTGCTTCTGCGTCATTCCCACGCCGTACGAGCTGCGATGGAACCTCGCCACCACGTTGCTCTTGCGACGTACCCACTCGGGGTTATCCGGCGTTGTCCCGTCGAGCGCCGCATAAAACAGCGGCTGCCCAAATCGCCGCACATCGACCACCAACTTCAATCCCCGCTCCAGCGCCTTCTCTCTAATCCAGCCGCCGAGCTGCCACGCCACGCTCGCGTCCAGGCGCGGCAGCCGCAGCTCGCGCTCCTGCAGTGCAATCTTTTCCAGATCCTCGCTCAACCCCATACTTGCCTCCCGCCTACGCCTACTTCACCACTGTCAGCTTCACGATTGTGCTCTGGTCCACGCGGGTTCCCGCGCTGGGCGATTGCGCCAGCACTTCGCCCGGCCGCACCACCAGATTCGGTTTCGCGTCGCCGCTGCCAACTGGCGCGACCGGCACATTCACAAAACTCGGCGCAGCAGTCTCGATGCCAACCTTCTTCAGCGCCGCTTGCGCATTCGCAAATTGCCAGCCGGTTAGATCGGGCATCACATACCCATCCGGCGTATTGTCATCAGGCGCGGCCAGGAGCAAGTTGACGCTGGGCTGCTCAATGCCCTGCGCATGCGCCGGCGGATCCTGTGCCAGCACGGTTCCTTCTGGCGCTGAGCCGTAGGGCAGCCGCGCAATCATGCCAACCTCAAGGCCGGCTCGCCGCAACTCCAGCTCGGCCACGCGCTCATTGGCGCCCACCGCGTCTGGCACGTCCACCCTTTGTGACCCAAGGCTCTCCGCCACACGCACGCGCCACCCGCGCCGCACTACGGTGCCCGCTTCGGGCGATTGCGTAAGAATGTGCCCCGCGGCTACATCACCCGAGTAGTAGCGATTGTCCACATCCAGTCTCAGGCCGAGCCCCGCTGCCACGCTTCGCGCATCCGCGGTCGTCATCCCTTTGAGCGCAGGCACCTGCACCTCGGCGCCATGAATGACGACCTGCATGGTAAGAATCGCCGACAGCAATCCCACCGCTACCAGCAGCATCAGCAGCCATGCGATGCGGAAGACTCGTGCGATTGGAGCGGTGTTCATGGTTATCTTCAACACTCGAGAACCTCGGTTGAAAACATCGGCTTGCGCTCCGGGGCGTATTATCTAGCGCGTATTATCCGTTACCGGCTCGGGATGGATGGTCACTCGAAACACCTCCGGGCACTCCAGCTTGAGCCGGTCTTCAAGCGCGGTGATTACCTGGTGCACGCGGCTCATGGGGAGTTCGTCGGGCAATGTGCAATGACAGGTGAGCGAGATGTGCTCTCCTGTGCGGCCCACGGTCATCGCGTGCACGTCGACAATCTCGGGAAACGCCGCGGCTGCCGAGCGCAGTGCCTGCTCCAGCCTGCGATCTTCTACCAGCTCTTCCTCAGGCTGCTCGATGGTGGCCGGCTCGCTCTCAATGTGCGTCAGAACCGAGTCGACCTCCGGAACATTGCGCAGAATCTCCGCTTCCATCGCAGTTACAAAGTTATGTGCGTCGCGCAGCGCCAGGGTCTCATTGAGCTCCACGTGCAACTCCACCTGCAGGCGCCCATGAAGCGTCTGGATGCTGAGCTCGTGCACAGATACGTTATTGCGAGCGGCCACGGCGCGCACGCGGTCGAAGATGCTTTCCGCTTTGGTTTCGCGCGGAATTGTGTGGATGACCACATCGGCCCCGGGAAGCGCGCGTTGCACAGCGGCAGTAGCGGCTTCGACCAGCTCGCCGGTGTGCTCAAACGTGTATCGCCGTGGCAGTGCCAGCGTAACGTCCGCGAAATACCCCGCGCCCGCCCGACGCACGCGCGCCCGCTCCACTGCCAGCACTCCATCCACGCATTCCACTTCGCGCACCAGCCGGCGTCTCGTCTCCGCGGGGATCTCATCCACCAGCGCCGCCACTGCTTCATGGCCCAGCCGCACCGTCATGCGCAAAATCATCAGCGATACCACGAGAGCCGCAACCGGGTCGGCATAGCGCAGCGCCGCAATCTGGAATCGCTCGCCCACCCATACTGCGCCAAGTCCCACGAGCACCGCCGCGGTTGCCCAAATGTCCGAGGCAAAATGAAACGCATCGGTCGCCAGTGCCGGCGATCCTGTCCGCACGGCCACAGCGCGCAGTTGACGCGAACGCCAGATGTCCACCGCGATCGAAGTCGCCAGTACCAGCACCGGCCAAAGCGAGTGGTGCAGCTCCACCGCGTGATAGAAGATTCGCTCGACCGCCTCCCAGATGATCCATGCGCAAGACAAAGCCATCAGCCCTGCTTCGCTGAACGCCGAGAGATTCTCGATCTTGCCGTGACCGTATGTGTGGTCTTCGTCCGCCGGCTTGTCGCTCACATGCACGGAGAAGTACGTCAGCGCCGCGCCCACAAGGTCGAGCCCCGAGTGCGCAGCATCTGAAAGCACTCCCAGCGATCCGGAGAGCACGCCCGCGCCGATCTTGAGCAACGTCATTACTGCCGCAGCCGCCATAGAGTGCCGCGCCACGCGCTGCTTTTCGGCGGAGAAATTCGCGACGGCAGGCTCGGTCACTCGCGGACTGGGGGCACTGGTGGTCATTGAACTCCTGAGGCGGAACGCGTCGCGCTGTACAGTCCCGCAATTCCAAACGTGTAGGGCTGCCACGCGCACTTTTCAAAACCCGCTCGCTGCATCATCTGCAACATTGCGCTTGGCGGCGGAAAATTCCCCACCGACGTGGGCAGATAATTGTAGGCTCCATCTTTCCCGCAGATCATGCGCCCAATTGCAGGCAGCACTCGCCGGAAGTACACGCCATATGCTTTGCCCAGCAGCCCTCCCGGCTCGCTGAACTCGAGAATTCCCAACTGGCCGCCCGGTTTCAGCGTGCGATAAAACTCTTTCAGGCCGGCCTCATAATTCGCCAGATTCCTGAAGCCAAACGCGGTCACAATCAAGTCCAGCGACTCCGCTCGCAGCGGCAGATGCAACGCATCGGCCTCAATCGCCACTGCATAAGGTGCGCCAATATCGGACCCGCGATTCGCCTTCTTTCCAAACTTTTCGGCCCCGCGACGCAGCATCGCAGGCGCAAAATCGCCCGCCAGAATCGGCGTTGCTCCGTTCGGGCGCAGCTTGAGCAGCGCCATCGTCAAATCGCCGGTGCCGCAGCAAATATCGAGAATTACCGCTTCGGGCCTCGCCAAAACCGGCTTAAACCTGCGCGCAGCCCTGCGCCACCACAGCCGGTCCACATTGGCTGAGAGCACATGATTCAGCAAGTCGTACCTGGGCGCGATGGAGTCGAACATCTGCCGCACGGCCACCGCCGCATCAGCCTCGTCCACAGCGCCCGCGGGTCTGGCTCCCGTTGCGGGCATCTTCCTTATCCCTTCGCCGACTTGTACTTTCGCCAACTCGTCCCTTTGCCGACATCGGCAAGCTGCGAGCCGCGGCACGCTCGTTCTTTCATGCTACCGCTTCCCTTCCGCCGCGCCGTCACAGCGGGGCAGCGCCAATCGGCCGGCTCCAAAAAGCCGAAGCTTCGTCCAGCTCCGAAATGCCGTGCCTTTCAGCGGGCTCCGAAAAGGGTATACGCTTGAAGTTGCTAATGGCTGCCCCTTCCATCTCCGCGTTCCTGGCACAGGCGTCGCATCCAGCCCTGACGGATAGCCATGGCCGCGTGATCCACGACCTGCGCGTCTCCATCACCGACCGCTGCAACTACAAATGCGTCTACTGCCGCACTGGCGAAATGGGAGCACAGTATCCCGAGCTGGGTCTCGACGAATACCTCCGTCTCATCGGCGTCTTTGTCAGTCTTGGCATCACCAAGGTTCGCCTTACCGGCGGAGAGCCGCTGCTGCGGCGCGATGTGGTCGACCTGGTTCGCGAGCTTTCGCTTCTGCGCACCCTTGACGGCGACAAGCTGGACCTCGCGCTCACCACCAACGGCCATCTGCTCGACTCGCTTGCGCAACCCCTCAAAGACGCCGGACTGAACCGCATTACGGTCAGCATGGACGCGGTCGATGCCGCGACCTTCGAGCGCATCACGCGCGTTGAAGGCAGCTACGCCAAAGTTCTTGCCGGAATTCGCGCCGCACGCGCCGCCGGGCTCGCGCCACTCAAGATCAACTGCGTGCTGCTGCGTGGCTTCAACGACGACCAGATCGAAGGCTTTGCCCGCTTCGCCCGCGAAGAAGACGTCGTCGTCCGCTTCATTGAGTTCATGCCTCTCGAAGAAGGCCGTCTCTGGACGCCCGAAATCGTCGTCACGCTTCGCGAAATCGTCCAGCGCATCGGCCACGCCCTGCCGCTCGTCGAACTGCCGCCACGCGAGATCAGCGAAACCGCGCGCCGCTATACATTTTTTGACGGTGTGGGCGAAATCGGCATCATCGCGCCCGTGAGCCAGGCATTTTGCGGCGCATGCAGCCGCGTGCGCCTCACTTCTGACGGCAAAATTCGCACCTGTCTCTTCTCGCAAGTCGAGCACGACCTCTATGGCCGCCTTCGCGCAGGCGCCGGCGATGATGAACTCCGCGACTACATCGTCCAGACCATCCAGCAGAAAGAGGCGCGCCACCACATCGGTGAGCCAGGATTTCTGAAACCCTCCAGGTCGATGGTGCATATCGGCGGCTGACCCCGGGTGCACATCGGCGGTTAGTCGATCGGCCTTCAAGGTGAAGGACTTCCCCACGAATTGCAGCTAAAAATCATTGGTCGGCATCTAAATTGTGTAACGAACAAATCATGAAACAATAGATCAGCACGTCCCCCCACAGGGTCCTGAATATGCCAAACGAGACGGAAGGAAGAATCCCGCTCGCCGATCTGCTTGTGTTTCACCAGTTGGCGCGGTCGCTCACTTCGAGCTTCGACCTGGACACAATTCTGCGCACCATCCTCGAGCAAATGGAGCGGATGGTCGAAGCGGAGTTCTGGGCGCTCCTCATGCTCGACGAATCGACCCCGCATCTCTACTACGCCATCGCCGCTGGCGAAGAGCAGGAAACCCTGCGCGGCCTTCGCGTCAAGCGCGGTGAGGGCGTCGCCGGCTGGGTCCTCGAGCACGGGGAAACGCTCATCGTGCCTGAAGTCGCGGGCGATCCGCGAGTGCAGCAATCTTCTACTCCGGGAATGTCCAGTGCAGGAATCTCCAGCGTCAGATCGGTGATTGCACTGCCGCTACGCGGGCGCACCGGCACGCAGGGAGTCATCGAAATCCTGAATCCCCGCGCTGAAATGTCGGATTATTCCATCGCATTTCTGCATATTTTGGCCGATCACGCCGCCATCGCCATTGAAAACTCGCGCGACGTTTCGCGCATCCAGCAGCTCACCATCACCGACGACACTACTGGCCTGTTCAACGTGCGGCACCTTTACAGCGTTCTCTGCCCCGAGCTGAATCGATCGAAAAAACTCAAGCTGCCGGTGAGCCTCGCGTTTTGGGATTTGGATCGGTTCAAGCTGGTCAACGATGCCGACGGGCACATCGTCGGCAGCGAGCTGCTTGCCCTGGTTGGGCGCCGCCTGCAAAAACTCGCACGCGAGCAGGATCTATGCTTTCGTTACGGCGGCGATGAATTCGTGATTCTCATGCCCGAAACTTCAGAAAGCCTTGCGTTAGAGCTGACTAGAGAAATTCACGCGGCACTGATGGAAACCACATTCGAAATGAAGAACGGGCTCACGCTCAAAGTCAGTGCCAGCGTGGGCATCGCCACCGCGCCCCGCGATGGCTGGCATATGCACGAGATCATCGGCGCCGCCGACGCGCGCATGTACGCCGTCAAGCGCCACGGCCGCGGACAGGTCCGCGCCGCCTAAGCTTCGGCTCCCAGTTCTCTATTGGCTATTGGCTACTGGCTAGTGGCTAGTGGCCAGTGGCTGCCTTATCACTTTCCCGTGTCTCCGCCGATCTGGAACACAACATATTTCGCGGGCGAGTCGCCGACGTTTTTCACCTGGTGCAGCGTTCCGAACGCGACATAGATAATGCTGCCCGCACCGGCGCGCTCGGTCTTGCCGTCGTGTGTGTAGTCAAGCGTTCCCTCTTCAACGAGAATCAGCTCCGAATGTTGAATGCGGTGCGCGGGATTGGGCGCGGTTCCAGCCGGCTGCATCGTCTCGTGTACGGCAATCGCCTCGCCGGTCGCGAGCGTTCCCATCAATGCGCGGCGACTCACTGCGCCGCTGGGCGCGGTCTTCGCCGTCATGTCGTCGTAGGCAAACACGCGCGAGGCAGCTAGCGGATTATTGGGGGGATTGCTGGCTGGAATATTGGGCGGATTGGCGGGGCTGGCCTGCTGGGCGGCGGGCAAGACGGGGCCCGCGGCGGCGGTGGCAATGCCTGCGGCGGCGCAGGCCAGAATGAGGAGAGCCATCGAGATTCGTCTCATGACTACTCCTTATACTCTGTCGGGATACTCTGGCGGACACTCTGTCGGACGTGTGTCGCTCATACTCTGTTGCCGCCGCTTCGGGGCCTGTGTGTCCGTGAGTCGGCTGCGGGCGAGGGGGGCAAAATCGGAGAAGTGGGGAGGTTGTTTGTTTACTAGATAATCGACGGCTATTTGCGCCCCTTACTCGGCTGTTTGCACTGAATTTGGTGCATGGATGGACGATTCTAAAGGAGTTACATCAAGAAAATGAATGCGAAAGGGACCAAAAAAATTAGTTAATTATTTTCTACCGAGTGCTCCAAGCGTCTCTTTTTTGCTACCCACCCCCACCCCCCGGTATGACATACCTCCGTATTTGATTGCGAAGGATTTAAGGGAGGGCCTTATACCTTTTCCATACCTCGTCCATACCGTATGCATACCTCCCATACCTTTTCGCGCAAATTGTGCCAGTCTTCAGGGCGCGGAGATGCGAATGCAGCGGATTGATTCCGTCGGAATAAAGGTGTGGTTGGACGCTCATGGTTTGAGTATGCGCCGGAGGGGCGAAATTATCGGCAAACCTGGGAAGAGAAATATTGGGCGTGGAATCAGGGGGATGCGTGGGGTTAGGGCGGCGGGTGGTCTTGACAGTGGGAGGGGAAGGGGCGGGAGCCGGTGGGATCGCCAAGCTCGTGTGGGAGATGGATGGGTCCTGGTAGAACGCCCTTTGTGACTGCGGTGCTCACTCGACGTCGCCCCGAGAATCTGTGTGTTATGCCATCTCGGCCTTATGAGTCATCCACTATTGCCGGCAATTACCGACGTGGTTTCAGGTTTGTCGCATCGACTTTTCTTCCCTCCGGATCTGAGCATCTACTCGGGCGAAGGATCTCGGAATCTCGTCTCTAAAGTTGATCAACATCTTTGCAACTACGTTATCGTCCACAATTGGCTTCGAAGAACAAGTGAGCACTGCAAGCTGCGTCAGCGTATGCGCGGCATTTTGGCCCGGCTCCGTTAAACCCGCATTGCTTCGACCCGCGAGGAGCTTTTCATACTCTCCCATGAGCCCGAGCCTGACATACAGACTCTTTATCCCAGCGTGGATGTTGTCGTTGCCCATCTGATAGTGCGAGCGCATCTCGGCTCGCCCGGCCGCTTCTTCGAGGTCTGCGAAGGTAGGTTTTTTCTTCTTTAGATGGAATGCGGCCCATCCATAGTCGCCTTTGAAGCTGTTGCCGTATACGGCAATGACCCTGTCAAACGCTTTTTGAATTCTTGTCTGCGCGCGAATACCCATTGGCTTATATCCGAGCTGCTTGGAGCAGACTAAGTATTTGTCCATCGCGCGTTTTGATTCGACGTGTTGATGTGCGAGATATCGTTCCGATATCTCGTCTCCATGCTGGAGTATGACGGCCGCCACGACCGCGATTTCGTGGAGCGTCCGCCAGCGGGCCATTGCCCCGTCGGCGAAACCGTTTTCCAGCAGACAGAGGATTTCGTCTGTTACCTGGCATCCCCTTACTACCAGGCGAATGAGAAGCTTCCTTGATTGTTGGTTTTTGGTCTTTTTCTTAGAATTCTCGCGAGCGTTGATCCATCCGACCCACTCGCGCGTCATCGTGAGCAGCATCCGCAGCTGCCCGAGCGGCTTCGCCCATCTCGTCCGCAGGCGCTCGCCAAAGCCGGCAAGGTCAGCCTCTTGTAGCTTTTGCTCATCCGGCCAGCGAGCCTTAAGTACTTTAAGAGTGCTGTTGGCCGATTTGTCCGTCATAGAGGCAATCAGTGCGGGGAGTTGCTTCTTCTGGAAGGACTCCAGGGAATGAATCGCTTGTTCAATATCTGAGTCGTCTACCGTGAGCCTGATTTCTTTTCGATGAGCGACATGCTCGAAGGCTAAAGGCTCTTTGCTGCCGTTCAGTATGTGTTCTGCGATTTTCCGGGCCAGTCCTTTGGGCGGCCGAGCTACTTGGCGCTTCAGCTTCTTTGAAATCTGATGCTCAAGAAAGGTCGCCGGAAGGTTGGCCAGACCATCCTCAACAGCTCTTTGAAGCGTGTCTCCTGCGCCAGAGCTTTTTGGGGTTGCTGTTCTTGCCATCAATTGGCCCCTTAGCGACCTCCCTAACTAGATGTCAACTTTCAAAGTATAGGCCGCGGTCTTTGTGCAGATTTGTCCTCGAAGACACCATTCTCTCCCGGCAACCCCTGTGTGCAATTTCAACGGCGGAGTGCGGCTACCGATCCAGCGAAGGGCAAGTGCAGCCGCAGGTCCTTCGGCTCCGCTGCGCTGCGCTCAGGATGACAGATTTGTGGGTGGATGACAGTACTGATGACAGTACTGTGGTGGAGCGGGGTCTTGGCTCTGCGACCGATAAGGGTAGCCGCAGGTTCCCTTTCGACTCCTTCGCTGATTCGGCGGAGGGCAAAAGCAACCGCGGGCCCCCGTTCGACTTCGATCGCTGGTACAGCGAAGGGCAGGAGCAAACGCAGGTCCTTCGACTACGTTTGTCGCAAAGTACGCGCCAAACTCCGCTCAGGATGACACCTCTGTGGGTGGATGACAGATTTGTGGAAGAGCGGTCGTCTGTGGTGGAACGGGGGTCTTGACTCAGCGAAGGACAAGGGCGGCCGCAGGTCCCCGTTCGACTTCGATCGCCGATCCGGCGAAGGACAAAAGCAACCGCAGGTCCTTCGGCTCCGCTGCGCTGCGCTCAGGATGACAGATTTGTGGGTGGATGACAGTTCTGTGGTGGAGCGGGGGTCTTGACTCTGCGAAGAACATGGGCAGCTGCGGGTCCCCGTTTGACTTCGATCGCTGACCCGGCGAAGGGTAAGAGCAACCGCAGGTCCTTCGGCTCCGCTGCGCTGCGCTCAGGATGACAGATTTGTGGGTGGATGACAGATCTGTCGGGGAATGGTCGCCTGCGGCGGGAAACGGTCGTCCTGATCCGGTGAAGAAAAGAGGCAGCCGCAGGTCCCCGTTCGACTCGCCCGCTAGGCGGGCTCGCTCAGGGCAGGCTTTCGACTCCGTTGCGCTTCGCTCAGGATGACAGATTTGTGGATGAGCGGTCGTCTGTGGGAGAGCGGTCGTCTGAAAATGGGGCGAGCGATGAGAGCTACGACGGTGCCGCTGCTTT
>CAVXPR010000084.1:0-25870 GCA_963763585.1 uncultured Acidobacteriaceae bacterium | reverse complement strand
GAGGATCAAGTGGATGCCGGCGGCGCGTGCCTTCTGGGCGAGCCGCGCAATCAGCTCTTCGATCTTCTTGCCCGCCACCATCATGAGGTCGGCGAGCTCGTCGATCACGACGACGATCATCGGCAGCGTCGAGAGCGGCTCGGGCGCCTCGGGCGTGAGCCGAGAACGGATTGCCGATCTTGCGCTCGTGCGCCTCGGCATCGCGGATCTTCTGGTTGAAGCTCGCAAGGTTGCGCACACCGACCGCCGACATCAGGCGGTAGCGCTTTTCCATCTCGCCGACGCACCAGTTCAGCGCGTTGGCGGCGAGCTTCATGTCGGTCACGACGGGCGCGAGCAGATGCGGAATGCCTTCATAGACGGACAGCTCGAGCATCTTCGGATCGATCATGATGAGCCGCACGTCCTCGGGCGTCGACCTTGTAGAGCAGCGAGAGGATCATCGCGTTGATCGCCACCGACTTGCCCGAACCGGTGCGTGCCGGCGACCAGCATGTGCGGCGCCTTCGCGAGGTCCGTGACGATCGGCTGGCCGATGATGTCCTTGCCCAGCGCGATCGTCGAGGCGCGTTCCGCAGCCCGCCGCGTCGCCGGCAGCGACAGGCCCGGCAACTCCAGCGCCGGGCGCAAAGAAAAAACCTGGATTCTTCAGTAGCGTTGGGCATTTTTTCAAGCGCATGTTTGGCGCGGAATAATGTCTGCTACGGATTGAGTTCAGCCACGGGGCAGGGAATGCGGCGAATAACCTCGCCGGGGCGCGTCATCTGAAATTTGTACGTGCATTGCACGTTCGAGCTGCCCGTCGTGGCGCCTTGATAGACATAAACCGTCCGCGTCTCGGGCTGATAAACAAGCAGCGAGCTTGCTTCGCTGATTCCGGCAAGTTGAAACTGCACACCCATTCCAGCATCGCTGCTTGATGCCTTTGCTGTGCGGCCCGAGCCGAGCCACAAGCCTAAGGCCAGCACTCCAAAAAGCGCGAGACCGTTTCTCGCCCACCCCAACACTTTTTCCATTGCGTCCTCCAGGTACGGATGTCTTTCTCGAAGGACGCAGAGATGCGCAACACCGCTCGCGGATTTTTCCGGACGATTTCGAGCGCGGAGTGAATTTCGAGGAACCGTGAAGCGGGCGTCTGCGTATCAAACCACACTGGCGCAAGACCCCTTTTGCGCGCTCGCGGAGGTTTGGCGTGGCGGAATGGAACGGCTCGAAGGGTTCGAACGCAACGCCCGATGCTCAAGCAAATCAGCGTAACGAATGGTGGCTGAGCGCGATTGTGATTCTTGGCGCTGCTCTTACAGCGATGGGCGCGATCATCGCGCTCGTTCATCCGGCGATGCTCGTTTCGCCGCACGAAGAGATCAATGGCGCGGTGCATATATACGCGGGATACATGGCTGCGCGAAATCTGGCTCTCGCGTTCATGCTTGTGGCGCTTCTGCTGATTGGAGCCAGGCGGGCATTGGGCAATTTAATGGTCCTGGTGGGACTCGTCCAGATTCTGGATACCTGTATGGACGTGGCGGAAGGCCGATGGGCAATTGTGCCTGGGGTTTTGATATTCGGGCTGGCGTTCTTTATTGGAGCGGCCCGACTGTCCGGCTTTCCATTCTGGAAACTTGCCGCCTGGAGGCAATAGCGAACGGGGACGAACGGGAACGAAGAGGGACTTGATCAGCAAATCCTTCGCCTGCCATCGATCTCTACATCTCCCGCGCCCGCTCGATCGCGCGCAAAACCGCTTGCGCTTTGTTTAGTGATTCCTGATGTTCGAGCTCGGGCACGGAATCGGCGACGATGCCCGCGCCGGCCTGCACGGAGCCTTTGCCGCCGACGGAGAGCATGGAGCGTATCGCAATGCAGGAGTCGAGGTTGCCGGAGAAATCTGCATAGAGAACCGCGCCGCCATAAGTGCCGCGCCGCGCAGGCTCGAGCTCTTCAATGATCTCCATGGCGCGAACTTTGGGCGCGCCACTGAGCGTGCCGGCAGGGAAGCACGCCCGCAGAGCATCGACAGCAGTGAGTTCCGGGCGCAACTTGCCTTCAATCGAGCTCACGATGTGCATGATGTGACTGTAGCGCTCGACGAACATCAGCTTGTCAACCTTGACGCTGCCGAAGCGGCTCACGCGTCCCACGTCATTGCGGCCCAGATCGACGAGCATTACGTGCTCCGCGCGTTCTTTTTCGTCGTGGAGCATCTCCGCAGCCAGCGCGTCGTCTTTAGCCTGGGTAGCGCCGCGGGGGCGAGAACCCGCAATCGGCCTGTACTCGACCTTGCCCTGGTGCACGCGCACGAGCAACTCAGGCGACGAACCAGCCAGCTCCAACGGCAGGTTCTCCGAACGTTTTGATTTTTTGGATGAATGTTTCGCCGAAGAAACCGACAAGCCGCCCAGCGGTCCATCGGGCGCGAAGCGCAAGAAGAACATATATGGGCTGGGATTGACGGTGCGCAGCGCGCGGTAAATCTGAAAGGCATCCACGCCGGGCTCCACGTCTAAGCGCTGCGAGACCACTACTTGAAAGGCGTCGCCGGCACGAATGTACTCTTTCGTGCGCTCGACAGCAGCCAAGTAATCTTTTTTCGCGGTGCGGTGCTTCACCTTGAGCTTTGAAAGCCGGCGCGGCCTTATCTTGTTCAAATCCGGAAGCGGCTGCGCGAGGCGCTTCTCGAGCCGGTCAAGACGTTTGACGGCGCGATCATACGCCGCAGAGGCAGCGCCCTTCGACACATCAGCCGTGACCACGAGCATAATCTCTTTGCGCACGTGATCGAAGGCCAGCACTTCGTCGAAGAAAAGCATGATCGCATCGGGGACGTGCAACTCGTCTTTTGCGAGGTCGGGTAGGCGCTCGATTTGGCGGACCGCGTCATAGGCGAAAAAACCCACTGCTCCGGCCGTAAACGGGGGCAGTCCAGGCAGGCGCGCGGGTTTGTGGCCGCCGAGCGCGTCGCGCAGGACGGCAAAGATATCACCCTCAATCTTCGTGGTCTTACGGCCTTCGGTGATGGAGATCTGGCGTCCGTGGGCGACGATGCGCTTGAACGGCGTGAGGCCTATGAAGGTGTAGCGGCCGACCTGCTCGCCGCCCTCAACTGATTCCAGCAGAAAGCACTCGCGCTCCGTCCATGCCGCGCGCAAAAAGGCCGAGACTGGCGTTTCCAGGTCGGCCATCAGGGTGCGGCACACGGGCACAAGGGTATGTGCCCGGGCGAGGCGAAGAAATTCCTTGCGGCTGGGCTGGGCAGATCGCGATGCGGCTTTCACAGCTTCATTCTAGCTGCTGGTGCGGTGAGCCCTGCGATCACCATGGCGCAGCCGGCTGCCGGCCGCTCAGAAAACCTCAATCGAGGCCAAATGGCCGGGTGCCGTGGCAATTCGCCGGTCCCGAGTAATCAAAGGAGCATTCAGCTCTTCGGCGAGCGCGACGTACGTTGCATCGTAAGCGCTCAGATTCTGTCTGAGCCGCCAGATGCGCTTGAGCAGCACTACCGGGGGATAGCGGGCAATGTTCAGCGCGTCAAGGTCCTCGACGGCCTCCTCAGCGCGCCTGCTTGTCAAGGTTCCGTTGCGGACAAGGCGCCGCAGGACTTGCACAAATTCCACATCGAGCAAATGCACGGTATGCAGAGTTTCCCTGCGGACAAAAATTCGCTGCTCGATACGCTTTCCGGCAGGGGTTTGGAGCAGCCAGTCGATTGCCGCCGAGGCGTCGAGGACAATCATCGTTCCGCGCGCGCTTCGCGCAAAAGAGCCGGAGTGTCCAAGGCGGCGGAAAGCGGTTTGCGCGAATGCAAACGCTCGCGCAACTCGGCGAGCGTGGGACGCTCGGCGATCTCTCGAAACTCACCGAGCAAGTAGTCGGAGAGAGACATTCCTATTGTTGAAGCCCTCACCTTGAGAGTGCGGTGAAGAGCTTCAGGGACGTTCCGCACTTGAATCATCTTTGCCATGCTCTGAGCATAGTTGCATGTGCTGCACATGTCAATCTCGGCGACTCGCCGGAGCGCGGATCGCGACCCTCGACTATATTCTTGAAAGGCGGGACTAAATTCCCGATCCGCAGTACCACGGCAGCGGCGCGATATGGAGATCGATATGACAACCGGAGATAGCAGCGTCACGTTGGATCAGGAGATCAATCCATGGGAGGCGCAAAGCGCGCGCTTCGACTTTGCCGCGCGCAAGCTGAATCTCGATGAGGGATTGTGGAAGGTGCTGCGCACGCCGTCGCGGGAAGTGATCGTGCATTTTCCCGTGGCCCGCGACAATGGCGCGGTCGACGTATTCACGGGCTTCCGCGTGCAGCACTCCATGGCGCGCGGGCCGTGCAAGGGCGGAATCCGCTACGCGCCTGATGTGACGCTGGACGAGGTGCGCGCGCTGGCGAGCTGGATGACGTGGAAGTGCGCGGTGGTGAATATTCCATTCGGCGGCGCGAAAGGCGGAATCATTTGCGATCCGCACAGCATGAGCAAGGGTGAGCTGGAGCGCATGACGCGGCGCTACACATCCGAAATTATCGAATTCATCGGGCCGGAGAAAGACATTCCCGCGCCGGACGTGGGCACCGATGAGCAGACGATGGCGTGGATCATGGACACCTACTCCATGCACATGCGCAAGACCGTGACCAGCGTGGTGACCGGCAAGCCGCTGAATATTGGCGGGTCACAGGGGCGCCTTGAAGCGACGGGACGTGGCGTGATGGTGGTATGCAACGAGAGCCTGCGCCACCTGGACATGGACGTTGAGGGCTGTCGGGTCGTCATTCAGGGATTTGGCAATGTGGGCTCGAATGCCGCGCGACTGATGCTGGAGCAGGGATACAAGATTGTCGGTGTCGCCGAGCGTGATGGCGGCTTGTTCAACGCAGGCGGCATCGATATCCATCAACTGCTTGAATATAAATATCGCAACGAAACGATTCTGGGATTCCGCGGCGCCGAGGCCACGCCCAGCGAAGAGTTGCTGCTGATGGATTGCGAGATTCTGATTCCGGCGGCGACGGAGAACGTGATCACCAGCCGCAACGCCGACAAGGTAAAGGCGAAAATTATTGTGGAGGGCGCGAACGGGCCCACCACCGCCGTGGCCGACGACATCCTGGCCGAGAAGCGCATCTTTATTGTGCCGGATATTCTGGCCAACGCCGGCGGCGTCACGGCAAGCTACTTTGAGTGGGTGCAGGATCGCCAGGGATTCTTCTGGAAGGAAGCAGCCGTGAACGAGCAGCTTGAAGCGATTCTGCGCTCGAGCTTCGACGATGTGGTGCGCTACGCCGATGCGCACGACGTGAACAATCGCATCGCGGCTTATATGCTGGCTGTTGACCGCGTGGCGTACACCATCAAGCAGCGCGGCTTTTACGCGTAGCGCTTAGGACGCAGACAAACAAAGGTGGCGGGACGAGCGAATAGCTCTCCCGCCATTTCTTTGCGCGTGCAACTAAACTCGCGGGTTTCCCATCCAAATTCCTGGATAGAAAGATAGTTAGAGGACTCGGGGAGCAACGCGATGAAAACTGCAATTGTATTTCTCTGCCTTGCTGTGAGCGCATTTGCGCAACAGAGCCAGCGATTTGGTCACCAGCGTCAACCTGAGATTCCTTTTCCGTCATCGTGCGGGCCTGCAGAAATGAACTTCAGGGTAAAGCTCGATCCCGTTCAACGTGGGCTGATGCCCCCGGAAGCTGGAAAGGCTTTGGTCTACTTTATCCACGATGACGGAAGCGGGGATGGAGGCGGATCTCCGACGACCAAAGATGCTGTTGATGGCTCATGGGCGGGCGCCAACCAAGGCGAATCGTGGTTTGCGGTCGCCGTTGCGCCAGGGGAACATCATGTTTGCGCGGAAGTTCAATCGTTTCCCGGCCGGCGCATAGAACTCACGCATTTCATTGCTGAAGCAGGGAAGAGCTACTTCTTCCGTACTCGTTTATTTACTTCCCAGACCACGGATTTGCTCGAGCTCGAACCGATCGATAGCGACGAGGCCGGCTTTCTGATCTCGCTCTATCCGACGGCCACGGCGAAGGCGAAAAAGTAGGCGCGCCGCGATTTAGGCCCTGTTTATTAGCCAAAAGTAATATTTAGCCGGGCGCGCCGAATTGTCGCCAATGCAATAATAGTGTCACGCTGCCAGAGACGAGAAGGCGTGACGCGGCCCGAGTGAGTCATTGATGAACCTCCCCAACTCCATCACGATGACGCGGATCATGATGATCCCGCTGTTCCTCTGGATATTGTCGCCGCATTTTCCGTGGCTGGGGCCGAGCGGGGCGCAGGAGATTCTGGCGTCGATTCTCTTTGTGCTGGCGTCGATCACCGATGGGCTGGATGGATATCTCGCCCGCAAGCGCGGCCAGATCACGACCATGGGCATGCTGCTCGATCCGCTGGCCGACAAGATCATGGTCACGGCGGCCTTCGTCGCTCTGGTCGCTTACAACCCGCAGGTCGTTAAGGTATGGATTGTGGTGGTCATTGTTGGCCGCGAGTTTCTCATCTCGGGACTTCGCTCAATCGCATCCTCTGAAGGATTCACTGTCACCGCCAGCGACCTGGGAAAACTCAAGACGGTTGTTCAGATCGTCTCTGTGACTTTAGCCATTCTGGCGCACCGCTGGGATCATTGGCAGATCGGCGTGCTCACGATTCCGGTCAAGTGGTATGCGATCGCGGCAATCTACTTTACAGTGCTCGTCTCTACGATCTCGGCGATCGACTATTTCATTGGCTTCTGGAAGAAGATCGACCACGCGTCGAAGGACAGGCGCAAGGCAGCTGTGCTTTCGCGCGGCAAGAGCGTGCGAATTTCGTAGCGTGCGCGTTTCGCGACGGCAAAAGAAAGCGGTCAGCTTAATTGGCGACGGCGGTTTCAGCCACTGCGGCGGCCACCATGATGCGAATGGCATCGAGCACAATATCGGGCTCGTCGAGATGGATCCAGTGTTCGCTCTCCCGGGCGAAGACCTGATGCGTTCGGTCTCCGATGCGGTCAAGATGTTCCTGAGTGAGTGGCGAAGTGTTACCGGGAGTGAGCACGGTGACAGGAATGTCACGGATCGGCGGGGCTGCTTCCATCTCTGTTACGGTGTCGGGAATCGACTTCAGATGGCTGCGGATTCCGGCGTAGAATCCGGGGCGCGACCAATGCGCAGCGACGGCGGGCCACACTTTGCGGGGCATTTTTCTCACTTCGGTTTTGAGCCGCGTGAGAACATGGCGCTTGTGAGCGCCGGCGGCTCCAGCAATGTGATCGGAAAGATGGCTTGCGCGGCTGAATAACAAATTCACCATCAGGCGCGCGAATCCGGATGAGGCGACGGGAATTGCAAAGCGAATCAGCCTGCAACCCAAATCGATCTGCGATTGTTTTGCCGGGTCGAACGGCGGCCATTGTTCCGAGCGCATGGGATCAACGAGCACGACGCCGGCAACTTGCTCGGGATAAAGCGATGCATAGCGGCGCATGACAAGCCCGCCAAACGAATGCCCTACCAGAATGAACGGCGGCTTGAGACCTGCGCGGCTGAGCATCTGGTGCAGTTCGGCGGCAATGTTTCCGGGAGTGCGGGCGGTGCGGCAGCGGCTGCTCCAGCCCAATCCAGAGCGATCGTAAGAGACCGTGCGCGAAGACTTGGCGATCGTCTCCTGAATGTGGCACCAGTTCAGGTGCGTAGCGCCGATGCCGGCTTCAAAGATAACCGTCGGCTCGCCCGATCCTGGTCCCGATCCTGGTTTCGTGCCTGGGTTCGGGCCCAGTTCAGAAATGTACAGTTTCGCGCCATTGTTGATGGTCACCCAGCGCCCTAATCCGGTAAATCGCCGCCGGTCGCGCCAACTGCCGATCAGTTCGTAACACACACCGACCACGAGCAAGACTGCTGCGAAGGCGACAATCCAGAGGGCGAGGCGCATCGGTCTCCTAAAAGTGTGCGAGCGCGGCCGGACTGAAGTCTGCAGCTGAGAGTTTTGCCTTCGCGCTGCCGCGATCAAAGATTAGCAAAGTCGACCCAGATTGTCCGCGCGTTTTAACTTCCACCTGGTGCGCGAACCAATGGCCCTCTTCCTGGCGTACTCCGAACGACGTGAATTCCTTCACCGTTCCGGATTCCTTGATTGTTTTTTCCGCGTAAACCGGGAAGTTGATCGTGGGGTCGACCCAGGTGCGGACTTGCGAGTAGTGCGTTCGATCTGCGGGGCCCGGCGTGCTCTTGATGATATCGCAATTCCGCGCGCCAAACATGGCGTGGCCTTCAGACGTTTGCCCCGGCCAGAAATACTGCTGCTCCAGGAAGTCCTCGTAGTTGAATCCCGGGCCGAGCGGATGAGTGTCCCACTTTTCAAACGGGAGTATATGGGCCACTGTCTCGCCGGGGTGAACGATTTGGATGGTGTGTTCGCCGTTCGCGCGCATCTCTATAAGAATATGCTCGCGCAGATCAGGATGCGTCGAGGGCGGCTGGCCAAGATCGACAAACTCGCGCAGCACACCGGGAAACCAATGCGTCTTGATGGTGATGGGATAGTTAACGCGCGCTCCGGTCGCATCGATCGCGACCAGGTGGCCGGTGACGCGAAAGTCGGCCGTCTCTATCTGCTTACGCTCGATGGCAAAGAGATCGTTGACATTGGCTGTTTGAGCCGCGAGCGCTGGGACCAGCGTAGCGATCAGGAATGAAAATCGGGCCGCGAAGCAGGCCGCACGCCGGCCCTGCATATTTCGCGCAATTCTCATGCCTGGTGCGATGCTCATGCTTCAATTCTGCCATCGCGGATGCGAATATGGCGAGGCGCGCTCAGGGCAATGTCATTCTCGTGGGTCACGATCACGAGCGTCATGCCGCGGCTCTCACGAATGCCGCGCAGAATGTCCATGATGTGGCCGGTATTTACGCTGTCGAGGTTGCCCGTTGGCTCGTCGGCAAGCAGAATGGCCGGCTCGTTTGCCAGGGCTCGCGCAATGGCCACGCGCTGGCGTTCTCCCGCCGATAGCTCGTTCGGATAATGCTGCAGGCGATCCTTCAGGCCCATCTCCTCAAGCAGAGCGGACGCGCGCTCAACGCGATGATTGGCGCGCCCTTTGATGGCGAGCATCGCCACTTGGACATTCTCAACCGCGCGCAGCGTCGGCAGCAGATGAAAAGCCTGAAAGATGAAACCGACCTGGCTGGAACGGAAGGTATCCAAATCCATTTCAGAGCCGAGCTTGGCACCACGGAAAAGAACATCGCCGCTCGACGGCAAATCAAGGCCGCCCAGCATGTGCAGCAAAGTGGATTTTCCGCTTCCGCTGGCGCCGCTGATGGTCACATACTCGCCGGCGTCGATCTTGAGGTCCACGCCGCGCAACGCGGCTACGCGCCCGTCGTCATAGCTCTTGACTAATGCGCGACCCTCGAGGATAGGGCTACTCATAACGCAATGCCTCCACTGGAGAAAGCCGCGAGGCGCGCCACGCGGGATATGCTCCTGCGATCAGTCCTGAGCCAACGGCGATCAGAAGCGACTCGATCAGATGATCCGGCGAAATGGACAACGAGACCACGCTGGCAGTCTGGGGCATGATGGAGAGAATCCACAAGGCGCCCAATCCTACAAGGATCCCAAGCACACCTCCGGCCAGACCAAGAACGCCTGCCTCCGTAAGAATCAGCAGAACCACGTGCCGCCCCTTCCAGCCAAGTGCGCGCAGGACTCCGATTTCGCGGGTGCGCTCAAAAACCGACATCGCCATGGTGTTGGCAATGCCCACGATGCCGATGAGCAGCGCAATCGATGACGTGCCCCAGGCCACCGCGTGGGCCATATCCACAATCTGGTTGTTGCCGGCGCGTTCCGCGGCAGCCTCGGCCCGGATGCCAGGATCGAGGGCTTCAATTTCCTTTTGCGCCTTCGCGACGTACTGCTCGTACGATTGTCCGGCTGGCGTGGGCCGCAGCCGCACATGGAACGCGGTCACTTTTCCCTGTCTGCTGGAGATGTTCTGCATTTGATCGAGGGGCATGATCACCGCGCCGGTTTCCAGAGCCGTGCCACCGTGAAAGATTCCCGTGATGGTGAACGTTTCGCCCAGAATCGTCAGGGTATCGCCAGTCTTCTTCTTGAGGTTTTGCGACAACAGATCGCCCAGCACAACCTCGGGCTGGTTGGCGTGAAAGCGAGTACCGGAAGTGAAGTTGAGGGAATCCAGCTCATAGGAATCGGCCGGCCATCCGTAGACCAGCGCATTCACGTCCGGCGTGAGATCGATGAGATTGAAGACCAGCGGTGCAACTGCGGCTACTTCTGGCAGCGCTTTGATTTTAGGGCCGAGCGACTCATCGATAGAGCTATTGAACATACTCGATTGCAGGACTGCGATGTCAGTACCGGAGCTTTGGTAGAGCCGCAGCCATTCGTGTTCAAACGAGCGGGAAAACCCAACCAACGCCACAAATGCCCCTATCCCCATCGTAATCCCGCACAGGGTCAGCATCGTTCGAAGGCGCCGGCGCCGAAGGTTCTTCCAGGCGAATCCGGTGAACGATAGCTGAGAGGACATGGCCTTGGAAAGTTTCCTTATGTACACGGATTGTTGAGGGGGTCCGTGAGGGCTAGTTTATCCAGCGTAGAGACATCTGTCCAACTGCAATTGGGTGCGCGCTCAGGGGCCGAACATACCCAGTCATCTTCGCTCAGCAAGCGCGACTCCCGCTGGTCAAAACTGACCACAGCAACGACGGGACAGATCACGACAACGATGAGACTGATCACATCTGATAACGAGCCGCGTCGGGCCGGGATGAGACTAATCCAACCCGGACGCAACATATGAAACGGGAAATAAATGGCCGGGAACGAATGGCCGCGAAGGAACGCAAAACGATCGGCAGACAAAGCCCGGCGTGGCCGGTTCGGCACGTGAGGAGACACTCATCCACTCGTGCCGGCGTCTTCTTATGATGCCGCAACCGTGCAGACACAATCAGTCCATTGTCAGGAGTAGTTTGCTCGACGGGAGAAACCGGCAAGCGGCAACCCTGCTCTAGCGCCCTCGTCCGCCGCCGCCCCCAGTGCCCTTACGCGCCGTGTAGCAGTCTCGGCAATATACCGGGCGGTCGCCACGCGGTTCAAAAGGCACGGTAGTAGGCTGGCCGCAACCCGAACAAATCACAGGAGTTCCCTGTGAAGGAGCCGAACGGTGGCCAGATCCCCCCGAATCGGCCTTCTTCGCCTGGCGGCAAGGTTTGCAACGCTTTGGGGTCGAGTATCCGCGTTCCTGAAAAAACTGTTGATCGGCAGAGCTGAAGGTAAAATCCTGCCCGCAGTCGCTGCACGTAATTTGCATATCTCCGGCCATAAGACTCCTCGTGAGGGGATTGTACAGCCCAAATGGTGAGTTTTTTGCAAGGATTCTTTTTGACCACACAAAAAAAGGGCGGTCGCCTGGCGGTTTCAAGCCCTTAAGACCCTGGCCGGGCGCCGGGAGGGTCCTGGCCGGAAGGCCAAAGGCTTTAAGCCCGGTCACGATATAGTTCATTCTGAGACGCAGCGAACCGCGCCCCAGACCAGCCGCCAGACTCCAGGCAAGATGAAGAACGCACCCAATCCGGAGGCCGAGGCGGGCTGTATTCGCCGCATTCTGGCCGGCGAAAAGCAGCTTTTTCACGAGCTAATTCGCCCCTGCGAGCGCCCCATCTACTTTCTTTTGTTTTCGATTGTGCGCAATGAGGCCGAGGCCGAAGATGCCGCGCAGGAGACGGTTCTGAAGATCTACCGTAACCTGCACCTTTTTCGGGGCGAATCGCAGTTCCGTACCTGGGCGCTTTCGATCGCGCGGAACGAAGGCCTGGGCCGGCTGCGCAAGGCTGAATCGCGGCGTGAGGACTCGCTGGACGCGCTCTCGGACGACCAGGCCGGCGACTTTACCCCGGCCATCCTGACCAGTTGGCGAGAGGTTCCAAGCCTTGCACTAGAGCAAAAGGAGCTTGCGGCAGTCTTGAGGCAGGCGATTGATGGGCTGCCGGAGATTTACCGTAACGTCGTGCTGCTCAGGGACATCGAAGAAATGGACGTGCGTGAGACCGCCGCCGCACTCGGCATCACCGAGGGAGCAGTAAAGGTACGTCTTCACCGCGCGCGGGCGCTGTTGCAGCGCAGCCTGGCGCCGCGGCTCAAGGGATTCGCGCCAAAGCGCGGTGGTTTGTTTGGGTGGGGAAAATGAGGATCGACTGCAAACACGTCTGGGAGCACATCTCCGCCTACATTGACGGCGAGGTGGACGTGGAGCTGCGCGCCGAAATCGACAAGCATCTTGAAACTTGCGAGATCTGCTCGGCGGTCCTCGACTCCACGCGCAATGTGGTCGTGCTCTACGCTGACGAACGTGTCTTCGAAGTGCCCGCGGGATTCAGCGAGCGCCTGCATGAGCGGCTGGAAAAAGAGATGGAAGTATCGGGACCGTGACGGCCGTCGATGTCGAGACTCATCGCGGCACGGCCGCGCACGAATTCAGAACGCCGACGCGCCGTGATTCACAATCGGATGCGCATAGATTTCGCAGCCAACTAAAATCAGCGTGGCGATCGCCATCGCAACTTGCAGCCGCTCTGACCAGCGCTGCTTCTTCGTGATCTGCTGCCTGCGCCATTGCGACTCGGGCCGCGCGCGCAAGTGCCATACCCACGCGAGCACGGCAAGATTGACCACCGCGCCAAGCACCGCAATCGACAGCATGGGAATACGAATCGCGTCGCGGTGAAATGAGAGCACTGGCGCGGCAATGCTGCTGGCGGCAAGGGCCGCAACGCCGATTCCCACGCGAATGCCGTTAATCGTCAAAATGGCTGTGCACAAACTCTGCAGCAGCGCTAACACCACCGATGCGCCCGACACTGCGCCAAATCCTTTTGTGCTTTGCAAACAACCTCCCGAATACGCGAGCGTGCAACTGGACCCCAACAACCTGGCCCCAACAACTGTGCCGAAACTGAATAGGCTTCCCGGCCTGGCAACCCTCAGAGGGGCCTGAGGCTCAAACAGACTAGCGCACCGAGCGTGAGCCCGCCAACGGTTGCGCAGCAGGCAATGGAGCGCCTGCCAATCGACAATTTGATGACAATTGCACCGGCCAGGTTACGCCGAGAGATGATAAATTCATCCTGCCCGGTGGTTTTGGCTGTAACTTTTCGCCGCCGGGACACTCCAAGGTTGCGTACCACTGATTCTGCGGGGTGGAGAAGTTGCCATCCTGCTTACCCCAACCCGCGGAGAACATCCGCCCCATCCCCAAAATGAGGTCAAAATCGCTATGAAGAAGAACCAGTTCAACGTGATGCTTCTCTCTGCTGCCCTGGCCGGCCTGGCCGGCGGAAGCGCAGTCGCGGCCCATGCGGCCACGCAAACCTCCGCAACCGCAAGCTCCGCCAAGGTTATGAAGGCTGGTTTGCGCTACAGTGGTTCGAACTTCGACACCGCCAAGCACTCCTGCAAAGGCAAGAATGACTGTAAAGGCCAGGGCGGTTGCAAGTCCGGCGACAACGGATGCTCGGGCAAGAACAGCTGCAAGAGCAAGGGTGGATGCGCCACCGACGGCTCCAAGATGCCAGGGCTCGCTTAAAAACACCGATCCGTCGTCAGTGACCGGTGGTCTACGCGTGGCTCAGACGGTTTTCATGTCGTGCTCCTGTGTTGGCTACTGCTCACTGACGACTGATTTCTTCTCAAACAAATTCAAAACTGACAATTGTGAACGGCGAACTAAGAACTGTGAACTGCGTCTATGGCCGGCAATCGTTTCAATGCGTTTCAGGATCACGGCGTCGGCATCGGCCTGCGCATTCCTCATTACGCCCACATCTTTTCTCGCAAGCCGGTAGTCGACTGGTTTGAAATCATCTCGGAAAATTACATGATCGATGCCGGCCGCCCGCTGGCCACGCTCGATCGCATCCTGGAACAATACAGAGTCGTTCAGCACGGTGTGTCGATGTACTTCGGCTCGGTGACGGCACCCGATCCCGAGCATCTTAAGCGCCTGAAACAGCTCGTGCGCCGCACAAAAACCCCGTGGCTCAGCGATCACCTCTGCTGGGGATCGGTCGACGGCACCTATACGCACGACTTGCTGCCGCTGCCTTATACATGGGAAGCGGTCGAACGCACAGTCGAGCGCGTGCGCATGGTGCAGGATTATCTTGAGATTCCCGTCGCGGTCGAGAATGTAAGTTCGTACGCCGCCTTTACCGGCTCCGAGATGACGGAGTGGGAGTTCTTGACCGAAGTTGTCGAGCGCGCCGACTGCGGCATCCTCTTCGACGTAAATAACGTCTACGTCTCGGCCATGAATCACGAGTTCAATCCGCTCGACTACGTGAACGCGATACCCGCGCATCGCGTGGCGCAGATTCACATCGCCGGCCATTCAAAATACGAGAAATATATTCTCGACACGCACGATCATCCAGTCATAGATCCCGTGTGGCAGCTCTATGCGCGCGCCATCGAGCGCTGCGGCCCCACGCCCACGCTGCTCGAGTGGGACGACCATATTCCCAGCTTCGACGAGGTCCACGCCGAAGCGAAGAAGGCTGAGCGCTACCTGCATGCGGAGAAGCAATCGGCTACAGTTCAAGCGCTGGCACCGGCCGAAGTCGCCCGGGTCCCCGCCGAAGTCGTCGGAGCCGCGAAATGAGCGCTACGACAAGTCAAGAGAGGTTGGACCTGGCCTCGCTCCAGCGCGAGATGGCCGCCGCGGTGATGCAGCCGCTGACTAAAGACGAGAATATGCGCGAGACCGCGACCGATGGGCGACGGATGACCGATGTCGCGTCCTCATTCATCGCGCCGAATTCGCGGCTCACGGCCTTCGAGCGCCTGGAAATCTACAACCGGCAATATTGGTATCGCATACTTGGCGCTTTGGCAGAAGATTTTCCCGCGGTCAAGGCTCTGATTGGCGCCGAACGTTTTGAAGCGCTAAGCATTGCCTATCTCACCGAGCATCCCAGCCGCTCGTTCACGCTTCGCAACCTCGGATCGAAACTTCCAGAGTGGCTGATTGTCCACCCTGAGTACGCGGGCCGCCGTCATCGCTTGGCTGTAGACCTCGCCCTCATGGAGTGGGCGTTCGTTGAGGCCTTCGACGCGCCGGAGCGCGATCCTCTCACGCAGCGCCAGATCGCAGCGCTTCAGGGCGAGTCGAAGCTTGCCTTGCAACCCTGCCTGCAACTGGTCACGCTAAGCTATCCAGCCGACGACCTCGTGCTCGAGTTGCATCAACGCGAGAAACGCCAGACCAGCGAAGCAGGCGTTGCGCATGAAGATGATTCCACCGCCGCTGCAATTCCTTCTCTGCGACCGCGGCCCACTTGGCTTGCCGTCCATCGCGTCGATTTGTCGGTTTATTACCGCCGGATCACGCGCGAAGAATTTCAGACTTTAGTTGCGCTTCGCGATGGATCCGCGCTCGGAGACGCGATCGACGCCGGTTTTTCTGGTTCGCGCATTCCCGGTCTTCATCGTCCAGAGCGCGTGCAAGAATGGTTTGGCAGTTGGGCCGAGTTGGGCTGGATATGTCAGGCCTGATTTGGCCGACCTGACTGGCGCAAATTGATTTGCGCAACTTGAACTGCGCCGCTGCGTCCCCCGCCATCCCGCTCCACGGAGGAATGTTTATGTCGACTTTAGCAAGAACCGCCATCGCCGGATACGGCGGGATGCGAACGCTTCTCAGCAAGCTCAAGAGCCCGCTGCTGCTCGCAATCCGTCTCTACTGGGGATGGCAGTTCGCAACCGACGGCTGGGGCAAGCTGCATCACCTCGATCGCGTGGGCCAATACTTCGCGACGCTCAATCTTCCAATGCCAGCACAGACGGCTCTGTTTGTCTCGCTGCTTGAATTTGTCGGCGGAATTCTTCTCGCGGTCGGCCTGGGCACGCGCCTCATCGCGCTTGTGCTCTTCATCAATATGACTGTCGCCTTTTGGACGGCGGAAAAAGACGCCTTCCTCGGTGTTATCTCCAATCCCGACAAGTTCCAGGGCGCCGACGCGTATAACTACTGGTTTGCCGTGCTGCTCATCATGATTCTGGGCCCCGGTCTCTTCGCGCTCGATACGCCGCTCGCGCTGCGCTTCTCCGGACCGGCCAGAGCGGCTCACTCTGCGGTATCATCGATCAAATCGATATTCAAGTAGAGATAGGCGTCATTCGAGTGGAGACAAGCGTCCAGTAAGGTCGGGCCCCATGCGCATCGTCTACCTGCTTACGTCGCTCGGCGTTGGCGGGGCAGAAAAGCAGGCGCTGGCTGTTGCAGAGCGGATGGCCAGCCGCGGCCACGCGGTTCGAATCATGGTGCTGATGCCGCGCCTTGATGAAGAGTGGCCCACCTCCCTTCGCACCATTCATCTCGATGTGCGCAGATCCCCAGGCAGCGCGCTCAAAGGCTTCTTGCGTGGGCGCGCGTTTCTGCGTGAGTTTCAGCCGGATCTGGTGCACAGCCACTGTTTTCACTCGAACATTTTCGCTCGCCTGCTCCGTTTTATCGGTCCGAAGTTCGTCGTGCTATCCACTGTGCACAATGTCTATGAGGGCGGGTGGGGCCGCATGTTGGCCTACCGTCTTACAGACTTTCTCAGCAGGCGCACCGTCGCAGTGAGCCAGGCCGCAGCCGAGCGGTTCATGCGGCTCAAAGCCGTGCCGCGACGAAAGTGCGCAGTCATTTTGAATGGAATCGATGTTGGTGGATTCGCCCCCGATGCGGCGAGGAGAGCGCTGACTCGCGCCGAGATGGGAGTCGCAGCGGAAGACGCGACATTCATCTGGCTCGCCGTCGGCCGCCTTGCGCCGGCAAAAGACTATCTGAATCTGTTGAGAGCGTTTGCGGCGGTACGCGCGGAAATACCAGGCGCGCAGCTGTGGGTTGCTGGAGACGCGCGCGGCGATCAGAAACCGCCGCTTGAGGCGCTCGCGAAGGAATTGCAGATCAATGCCGCAGTTCGCTGGCTCGGCCTGCGCCGCGACATGGCTGCATTGTTCGACGCGGCCGATGCATTCGTTTCGAGTTCAGCGTGGGAGGGGATGCCGCTCGCAATCGGCGAAGCCATGTCCATGGCCAAGCCCGTGGTCGTGACCGATGTGGGCGGCGTGCGCGAGCTTGTCGGAGATGCCGGTGCGGTGGTTCCGGCGAAAAATTCGCGAGCGCTCGCTAACGCGATGTTAGAGATCATGCAGCAGAGCAGGGAATCGCTCGCTGCAAATGGCCGCGCCGCGCGAGAGCGCATCCTGCGCAACTTCAGCATGGACGCAACCGCGGAGACGTGGGAAACGCTGTACAAAGAATTGCTCGCCCGAACAAATTGACGTATGCGACAGGCGGATTCAAAAAAGAAAGGGCCGGAGTGTTGGTCTCCAGCCCCTTGGCAATTCGATGATGCAGCCTTCAAAACTGGAACGCTGCCTGCACAAACACACGCCGCGCTGCCGAGCTTGTCGAAAAAATATTTCCGGCCAGCCCGCTCGATCTTCCGAATTGTGCGCCCGGTCCATAGAGCCCAGTTGTGGAATCAAACGTAGGCTGAATGCCTCCGACTGGCTTGCCCAGGTCGATGTCATTAAAAAGGTTCAGCGCTTGCACGTTGAAGTTCAGCGAGTACTTCTTTGTGTTCGCATTCGCGCCGCCAAAGCCACCGGGGGGGCCACCTCGACCACCGCCTCCGCCTCCGCCAAACGGTCCGCCAAAGCCGCCGCCGAATCCACCACCACCGCGACCGCCGCCTCCTCCGGATGAAGGGCCGCCGGGCGAATCCACCTTGGGGCCGATTCCGAAGGACCGCCCGACGCGCAGATTCACCGCGATTGAATTCGGGCTGTCGCCAATTGAGATGGGAAGCAGCTTCTCACCGGACTGTGGATCTACGTCAAGCGCGCCAAAGCCGGTCTGCACCACATTGCTCGGCGTCGCTGTTGGGCCTGCGTAAGAGGGCCGGTCGTTAAAGAAGTTGTCGCCGGTGAGATCGTACGGCGATGTCACGTTGTACGGATTCCCGGCTTGAAAAATCAGAAATGGATTGAACGTGATGGCCCAGGGGCCTGTGTAATTGCCCATTAGGAACAACCACTGCGGCCGGACAAACGCCGCGCGACCGTAATCCTGCCGCAGGTTGTAAGAATTCGAAGGGCTGGAGCCGCCGCCGCCGTCGGAGTTTGCCCAGCTTCCGGCGTAGAAGCCGACCACGCTTAATTTTGGCGACAAGCGGGCGTTCATGTTCACAATCACCTGGTTCTCGTTGAATACAGCCTCAGGGAAGTATTGCTTGACGACTCCCAGATTCGGGTTCGGCCGCGGCGCGAGAATGGTCGGCGGCCCGTTGGCGTTATAAACGTAATCGCCGGGCAGGTAGGCGTTGGAGTCGCGTACCGCAAGCTGGTGAAAACCGGACGTGTGCATGTAAGTGAACGTGAGCGTCGCCGCTTTCGTGATCTGCCGCTCCAGGCTCATGCCGAGCTGCTCGAGATAGGGCGAGCGATAGGTGGGCGAAATCGCATAAGTCTCAGAGTTCGCCGGCGTGCTGGTGCCGCATGAGGCCACGCCGCCGCTGATGGAGCTGAGGCTGGTGCCGCTGAAGCACGTCGGATCGCTGATAATGGTTTCCGTTTGGCTCTTGCCGGGGATGCCGCTCAGCTCTTCCAGGTTCATCAGGTTTCCCGTCCCGAATCGGTCGTAAAAGAATCCGAATCCGCCGCGCAGAACGGTCTTGGTCGTGGTGCCCTTTTTATGCCCATCCAGTGCATAGGCGAACGCTATGCGCGGAGCCCAGTCACTGTGGTCGGCGATATGGTTCTGCCCCTCCCAGCGCAACCCTCCTGAAAGGGTGAGCAGCTTGTTTACCGTCCAATCATCCTGATAAAAGAGCGCGGCGTTGAACACATTTCCCTGGAATGCAAACGGGCCGGTGGTGTAGGTGAGCTTGGTGGGAAGGCAGCCGCCCGAGGTATTTGCCGGGCAGTTGGTTCCGAGCGGCATGCCGCTCTCCCAGTTATTCCACGTGTTCACGAAGGCGGTGACCGAAGGAAACGTGAAGCTGCCGTTAAAGTTTCCGTCCGATGAAGTGGCGTCGCGGTCATCGCGCAGCCATGCGCCGATCTTGATGGCCTGCTTGCCCTCGCTTAGAGTGACGTAATTCTGTAACTCGAAGTGGTCGGAATGCGAGCTTGAGGTTTGGCCGCCACTGGCGCCTCCGGAAAATACGCTGGGCACGCCAAAGCTGGGCGCGGCGCTGGATGTTACGCCAAAGTTGGGCGCACTGCTTACCGGCTTCGACGACGAGTTGGCACGGCTGTATTCAAAGCGCGTCTCGTTCACAATGCGGTCGCTGATGACCTGCGTATCATCCATCTGAATGTCGTTCTCTGTTGAGTCGGACGTACTGGACGTAGAGGGCAGCGAAGTCTGCCCCAGCGAGCCGCTCACGTTGTTGCGCTCGAACTGGTAGCGCATTGTCAGCGTGTTTTTCTGGCCGAGCTGCAGGTCGATGCGCGGAGAAACCTCAAGATGATTGGCGGGAGAGAAGAGGCTGCCGCTCACTGTGCCGGGGCTGATGGCCCAGGTGTCGCTGGGCCCATCGAACACTGGTCCGTTGGGAATCGAATAAACGTTGTCGTTTTGTATATCGCGCTGCTCCACGCTGAAAAAGAACGAAGCCCACTTCGACATCGCTCCGCTCACCGAAGCGTTGTATTGGATGCTGTAGTAAGAAGGCAGCTCGGCGGTGAACGGGTTGCCGGTGTTGAAGTTCTTGTCGTTCCCCTGGCCGTAAACTCGCCCGTGCAACTTGTCGGTTCCCGGCTTGGTGAGAATCTCAATGCGTCCGTAGCCGATCTTGTCGAACTCCGCCGAAAACGGATTCTGATTGATGCGGATCTCGCGAATGGCCGACTTGGGCGGCAATTGCCCGCCAGTAAATCCGTCAATATAAATCTGCCCGCCGTTAGGGCCTGCCGAAGGGCCGGCAAGCGCGGTTAGCTCACTTGATAATTCGTCGGGATCGTCCGACAGCGCATCGAGGTCGCTGCCCTTGAGCACTAGTGAGTTTGAATTGGCGCCGGCCTCTGTGCTCACCGTCGGGCTGCCTTCGTCGGTCACCACGACTTGCTGCTCGGCTTCTTCAACCGCCATCTTGATGTCGATGTTCTTGGTCTGTCCGGCGGTGAGCGCAATCGGCGCAGAGACGAATGGCGCGAAGCCTGAGAAGCTGGCCTCGATCACATAGCTTCCTGGTGCGAGCCCGCGAATCTGATAGCCGCCGGCGGCGTCAGCTGCGGCACTGCCTACGTTTTTACCGGCTGCGGTTAACACCGTCACCAGTGCGCCGGGAATCAGCGCGCCCGTCGGGTCCTCGATGTGGCCGTGCAGCGTTCCCAGCGCTGCTGGCGTGGTTTGCGCCGACGGTGCGGACGCGGTCGAGGATGGCGGTGCCGCCGAAGGAACAACCTGGGCCGGCGCAGGAGTTGTGGCCGGCGATTGTGCTGTTTGTGGCGCTGACGCCCCGTTCGAATCAGCTGTGGGCGGTGTTGCGGGCGTTGCCTGCGCACCAGCAGCAGGCGCCGCTTGCGCGTTCGCTGCCGCGCCGGCAATGGCTAACGTAAAGGCAAATAAGAAAGCAGTTAGAAAGTGTGATCTTGAATGCAAAATTCCCTCGCTTGCGGCTAGTCAAAAATGATGGATAGAAATGTTGATGGAATTACTCCACGCCTGCCGCGGAATCTCCCGAGCTGAGACTCCAGTTGGAGAGCAGATCCTGCGCTTGGGGAGCTTCGAGCAGAGGTTCCACACCTGCCAGCAGCTTTACCACGCTTATGCTCGATGCATCTTGAGTGGCAACGATCATCACGGCTTCGTCTTTCTGCAAACTTGCGAGCTGGATCTGCGGCGCGCGTTGCAATAAGGTTTCAAGGTCCATTCGCCCGCCGCCCGATTGATTGAAGTTGCGTGGTGCATCTCCGCCTGCACCGCCGCCATTAGCCGCGGGGCGACTGCCGGCACCGGCTCCCTGACCCGCGCCTTGTCCGCCCGCTGGCCCGCCCGCTGTTTGTCCGGCGCCCGCTTGTCCGCCCTTGAGCCGTGCGGCGAGAATCGAAGCCATCATGTCGGGAAGTCGCTGCAGCTGCGCATCGCCGGTGATGCGAACCGTCACCGGCTTCTTGGTGGCCAGGTCCTTCACCGTCACGGTCGAAGCAGCGGTGTCGGTGGAGAGAATTGTGCCGGCGATACTCAAGAAGCTGCCCGAAACAATTCCATCGGCCGCGATCGAAGATCCGTCAACGCTTTTTGTTCCGCGCGCCCACAACTGATCGCCAGGTTGAATCGATGTAATCGGCGCGGGTTGTGCCGCGTCGAAGCGCACCGATCCGGGAGCGTAGCGCTTGAGCAACGTGGAACTGGTGGTATTTACGGCGACTTCTTTTGTGGCCGCTCCCACGCGAACGCTGACTTGAATGACGCCGGCCGCTGCATCGACGCTCTTCACCAGGCCATGCACGCCCTGGTTCCACTGCGCCGTCTCTGTCTGCTGTTTCTGGGTTACGTCAGCTTGCTTGATGGCGATCACGCGCAGCGCCTGGGGTGTGCCGCCGGTTGCGCTGGGGTCCAGATTCACCAGCACACGATCGCCGACGGCGATGCTCGTGAAATCGAGCGCCTCGGCTTTGCTCAGATCGGTCTGTCCCGGCGTGATTCGTTTAAGTTGTGCTGTAGAAGGAACCTCGACCGTATTTACCTGGCCGGCATCGGTCTTCACGGTAAGCGTGTCGCCGCTGATAGCTGTCACGGTTCCCAGGTAATGCGTCACGGGCGCTTGCGCGGGCTGGGTTTGCGCGTGCGTCAATGGCGCAAACACCAACGGCGCAACGGCGACCGCAGCAGCTGCAAGGAGCGCGGCCAGAGCCACAAGCCCGGTCTCGTGTTTCTTGGTTCTCGATCGCATAAGTTCTTGCTCCTCAATGCTTGAGCGCCGGTGGACGAAAAAAGACACAGGCCCTCATTGCGTAGACGATCTGCGCCGCCAAAAAGTTGAAATCTCGTACCAGAATAGGGAACAGGCGGAAGCCAAAAGCCAAGAGCCAAGAGCCAAGAGCCAAGAGCCAAGAGCCAAGAAGGCCAAGAGCCAAGAGCCAAGAGCCAAGAGCCAAAAGCCAAGAGCCAAGAGCCTGTGCGGAGTTGTTAATGAAAAGGGAGAATAGGAAAACCAGTGGAGCCTAAGGGCCTCGGGTTGGGAGCCAGATGCTGAAAGTTAGAAGCTAGAAGCACTACTCTCTATTGGCTACTGGCTACTCACTATTGGCTGTCTTATCCCCTCCACGCCCCCAGCAGCCGACGTATCAGCACCAGTTCGCCCAGGTGATAAGCATTGTGATCGGCGACGAGCAGCGCCTCGCGCAGGATGGTCTGACCGCTGCCGTGCGGAATGCGCGCGAACAGATCGGTCTTCGGACTGGCCACCAGATCGCACATCGCTTTCAGATCGCGGCGAAAGGCGCGCACACTTTTATCCCAGGCTCGGTCATCAGGCGGCGCGACGGTCGCGGGCCAGTAGCCGCTCGGCCATTCCGGCGATTTGTGAGTCGGGTCGCGCGAGAACTCCAGAATGTCCGATTGTGCAATGCGCAGATGCTCCATGATCTCCCACGGCGAATGTTCTGCGCCTTCAGGCCGCTTGCCGCGCAGCGCAACGGGAACGTCGCGGACGGCTGCATCGAAGTCCGCGTGCGCGTGGCCGCCGTTCAGCAACTCGAGCAGATGATGGCGAAGGGGCGCGTCATGGTTGCTTGGAGATGCGTGCTTAGTCTTAACCACAGAACCCTCCCGTTAGTCCGGATCTCAATGTACCTATTCTTCGATGCGGCGATGGATCCCTTCATTCTGGTTCAGGAACGGTCGAGAATGGCATTTATGAAGTAGAACTGGCAACTTATTCGATCATGTCGATGATTCTTCCACCTGGCGTCCTGACCCCTATTCGAACATTTGGGTGATTGGCTACAGCTTCCGCCATGACTTCGTTGATCTTGCCCATATGCCAGCGAAGGGTATCCTCGTTCCCGCTTGCCCAATACTCCGCCTCATCGCGCACACCCAACCTACCGATCAGGGGCTGAATTTCTCTCAAGAAGTCGACGACCTCGATGTGAGTCGGCGGCCCCGCAAACTGGGTCTTTACCCAACTTTCAAATTTGAAGCGCGGGCCGAATTCGAATTCCAAGGGTTCGCAATCGGGATGCGGAATAACGACGAATCCGTGTGGATTTGGGTCATTTTCCACCTTAATAACTCGGAATTGCCAATGGTGTGATTCTGCGAAGCCGCTGACGAAATCCAGCAGAAGAGGCAGTTTCTCCGGCATGACAAGCTGGCCGGCGTAATGGATCGTGACGCCCACGGCAAACTCCGCTCCAATCAAAGAGGACCGAAAGATTCCAGCACCGCCCGCTGCGCCGCAAAAATCTCCTTCAGCCCAGCCTCCGCCAAGATCGAGCAGAGTATTCAGCCCGGCGCGGGAGTAGGAACCTTTTTCCGCAGTCGCCTGGGTCTCGACCAGGCCTCCATCGGCGGTCATGACCACGTTCATGTCAACTTCGGCCTGAGAGTCTTCTTCGTAACAAAGATCGAGCAGCGCTTCGCCGCCGACAAATCCCACTGACGTCGCCGCGATGAGCTGCTTGAGCGGCGATTTTTTAATTGTTCCCGCCTTGACCAGCGCATTCAGAGCCAGAGCCAGGGCCACGGCAGCGCCCGTGATGGCCGCCGTGCGCGTGCCGCCGTCGGCCTGAATCACGTCGCAGTCGAGGATCACTGTGCGCTCGCCCAGAGCCTGCATGTCGATCACCGACCGCAAGCTCCTCCCGATCAGCCGCTGAATCTCGTGCGTGCGGCCGCCGATCTTGCCGCGCTCGCTCTCGCGCGGCGTTCTTGTCACGGTTGACCGGGGCAGCATCGCGTACTCGGCCGTCACCCAGCCGCGTCCGGAGTTGCGCAGCCAGCCGGGCACTCCTTGCTCAATGGTTGCGTTGGTCAGGACTCGAGTATTGCCAAGCGAGACGAGAACCGAGCCTTCAGCGGTCTGGACGAACCCCGGCGTCAGTGTGAGTGGACGAAGCTGTGCGGCGCTTCTTCCGCCGGGACGAAGGGAGGTTCCGCGAGCCGGCGCGCTTGTCTTCCCAGATGCGATTTCAGTTGCGTTCATAAGCGGATTGTAAGGGAGACGAGCGAAAGGGGAGATCAGGCAGCAACAGAACAGTGCCGCAACGGGAATCGGCGGTGTGCCAGTGCCGAAAGGGGAATCGTCGCGTAATTCATTGATCGCAAACGTCTTATGCGGTGAGTTTATGCACAGCCCGTTCCGTTTCAGAACTTTTAATTGGACCGGCGCTGCCGTGGATCGCGGCTGATCGCAGACCTATCCCTTCCATAAACACGAACTTAGGAAGGGGGTTCTGGTTTGGCACGCTACGTGTATGAAAAGGGGAAAGCAAGACGGCAAAACGGGAATCAAAAGTCGGGATTGGAAGTCGGGAATTAGGGCATGGGAACTAGGCGACGGGAATTAGAAGACGTGAATCAGAAGTGGTGAATCGTAAGTCGGGAGCCCGGAGACAGGAATCGGGAAAAAGCAAGCGACACGCATAGCGGCAGCAGTGCAGCGAACCAGAGTAGCGAACCAGCGCAGGGCACCAGCGCTGGAAACGAGCGTAGGAAAGGAACCGGCATATGCAGCAGACTGAGCGCATAACGGACAGCATAAGAGACTCGGCTCACCAACCGGACGCACCCGCAATCGCAGTCGCAATGATGAACGCCGCAATCGGGTCAACGGCGCCCAGGTCGACACAAGAGTCGACACGGGAACCGAAGGCTAAAGCGGCCAGCCCCGCGAGCGATGACGCGCGCATGCACGAGAACGACTGGATTGCTCCCGAGAGCGTTCGGACGAGTCCAAACTTGATGGGCCCCGGCCGGATGCGCCTCGACCTTTTGCGCCCCGACCTGACGAGCCCCGACTTCATGCGCGCGGCAACTTTGGCCGCGAGCTTGGCGACGCTGCGCAGCGAGAGCGAGACCCTCAGCGAGGTCGCGCACGACGCGCGGAACATGGTTACGGCTCTCGGCCTCTACTGCGAGTTTCTTGAGGAGCCAGGGGTCCTGGCCGCTCCCTTCCTGCACTACGGGCAGGAACTGCGGCTGGTGGCTGCGGCCAGTCGCCGGCTGGTGGAGAAGATCGTTGCCCTCGATTATCAAGCGAACGCGAAAACCAGCGCGGAGGACGCGACAAAGTTGGCGTTGCTGGCTTCGGGCTTCGCTCCTGTGGGAACGAAGTCCGCGGATCTGGTGAGTTCGGGGGGCACGCCCACGGGCCTCACGACTCCGGACCCCACACTTCCTGGATCAGGCGCCGTGATCGGGGACCCAGAATCCGGAGCCGCGCTACAGACGCAAACTGCAACCAGCACTCAAACTGCGAACGGCGCGCGAAGAGAATCAGAAATCTTTTTGAATCCCAACCGGCGCTGGGATCTGCTGCCTACCGTGCCGGTCGCGAACCTGGCCGCGGAACTGGCCGTTAACCAAAACCTGCTGGCGGCGCTGGCCGGTCCCTCCATCGCGCTCACCGTTCACGCTGAGGGCTGCGCAAAGCCGGTGTGGCTATCCGGCGAGGACCTGACGCGCGTACTGGTGAACCTGGTCAAGAATGCGGCCGAGGCCATGCCATCCGGCGGGCGCATCGATATCGGACTGCGGGAGATAGGCCTGCGCACCGAGCCGGCTGAACAGTCGCCTGAATCGGCGCCTCAATTGGCCGATGACCGGGCTGCCGACCAGGG
>CAVXPR010000083.1:0-17758 GCA_963763585.1 uncultured Acidobacteriaceae bacterium | reverse complement strand
CTCCGATGGCCGAGGCGAATTTGGCCGCGGAGTCGTTCAGCGATGTGGCGAAGCTGCGCTCGCGCTCGGGGAACCACAGGCCGATGGCCTTCGAATTCGCGGGAAATGTCGGCGATTCGCCGACGCCAAGCAGGAGCCGCGCGCCAAAGAACGCATTCAGATTGGGGGCAACCGCTGCGGCAAAAGAGGCCGCGCTCCAGATAAAAGTGCCGACACGCCCAACACGGCGAACTCCGAGCTTGTCGAGGAAAACACCAATGGGCAACTGGCAAAGCGCATAGGTCCAGTTGTAGGAGCTGGAAAGATAGCCGAAGACCACGTCTGAGATGCCGAAGGTGGCGATCAGAGAGTCGTGAGAGACCGAGAGATTGACGCGGTCAAAAAAATTGACCAGCACGCCAATGCCAAGCAGCCATGCGATGCGCCAGCGGCGGCGCGGCAGGCGAGCGTCGTGCTTCGGATCTGACGCTGCAGAAAGAACCTGATGGTTCAATCGTCTCCCATTTCGCCCAAGCGTGTCCCTATCCGTTCAGGCAGCCGAGCCGAGTGATCCCTGCACAACGTCATTTTCCAGCGTGCCGATGGGATCGATAGTGATGCGGACTTTGTCGCCTGGCGCGAGTGTGAATTCGTCAGGCGGAACGATGCCGGTCCCGGTCATGAGAAATGCGCCGAAGGGAAATGTGTTCTCGCGAAATAAATATGCGGCCAGGTCTGCAGGCTTGCGCTTCAACTCCGCCAGCGTGGTGGCGCCGGAAAATGCTGCATTGCCGCCGCGCAAGATTTCAATGCGAATGGGCGTCGTTGTCGGAAGCGGATCGCGGCTGACGAGAATGCACGGACCCAGAGCGCAACTGCGGTCGTAGACCTTGGCCTGTGGAAGATAGAGTGGATTCTCGCCCTCGATATCGCGCGAGCTCATATCGTTGCCCGCGGTGTAGCCAATGATCTGGCCGCGCGGGTTGATGAGCAGCGTCAATTCTGGTTCCGGCACCGACCACTTTGCATCGGTGCGAATGCGAACGTGGCTGCCCGGGCCGGCGACTCGGCTCGGCGTTGCTTTAAAGAACAGCTCAGGTCGCTCAGCCGAATAAACGCGGTCGTAAAAATCGCCGCCTCCAGCGTCTTTTGATTCGGCCATGCGCGCGCTGCGGCTGCGATAGTAGGTGACGCCCGCGGCCCACACTTCCTGGTTGCCAATCGGCGCTTCGAGTCGCGCGTGATGCGAAATCAGCCGCAGGCTTTCCGCCATCAACGACAGATCGCAGATATGCGCCGAGATTTTCGTGCCCGACAAGCGCATCGAAGTTCGACTCAGGAATGCGAAAATGCTTTCCGTCATCTTCTACGTAATTTCCGTTGCTGGTCTTGGATAACTTCACGCTTTTTTCTCCAATTTTTCGACGATCTGATCGACATCGTAGACGCAACCGCCCCACACGCCGCCACTCGCCGTAACCAGCGCGGCCCACAAGCGCGTGTCGGCTGGCATTTCAGGGTGCGGGGCTAGATCTGTACGCTGGCCGCGATGCGCTTAGTCGCCGCGTGCCCTCTTCGGCCGAAAATGTTTTGCCGGTTTCGCCGACAAAATGCACAGTGCCCTCCAGCCGCGACGCGATCAACGACAATTTCAATCTGGTCGCCGTCGCGGACTTTGCCGATGGGCCCGCCGGCAAGCGCCTCGGGGGAGATGTGGCCGATGCACGCGCCAGTGGAAACGCCGCTGAAACGCGCATCGGTCAACACGGCCACGTGTTTGCAATGCGGCAGTTGCTTCAACGCCGATGTGATCTGGTAAATCTCCTGCATGCCTGCGCCCGCGGGGCCGCTGCAAATGAGCACCATGACGTCACCCTGCGAAATTTGGCCGGCTTTGATGGCCTGAATCGCCGCGGACTCGGTGACGAAGACTCGCGCCGGGCCAGTGTGACGATAGACGTTGTCCTCGCCGACCAGAGACGAATCGATTGCGGTGCATTTGATGACCGATCCCTCCGGCGCGAGGTTGCCGAGAGGGAAACATACGGTAGAAGTAAGTCCGCGCGCACGCGCGCGATCGCGCGACATGATCACGTCGTCGGGATCGATGCCATCGACCTCCTGAAGGCGCTGGCGCAGCGCAGCGCGACGCGGGCTCTGCTGCCACCAATCGAGTGCACACATCCAGCGAGTCGCCAGATACAGTCTTGACGCTGGTGTCGAGCAGCCCCGCAGCTCGCAACTCGAGCATGACCTCGGGCACTCCGCCGGCGAGAAATACCTGTACGGTCGCAAACCCTCTCGGTCCGTTGGGCAGCGCGTCTACGAGACGAGGCACCTTGCGATTGATCTCAACCCAATCGGCCACCGTCGGTCTCGGCAAGCCCGCTGCGTGCGCGATGGCGGGAACATGGATGAGTAGATTCGTCGAGCCGCCGAACGCAGCGTGCAACACCATGGCGTTGCGGATCGCCGCGGGAGTGAGAATGTCGCGCGCGCCCAGGCCGAGCTGATGCATGCGCAGTATTGCGCGGGCCGAGCGGCGAGCTGCGTCGAGCCACACGGGCTGGCCAGATGGCGCGAGCGCCGTGTGCGGCAGCGAGAGGCCGAGAGCTTCTCCAACGACCTGCGAAGTGGCAGCGGTGCCCAAAAACTGGCAGCCTCCGCCGGGTGACGCGCATGCGCGGCAACCCACTTCGGCGGCGTACTCAAGCGTGATCTGATCCTGGGCGAAACGCGCGCCGATGCTCTGCACCTTGCCCGCATCCTCGCCCGAATCCGGCAGCAGCGTAACGCCGCCGGGAACGAGCACGGCGGGCTTTTTCCCAGACGACGCAAGCGCCATCATCATCGCCGGCAGGCCCTTGTCGCAGGTGGCAATACCCATGACGCCTTTGCCGGTGGGCAGCGAGCGCATCAGACGGCGCAGCACGATTGCCGCGTCGTTGCGATAAGGCAATGAATCCATCATGCCCGTGGTGCCTTGCGTGCGGCCATCACAGGGATCGGTGACCGCTCCCGCAAACGGAGTGGCGCGGAGAGATTTCAGTTCCCGCGCAGCTTCGGCTACAAGCAGGCCGACTTCCCAGTGGCCGGTGTGAAATCCGAGAGCGATAGCCTCGCCGTTTTCCGCGCGCAGGCCGCCATGCGTGCTCAGGATCAGAAACTCGGGATCGAGGAGACGATTTGGCTCCCAACCCATTCCGGCGTTTTGCGTAAGGCCGAAAAGATTGCCGGATGGCTCAGTGAGAAGCATCTCGGGCGACAGCGGCAACGCTCCCGAGGGGCCGGGCGCGTGTGTGTTCACGCGAAGCAGGCTGCTGTCATCTGTCTCTAATACGGAGTTGAGTGAAATGGCTGCGATGGGAACTCTCTTTCCGCAGACCAGTATAGTTTGCTCGGGCTCGCTTCTGAGTGGAGCGCGCGCTGGCAATCGGATAAATCGGCACGTCGCTCCGGGTGCTATAAATTGATGTGCCCGAAGACGATTCCCACAAAGCAGCGCAAATTCAGGCAGGCCTGCGCCGTCGCTGGCTCTACCTTATGCCGGTGGTCTTCGTGACCTATAGCCTCGCCTACCTTGGGCGGTCGAACTTTGGATTCGGCGCAGCGGCCGGCCTCGCAAAATCACTCAACATCACCGAATCCCGCGCGGCATTTCTCGGCTCGGTTTTCTTTCTCGGCTATTTTCTCTTTCAAATTCCCGCGGCAGCCTACGCCATTCGCAAAAGCGCGACGCGGCTTGTTTTCTTCGCACTGATCAGCTGGGGAATCTTCTCCGGGCTGACCGGAATCATCCACAACTACTGGCTGCTGGTCGTTGATCGGCTTCTGCTCGGCGTCGCAGAGAGCCTCATATTTCCCTCGATGCTGATTCTGCTGACCAACTGGTTCACGCGCGCAGAGCGCTCACGGGCCAATGCGATTCTCATTCTGGGCAATCCGGTCACGGTGACCTGGATGGCCGCCGCAACCGGCTATTTGATTAGGGCCGTCGGCTGGCAGATGACGTTTATCCTCGAAGGCATTCCGTCAGTGCTATGGGCTTTTGTCTGGATTTTCGTCGCGCGGGACCGGCCGGTCGAAGTTCCGTGGCTCCCGGAAGTCAGTAGCAAGCATCTGGCTGATACGCTTGCGCACGAACAGTCTTCGCTGCCTCAGTTCGAGAATTTTCGCGAGGCGCTACGCGTGCCGGGTGTGCTGGTTCTGTGCTTCCAGTATTTCTGCTGGAGCTTTGGCGTGTATGGCCTCGTGATCTGGATTCCGGCGATGATTCGCTCGGGATCGTCGCGCGGTATCGAGCAGATTGGCCTTCTTAGCGCGGCGCCATTTCTTCTTGCCGTGGTGCTGATGCTCGTCGTCGCTCACTTTTCTGACCGCGTGCAACATCGAACACTTTTTGTGTGGCCGTTTCTCATCCTCTCGGGCGTCGCGCTGTTCTGCAGCTTCGCCACTGCGGGAAATAACTTCTGGCTGGCTTATTTCTGCCTGGTCATTGCCGGCGGCACGATGTACGCGCCCTACGGCCCATTTTTCGCCATCATGCCGGAGATGCTGCCCAGAAATATGGCCGGCAAAGTCATTGCGCTGGTAAACAGCTGCGGTGCGCTCGGCGGATTTGCAGGATCGTGGCTGGTGGGATGGCTGCAAGCCGTTACGGGAAGCTCCCGCGCCGGGTATCTGGCCATGTCGATCCTGCTCATCGTGTCTGGAGTGCTGATTTTCTTTTTGCGGTCGCCTAAGGCCGGCCAGGAACCGCTTCGCGCGTGAGTTGGCCATCAATCAGCCGCATGATCCCGAGCGGATTCGCGTCCTTCAATTCGTCGGGCAGCGACGCCTGCGGAAAATCCTGATAGCAAACGGGCCTCACAAAGCGATAGATCGAATAGGTGCCCACCGAAGTGGCGCGGCTGTCGCTTGTGGCCGGGTAAGGACCGCCGTGCACCATCGCATGGCAAACTTCAACGCCGGTTGGGAAGCCGTTGACGATAAGCCTTCCGGCCTTCCGCTCAAGAATTGAAATGAGATCAGCGAATGCGGCCAGGTCGGCGTCGCTGCCGTGAAGCGTAGCCGTTAGCTGGCCTTCGATGCTGCCTGCGAGTTCCATGAGCTGATCGCGGCTGTCGTAACGGATCACGAGCGCGCTGGGCCCGAAGACTTCAGTAGACAGCTCGGGATTGGCAAGCAATTCCTTAGCGTCGATTTGCATCAAGACAGGCGCAGTGTAGTTTTTGCCCGCGCCGTCGGATGAAGCTTCCGCGACCGTGTTCACGTTGCCATGCGCCTGCCGGCCGGCAATGCCCGCGTGGTAGCTCTTTGAGATTCCCTCCGTAAGCATCGGCGATGAAGAGGCCTTTTCAACCAGCGCCTTGACCTCGGCAACCAGCGCATCAGCATCGGCGTTCCGCGGCAGATAGACGAGGCCCGGCTTGGTGCAAAACTGGCCGACGCCGAGCGTAAACGAGCCGAATAGTCCCGCCGCGATCTGCGCGCCGCGCGCATGCAGAGCTTCCGGCAACACAAAGAGCGGATTCACGCTGCTCATCTCCATAAAGCACGGGATTGGCTCCGGCCGCGACGCCGCGCGCTGCATCAGAGCTTTGCCGGCAGTGAGCGACCCGGTGAATCCGACAGCTTTCACGTTGGGGTGGTCGACCAGCGCCGCGCCAATTTCAGAACCTGCGCCGAACAGCAGCGCGAAGACGCCCGGCGGCAGGCCACACTCGCGAACGCTGCGGGCAATCACCTGGCCGACCATCTCGCTGGTACCCGGATGCGCATGGTGCGCTTTCACAATCACCGGATTTCCGGCCGCAAAAGCGGCAGCCGTGTCGCCGCCGGCGACTGAAAACGCAAGTGGAAAGTTACTCGCGCCGAAGACCGCGACCGGGCCAAGGCCTCGCATCATGGAGCGAATGTCGGATCGTGGCAGCGGCTTGCGATCGGGCTGCGTAGGATCGATGCGCGCGTTCACCCAGGAGCCTTCTTCAACCACTTGCGCAAACAGGCGGAGCTGGTTGATGGTGCGCGCGGACTCGCCCTTGAGGCGCGCTTCCGGCAGAGCAGTCTCGCGATTGGCGCGCTCCACCAGCTCAGGCGCTATGGATTCAATGCCGTCGGCAATATGGCGCAGAAAGCGACCCCGCTCGCGGCCTGAAAGTTTGCGGAAGGCGACAAATGCTTCCTCAGCCAGATCAGCGGCGTGATTCAGGTCGGCAATCGAGGCGCAATGGTAGGCCGGCTCGATTTGCTCGCCCTTGGCCGGGTCGACTCCGCGAAAAGCGACGCCGTTACCTTCGACGCTTTGACCATCAATGATCGAATAGCCACGAAGATTTAACTTTGTTTCCTGATCCAGCATTGCTCACCCTTTTCTTCGCTTCCAGCCTTTAACTCCAACTCTCAGCGGAATCGTTCCGACGTCAAACCCTCCATATTGGAGTCTCGTGGCCAGCAAAAGTTTCCGCCCTCATTCTTCGCCGATGTCTTCGTTCCAAATCTCAGGATGCTTTGCGATGAAAGTCTCCATCAACTCTCGGCACTCGCGGTTGTCCAGGTCGATCACTTCCACGCCGCTCTCGCGCAGCCAGTCGAGTCCACCGGCAAAGGTGCGGCTGTCACCTACTACAAGCGCGCCTATTCTGAACTGCCGCACCAGACCGCTGCAGTACCAGCAGGGAGCGAGCGTCGTCACCATCACCAGGTTGCGATAACTCGCCTGGCGGCCGGCACGGCGGAATGCGTCAGTCTCACCGTGAATACTGGGATCGCCCTCCTGCACGCGGCGATTGCGGCCCCGGCTGAGTAATTCGCCCTCACGCGTAAACAAAGCCGCGCCTACGGGAACGCCACCCTCATCGAGGCCGATGCGCGCCTCTTCAATGGCGACTGACAGCATTTTTTCACATTCCGCAGAGGTCAACGTCACAAGTCCAATCTAAATCAGCGGGGCGGAATCGGGAGATCTGCGCAACAGATCGGCGCAACACATTGGCGGTTGGAGCCGAAGGGCCAAGAGGCAGTGCGTCTTGCTGCGCCGAGATAGCACGTCCGCACTTCAGCTCACCGTAAGCACCAGCTTGCCGAAATGACTAGCTTCTTCCATGCGTTCCAGTGCTTCGCGCGCCTGGCGCCAATCGAAATCCTCACCTACAGGGCGCAACTCAGCCAGCGAAATAGCGCGGTTCATCTCCACAAAATCCCTGCGCGAACCGACGTAGATGCCATGAATGCGCGCCGTCTTGTGCAGAATCAGCGGAATCGGAATCGGGTCCGCGGATTGAGTCAGCACGCCCACCTGAGCGATGGTCCCGCCTGGGCGAATGGCCCTGAGCGAACGCGGCAGCGTAGCGGCGCCGCCCACCTCAATCACCAGGTCCACACCTTCGCCGCCGGTCTGGTCGAGCGCCCAGCGATCCCACTCCGGGTTATCGCGATAGTTCAGGCCCGCATCCAGGCCCATCGCGCTGGCGCGCTCCAGCTTCTCGTAGCTTGAGCTGATGCCCAGAACGCGCGCCCCCTTCAACCGCGCAAATTGCAGAGCAAAAATCGACACGCCGCCTGTGCCCTGAATGAGCACCGTCGATCCCGGCTTAAGCTCTCCCGCGGCCAAAGCATTCCATGCCGTCACTGCGGCGCAGGGCAAAGTAGCAGCTTCCTGAAAACTGAGGTGATCGGGGATTGCCACCAGTCCTGGCTCTTTAAGCACGATGAAGTCGGTCAACATGCCGTCCACGTCGCCGCCCAGCGCGCCACGGCCTTTCGCCGCGGTCAGTGGCCCGTCAAGCCAGTTCTGCATAAAAATGCCGGCTACGCGGTCGCCCGGTTTCCACAAGGTCACATCCGCGCCAACTGCCACCACTTCGCCCGCGCCATCGGAGAGGGGAATGCGCGGCAGCCTCATTTTCGGGTTGTAGATGCCCTTCACGACCATCAGGTCGCGGTAGTTGAGCGAAACCGCGCGCACACCAATCAGAACTTCTCCGGGGCCGGGCGCGGGAGTGGGGCGCTCCACAAACTCCAAAGAATCAATGCCAAACGCGGAAACCTGCCAGGCGCGCATTGCAGCCTCTCTCTCTTTTAATTTCGATCTTCGTCATTCTGCGGGACACAAACACTCAATGCGCCCGTAGAATGAAGATATGGCCCGTGGATGGGAAAGTAAATCTGTGGAGGATCAAATGGCAAACGCCTTGGAGAGCCCCGGTGCGCATGCCCGCGACGGGCACGTGAGCGAAGAGGCCCGGCGCGCTGCCGAAGTAAAACGCGCCGCGCGAGATCGCCAACTGTCGGTACTTGAGCTGCAGCGAGAGAATATCCTCTCGCAAAGAACTTCAAATGCAGGCCGCCGCGCCGCCCTTGAAGCCGCGCTGGCCCATATCGAAACGCAGATCAAATCCATCGGCTAAACGGCCACGGCCTCAGCGGCAAAAGCCTCGGCTGTTGCCGCGCAAACGCCAGTTTTGCCCCCGTTATGGCGTCAGCCTCGCCATTCAGCTAGGTTGGCCCGACATCTCACGACTTTAAGACCGCGTCTCGCTTCCCTTCTGAGACATCCGGTAGATTCCCACAGCCCAGTCCTCATTCCCCAGCCCCGCTGCTTTGGCTTGCGCATAAATGTCGGCCAGAGTGTCGGCCAGTCTCACCCGTGTGCCTCGGCTCGCGGCAGCTTCGCGCAAAAGTCTTGTGTCTTTCTCGCCCAACAGGACTGAGGCTCCGGCATGTTCGGGCGGATTGAGCATCACTTTGCTATACGCCGCATAGAGCGGCGACTGAAAAAGCGCGCTGTTGATGGTCTCGATAAAAATTGCCGGATCGATTCCCTGCCCTTCGGCAAATACAAACCCCTCGCTGAGCGAATACAACATAGCGCTGATCAAAAAGTTCCCGCCGAGTTTGACGGCGTTCGCCTGCCGCGGTTCGACTCCCACAATGGAGATTCCGCGCGAGAAAGTCTCCAAGCAGCGGCCGCGCCTTGGCGAGGGCTTTCTCCGCGCCGGCTGCGACTACCCACAAGCGGCCCTCCTCAGCGAAGTTAGGGCGGCCAAACACAGGCGCAGCGACAAATTCGTGTCCGCGGCGCGCATGCTCCTGCGTGAGCCGCTCGCTCAACGCCACACTGATGGTGCCGCACGAAATGTGAAGCGCGCCGGGTGAAAGCGCGTCCATCAATCCGTTGGCGCCAAAGAGCACTTCTTCGTGCGCGGCGTCGTCAAAGAGCATGGTGATCACAACGTCGGCGCCCAGTTCGGCTTCAGCCGGCGTCCCTGCCGCAATCGCGCCTTCGCGCAGCAGCGGTTCCGTTCGCCCCTCAGTGCGGTTCCACACTGAAAGTTCGTGCCCGGCAGCAATCAGGTGCCGCGCCATCGGCGCACCCATTTTTCCTAAGCCTAGAAATCCAATCTTCATACGGGAGATTGTAGAAGAATAGTGAAGATCGTAGAAGACGACGGACAGTCGTCAGTCGTCATCGGAGGCAAATCCGCAATTGAATCGTCCAATAAGAATGTTCCCGGTAGTCGCCGTCCGCAGGATCGTTTATGCGCTCTCGATCGTTTACTCGCTGCTGAGCTCGCTGGCGCCGCTTTGTGGCGCGCAGGCGCCTGCTGCGGGCTCCCCCGGTTTCGTTGTAGCCACCATCAAATCGAGCGATCCGAACAGACCCGACAATAAATCAAGCATCGGCCTCAGCCCCGGCGGATCGTTTAGCGCCAAGTCGATGTCGCTGAAGCAGCTTGTCGAATTCGTGCAGGACTTTGGCTATATCGACGTCGACCAGCGAATTGCCGGCGGCCCGAAGTGGCTGGGTTCCGCGAAGTTCGACATTGAGGCCAAGTGCGACGAAGCAACAGCGCGCGCTTTCGGAACAATGCCGGCGAAACAACGAATTCGCACAGAGCAAGACATGATTCAGGCCATGCTGGCCGACAGGTTCAAGCTGCGAACGCATCATGAGACACGGCGGCTGCCGGTTTATACGCTGGTGCAGGCCAAGGGCGGATCGAAGATGAAACCGTCGACGAAGGCCGGGGAGGACAAATTAGGTGGCACTGACGGGCCGCCGGGGAACTGGAAGGGCAATGGCGTGACGATGGCGGAGCTTGCCGGCGACCTGTCTTCGCTGCCGGAGATAGGCGGGCGAATCGTAATCGATGAGTCAGGCCTTAAGGGGAGGTTCGACTTTACGCTCAAGTGGCCGCCGGATTCGACGATGGGTGCTTCGCCTCCCGGGCCTGACAGCGGAGTGCAGTCCGATTCCTCGGCTCCTTCGCTTCTTACGGCATTGAGGGAACAGCTTGGCCTGAAGCTCGAAACGAAAAAGGAACCGGTCGATGTGATCGTGATCGATTCGGCCGAGCTGCCGACGGCGAACTAGAGCGGCTTCCGAACTAGCCCGGTCTCGGAAATCATGTCGAAGATCCCGAGTGGTCGCTGATCCTACACCTAAGGCGCAGCGACTCCGGCCAAAAGCTCAGTTTGGCGTGCCCGTAGTCTCCGAAGCTGCAAACGTACATTCCTGGCACTGACAAACGCGGCGCAGATACTCCCACGAATAGATTCCGCCGGAGTGGCCATCAGCCCAGTTGAATTGGATCGCGTACCGGCCAACGGCATGCGCACTCGCCGGCTTTGGCGGTGGAGTATACATAGGCAGCAGCGCGGTAGGCGCAGGTTTGGGTTGGCCGGTTTTCCGTCCTTGCTGCGTGCGCTCGTCCACGCAGGTCGCGCAGGGGCAGGCGTCTCGCAGCCATGCAAAACCCCACGCGCTTTTGTGACCGTCGGCCCAGTCAATCTCCAGGCCCTTGCCCTCGGTCATCAGCACGCGCACTTTTTCCGGCGTGATCGCGATTCGCGGGAGTCGGATGTTTGCCTGATTGTCGCGCGCCTGTTCCTCTTTTGAGGCGAAGCGGATGCCCTCGTGGCTCATGACTACAGTTTACAGTTCAGAGTTCGTAGTTCACAGTTGGCCGGACTAGGCGGCCGCTCGATCTCGGAGAACTGCGAACCATCAACTGCGAACTACGAACTGCAAACTATGAATGGTTTTTCCAGAAAAACCACGCCGCCATTCCGAGGCCGATGACCACCACCAGCCCGCGCAACACCGGCTGGGGCACGCGCTTGGCCAGGCTCGCTGAAACATAGCCGCCGATAGCTGCCGCGATCATGGCCGCCAGGCAATAACGCCAAACCACCTGCCCATCGACGATAAAGATGACGAAGGCAATGCCGTTGGCCATCAGGTTAGCAACCACCTTCAGAGCGTTAATCTCGTGGATGTCTTCGTAGCCGAACAGCGCAAGCAGAGTCATAAATACAAAACCGGCGCCGGCGCCAAAGTAGCCAACATAAAAACTGACCACGATGGCTGCAAGAAACAACGGCATGCGGCGGGGTGCCATAGTCTGCGCGGCCGTGGCGCGTTCGCGACGCGCACGCTTCAACCGCTCAAGCCAGCGCGAGACCGGACCGCTGACGGCGAAGATCGACGCCGCGCCCAGCAGCAGCCATGGCACCAGATGCAGAAATGTCGTCTGCGGAGTGTTGAGAAGGACGATAGCCCCAGCGGTCCCACCGAGCAGGCCGGCAAGTCCCATCAACACCGCGTCGCGCCTGTTCTTGCGCACGTCAGGCCAATAGGCGGCAACTGAGGTCAACTGTCCCGGCCAGATTGCCACCGTGTTCGTAGCATTGGCCTGCACGGGTAGGATCTTCATGCTCAGCATGGCGGGAAAGGACAGGAATGACCCGCCGCCGGCGACTGCGTTCAGAACGCCCGCCAAAAAAGTAGCCACAACGAGCCAAACCCAGCGCCAGTCGATCGTCTGCCAGTCGATCGTGGCTGCCAATCCTGAAAAGTGCATGAAGCGGATTGTATTGCACTCGCGCGCTGGCGAAGGCCTCTGGACCTCCCATAGAGCGATCAGTCTCCGGAGTCCACCGAACCCGCGCTCCCGACCCGCCAACTAGTCAAAATCCTCCGCACCAAGCCGGAATCAAGGGCTAACTAGGACCGGAAACAGCCGAAACTTGTTGCCGTATCTTATGTAACTCGTTTATTTTCATATTTTTTGTATAATACTTCATGCATATTAGCGTACTACGCTCATATTTTCTGAATCATTTATGCTATAGGCCAATCAAATTGACTGAGCAGCTGGGATTCCGTCCCGCTCCAATCGGATCCCAGCCGCAATCGAATTCTTAAATCATCAGGAGGAAGACAATTATGGTTATCACTCGTTGGGACCCCGTCAGGGGAGTTGTCGCATTTCAGAACCCCTTCAACACGCTTTTTCGCGAGCTGAACGAAGGCGAAGGCACGCCGTCCGCAGCCAGTTTTGTTCCGGCGGTTGACGTTTATGAGGACGAGAAGAAGGTCGTCCTGAAGCTCGAAGTGCCGGGACTCGAAGAGAAGGACCTGGACGTGAGCGTTGAAAAGAACACGCTGACCGTCAAGGGCGAGCGCAAGTTCGAGAAGGAAGAGAAGGAAGAGAACTTCCATCGCATCGAGCGGCGCTACGGCAGCTTTTATCGCGCGTTCACGCTGCCCACAACCGTGGACACGGAGAGCGTGACTGCCACCTATAACGCAGGCGTGCTCAAGGTCGAACTAACCAAGAAGCCCGAGGCCCAGCCGAAGCAGATCAAGGTCAAAGTGGGCCAGCCGCTGGCGGCGTAAAAGCCAAGTCTCAGTGATCAGGATTTAGGGATCAGTCGCCCTTCCGGCGCGTCACGTACTATGCTTGCCAAAGAGCAAGCTTCGTGCCACGGCGCTCGTCGAGAGACATAGGCTGATCCCATTTTTCTGAGCCCTGACACCTGAACCCTGATCCCTTGCACGCAAATCATTCATTGAGGAATTAAACGATGGCAATTCGTTGGGACAAATTGACAGTGAAAACGCAGCAGGCGATTCAGGGAGCGCAGGCGCGCGCCGCTGTGCTCGGAAACCCGGAGATGCAGCCGGTTCACTTGTTGCTGGCCTTGATTGATGATCGTGAAGGCGTGATTCCTGCCGTACTGGAAAAGATTGGTGTGCCCACGGAACAGTTGGAGCACGACCTGAATGGCATAGAGCAGAAGCTGCCTCGTGTGGCAGGCGCGGCTGCACAGCCCGGCCTCGGGCAGGCGATGAACCAGGTTCTCGAGCAGGCTTTTCACGAGGCCGCAAACTTCAAGGATGAGTACGTCTCCACCGAACACCTGCTGCTGGGCATTGCGCATCTGAAAAGCGATCCCGCGCGCGACGCACTGGTCGCGGCAGGCGCTACGCACCAGGCAATTCTGCAAGCGCTCACCGCTGTGCGCGGTTCGCAGCGCGTCACCGACCAGAATCCGGAGCAAAAGTTTCAGGCGCTCCAAAAATACGCCAAGGACCTGACCGATCTCGCGCGCCGCGGCAAACTCGATCCGGTGATTGGCCGCGACGAGGAGATTCGCCGCGTCGTACAGGTGCTCAGCCGCCGCACAAAAAACAACCCGGTATTAATCGGAGAGCCCGGCGTTGGAAAAACCGCCATCGTCGAGGGACTCGCGCGCCGCATCGTCTCTGGTGACGTGCCAGAGGGCCTGCGCGACAAGCGCGTCATCGCGCTCGATCTGGGCTCCATGCTTGCCGGCGCAAAATATCGCGGCGAGTTCGAAGACCGGCTCAAGGCAGTGCTTAAGGAAATCGAAGAATCGAACGGCCAGATTGTGCTGTTCATCGACGAGCTGCACACGCTGGTTGGCGCGGGCGCGGCCGAGGGCGCAATCGACGCCAGCAACATGCTCAAGCCGGCGCTGGCGCGCGGAGAACTGCGGGCCATCGGCGCAACCACGCTGAACGAGTACCGCAAATACATTGAGAAGGACAAGGCACTCGAACGCCGTTTCCAGATCGTGTATGTCGGCGAGCCGAACGTCGAAGACACAATTGCAATCCTGCGCGGCTTGAAGGAAAGCTACGAGACGCACCACAAAGTGAGCATTAAGGATTCGGCCATCGTCGCGGCTGCCACGCTTTCCCACCGCTACATCAGCGACCGCTTCCTGCCTGACAAGGCCATCGACCTTGTCGATGAGGCCGCCGCATCGCTGGCCATCCAGAAGGGATCGGTGCCAACCGAGATTGATCAGAAGGAGCGTGCGAGACACGTCCCTTGAGATTGAACTAGCAGCTCTCAAGCATGAGAAAGATGCCAACAGTGTTGGACGCCGCGATGAGGTCAAGCGCGAAGTGGCTCAATTGACTGAGGAGATCACTGCACAACGCACGCGATGGACAAAAGAACGCGAGGCCGACAAGCGAATTAGTGACATCAGGAAGAAGGTTAAATTGCTTCGCTTTGAGGCCGAGGAGCAGACCCGCAAGGGCCAGCTCGATCGCGCTGCGCAGATTCAATATGGCGAGCTGCCCAAGCTCGAAGCTGAACTGAAAAAGCTCGATGCTGCGCAGGACGGCAAAACCGGCGCCGCCCGGATGCTCAAAGAAGAAGTGGACGAGGAAGACATTGCCAAGATCGTCAGCAAGTGGACAGGCATTCCTGTCACGCGGATGCTCGAGGGCGAGGTAAAGAAGCTCGTCCAGATGGAAGAACGTCTGCGCGAGCGCGTGGTGGGCCAGGACGAAGCGTTAAGCGTTGTGGCTAACGCTATTCGCCGTTCGCGAGCCGGCCTCAGCGATCCCAAGCGGCCTATCGGCTCGTTTATCTTCCTCGGGCCTACCGGCGTCGGCAAGACGGAGACGGCGCGCGCTTTGGCTGAGTTTCTGTTTGACGACGAATCAGCGCTCGTGCGCATCGACATGAGCGAGTACATGGAGAAGCACGCCGTGGCTCGCCTGATCGGCGCGCCGCCAGGCTACGTGGGTTACGATGAGGGCGGCCAGTTGACCGAGGCCATTCATCGCCGGCCCTACGCGGTGATTCTCTTCGACGAAATCGAAAAAGCACATCCGGATGTCTTCAACATTCTGCTGCAAGTGATGGACGACGGCCGGCTGACCGACGCCAAAGGGCGCACAGTCGATTTCAAGAACACGGTGCTGATCATGACGTCGAATCTCGGCGCGGCTATGCTTGCGACGGAAAAGCTGAAGACCGACCACGACTTCGACATGGCGCGCGAAAGCGTGATGCGTGTGTTGCGCGAGCATTTCCGCCCGGAGTTTTTGAACCGCGTGGACGACATCGTGATCTTCAGGCCGCTGGGCAACGCGCAGTTGGGCAAGATTCTCGATCTGCGCCTGAACGAGGTTCGCAAGCTGCTCGAGGACCGTGCAATTTCGCTCGAGTTGACAGAACCTGCGCGGCAGTTGATTTTGGCTTCCGGTTCTGACGCGGCTTACGGGGCGCGACCGCTTAAAAGGGCCTTGCAACGAATGGTTCAAGACCCGCTGGCCATCAAGATCCTCGACGGTGAAATCCTGCACGGAGCTCACGTACGCGTCGACGTGGATCGCAAATCAAACCAGTTGGTTTTTGAGCCGATGGGCCGCGAAGCAATGGCGTGATTTTTGGCTGGGATCGGGTCGCGTGGCGCGTGAAATATCCGATCCCAGACATCTACGGCTGGAGTTCTTTCGGCGGCTGGAGTTCCTTCGGCGTATAAACGCCGCCCTTCACCAACAGGTCGAGAAGTTCCTTCGTTCTCGCGTGACACGGTTCCATCTTCATGTACGTGAAGTTGTCGTGTTCTGAGTCGATGACCGGCACGGGCTCCTTCGGGCCGGATATCTGGTTCAGCATCGTCCAAACGCCCGCCGGTGGCGAAACAGTATCAATGAATCCGAATCCTGCCATTACCGGCGCCTTGATCCGCGATGCAAAGTTGACCGTGTCGAAATAAAGAGCCGCATTCATCGCGTCTTGATTGTCAGAGGGCCAATAAGGATATCCTGCCTTGCGGCCGTGCAAGTCGCCGTTCGTATCTGCGCCTGCCGGCACGCAGACCAGCACATCGCTCACCTTGTCGGGCCGCAGTCCTGCAAGCACGATGCTTTGCTGGCCGCCCATGCTTCCGCCGGTGAGCACCACCGTTTTGCCATCCCAATCCGGCCGCGTCTCCAGATAATCGAGCACGCGCGAATCGCGCAAGTACATATCAAGAAAGTAGGATTTTTCTCGATCGGTGTTTCCTATGGCGTTGTAATTCGTGGGAATGCCGCCCGATGGATCTGAAGGAAGCTTGTCGTGTGAGTCGACGTTCAAAACTAGCCAGCCATCGGCGGCATGCTCAGCGTCCGCGTGCGCGTTCAGTGCGTAAACGCCGGCATATTGCAGCACAATCAGCGCGGGATATTTTCCCTCGGCAACCGGCCGCGCTACGTAACCGTGAGCCTTCGATCCGAGCGCATCGAGTGCGAACATGCTCATCTCCACGCCCGGCACGTCAGTCGGGACCGGAGTAAGCACTGCGTCAACGGGAACCTTGGCCTGCTGAGCCAGCTTGCCGTCCCAGAATGTATCGAAGTCGGCCGGGCGCGGAGTCGAGAGCGGAATTTCCGTCGGCGCCACCGCAGCGCCAACTGCGTAGAGTCCGTTATTCCGGCCCGTGTTGCCACCAATCCATTGAGGGGGCTGGGTTGAGCCACCTGGGTTCGCCGCTGCGGCGCCTGATTGAGCCGCGGCCGTGGATGCCGCGTCCGGTGCCGGTCTGTTTTGGTTTGGCGGTGCAGACCCGGATTGACCTGCGGGTGTACCTGAAGTGCTGGGCGCAATCGTCTGGGCTGCGAGAACCGCATACGGCTCAATCGCAACATAGATCATCTCGGGCTGGTCGCCGGCGATTTCGATCGTGTCCTTACCCGAGGAGAGCTCGAGCTTGCCTTCCTTGAGAACCACCGCGTTGTTTCTGCGAATCGTCCACTTATAAGCGTAAGTGGGCGCATCGGGGCCTGGCGTTACCGTCCAGCCAACGGTTTCGCCGGTCTTGTAGATGCCGTTTGCGTGGTAGGGCGTGAAGGTCAGTTGCTGCTGAATCGGAGCCCGCTGGGCAATCGCCGACGAACAGACGAACAGGACAGAGCAGATGAATAGAATCCGGGAGCGTGTCATTGGAATCACCGGTTGATGATACAAGACGAGGTGAAAGCTATAGCTAAATGCCTTCGGGTCCAGAGAAATGCTGATAGCCGACGGCTATCTGCTTGGCCGCACCTCCGCTCTATTGCCGCAACTCCACCAGCGTCGCGCCCTGCCCGCCTTCGCTTTGCGGAGCCTCTTCAATTCCGGCGACGTGGGGATGGCCCTTAAGAAATTCGCGCACGCCGCGGCGCAGAATTCCCGCGCCATGGCCATGAATCACGCGCACCCGCGGCAAGCCCGCAAGAAAGGCGTGATCAAGATATTTCTCAAGCTCATCGGTCGCTTCATCCACCGTGCGGCCGATAAGATTGATCTCCGCCCGCATGTCGTCTGTATTCGCGCTCGTCACGGTTACGTGCACGCCCTTCTGCTTTCTCGCCGCACCAAGCGGATCGGCCTTCCCTTGCCTGGTTTCCCCTTGCCTCGACCCTGTTCCAAGACCTGAAGGGTCGGAGACCGCGGAGAGCTCGTCCCGCTTGACGCGCATCTTGATCGGCCCGAGAGCAACCTCGAAGAGGTCCTTGTCGACTTCGCGTTGAACTACAGCCACTTTACCCATCGATTTCAGGAATACCTGGTCGCCCGGCGCGATGTGCCGCAACAGATGCGGCTGCGCGTTCTGATCGCCCTGATCGGCACCGGTCCGATGCGCAACAACGGCCTGATTAAAGCTCTCCTGAAACTCGCGACGCAAGCGGGTGATGCGCCGC
>CAVXPR010000082.1:0-17565 GCA_963763585.1 uncultured Acidobacteriaceae bacterium | reverse complement strand
TGCCGGCGACTGTGACCAGCGCCTTGGGGCGGTCGTCGGTGAGCGGGCGCAGGCGCGTGCCGAGGCCGGCGGCGAAGATCATCGCCTTCATTGAACTGGCTCCGCCAATATGCCAAGAACTGGCTCCGCCAGCATGCCCATCTTTTCGAGTTGCGTGTGGCGCAGGACAACTTCGACGCCTGCTGCGCCGCGCAGATGCTTCGCCAACTGCTCCGCCAGATAGACCGAGCGGTGCTGGCCTCCGGTGCAGCCGAACGAGACCATCAGGCTGGAGAAGCCGCGCTGACGATAGGTGGTGACGCTGGCATCGACCAGCGAGGTGGCGTGAGAGAGAAACTCGCGGACGCTCGGTTGGTTATTGAGATAGTTAATGACTGCGGCATCGCGGCCGGTGAGTGCTCGGAATTGTTCTTCACGACCGGGATTGGGCAGGCTGCGGGCATCAAAGACGAATCCGCCACCATTGCCAGATTCATCGACGGGCATGGAGTGATGAAAGGAAAAACTGAAGATGTGAACGACCAGGCCAGCGGCAGGCGGCGCAGTTTGTTGCAGCTTTTCGCTGGACGACATTCTTTCGAGCGCGTCGAGAAGAGCAGGGAGCGCGATGGGCAGCTTGACGTGATCCGCGAGCCAGCGCAGGTTCTTGAGCGCGTAGGGCACACTTTGCAGAAAATGCGCCTTGCGCTCATAGAAGCCGCGAAAGCCGTACGCGCCTAAGGCCTGAAGGATGCGTACATAGACGAAAGCGTAGTAGTGCTCCATGAACGCATCGCGATTGAGGCTGATGAATCCGCCGAGGCAATCGAGGTAGTGGTCGAGAAGTTGCTGGCGCAATGCCGGCGGCAGATCGGCTTTGCCGTCGTAGAGAAGCGATGCAATGTCGTACTGCAGCGCGCCTTTGCGGCCGCCCTGGTAGTCAAGGAACCACGGCTGGCCGTCGCGCAGCATGATGTTGCGCGACTGGAAATCTCGATAGAGAAAGTAATCGTGATCGGCGCCAAGCAGGAATTTGGTCAGACGCGTGAAGTCGACCTCGAGCGCCTGCTCGTTGAAGGGAATTCCGGCGAGGCGAAGAAAGTAATACTTGAAGTAGTTGAGATCCCAGGCGATGGACTGGCGGTCGAAGCTGGCGCGCGGGTAGCAGACTTTGTAGTTCAGGCCGCGGCCTGCCTCGACCTGGAAACGCGGCAGGACGGCAATAACTTTGCGGTAGGCCTCGACGACGTGCGGGGCGATGGTATCGCCTGAACGATTGGCGCTGAGGAATTCAAAGAGCGTGGTGTCGCCCAGATCTTCTTCGAGGTAGGCGCCCTGGCTCAAATCGTCGGCATATATCTCCGGAACCGGCAGGCCATGGCGGCGGAAGTGGCGGGAGAACTCGAGAAAGGCGATGTTTTCTTCGCGGACGGAATAGAGAATGCCGATGGCGTCGTGTCCCGCGCCCGCCAGGCGGACGATGACGCGGCCGGAGCCGCCGAGCTGGCCCTGGAGCGGCAGCACGCGCTCGGGCGGCGAGTGGAAGTGCTGCTCGAAGAGGCGCTTGAGAACGTCCATAGAGGTCTGCTGCGATCGCTAAGGTGCTGGGACAAAGATAGACATGCAGGGGAAGCGGGCGCAAGGCGAGCGCGGCAGATTGTGTTTTGGTCAGGGGCGATGATGGGGCGATGACGGCGCGATAGGGGCGACCGAGGCCAAGGACATCGCGCAGCTCTAGTTGGCTTCGTGGGATTTATCAACGCCATCGAAACGCACAAAGGACGAGTTCCAATGCAGCTCGACCGAGCCAGTGGGGCCGTTGCGCTGCTTGGCGATAATGACCTCCGCTTTAGCTTTATCGGCACTGGAATCGGTCTCGTCGCGATTGTAGTACGACTCACGATGAATGAAGGCAACCACGTCGGCGTCCTGCTCAATGGAGCCAGATTCGCGCAGGTCACTGAGCATCGGACGCTTGTCGTCACGTTTTTCGTTGCTGCGCGAGAGCTGCGAGAGAGCCATTACCGGTACATTCAGCTCCTTGGCCATGGCTTTGAGGCCGCGCGAAATGGCGGAAACCTCCTGCACGCGGTTCTCGTAGCCTTTTTTGCTGACCCCTGGCAGTGACGCCGACATCAACTGCAAATAATCGACGACGATTAGATCGAGGCCGCCAGCGGTTTGCCTGAGGCGGCGAGCTTTGGCGCGCATCTCGGCGAGGGTCGCGCCGGCCGAGTCGTCAATGAAGATTCGCGACTCGACGAGCTGCTCAAGCGCGCTCTGAAGTTTTTGTTGATCTTCACGCGGGATGAAGCCGGTTTGCAGCTTGCGCTGATCGACCCATGCCTGCGAGGCGAGCATGCGGCGCAGGAGCGACTCGCGGCTCATTTCAAGACTGAAGATGGCAACGATGGCGTTGTGATAAATGGCTGCGTTTTGCGCGATATTGATGGCGAGCGCGGTTTTACCCATGGAAGGACGCGCCGCAACGATGATGAGCTCGCCCTTTTGCAGGCCGCTGGTCATCCGATTGAAATCGGTAAAGCCCGTGTCGAGACCGGTGATTTCACGGGCATGTTTGTAGAGATTGTCGATGGAGCCAAAGGAGTCGCGAACGACGGTTTCGATGGGCTGCAGGCCCTGGTTGAGGCCGGAATCGCTGACTTCAAGCAGTTGCGACTCGGTCTCGTCGAGGACGCCGATGGCATCCTGGCTTTGGTCGGCGGCCTTGGCGATAGCGGCCGAGCAAATGCCCATGAGGCGGCGCAACATGCTCTTGTCTTTGACGATGCGAATGTAATCTTCAATGACCGGGCGGCGGGGCAAACCCTCTGTGAGCGAGGCCAGATAGGCTACGCCTCCGACGGACTCGACCTCTTTATAGCGCGCCAGCTCGTTGGAAATTGTTACGATGTCGACGGTGCGGCCTGAGTCAATTAACTCGCTCATGCGCAGGAAGATGCGGCGATGGGAGTCGAGCGAGAAGTCTTCAGCCTTGAGGAATTCGGCAGCCTCAGCGTGGGCGGCATTTTCAAGGAGAATCGCGCCGAGGATGGTCTTTTCCGCGTCGAGGTTGGCGGGCAGGCCAGTTTCGAGTGTGAGGTCGGGGATGGTGGCCATAGAAAAGAGTGTAGGACAAAATCGGTCGACCCCGGATTGTGGAGAAGGTTCCCCGCAGGTGGAAGCTGAGGAAAAAAGGCTCTAAAGGTTGCGCTTGCGCAGCCGGGGAATCTGCCATTCTCTTTATCGCTTTCACACCAAATCGATACATATTTAGTGACATATTGGGAGCGCTGATCCGCGTTTCTATCTACTAATCTGCGATGATGGCGAGGTGTGCCTGAGGGCGCTCCTGGCAGATAGGAAGCACCGTCCAAGTGAAATCCGCAATGCGCCGCGTGGCGCTGATCTACAACCCGGCGTCTGGCCAACACTCCTCGCGGAGAAGCGCAGCCGTCGGCGAGATCATGGCCGTACTTCGCGATGCGGGGATCGAGGCCGAGGCTTTCGAAACCATAGCCGCGGGCGGTGCGACAACCATCGCAGAGCAGGCGATTCGAGACGGGTTCGATACGATTCTGGCGTGCGGCGGCGACGGCACAGTGCATGAAGCCGTGCAAAGCATGGTGGGCACGGACGTGGCGCTGGGAGTGGTTCCGCTGGGCACCGCAAATGCGCTGGCCGCCGATCTTGGATTGATCGCGTCGCCGGCCAAAGTAGCGCGTAAGCTGCTGGAATCCGCGCCGGCGCGAGTCTCGGTGGGCCGCATTCACTACGAGGACGGCGACGGAAATCCGGGATCGCGCTACTTTATTGTGGCTGCGGGAATCGGCGCCGATGCATTGCTGATGTCGCGACTTGACTCGCGGCTGAAGCGGCGGCTGGGATACGTTCTCTATCTGATCGAAGCGTTCCGCATCTGGGCTACTTCTCCGTTTCCGCTGTTTGAGGCGGAACTGCCATCGAATGGAAACGGCGGCGGGCGCGTGGTAGAGGTTTCACAACTGCTGGCGGTGCGCGTGCGCTCATTTGGAGGAGTTTTGCGCAACCTGGCTCCGGGCGCAAGCTTGCGCAATGGCAGTTTGAGCATGCTGGCATTCAAAACGCAAAGCCGGTTGCAGTACCTCTCATTTCTGCTTGCAGTGGTCGCCGGGCGGCACACCTTTAACCGTAATGTTGAGCTGATGGATTCGCCATCGATCGAATGCCGGGCACGCAATGGCTCGGCCGAGAAGCTATTTGTCGAGGCTGATGGAGAAGTCTTAGGCTCACTGCCGGTGCGGCTCGAAGTGGTTCCCCACTCGCTCACGCTGCTGATTCCGCCGGGCGTGCAGCCGTAACGTGATCGCGCCGGTCTTCTTCTTCCTCGTGTAAGTTATTCCTCGTATAAATAGCCTTGTGCTGTTTCCTGAAAAGCGCGCAGGTCGTTGGCTTTCCACTCGTCGGAGCGGTGCAGTTCGCGGGCCAAAGTGTCCGCGACCGCCGGCGCGGCTTCAATGGCGGCGCGCGCATCGAGAAAAAGAGCACGCGTGCGCCGGGCCAGCACATCTTCGACCGATCGCGCCATTTCATGGCGAGCAGCCCAGACTACTTCGCGGAGCCGGAATGGCAGCCGCGGGTGGAGCAAGGCGTCGAGGCTTGCATCCTGCTTTGAGAGAGCTTGAAGTGCCGGGAGATCGGAACCATAGACACTTTCCCAAGGGGAGTTCGCGGTAGTAGCTTCACGCGTCCATCCGTGAAGCTTCAATTCGAGAGTTGGAGAGGGGCGCTTGGGGAGGGACGCAATCTGCGTTGCGCGATCGATTGTGTCCTGGCCCATACGGCGGTAGGTGGTCCACTTGCCGCCCGTCACGGTAATGAGGCCGGAGGCGGAGACAAGGATGGTGTGATCGCGGGATAGCCTTGAGGTTTTCACGCCGCCTTTGCGAACCAGCGGGCGCAGACCGGACCACACGCTGAGAATTTCTTCGGGTTGCGGCGCACGGCCAAGGTAGCGCGCGATGTGGGCACGCAGAAATTGCTTTTCTTCAGGGAGGGCGCGCGGCTCAGGGGACGTTTTGTCGATTGGGACATCGGTGGTTCCGACAAGGAGAGCGCCGTGCCATGGAATCGCGAAAAGAACGCGCCCGTCTGCCGTTTTGGGAATCATGAGCGCGGTACTGCCGGGCAGAAAAGTGGGCGGGAGAACGAAATGCGAGCCCTGGCTGATGGCGAGAAGCGAGTTACGCGGATGACCATCGAGTGCGAGTGTTTCCTCGGCGTAGACTCCGCAGGCGTTGATGACGACTTTGGCCTGCAGGTCGAAGACTGAACCATCTTCAAGGTCATGAGCTTTGATACCGACAATCTTGCCGCCGTGTTCAATCAGGCCTGTGGCTTCAACGTAATTGATGGCTGTTCCGCCGAGGTCCTGGAGGGTGCGCAGCAGCGCGATGGCGTAGCGGGCGTCGTCGAACTGGCCGTCGTGATAGAGAATGCCGCCGCGCAGATGGTCGCGCGTGACTCCGGGCAGCTTTTCCAGCGTGCTCTCGCGGGAGAGCAGCTCCGAGCGGCCTAACGACAACCTGCCTGAAAGGCGCTCGTAGACCTTGAGGCCGAAACCATAATAGGGAAGCGAAAAATAGCTGTACGCAGGAACAACAAAGCTGAGATCGTGGACCAGATGCGGGGCGTTGCGCAACATGTGTCCGCGCTCGCGAAGGGCGTCGAGGACCAGGGTCAAGTTCATTTGCTCGAGATAGCGAACGCCGCCATGCACGAGCTTGGTGCTGCGGCTGGAGGTCTCCTTGGCAAAGTCGGAACGCTCGACGAGCAAGGTTCGGTATCCTCGCGCGGCGGCCTCTACCGCGGCACCCAGGCCGGTGGCACCGCCGCCGATGACTAATACATCCCACGGCGGCGATGCTGCGCCGAGTTGGCTGAGAATCTCCTGCCTTGAGGCCACGCACTTCCCTTCCTTTCATCCTTGTCAATCTGGCCGAGCGAAACTAGCCGGACTGGGCTGGCCGGGTAGCGGTGAACGATCCGTTCCGAGGCAAAGCGCGGCTCGACGTGCGCAGAATGGATACGCAGAACGTGCCTGCGAATCGTTGCGCTACGCTCGATCAAAGTGAATTGCTTTTGTTTCCGCCCAGGATCAGGTCTCTCAGTGGGCGCGATCTTGAATAAATCCAGCGAGCCTTTTGGACGCGCCGGCCACAATCGCTGAGGCCGGCACGCCGGAATGATGCGGGTTAGTAAATCAGTTTCAGCGCGAACTGGATTACGCGCGGGGTGAAGGTACTGGAGATTTGACCGCCACCGCTGGCGTTGTTGAGGCCCAACGAGGCGTTCGCGGCCTGCGTGCCGGACATGTCGGGGTTTGAAGTGGCCGGCAGATAAAGGTTGGTGTGGTTGAAGATGTTGTAAAGCTCGGAACGGAACTCGATCTGCATTCCTTCTCTTGGCGTGTTGAAGCGCTTATTGAAGTCGAGGTCGGTCTGATACAGCGATGGGGTGCGGCCCGGGTTGCGCGACATATTGCCATATGGAGACTGAAGAATTCCGCTGGCATTGTCGATTGCGGGAATCTGGACCGCGCTGAAGTTGACGTATTGGACAGCGCCTGAGTTGGCTACTCGCACGCTGCGCCCCTGCGTGAGAGGCACGCCGGGCACTTTGTTGGGGCGATAGAGGTTGGCGCCGCGGTAGTTCTGGTTCGACGGAATTTGCGTGGAAGCGAGCTGGGCGGAGTTCGGCCCGTACTCAATGTTGAACGGCGTACCGGCTTCTGCTGTGTCGATTGCGCTCACCTGCCATCCGCCCAGGACCGCATCCGCAATGGGATTGAGATCGTGCGCGTAAGCGCGGCCATGACCGAACGGAAGATCGTAGACCAGGCTGACAATATTTGCAACGGGCAGGTTGTAGTCCGATTGCCCGTAGTCGGCGCTGAGGTGATTGGCATCCTGCACCGAAGGCGTGTTGCCTTCGAGCGAAGCGCTGGCGTTATCGAGCGAGTGCTCCCAAGTGAAACTGTCCAGCAAGGTCAAGCCACCGACCATGCGCTGCTCATACCTCACCTGCAACGCGTTGTAGTTGGAATAGAACTCGTTGAGTGCTTCAGTAATATCCGAGGGCCAGCTGCCAAAGGGACGCGAGTAAGCGCCTGTGGCGGAGATGTTGCGTTGATTGCCGTTGATAAAGCCCTGCAGCTTGAGGCCGTGGTTGCCAACATAAGCGACGTCGATGAGGCTGTTTTTAAAGAGCTGCTGTTGCACGGCGAGATAGAAGCTCTCTACATAACTGTCCCGCGTATTTTTCGGCACCCAGGTGATGTTGTCAGTGGCGTAGTTGAAGCTGGTTACCAATCCTGACGGGAAACCTTGCGATGCAGTCGCAAAGCAGCTTTCCGTTGTTGCACCGGTAGTTATGATCTGGGCGGGTAGTGGCGTAGCGCAGTGATTGGTTGTGGTTGGCGCTATCTGGCTGACGGCGGCGAACTGCGCCTGCGGGGCGTTGATGGCGGCGATGTCGCCGGAACCGGCGCGTGTGTAGTGAACATAGCTGGTGCCAAATCCGCCACGGATGGACAACTTAGCAAGGGGCGAATACGCGAAGCCCACGCGTGGCGCAAAGTCGTTCAGGTCAGGATTGACGAGGGTTTTGCCGTATGCGCCGCTGCCAACGGGCATGGGTGTAATGCCTGTGACCGCGGTTGCAGTGGGGTTGATTGTGAATACCGTTTGCGAGGTCGGATCCCAGTTGGAGACATAGTTATGCTGCTCGGAATAAGGCGAGCCGTATTCCCAACGGAGGCCGAGGTTCAAGGTGAGGTTGGGCAGCACCTTCAAATCGTCCTGAGCGTAGACGCTTTCAATCGTCTGGCGCAGATGAGCCTCGAAGTAGTTTGCCAGTGAGTAAGCGCTAGAGGTGCCGAAAAGGAAGTCAGCGAAGTAGGTATCGGCGACTTTTCCTGTAGATTCGTTCAGTGGTGTTCCAGACGCGGAAGAGCAGGTGCCACCGCCGGGGATGGCTGTACCGTTGGGGCAGGCGCTATAGCCGCCACCATAGGTAAACGAGCCGTAGAGCGGATTGTTGTCGAGGACGCCCATCCAGATGTGCTCGTATTCGTAGCCGAACTTGAGCGAATGCTTGCCTCTGATCCAGGTGAAATTGGCCTTTGGATCGATGAGTGAGGGATTCTGGAACTGCGGATTGGTGGTTTGACGGCCAAACGATGTAAAGCCACCGGTAATGCCGACCGCAGGCAGACCGCCAGCGATGTTGGCCGCAGTCGGCAGGCCGGGGATCGGCGCGCCATTCACCAGGACCGGGGCCGTCCCTTCGCTCAAAGGCGTCTTGCCGGCCTTGGTCTTTGAGATTCCGAGGCGAAGATCGAGGATGCGGTTGGAGCCGAAAGTGCCCGTGTAGCCAACCGCGATTTGCTGGTCGAGGATGCGCTGCGGCCCGGCGGTCTGGCCCTCAAGCGGAAGAGGAATGGTGGGGAAGTTGATTTCCGTTTCCTTACGGTCGCTGACGCGCAGGAAGTAACGCGCAGATGGGCTGGCCGCATAATCCAGGCGCAGATCGCCCTTGTCTGAGTAGTCGCGGAAAGGTATCAGCACCGCGTAGTCGCCGCTGTTCACGCCCGTGGTGGCAAGCCCGGAGGTGGGCAGACCCTTGATTTGGTTAAACGCGGCGACGATTTGAGAGGACAGCGGGTCAATGGCGCCGGGGATGGCAGAAATGTTTGTGCCAGCGGGGTAGACAGTGCCGGTGATGGGGTTGCGGACCGGTACGACAAAATTGCCGTTCAACTCGTTCTGCGTTGGCAGCGTGAGAACAAAAAGTGGGCTGTTGATAGCCCGCAGGCCCTCATAGTCGAGAAAGAAGAACATCTTATCTCTCATGATGGGGCCGCCGAAGTTGCCGCCGTATTGATTGCGATGGTAAGGGGGCTTAATGAACGGAACGGGTCCCGCGGTGGTGATCGTGGTCGGCTTAAAGAAGCCGGGGGCGTTCAGATCGGTGTTGCGGACGAACTCATAGAGCGTGGCGTGGAATTTGTTTCCGCCGGATTGCGAAGCGACATTGATGGTGGCACCGGAGCTGCGGCCGTATTCCGCACTCTCGTTGTTGGTGACGACGCTGAACTGGTCAACGGAGTCCGGAGGCACAGAGATGATCTGATTGTCGAAGCCCTGGTTCGACTCGCCATAGGAGTTGTTGTCCATGCCGTCAAGCATGAAGTTGTTGAAGACCGAGCGCTGGCCGCTAACGTTGTAAGCGCCCGCGCGGACGGGGCTATTGATGTTGCTGGTGGTGGTGGCCTGAGTTGGCGCCTGGCGCACGCCGCTCACGAGACCTAGCAGATCGGTGTAGTTTCGGCTGACCAGCGGAAGCGACGCGCTCTGATAGCCAGTAATAGCCTGATCGCGCTGGCTGTCTTCTGTTTCGACCTGCAGGGAGACGTCGCTGACTTCGACGGTAGTAGCCGTCTGGCCGACTTTGAGGATCAGGTCAATATGCTGCCGAACGCCAACCGAAACGAGAACATTGTTGGCGACGGCTGCGCTGAATCCTTGATGCGCGGCTGTGACTTTGTATGTTCCGGTATGCAGGTTGGGAATCTCGTATTCGCCGGAACCGCCCGACACACCGGTGTACACAACACCAGTGGCGTTGTTGACGGCACTGACGGTTACACCGGGTATAACGGCGCCGGTTGAATCCTGGATGACGCCGATGAGGCTGCCGGTATCGAATTGCGCAAAGGCCGCGCGCGATGGAAGCATCAAGAGAAACGCGATTGCCAGAAGAAACCATCCAGAACCTCGAATCCCACGTCTATTTGCGCAGGTGGTTCCGGCTTGTTGGCACACAGATCGGTTTGTAGAATTCATATCGCCTCCAAAAATTCCAGTTTCAAGAGCGGTTGACTGTCTTCCCTGCCTGCCAGGGCTATCGGGGTTTCGAAAACACTTTGATCGAAGAATCCGGTTGCTTATTTGAAGTGGATGACAAAGCCAGGCCCGAGAGACATGCGTTCGTCTGAGGGTTGTAGTACACAACGGCCCCTAGCGGCGGACACAAAATGAGATAGACACGAGGCTTGGATAAGCACCGAGAGTTTATGGTTGCGCAACGATTCAATGCCATCCTTGGCTACTTCCGTTAACATTCGAGGAATGCACCGTTAAAATTCCGCCAAAGACAAAAATCCACCTCCACAACAGACTCCTGATACCGGCACACTATCACCTTATCGGTTGAGGAGAAGCTGTTTTGGCGGTGGATTTCTCTTAGTCTTTTTCCGCGAGAGGAAACTAACAAATGCGCAACAAGCGTGTCAAGAAGTATTTGGCCGAGGGGGCGAGCGCAGCTTTAGCGCAATGCCGATGCGTCGATCGCTTCAAACTATAAGATTCGCCGCGGCTTTCCAGGCGCGATTTTGGCTTTCCGCAACGCCTCGGTGCGTGAGCGTTCCCATCCAGGTGTTGAGGCCTTCAGCCAATCCGGCATCCTGACGCAGGGCGTCTTTGGCGCCGAGGTTGGCCAGCCGAAGCAAATAAGGGAACGTGGAATTGGTGAGCGCGAGCGTGGAAGTGTGCGGCACCGCGCCCGGCATATTTGTGACGCAATAGTGCACAACGCCATCGACAATAAAGCTGGGATTGGAGTGCGACGTGGGCCGCGCCGTCTCAATGCAGCCACCCTGATCGATGGCCACATCCACGATGACTGCGCCTTTTTTCATTTGCGCAACCATGGCGCGCGTGACGAGCTTTGGAGCCGTTGCGCCGGGAATCAGTACTCCGCCGATGACAAGATCGGCTTCACGCGTGGCCTGCCCAATGTTGTAGCTGTTCGAGGCCAGGGTGTAGAGCCTGCCGCCGAAGATGTCATCCAGCTCGCGCAGGCGGTTCAGGTTCACGTCGATAAGGGTGACCTTGGCGCCGAAGCCGAGGGCTATCCGGGCTGCATTTGTACCGACGACGCCACCGCCGAGAATGGTGACATGCGCAGGCGGCACGCCGGGCACGCCGCCCAGCAGAATGCCTCGCCCTCCACGTTCCCTTTCGAGATAGCTCGCGCCGACCTGCACACTCATGCGGCCTGCCACCTCGCTCATGGGCGTGAGCAGAGGCAGTGTTCCCTGGCGGTCGCGCACCGTCTCATAGGCGATGCCAATGACCTTTGATTGGAGAAGCTTGTCGGTGAGCGCAGGCAGGGGCGCAAGGTGAAGGAATGTGAAGAGCACCAGGCCCTCGCGGAAGTAGACATATTCCGGCTCGATGGGCTCCTTGACCTTGACGACCACATCGGATTTGCCCCAGACAAAGCCGGCGTCGCCGACAATCTCCGCGCCGGCATTCTGGTACTCCTCGTCGAGGAAACCTGACTGCGCGCCTGCTTGCGTTTCAACCAGCAGTTTGTGGCCGGCTTCGGTGAGCTCTTTCACGCCTGCCGGAGTGACTCCGACGCGGGCTTCGTTGTCCTTGATTTCTTTAGGAACGCCGACGATCATTTCTCGCTCCTTAGTGGCAGACTCCTTTTCCGCTTCGATGCTGGGTTCGATGCAGCCCGGAAAGCCCTCGACTCAGAAAGGCCAGTACTCACTACATGGCGCTGGTTCTCATTTGGCCTGATCTCCGACTGGCTATCTCTGGCCGGTTAGGTCATTTGTTCACGAGGGCCGCGCCAGAGATCAAGATTGCCCTCCTGCGCGTGGCGATCGATCTCCTTCAGTTCTTCGGCAGTAAACTTGAGCTTCTTTAGCGCGTCGAGCGAGTCGTCGAGCTGCTCGACATTGCGAGCGCCGATGAGGGCCGACGTGACACGCTGGTCGCGCAGCACCCAGGCGATGGCCATTTGCGCGAGGGTCTGGCCGCGAGCCTGCGCAATGTCGTTGAGCGCTCTGACGTGTTTCAGATTTTTCTCGCTCAAAAATTCTTTCAACAGCGATGAGCCTTTACGTTTTGCTCGCGAGTCCTGGGGCACGCCTTTAAGGTATTTGCTTGTGAGCAGGCCCTGCGCGAGCGGCGAGAAGGCGATGCAGCCCGCGCCAACTTCTTCGAGCGTGTCGAGAAGGCCTTTTTCGATCCAGCGGTTGATCATGGAGTACGACGGCTGGTGAATGAACAATGGCACGCCCATGCTCTTGAGGATCTTCGCGGCTTCGCGCGTGCGATCTGGTTGGTAGGACGAGATGCCGACATAGAGCGCTTTGCCCTGATGCACGGCGGAGACGAGCGCGCCCATGGTCTCTTCGAGGGGAGTGTCCTTCCAGGGCCGATGCGCATAAAAGATGTCGACGTATTCGAGGCCCATGCGCTTGAGGCTCTCATCAAGCGAAGCGGTCAGGTATTTGCGCGATGCGCCGATGCCGTAAGGGCCGGGCCACATGTCATACCCGGCCTTGGTGGAGATGATGAGCTCGTTGCGCAATCTGCCAGAACCCTTGCGCACACCGAAGTCCTTGCGCAATATCGTGCCAAAGTTTTCTTCGGCTGAGCCGTAAGGAGGGCCGTAGTTATTGGCGAGGTCGAAGTGGGTGACACCGCGATCGAAGGCGCGGCGAACCATTGCGCGGCCAGTTTCAAAGACGTCTGCGCCGCCGAAGTTTTGCCACAGGCCGAGCGTGATGGCAGGCAGAACGATACCGGAGTTGCCGCAGCGGCGGAAGTTGGCGTTGTCGTAGCGGGTGGGGGCGGGGATGTAGGCGGTTTCCATATCAGTCGATCAGCTTTCTTGCCTTGTGAATGGCTTCATGAAAGTGCTTCATGGCCTCCTCATGTGGAATGTCTTCCGAGGTATCGACGAGGGCTTCCTCTACGCCGGCGCGAAACCACTCGCCGTAAGGGAGCTCCATAGCGAGGCAACGGACATCGTCATAGGAGTCTGGCATGAAGTGATTCTAGCGCGAACGTGGGCGGACTTGTGGGCAGGTCATTCCACATTGTCGATTCGACCGCGCTCGATTTTGGCAGAGAAGTCGAGTGCGCCGAGGCCTCGCGGTGGCCGTTGCCGGTGACTATTTCACCTGCGAACGCGGCGGTTGGAACGCGGCGGATTGCTTGACAGTTCCGCGGCCTTTTCAGCAACCCAGAGCTTGATCAACGACTGATACGGTACGTCGAGTTTCTGCGCGTGACTGCGAACTGTATGCAGCAGGTTTTCAGGCATGCGCAGCGAGATCGCCTCAGTGGAAGGTTTGAGCTTTGGAAACGCAACGAGCTTCGCCTTGCTCCAGTCGACGAATTCCGTGCTGTCATTTCCGGGAGATTCCCAAAAGGCGCGCTCAGCTGCCTCACTTGCGAACTTAGGAATTGGCTTTAAGCGCTTCTTCATAGATTATCCTCTCCTTTCGGCTCGCGGCCCGAGCCGAAATCGGGCGAATCAGGGTGCCATCTCCGCGTTCCGCAAAGGTGATGAGCAGACAGCGATTCGAGTCAGTCCGGCCCAGCGCATGATACCTGGGTTCCTGGTGGCTATGTTTCACGTCCGCCACCACAATCAGAGGCTTATTCAAGAAAGCCTGCTCAACATCCGCTTTAGTTACGCCATGCTTCTCGTTCTTACGCGAGTTCCCCTCATCCCAGTCGAACCCGATGTACTCCATCTATAGCTTCCTTCGGAATCTTTACGAGGCGACTAACTCCGCGCCACTTCGCGTATATGTATGCAATATACAGATGAAAGGGCCTTTTGAGCAAAGTCGCGCGCATCGAGCCGGCAGCTCACTCCGCGTTGTCGATTTGCGCGCGTTGGAGTTTGTCGGAGTAGTCAACATAGACAGCTTTCCAGGTGGTGAAGAAGTCGAGAGCGCCGAGGCCTTCGCGGTGACCGTTGCCGGTGCGCTTGACGCCGCCGAAGGGCAGATGAACTTCTGCGCCGATTGTGGGTGCATTGATGTAGGTGATGCCGGCCTCGAGGTCACGCATGGCGGTGAAAGCGCGGTTCACGTCGCGAGTGTATACGGAGGTGGAAAGGCCGTAGTCGACTGAGTTGGCGATTTCGACGGCTTCTTCGAATGTCGCGAATTCCATGAGCGCGACCACGGGGCCGAAGACTTCTTCGCGGGCGATGCGCATTGCGGGAGTTACGCCAGCGAGGATGGTCGGCTCAAAGAAAGTGCCGTGTGCATAGGGGCCGTTGGTCAGCGCGTGACCGCCGCAGAGGAGTTGAGCGCCTTCCTTGAGTGCGATCTCGACATAGCAGGTAGATGTTTCGATCTGGGCGGCGTTGACCTGCGGGCCAACTTCGACGGACTCGTCAAGGCCGTTGCCGATTTTGAGCTTCTTTGCGCGCGCTACCAATTTGGCGGTGAATTCTGCGGCGATTCCTTTTTGCAGAAGGATGCGGCTGGTGGCGGTACAGCGCTGGCCGGTGGTGCCGAATGCGCCCCAGAGCGCGCCGTCGAGAGCGAGGTCGAGGTTGGCATCGTCAAGAACGATCTGCGCATTCTTGCCGCCCATCTCGAGCGAGACCTGCTTGAAAGTGGCGGCGGCGCGCTGGGCAATAAGCGAGCCGACGGCGCTGGAGCCGGTGAAGCTGATGGCACGGACGTCAGAATGTTCAACGAGTGCTGCGCCCGCGGTGGGACCGAGGCCGGAGACAATGTTGATGACGCCTGCTGGGAGACCGGCCTCCGTGAGCGCCTGGACGAGGTTGTAGGTAGATAGCGGTGTATCTTCCGCCGGCTTGATGACGCAGGTATTGCCGGCGACGAGCGCGGGAAAGAGCTTCCAACTGGGGATGGCCATGGGGAAGTTCCACGGCGTGATGAGGCCGACCACGCCCAACGGCATACGGATGGACATGGCGAATTTGCTCTGAAGCTCCGATGGAGTGGTGACGCCGAACAGCCTTCTTCCCTCACCCGCAACGTAAAACGCTTCGTCGATCGCTTCCTGCACGTCGCCGCGAGTTTCTGCGAGCACTTTGCCCATTTCGCGGGTCATGTCTCGCGCGAATTTCTCTTTGTTCTGGATGAGAATGTTGCCAGCGCGGACAAGGATCTCGGCTCGCTTGGGAGCTGGAACGAGCCGCCAGGTTGCGAAGGCTTGCTTTGCAGCCGCCACGGCCAGAGCAACGTCTTCGGCGTGCGAAGAAGGAAACGCGCCGATGACGTCGGAGTGGTCGGCGGGGTTGAGGTTGAGAATGGTTTTGCCGCTTGCGGCCGGCAGCCATTGGCCGCCAATCAGGTTCTGGTAGGTGGGATAAGTCATGAGTGCCTCAGGTGCGAGCGGCGAAAGCGGTGATCGATTCGAATGCGCTTCGCTGGGCCGATTCGTCGTTTCCAGGATAAAGACGCGGACGAGGGGTGGGGCAATGGTTTTTCGCGAGTCAGGCCAGACGACCCAGCGCTAATGATAGGCTGGTTGCTCAGTTTTCTTACAAATTCCCCGCATCTTGAAGAGGTTAGAATGTCAGGCGAAGCGAAGCCAACCGCGGAAGTCAATGGCGCACTTTGGGGCGCCCGGGCTGCCGATTGGGCGTCTCTGCAGGAGAATCAGTGCGAGCCGGTGTATGAAGCGGTGCTGGAACGGCTAAGCGTTGGGCCGGGCACGGTTCTGCTCGATGCCGGCTGCGGCGCGGGGATGGCTTCGCAGATGGCTGCATCTCGCGGCGCGCGCGTCACGGGAGTGGACGCATCTGAAGCTTTGCTGGCTTTCGCTCGCCAGCGAGTGCCGGAGGGATCATTCGGACTGCAGTGATCTGGAGACGCTGCCCTTTGCCGACGCGTCATTTGACGTAGTAACTGGGTTCAATTCTTTCCAATACGCGGGGAATCCGGGCAAGGCTCTGGCTGAGGCGCGGCGCGTGACCAAGCCGGGCGGAAGCGTTGCGATTATGACGTGGGGACCGCCTGAGGGCATGCCGGCGGCGGCGCTGGTCGCGGCTCTGAGGCCACTTTTGCCCGCACCACCGCCGGGGGCTCCGGGACCGTTTGCGCTGTCAAATGAGGAGGCGCTGCGCGGTTTTGCAAGCTCAGCCGGACTGAAACCGGAAAGCGTTTTTGACGTGCCGGCCCCATTTCACTATGCCTCTCTGGAGGATGGTGTTCGAGGCCTGGGGTCGTCGGGCGTAGCGGCCAGGGCCCGGAATGCGTCGAGCGATGAAGCCGTGGACGGGGCGCACAGGGAAGCTCTTGGAGCTTTTCGCCAGCCCGACGGCAGTTACCATGTTCCGGCTGTCTTTCGCTGCCTGATTGCGCGCGCTTAGAGTGCGGCTGTTCGCCGCCGATACAGTTTTTGCATGCGAGCAAGTCGCGATTCGGTGGCGATCTGCCAGCAAACCGCAAATCAAGCTCAACCTGGCTCCCGCTGCGAGGCGAGTGGAGCCAAAGTGCGCGGGAGCGCGGCAAGCCGTTTACCAAAGCGGCACACCTGACGCTCGGTTCCTCTTTGGTGTTATGTAGCGATCGCAACGGCCAAGGGCGACTAGCCGTACAATAGGCTCTGAGGTTGACTCAATTTCTCCATGTCAGCGAATGGATACCACTCCCGTTCTTCGCGGTCCCATGGGTTCCGCTCGCTCTTCAGCATGTTTTCGAGCGACCTGGCGATCGATTTGGGCACTGCCAATACTCTGGTGTACGCGGCCGGAAAAGGCATCGTCGTTAATGAGCCGTCAATCGTAGCCATCAACAAGACCACAGGCGAAGTTGAAGCGGTGGGCAAAGAGGCCAAAGAGATGCTTGGGCGGACGCCCGGCAACATCGTGGCCATTAAGCCGATGAAGGATGGCGTCATCGCCGACTTCAAAGTCACCGAGAAGATGCTCAACTACTTTATCCAGAAGGCGCACAACCGCAAGATGCTGGTGCATCCGCGCATTGTGATCGGCGTGCCCTCGGAGATTACGCAGGTTGAGAAGCGCGCGGTTGAAGACTCCGCCTATCGCGCGAAGGCGAGCGAAGTTTATCTGGTGGAGCAGGCGATGGTGGCGGCGATCGGCGCCGGACTGCCGATCACCGAACCCTCGGGCAACATGGTGGTGGATATCGGCGGCGGGACCACAGATATTGCAGTGATTTCGCTGAGCGGAATTGTTTACTCGCGCTCCGTACGCATGGCCGGCAATCAGATGGATGAGGCCATCATTAATTACTTGAAGCGGAAATATAACCTCTTGATCGGCGAGCGCACCGCAGAACAAATCAAGATCGACATTGGTTCGGCGTTCCCGCTGGACAAACCGCTGACGATGGAGATCAAGGGGCGCAACCTGATTGAGGGCGTGCCCAAGACCATCACCGTGGATGACAGCGAGATTCGCGAAGCGCTGGGCGAGTGCATTGCGGTAATCATGAACGCGATTCGCGTGGCCCTGGAGCGTACGCCTCCCGAGCTTTCAGCCGACATCAGCGATCGCGGCATTGTGCTGACTGGCGGTGGAGCGCTTATCAAGAATCTGGACAAGCGCATTCGCGAGGAGACCGGGCTGCCAGTATCGGTGGCTGACGATCCGCTGGCCTCAGTGGTTCTTGGCACGGGCAAGATGCTGTCGGACTTCAGGCTACTGCGCAAGATCAAGATCGATTGAAAGGCAGGGAACGAGGGAAGAGGGAACAAGGGAAAAAGAACCTCGAGCGATACC
>CAVXPR010000081.1:0-6477 GCA_963763585.1 uncultured Acidobacteriaceae bacterium | reverse complement strand
AAAGCGTCGCCCCACGCAGGCGGCTCATCAATTCATCGGCTCAAGTTAGCCGCGGCCCAACGGCCCAGCGGCTATGATTCTCTGAGTTGGCCTCAGCCGTGCCCAAAAATCCTCAACAACTCGTTCCTATAGACGCTTCCGGCCAGGCCCGCGAGAGCCGCGCGCCTCTATTTGGATTAGATGCCCCAGCCCTCGCGACGGTTCTAGCCAACGAGGGAGAGCCGGAATGGAGGGCAAAGCAAATCGCTGAAGCTATGTATTGTCAGTATATTACAGACGTTTCCTCCATAACTACATTGTCTTTGGTGCGCGAGATTATTCCACTGACCAACGAGCGAGTGGCAGCCGACCGCGACGAGCTGGACCTGGCGACCTCAATTCCTGCGCGCCGCATCGAAGTGCGCGTGGGCAAGATGGACCTGACGAATTTCTTCGATGTGAATACATATGGTTCCGACAGCAACCTGCAGTTTCTGAACTGGACTGTGGACGACAATGGCGCGTGGGACGTGGCCGCAAACGCTCGGGGCTACACCGACGCCGCGATCGTGGAGTACGACGATCGTTCGCGTTCAGTGCGCTTTGCCGAAGCGCTGATGCCGAAGCTTCCGTTCGGGCGATTTCTGGATGCCGATCTGGCGCGGTCGCGCTCAGAGAATGTGGAGCTGGAAGCGCGCGGGAAGCACATTTTTCATCGCGAAGGCGTGGTGAGGGTTCTGGGTTATCTGAATCATGCCAATATGGGGAGCTATCGAGTGGCTAACGCCGAATTTCTTGACGGCGAGACAGCGACACCGGACATTACTGCAACGCGCCGGGAGGGACGGCATCGCTACGGCTTCGGCTTGAACCTGGAGCAGGAGATTACGGATATTTTTGGCGTCTTTGGCCGCCTGGGTTGGAGCGATGGGCACAACGAAGCATTTTGCTACACCGAAGACGACCGAACGCTCGAAGTGGGCGGGCTTGTGAAGGGTGAGCCATGGCGGCGCAATAGCGATCGCGCGGGCGTTGCGTTTGTGGTGAATGGGATCGTGGCCGCGCATCAGGAATATCTGGCGCTGGGCGGAGTGGGGATCATGCTTGGGGACGGCGGATTGACCTATGGCCAGGAGAAGATTATCGAGGCGTTTTACACGGCGCACCTTTGGAGAGGTTTCTCGATGTCTTACGATTTTCAGCACGTGAATAATCCGGGATACAACCAGGCACGCGGGCCAGTGTCGGTTTCCGCGGTGCGGTTCCATACGGATTTTTGATGAAGGCAGGAAGTAGCCAATAGTGAATAGGGATTGGGCGAACTAGGCGGCCTTGGAAGGCGCGACGCCGGCGCCCATGAGGACGATTGAGCGCTGCGCGAATGGCGAATAGACGAGAAGAGTGGTGCAGGCGAGTGCCACTCCAAAGTTGATGTGGTGCAGCAGAAGGAATGGCGAGAGGGACCACAGCTCGTCAAAGAAAAGCAGAAACGGCCAGAGGGTGAGGAACTTGCCGCGGAACCCGGGCGCGTGGAACAGGGCCGCGCAGAGGATGAAGGCGCGCGCGGGAATAAGGATGGCAGCCGTAACGAAGATGAAGCGGAAGACGAGCGTTGCCGCGGGCAACGGCGAGACGAGGATGTCGATCTCCGCAAGGTTGGCGAGCGCGCCAATATAAAAACCCAGATACATGAGTTGAAAGAGGACGAAGAGCGTTTGCACAACCGGGAACGACGTTTTGGGAAGGTCCTCGGGAGTGGAGAGAATCCGCATGCGCGGTTGGGGATTGGGCTGGGAGGGATTCGCGGCGTGGGCGGTAGAGGCGTCGGCAGGGGAGTCGATGTGGTCGACGATAGGATCGACGATGCGATCTAGGGGTACACGCTCGGCGGGGATGAGTTCGACGGGAGCGAGGAAGCGATAGCCGCGACGGGCCAGGGTTTCGACAAATCGCGGACTGCCTGCCGTATCGCCGAGAGCTTCTCGAATGCGATTAATGGCGGAGTTGACTCCGTGCTCGTAGTCGACGAAGGTTCCTTCAGGCCATAGAACGCGAGAGATCTCATCGCGGGTGAGCAACTGGCCCGGCTTCTCGAGAAGCATTAGGAGAATCTGGAAGGGCTGGGCGTTGAGCTTGACCCTCAAACCCTGCCTGCGCAGTTCGCCGGTTGCGGCGTCCGCTTCAAAGACTCCAAAGCGATAGCGTTGAGCCGGCCGAATGTCGCTTTTCAGATCCGCCATATCTTTCGACAAGTGTAGTCGATGGAGATTTGGGCCGATACATGATCCAGACAAATGAGAATTTCGCCGAAGTGTACTAATTGGAGCATCTTGCGCGTGGAGAAAGATTCACCCTCAAGTGAGGCGGCGTGCATTGCGCGACAATCATCGAAAGGGTAGGGTGCAAAAGATGACACGAGTTTATTTCTTGAGATTGGTAACCGCTGGAGCGTTGATGCTGTTTTCGGCAGGTTCGATTTTGGCGGGCGAAGCGCCAACTCCGGCCGCGGTTGCTGGATTCAATGACTATGTGGGGCAGGTGGAGACGCGGCTGGCACAGGAACATCGGTCGGCTCAAGGGTTTCTGCCTCCTGCGGATCGGGCCGGCGTGAAGAACGGTGACGTGGTGCTTGAGCATTTGACTCCAGAGGCAACCAAGGAGTTGTCGGGAGCGCTGTTGCAAGACTGGCGCGGGACGGCGTTTGTTCCGGGAGCCACGGGCGCAGACTTTGAACGGGTGATGAGGAACTTTACGACTTTTCCGAAAATCTATTCGCCGGAGGTATTGAGCGCCAGCGTGCCGTTATCGGAAGGCAATCACTATCACGTGGCGATGCGCATCCGGCAACAGCACATCATCACCGTCGTGCTGGATATGACATACGACACCTTGTTTGGAAAGCTCGACGCGCAGCACGGATACAGCTTGTCGCGGAGCATGAAAATCACCGAGATTGACGGAGCAGGCACCGCGAAGGAACGCGCTTTGAGCGCAAGTGAAGATCACGGTTATCTGTGGCGGTTGAACAACTATTGGAGTTACGAAGAGGGGGATGGGGGACTTTACATCCAGGTTGAGTCGGTCTCGTTGAGCCGCGCTGTTCCAAGGGGGCTGGGATGGGCGATCGGGCCGTTTGTGAACAGCGTGCCGAAAGAATCGCTCGAATTTACGCTGCGGGCGACGCGGGATGCGCTGAAGAAGTGATTCCGCGGCGATGAATGGCCGGGGTTTGATTGGAAGGATGGGTGAAGAAGATGGGCGCACAGATTCTGGCGGCGAAGAGCGAGGCGATGGACAAAGCCGGGTTTGAAAACGCGCGGCGCGTGAACGAGGCATTGACGGCACGAATGGAGAAGCGAGCTTTGCAGTGGATGGCGGAGCGCGCGCCTGGATGGGTGACTTCAGACCAACTGACAGTGCTGGGCTTGAGCGCGCAGATTGGAGCGGGGGTTTGCTTCGCGATGTCGCGATACGACCGCAGATTTTTGCTCGCGGTGATTGTTTGCGTGGCGTTGAACTGGCTGGGCGACAGCCTGGATGGGACGCTGGCGCGCGCGCGGAGGCAGGAGCGGCCGCGATATGGATTCTACGTGGACCATATTGTGGACGTTCTGGGATCGGTGGCGCTGATGTGCGGGCTTGGCTTTTCCGGATTGCTGCATTGGGAGACAGCGATGGCGATGCTGATCGCGTTTCTGGTGCTATCGAGCGAAAGCTACCTGGCGACCTACACGCTGAAGCGCTTTGAGCTTTCGCAGGGAATCTTTGGGCCGACGGAGATTCGAATTCTGCTGGCGATGGGATGCGTTGCGGCACTGCGCAACCCGTATGCGACGATGTTTGGGCACAAGATGCTGCTGTTTGATCTGGGCGGGGTGATTGCGGCGATCGGAATGGCAGGGATGGCGCTTGTGGTGACGGTGCGACACACGGCGCAGCTCTACGGGATGGAGCCGCTGAAGTGAATGCGGTGGTTCGCAATTTGAAAGAATTTTCGTTTGGGGGCTAAAGCCCCAAGTCATCTTGCAGCTTTTGCGGCACGAGTAAACTCGTGCCCTGACACTTCGTGCTTCTCCGAACGCGTTTTACCGCAGCCTACGAAGCCGCTGGGCCTCAGGGGCTAAAGCCCCAGGTCATTTTGCTTAGCTCATGTACGGGCTGAAGCCCGTACCCTTCAACCTGTACCCTTCAAAGCACATCCAAACTGACCCACTACTCAGGATTCGGTGGATGCCGAGATGGAAGCAAATGCGATATTCTGCTTCGTCCTGAGGAATGCGGCCGTGGAAGGCACGAAGTTGAAGCGCGTGAGGCGCGAAAATCCCGCTGTCCTGTCGCACCACGCGATGCGCAGGATGGTCGGCATGATCGCGCTGCTGCTGCCTTTCGTTCTGGCTGGCGGGAATATCTTGATCTCACTTGTGGGACCCAGACATGCGCTGCCGCAACCCCTTCTGCAGCGATCGATCAGCGACTATCGCTACACCGCCATGAGGGACGTTGAAGTGGGAGGCCTGTGCGCGATCGCGGCTTTCCTGATGTGCTCTCGCGGGTACGACTGGATGGACGAGATCACGGGGTACCTCGCTGGGTTTCTAGCTTTGGGAGTTGCGCTCTGCCCTTCGGTGAATCCGCGAGACTATGTGCACACGCCGCTACAGTTGGAACTAAATACTGTGCATACAGTATTTGCGGCGCAGATGTTTCTCGTCCTCGCGTATTTCTGCCTGGGCCCGTTCCGCAGGAGCGCGCCAGGGGTAGGCCGCACTCGACGCAAGCAGCACAGAAATACGGTCTACGCGGTGTGCGGCACGGTGATCCTGGCCTGCGACGCGCTGCTGGTCAGCCTGAATCTGGCGGGCGCGGAGCGCTTGCTCAGGCCGATTAACCCGCTGCTGACCTGCGAATCGCTGGCGCTTGTCGCATTCGGCGTGGCATGGCTGACCAAGGGCAACGGCTTCTTGAGAGACAGGCCGCACAACCACGTGCAGCCCGTCACGATTGCAGAAGATCCCTGAGCCGATTTCTCAGTGGCCCTTTCCGGTGTGGGTCTGATCGGTGGATGAGGGGCCCTGGAGCTCAATCTGGCGGCGCAGGGGCACGCGAGCATCGCGCGCGAAATACCAGCGCGCGGCAATTGAGAATGAATTTATAACCAGGTCTTTGGCGCTCTGTTGCGACTTGTAATAGAAGCCGGAGTAGGTGGGAGCGAAGGTTAGATTGCCTTTGGACGGAAGGACCAGGGCTAAGCTCAACGGAATGGCGTACTCCGTTTGCGTAGGCAATTCAGCGGAAATGGGACGGCCGAAGAAGTAGTCGCCCGAACTATCGGTAACCAGATTGATCTGAGTCGCTGGAGTCTTGCCAAAGAGATGATTCTGGAAGTGGAGTGTCCAGTAGTAGCCAGGCGTGTGGAGCGATTTGACGGACGGCACGCCCATTATGTTCGGGTTGATATTGAATTTTGCGTTCGAGAAGCAGGTTTGCAGAGTGATTTTGGCGCTGACATTGCAGGTATAAGTTGTGGCTGGAGTGACCCCAGGTTTGGTTTCGAGCATTAGCGAGGACAAGTTGCCGTTCTGCACGCTGAACTCCATGCCCGTCTCGAAATAGCTCCCATTCATGAAGAAGGATTTGGGGCGATTGGAGCCGAACTCCTCCCTGAAGCCGGCGCGATCATTCCAGACCGAGACGCGCGGAAGCTGCACGGTCACTTCGCCAACGCCAGCTGAATAGGGGAAGAACAAATACGGAGTGTCGATATTCACCTGGTATTGGTGGGGCGTAAGAACCAACAGGCTTCGCGGCGTGGACCACACCCTGGGCGAGCTGCTCCCTTTGCTTCTGGCATTGAGCCGAATCTGCACGAAGGCGCCTTCAATGAGATTGTTCAAGGCGAAGGAGGCGTTGATCGGCTTACCAGTTAGATTGCCGAGGACTGAGCGGTCATAGGCAAAATTGGTCTGTTCGCCAACAGAGATGGGCGTAAAGAAGTGGGAGTCGCCAGGCCGGAAAAAGGTACCCGTAATTCTGTTGGCGAGTTCAAGATCAAGCTCCTGCGAGGCTGGCGCGGTGGCGCGAGGATCGGAAACTCCCTGGAAGTTTTGGCCAACGTATGTGTTTCCGCCGACCGGCCCACGGGAATTGAAGCTGGCGATCACCTTTGCGAAATCGATCTGCCAAAGCGGCATTTGCTGGAACATCTCGTTCTGGCTGGTAATGGTTTTTTCGGCGGTGCCGCTGGCCGGGATGAGAGGCGCAACCTGGGCGGTAGTAGTGCTGCTGGTGTTTGTGCTCGGGCTTGTACTGGGGCTGGGAAGATGGAGAGACGTCAAGATGTAGTGCGACAGCGGAGCCGTAATGTAAACATCTTTTCTTAAATGGTTTTTGGACGGAAGACTCTCCAGAGTGTCGTAAACGGCCTTGTCCTCGGCCAGCTGATCGCTTGTGACAAGCCAATAGTAGGCATCGTCGGAGACGGGAGTTCCGCCGACGCAG
>CAVXPR010000080.1:0-20310 GCA_963763585.1 uncultured Acidobacteriaceae bacterium | reverse complement strand
CATCGCTCCCCGGCCCCTACAGCGCGCAACAACCTCAAAACTAGAACACATCTCGACGCGGAATCCCGCGCTCATGCCGGCTCGCAAGTCTCCGCTGCTTTTTTACTCAGCAGCCGCCAGCTCCCACAACTCCACGCGATTTCCTTCCGGATCCCAGATCCACGCGAACTTCCCGTACTCGTGGTCATCTCTCTTGGGATCGATGCGCACGCCGGCCGCCTCCAGCTTCTTCAGCAAGCCATCCAGATCGTCCACTCTGAAATTGACCATCACCTGCTGAGCGCCTTCTCCGAAATATTTTGTGTCCACGGGAAAGTGAGCAAAAACCGTCATCCCTGCCGATTCCGGGCCCTCGAAAGCCAGCGTACCGCCATCCTGTGCGGGGATCCCAAGGTTTTCTGCGTACCAGCGCCCCAGCGCCTCCGGGTCGCGCGCCTTCAGAAAAACTCCGCCAAAACCTACCGCCTTTGCCATGCCTGCTCCTCCCGCCGCCCATTCTACTTCGCGTCCTTTTCTTCTTCGTGGCCCCAATTATTGTTCACGGCGCTTATTCCACTTCGCGCCCAACTCTTCTTCGCGCCCCTAGTCCACTTCGCGAATAATTTCTTCGAGCCTTGGCTTGTGTTTAGCCTGTCGCCCTGTGCGCGGCTTGTCAGGCAAAATACGCGAGGCCTTCGGCTGGCCCACGCGTTCTCGGGCGTTGGCCTTTACCGCCTTGGTGGCAGAAAACCGGTCTGGCTTGCGTTTCGCCATCGTAAGCATGAGTATGGAATAAATTCGTCCTGCGCGAAAGTGCTGTCTTGAGTTCACGGGTCGCCGCAGGCTGCTTCGAGTTACACGCCGGAAGGCCGGGCGGCGAGAAAAAAGCGGCCAACGAAAAAGTAATCCAATGGGAAAGTGGTCCCAAAGGGAAAAGCAATCCAAAGGAAAAGCAATATGGATGAGCGGGAATTCTTCAACGAAACAACCGAGCAGCGCACCCACAACCTGAACTGCCCCAAGTGCGGCCAGGCGGGCGAGTACAAAGTCACCTGGATCGTTCGCCGTAAGCGCGCCCAGTTGCCCCGCGGGGCTGACGAGCGCGACCGTGCACGCTTTGCCAAGGCGCAGTCCTACATGGTCCGCCGCGACGACAAGCTGCAGTGCACAAATGTCCGCTGCCGCAAGCCGTTCGAAATTACCTCGCTGCAAACGCTGGCCTTCCTCTCGGATTGAGCCCAATAGGCCGGCTGGCGCTGGCCCCGTACCCTGTGATTGAATCGAACTAGGCAAGCCGCAATTTGTCGCCCCCGGCAAGCCCAGCCCCACTCAAGGAGCCGCAAATGGCCAATTCCCTTCTCCCTCCCGAAGAGCGCAACCTCACGCCCGACCAGGTGGAGTCTCTCGACAAGCGCCGCGACCTCGGCCACACGTTCCTCGTCATCGCCGGGCAATTCTCCGTCATCGCCACCATCCTGCTGCTCTGGGTCGGCCAGGATCTCAAGTACTCTCCAGGCTGGGCGCACCCCATGGCCTATTACTTCCTCCTCGCCCTCATTCTCATCGTTTCTTTCGGCACCACCGGAATGATCCTTCGCCGCGGCACTCCGCGCATCGACTGAACCCTTATGCTGATCGCGGCCGTGTCCCACATGGCCGCGCTAAATGCCATCTCCGCGACGCACTTCCTTCGCTCCGCCACTGCTAAACTGAAGATCCATGATCCTCCCGTTTGTCCGCGAAATCTTTGCGGAGCTGGAGAATGCCCCGGGATTTGAACGCGTTCGCAGGCACCTCAGCCTGGGTACGGGGCGTCGGCGTGTGTCCGGATTAACCGCAACCGCGCGGGCCATCTACTTGCCCCTGATTGCACGGGCAGCCAAGCAGCCGGTCATCGTGATCGTTGCCGACAACAAGGCTGCCGAAGCCCTCGAACCGCTGCTCAAGGCCGGATGCGAGCTGACCGGCGCCATCGATCCCTCGCGCGTCGTCCGCTTTCCCGCCCATGACGTGCTCCCTTTTGAAAATCTCTCGCCGCACCCCGACGTGCAGGAGCAGCGCGCCGCCGCGTTGTGGAAGCTCTCCACCGGCGCCATCGATATTCTTATCGCTCCCATCGAAGCAGCAGCCCTCAAGCTCTTTGATCTCGAGTACTACGCTGGCCTCGCCGTCACCCTCAAGCGCAGTGAGGAGGTCGACATCGAAGTGCTGACCACGCACCTCTCCAGCGTCGGCTACACGCAAATGGATCTCGTCGAGATGCCCGGCCAGTTCACGCGGCGCGGCGGAATTCTCGACGTCTATTCGCCCGACGCCGACCGCCCTGTGCGCATTGAGTTCTTCGGCGACGAGATCGAAACCATTCGCAAGTTCGATCCTGAAACGCAGCGCTCCCAGTCCGGCCTCGACGAAGCGCAGTTGCTGCCGCTCACCGAATCTCCGCTGACTGAGCGCCTTCTCGCCGCGGTCAACGGCCGCCTCAGCCGCCAGCGAGTTGAAATTGATGGCGACAGCGAGAATGACGACTTGGCTGCCGAAGCCGCTGCAGCAGGCGGCGTCAGCGTCTTCCCCGGCTGGGAGTTCTTTACTCCCGTCGCCGGCGCCGAGCGCTCACTCCTCACGCTCCTGCCGCGCTTCGCGCTCTTCATCGATGAGCCGGGAATGGTGCGTAACCAGATCGACCGCTGGTGGAACAAGGTCGAACTGCGTCATGAGCGCTCCGGCATTGGTTCGCTCGTACGCCCGGAAGACATTTATTTGCGCCCCGAGGTTCTTCAATCGTCGCTCGCCGCGCACACCGGCCTCGATCTCGATCAACTCGGCGCAGTCGACGTTCTCGAAGACGACGCGACTCTTGGCGAAATCGAGCTTCCCACGCGACCCACTCTGCGCTTCCACGGTTCCATTCCCGCGCTCACCGAGCAATTGAAAAATCTCATGGCAACTGAGTCGCGCATCGTGCTCGCCGCTGCGCATCAGGGCGATGTCGAGCGCCTCGCAACCATGCTGCGCGAGTACCAGGTCCCCTACCGTCTCGGCAGCCGCGTGCCCAAGACCGGCAGCGACATGATGCTTGAAGAAGCCAGCTACATGGCCGGTGACCTGCGCGTCCCCGTGATCGTGCGCTCGCCAATTGCATCGGGCGTCGCGTTTGCCGATGCCAACTTGATCGTCTTTGGCGCTAACGACCTCTCCGATGAAACCGATGTTGCCGCGCGGCCCCTACCGAAAAAATCCAAAACCGCGGCCTTTGTCTCTGACTTCCGCGATCTCGGTGTCGGCGACTACGTCGTCCACGTCGAGCACGGCATCGCTCAGTATCAAGGTCTGAAAGAAATCGAACAGGACGGCCTCAGCATCGAGTTCATGATTCTCGAGTTCGCTGACAGCGCCAAGCTCTACGTCCCGCTCACGCGTCTTGACCTGATTCAGAAATATCGCTCCACCGATACCGGCCCCGCGCCGGTGCTCAGCAAACTCGGCTCGCAGCAATGGACCAAGACCAAAGCGCGCGTGCGCAAGGCCATGCAGGACATGGCCGCTGAATTACTCAAGCTCTACGCCGAGCGTCAAACCGTCGAAGGCAACCCATTCTCTCTCGATAACGAATTCCAGCGCGAATTTGAAGATTCCTTCGACTTCACCGAGACCGACGATCAGATCACGGCAATTCGCGCTGTCAAAGAAGACATGGAATCGCCACGGCCCATGGACCGCCTCTTGTGCGGCGACGTTGGCTACGGCAAAACCGAAGTGGCCATGCGCGCCGCCTTCAAAGCCGTGCAAGACGGCAAGCAGGTTGCCGTGCTTACTCCCACAACGGTGCTCAGCTTCCAGCACTTCGAAACCTTCAAGCAGCGCTTCGCCCAGTTCCCCATTCACATTGAGATGATCTCGCGCTTTAGAACGGCAAAAGAGCAGAAAGACATCATCGAGCGCGTCTCCACCGGCCGCGTCGATATTCTCATCGGCACGCATCGCCTGCTATCGAAGGACATCAATTTTCAGGATCTGGGACTCCTCATCGTCGACGAGGAGCAGCGTTTCGGCGTACGCCACAAGGAGCGGCTCAAGCAATTGCGCAAGCAGATTGACGTCCTCGCTATGAGCGCCACTCCCATTCCGCGCACGCTGCACATGTCCCTCGTCGGCCTGCGCGACATGAGCATCATCGAAACGCCGCCCAAAGATCGCATGGCCATTCAAACGGTGGTGGCACGCTTCGACGAGAAGATCGTCCGCTCGGCCATCGAAGTAGAACTGGAACGCGGCGGCCAGGTATTTTTCGTTCACAATCGCGTCGAATCCATCTACGAAATCGCTTCGCGAATTCAGGAGCTGGTGCCCTCTGCGCGCGTTGCCGTCGCGCACGGCCAGATGGGCGAGAACGATCTCGAGAAAGTCATGCTCGCCTTTATGCGCCACGAGTTTGACGTGCTCGTCGCCACCACCATCATTGAGAACGGCCTCGACATTCCGCTCGCCAACACCATCCTCATCAATCGCGCCGAGCGCCACGGCCTCAGCGAGCTTTATCAGTTGCGCGGCCGCGTTGGCCGCTCCAACCGCCGCGCCTATGCGTACCTGCTCATTCCCGCGGAGAACGAACTGACCGAAATCGCGCGTCGCCGTCTCGCCGCCCTCAAGGAATTCAGCGATCTCGGCGCGGGATTCAAAATTGCAGCGCTCGATTTGGAACTACGCGGCGCTGGCAACATGCTCGGTGGCGAGCAGAGCGGCCACATTGAGGCCATTGGTTTCGAGCTGTACACATCGATGCTCGAGGCCGCCGTAAAGGAAATGAAGGGCGAGGCCAGCGAGGAACGCCCGGCCACAGCGCTCAACCTCGGCATCGCGCTGCGCATTGACGAGAGCTACGTGCCGGAAGAAAATCAGCGTCTGCGCCTCTATAAGAAAATTGCGGGAGCCACCACCGAGGCCGCCGTCAACGAAGTCCGCGCGGAGATCGAAGACCGCTACGGCGCGCCGCCCGACGCCACCGTTTATCTGCTTGAAGCGGCCATGCTGCGCCTCGAGTGCGAGCGCATCGGCATCGCTCAGGTCGACCGCAAACGCGGCGAATTACAAATTCGCTTTATGGAGAATGCCGCCGTCGATCCCGCGCACCTGATGCAACTGGTGGCGCGCAACGCCAAGCGCGGCGCGCAGTTTACGCCGCAAGGCCTGCTCAAGTTCCCGTTGAAAGCTACGCGGCCCGACGAAGTTCTGCTCGAAATTCGAGAATTGCTCGCTAATCTCGCGCCGGCGGCCGTAAACGCATAACTCAGAAGCGCATGATCTTGCGCGAGTCATTCGTATCGGCAATTCATCCAGCTCCCGGAGGGGAGATGTGGCCTTCACAGGCTGCTAAAGAACTCGACGCCGCGGAGTTTTGTAACAAGGGCACGGCTTTAGCCGGGCCGAAAAGGAAATCAAAAAACATGAGGCCTTAGCGCCAGCGACTTTTGAGAAAGTAGCAATAGACTCTATTCGCACAGCACCAAGCTCCCGGAGGGAGCGCAAGAAAATAGCCCAGGGTGAAGCGCAGCGGAACCCTGGGAACAAAGCATAAAATGACAAAGCCCCGTAGGGGCGAAAGAATATTCTGAGATGAATTCGAGGCTGAAACGATGAAAAGACTCACCGCCTTTGTTATCGTTCTGATTTACATGTCGTCAACAACCCCAAGCCGAGCCGCAACGCCCGAATGGAAGCAACAATTCGCAAAAGTCTCCGATGAGTACTTCGACCAGGTTTACTTCCACTACGCCCCGTCGAACGGCACAATGGTCGGCTACCACCAGTACGACGCGCAGCTCGAAGACTTCTCGCGCCCAACCATCGACGCCGAAATCGCCGCGCTCAAAAACTTCGCCCAGCGCATCGAAGCGATCGTTCCCGATAACTCGCCGGCCGACTTTGTTCCTCGCAGCGACCGCGAAATTGTGCTCAGCAACATCCGCTCCCAGCTGCTCACGCTCGAAACCATCCGCCCCTGGGAGAAAAACGCGGACACCTATTCGAGCACTTGCGCCAATGCGGCCTTCGTTTTGATGGAGCGCAAATTTGCGCCGCCGGACGACCGCCTCCGCTCCCTCGTCGCCCGCGAAAAACAAATGCCCGCCCTGCTCGCCGCTGCGCACGAAAATCTCAACAACCCTCCGCGCATCTTCACTGAGATCGCCATCGAGCAACTGCCGGACATCATCGGCTTCTTTCAGCACGACGTGCCGCAAGCCTTCAATGACGCAACCGACCCGGCCCTCAAGTCGGAATTCGCCAACACAAACGCTGCCGTCGTCTCCGCGCTCAACAATTATCTGGCCTGGCTCAAGAGCGACCTGCTCGCCCGCTCCAACGGCGATTTCCGCATCGGCGCCGACACATTTCAAAAGAAACTTGAATACGACGAAATGGTCGATCTCCCTCTCGACAAACTCCTCGAAATCGGCTGGGCCGATCTGCGCAAGAATCAGGAACATTTCAAACAGGTCGCCGCCGAGCTTGAGCCAGGCAAAGATCCGCGCGCCGTCCTCGAAGAACTAGGCGAGGATCATCCCGCTCCCGATCAGCTTCTCGATTCCTTTCGCGCCACCTTCACCAGTCTCGTCGGCTTCATCCGCGAGCATCACATCGTCACGATTCCATCCGACGTCCGGCCCATCGTCGAAGAGACGCCGCCGTTTATGCGCGCCACGACATTCGCCAGCATGGATACCGCTGGCCCCTTCGAAACTCACGCCACCGAATCCTACTTCAACGTCACGCTGCCTGATCCATCCATGACGCCGGCAGAGGTCGAGGGCTACATGCACGGATTCAATATCGGCACCGTGATTTCAACCGCTGCGCATGAAGCCTATCCCGGCCATTACGTGCAGTTTCTTTGGCTGCCGCAGGCGCCGAGCAAAGTGCGCAAAATTCTCGGCGCCAACACTGACATTGAAGGCTGGGCGCACTATTGCGAGCAGATGATGCTCGACGAAGGTTACGGCCAACCCGGTTCTGGGGCGAAAGACGAGCGCGAATCAAAACTCCTGCGCCTCGGCCAGTTGCAGGATGCTCTTTTGCGTAATGCGCGCTTCATCGTCGGCATTCAGATGCACACCGGAAAAATGACAATGGAGCAGGCTGAGGACTTCTTTCAGAAGGAAGGCTACCAATCAAAAGAGGCGGCGGTCGTTGAGACGAAGCGCGGAGCCGGCGACCCCACTTATCTCTACTACACGCTCGGCAAGCTTCAAATCATGAAGCTGCGCGATGACGTCAAGAAAAAGGAAGGGGCCGCGTTCTCGCTCGAAAAATTCCACGACGATTTTCTGCGCCAGGGTTTCCCGCCCATCAAAATCGTCCGCGAGGCAATGCTCGGCGACGGCTCGCCAACGCTCTAAGCCGCCTTCCACTTGATGTTGCACCCGACCGACGGCTTCTGCTCCGCCGGCGCGGGCTTGCCCGCGAGCACCGCATCAATCGCGGCCCGCAGATCTCTCCCCGTCACCGGAACTTCATTGCTGGGCCGGCTGTCGTCGTATTGCCCACGATAAACGAGCTTGAAATCCGCGTCGAATAAATAAAGGTCCGGCGTGCAAGCTGCTCTGTACGCCTGGGCAACGGCCTGCGATTCGTCGTACAGATAAGGAAAAACAAAGCCATTATCGTTGGCCTGTTGCTTCATGCTCGCCGGGCTGTCAGCCGGGTGCGTCTTCACATCGTTCGAGCTGATCGCAACAATCGCCAGCGGCTTGCCCGCGTAATCCGCACCGAGCTTGCCGAGAGATTTTTCAATGTGCTTCACATAAGGGCAATGCGCGCAGATAAACAGAACCAGCAGCGCCTCATTGCCGCGAAAATCGTCGCGGCGCACAGTCTTGCCGGTAACGGCGTCAGTCAGCGCAAAATCCGGCGCAATCGTTCCGAGCTCAAGCATGGTGGATTCAGTACGTGCCATATTGTCTCTGCCTCATATGGGATCTTTTTCAGCGCGGAAGAATGCGTCCGTTCACAAGCCCCTAAAACAACCCCGTCTGCCGCCCCGGCACCGCGATTCCGAAATGCTCATAGGCCAGCCGCGTAGCCACGCGCCCGCGCGGCGTCCGATCCAGAAATCCAATTTGAATCAGAAATGGCTCGTAGACTTCTTCAAGCGCATCCTCTTCTTCGGCCAGCGTTGCCGCCAGTGTGCCCAATCCCACCGGCCCTCCATCGTATTTCTGCATGATCGTCAGCATCAGTCGCCGGTCAATCTCGTCGAAGCCGTGCGCGTCCACTTCCAGCATGGTCAATGCCGCATGTGCCGTCGGCCTGTCGATCGATCCCGTTCCGCGCACCTGCGCGTAGTCGCGCACCCGTCGCAGCAACCGGTTGGCAATGCGCGGCGTCCCGCGTGAGCGCAACGCAATCTCCGCCGCTCCATCGGTGTCGATCGGAATCTGCAGCACCTCGGCGGAGCGCTCCACAATCACGCGCAGTTCATCTTCTGTGTAGAACTCCAGCCGCAGCAGAATCCCGAAACGTGAGCGCAGCGGCGAGCTCAGCAGGCCGGGCCGCGTCGTGGCGCCGATGAACGTGAACGGGCGAATCTCCATCACATGCGTTCGCGCCGCAGGTCCCTGCCCAATGATGATGTCGAGTTTGTAATCCTCGAGCGCGGTGTACAGCTTTTCTTCCAGCACCGGCTGCAGGCGATGAATTTCATCGAGAAAAAGCACCTGGCGCTCGCGCAGGTTGGTCAAAATTGCCGTCAGATCGCCCTGGATCACCAATGCCGGCCCCGAGCTCTGCTGAAATCCCACGTCGAGCTCGTTCGCGATAATCGTCGCCAGCGTTGTCTTGCCCAAACCCGGAGGGCCGAAAAGCAGCACGTGATCCAGCGCCTCGCCGCGCGATTTCGCCGCTTCAAGCGCTATCGCAAGCTGCTCTTTGGCCTTCGATTGTCCAATGAATTCCCGCAGCCAGCGGGGGCGCAATTTCAGCTCAAAATTCTGCTCTTCGTCGGCGCGTGCGGCGCTCACCAGCCGTTCCGGAGTGTTGTCGCCCGCCAACGTCATGCTCCCAGTTCTCACGTTCAACAAAAGTGTAGCCGCTCTCGGCAGGCCGCGGCAAAGCAAGCACTCCAAACACGCAAGTGGCCACACTCAACTGTTGGGCCGTGCGCGAACAGGCATTTCGGCGCCGCGCGCCTGACCATTTTGGTAATTTCAATAACAGCCAAAACCAATGCGGGAAGGATTATTGACTGTTTTGATGCCAAGTCAAAAGTAACACCTTCGTGTGACTGCGGTGTGCTGTTTGAATGCCCTATAGTCAAAGGCATACAGGCCAGCGAGAGTCTGCCATGATGGCACGTGAAACACCAAGGCGGTCTGCAGGCTCCAGAGGTCAACCATGAATGATCGTGCTTTTTCGTCGCGGGTGCTTCTTCCCATCGCTGCATTGGCGCTGTCCATAGCGGGCTGCTCCAATCCACTGGCGGTCTCGCTCTCCATTTCGCCCACCACGCAATCTATCGGTGCCGGCCAAACTGTGCAGTTCACAGCGACGGGGGTCTTCGGTCACGGCACTCATCCCTCCAGCTCTGAGGACCTCACCGACTCGGTGACTTGGTCCTCGAGCGCGCCGGGTGTGGCGACGATCAGCGCCAGCGGCGTAGCAACCGGCGTTTCGGCGGGCACAACCACCATCACGGCCAGCATCAACGGATTTACCGGTGTCGTCTCCTCTACGGCCACGCTCATGGTGACCGGCAGCTCGGGAGGAGGAGGGACTCCGTCATCGATCGCAATTATCCCCAACACTCAGTTGGTGACGACGGTGGGGTATACGGCCCAATTCCAGGCTATTGAGACCACAGCCACCGGGTCCACGGTTGACGTGACCAACACTGCCACCTGGGGTTCAAGCAGCCCATCGATTGCCACCATCGGCGCCTCCACTGGGCTTGCCACCGCAGTAAGTCTGGGCACAGTCACGATCACCGCGACTTATACTAGCGGCGGAAACGCGCTGACGGGCACTGCCACCTTCACCGTGGGAAGCGGGTCGCCAGGAAACGGCGGATCGAACGAAGAATTTACCGCTGTCACCATCGATCCCACCTCCCAGGCCGTCTCGGCCTCAGGCCAGACCGGACAATTCATCGCGCTTGCCACACTAGGAGCCAACGGCCTCGAAGAAGACGTAACCAACTCGCCGCAGCTGACTTGGCTTTCGAGCATTCCATCGGTCGCTACGATCACCACTGGCCTGGGTTCAGGCAACGGAATTGCCACTGGAGTTAGTCTCGGCACGAGCACCATCACCGCGGAATTGAAAAATCCCGACGGATCGCTGGTGACGAGTTCCTCAACGGTCCAGGTGGCGCTCACTCCCGCGCCGGAACCCTTGCTTGCGCTCCAGATCATTCCCAACTCAATCACGGTGGACAACATTCTCGATAATGGACAATTCCTGGCCATCGGAACCTATTCCACTTCACCGACCGTGCGGGATCTTACCAACTCGGTGCAGTGGCTGAGCTCGTCGCCCAGCGTGTTCCCGGTGAATAGCAACGGAACGGGTGTTCCAAGCGGCGGTGCAAACGCTGGAATCGTAACGGCGGTTGGCGTCGGAAGCGCCACCATTATTGCGGAAGCTACGGATGCCGCCACGGGATCGGTTCAGACGGCGACGGCAACCTTCAGTTGCCCACTCGTCCTCCCCACGCCCACGACCGCCGGCTCATGCTATCCGGGTTCTCAGGCGTCTTCGCTCCTCTCCACGCTGACCATTTACAACGAGGGCGTGAACACCACCAACTGGCTAATAACGGCGCCCTCAGCCACCGGCACACCCAACGTCCTCCACTGCGGCCCAGGCTCCGTCGGCGCAGGTCTGGGCGGTTCGGTTTGCGTGGCCACCTACCCGGTCGGCACCACTGTCCTTCTCACGGCCCCGGCTGGCCAGGGAGCCTTCGGCGGGTGGTCTTACAACTGCATTCCAACCTCAGCCGTTACCGCGGCCGGTCCCAATACCTGCCAGGTCACGCTGACCTTCGATGACACCGTCGGCGCAATCTTCAACTAGGGACTAAAGAGAGACAAGATCAACCAGTCTGCAACGAAAGCCGCCCCTCGGGGCGGCTCTCTTGTTTCTGCTGACTGCGCGCCGCACACTCAGGACTGGTGAAGCTTGGCGGCGACCTGCTGCCGCCCCCCCCCAAACCACCCGTTTAGACTGGTTATATTCCGTTGAACGTAATGGCCCACCGCTTTGGCATGCTTCGCCGCTTCCGCTTCAATCTCCCGCAACGGATCGCGGCCGCACTCCTGGCAGCCTTTCTCTTCCAGGGATTTTGGCTCATCAGCCGCCAGACCCTGACCGACAGCGACTACCAATACGCCCGCTGCGGCCGTGAAACCTGGGAAAAGCCTTCGCCTCTCGCCGGCTACTACACCTCCTGCGGCAACATCCACGACGGCATTCTCGCCTATCGCCTCGCCGGGCTTCCGCTCACCCTCAACCTGCTCCTCGAGCGCGGATTCGATCTCTTTCGCAGTCCCGAAAATCGTGTGGTTCAGCAACAAGGCAGCGAGCCGAGCACCTGGGAACTCCGCCATCAGATGACCCACATCCTGCTGCTCCTGCGCCTGCCCTTCCTCTTTGCCGGCTGTGCGCTCGGCGGATGCATCTGGTGGGTCACGCGGCGTCTCTACGGCAATCTGGGGGGCTATACCGCGCTTGCTCTCTATTGCTTCTCGCCCGCTGTACTCAAAGCCTGCGTCTCCCCCAATCCCGACGTTTTAGCCGCCCTCGGCGTTTATGGCGGTGTGTACACCTGCATCGGAGTGGCCCACTCCATGCACGGGCCAGCGAGAAAACCGGGGCCCCCGGCGACAGGTCCTCGTCGCTGGGGTGGCAAGTGGCGTCCCCGCATCGTCCTGCTCATCGTCGCCTTCGGCGTCGCCGCAGCCGCGCACATCGCCGCCCTTCCTCTGGCGGCGCTGCTAGGCCTCGCTGCCATGCTTTGGATCGCTGAAGGCCGCAGGAGCCAGACGCTGCCCGTGGTGCTGGTCGCCGTGGCCGGCGCTCTCATCTTCGTCTTCGCCTGCTATGGCTTCTCGCTCGACGCATCCAGCTATGTCTTCCGTTCGTCAGCAGGGTTGCTCTGGTTCTCAGCCGACCCCGCGCGCCGCTTCTTTGGCTCGCTGGCGAATGGCGGAGTCACAATAGCCACCTGCGCCGCCCTGGTCCTCTATCTCGCCGCTCGCAAGTCGCGTTACTTCGGCAACACCCTTCCTCTGCTCTGCTCGGCTGTCCTCTTTCTCCTCGTAATGACCGGCGCGCCCGGAACTCCGTGGCTATGGGCGCTGCCATTCTTGCTCACCTTTGTCGGCGGCGTGTTTGTCGACGCCTATCAAGGCCCTCGCGGAAAGCTCGCCCTCGCCGCGGGCGCTTCAATCGTGCTCGCGCAGGCGGTTCTTTGCATCATCAACTTGCCCGGCCTCGCGTAGGAGCCAAACATGTCCTTGACGACATTAGGCATTCCGAGACATAATGAAATCTATACAAAGGCCTGACCGGAAGCAGGGCCTGCAGCGCGGGAGGGTTATGTCTTCCGGCTTTGAAAAGTTGTGGGTGGTTGAGTTCCACCCCGAATTCTCGCGTGATGTCCTTGGATTCTCGGATTCTGTCAGGCGCGAAATCTACTCGCTGGTCGGATTGCTCAGAACGATAGGACCGCAGCTTGGCAGGCCACAGGTGGATACGCTCAAGGGATCGAAGCACTCGAATATGAAGGAGCTTCGCTTTCGTGCCGATGACGGCGCATGGCGGGTTGCCTTTGCGTTTGATACGCACCGTCGAGCCATTCTGTTGGTTGGCGGCGACAAGTCTGGAGTCTCACAGGATAAGTTCTACCGGAATCTGATTGACATCGCTGACCGCCGCTTTGAGCTGCACCAACGTGCGATTTCAGCGAGGAAAGAGAAATTTTGATGATCTATTCAACGGTCACTCTTGAAGAAATGCTTGCCACGGAATCGGAAGAGTTCAGGCAATCCGTCAAGCAGCGCACAGCCCAGCTAATCGCCGAAGAATTGAACCTGCGCGAGGTCCGCCGCCTGCGTAAGCTCACTCAGGCGCGTCTCTCTAAGAAACTCAAAATCGGCCAGGAGGGCGTTTCGCGCATCGAGAAGCGCACAGATTTGTATCTCTCCACGCTGCGCAGCTACGTGGAAGGGGTTGGCGGCAAGCTTTCGCTGCTGGTCGAGTTCCCCGACCGGGCGCCGGTAATTCTCGCCGGTTTGGGAGAAGGCGCGGACAGTGAATCGGCCGGTAAAAGAGCCGGAAAAACGGCTCGCACTCCTGCCAGGTCGAGAGCCAGAACACGGCGCGCTGCCTGATCGTTCAGAGGCCGTGCGAGCGGCGCGCAAGACCGACGATAACACCAAGCAAAATAAGGCTTTATTTCCCACAGCCAGCCTTGCTAAAACCAGCTCTAAACCACTAAAATACTTATAGAGACCTGCGGACCCGGCCCCGCCTTCACCGGACCTTTTCGCCGCCTTCCCGCGGACCTCGAAAACTCTATGCCAGACGATCAGAATCCCCAGCTCCCCCTCGACCCACCGAGCCCTTCCGGCGGCACCAACCTCGTTCCCATCAACATTGAAGAGGAGATGCGCCGCTCCTATCTCGACTACTCCATGTCGGTGATCATCGGGCGCGCGCTTCCTGATGCCCGCGACGGTCTCAAGCCCGTCCATCGCCGCGTGCTTTACACCATGAGCGAGATGGGCCTGGAGCACAACAAGAAATACACCAAGTGCGCTAAGGTCGTCGGCCAGGCCATGGGTGTCTACCATCCCCACGGCGACTCCGCCATCTACGACACGCTGGTCCGCATGGCGCAGCCCTTTTCTCTGCGCTGCCCTCTTGTCGATGGACAAGGAAACTTCGGCTCCGTCGACGGCGATCCGCCCGCCGCCATGCGCTACACCGAGTGCCGTATGGAGCGCATCACCGGCGAAATGATGGCCGACATCGACATGGAGACCGTCGACTTCGTCCCCAACTACGACGAGTCCACCGTCGAGCCTTCCGTGCTGCCCACGCGCATCCCCAATCTCATCGTCAACGGATCGAGCGGCATCGCTGTCGGCATGGCCACCAACATTCCGCCGCACAATCTCACTGAGGTCGTCAACGCCGCCATCGACCTGGTCAAGAATCCCAAGGCCGGCCTCGCCGAAGTCCTCAAGCACGTCAAAGGACCGGACTTCCCAACCGGCGCCATTCTCTACGGCCGCGCCGGCATCGTGGACGCCTATCGCACCGGCCGCGGCCGCTTCCTCATGCGCGCCCGCGTAGCCACGGAAAACGTCACCAAAGACAGGCAGGCGCTCATCGTCACCGAGCTGCCCTATCAGGTCAACAAGGCCACGCTCTTCAAGCGCATCGCGGAGCTCGTCAACAACAAGATCATCTCCGATATCGACACCAGCACCGAATGGACGCGCGATGAAAGCGATCGCGACGGCATGAGAATGGTCATCGGCCTCAAGCGCGGCGCGCAGCCTGAGATCATCCTCAACCAGCTCTACAAGCACACCCAGCTTCAGGAAAGCTTCTCCATGATCTTCCTGGCTGTGGTCAACAGCCAGCCGCGCGAGCTGGGCCTCGCCGAGGCTATCCGCGTCTTCATCGATCACCGCATCGACGTTGTCCAGCGCCGTACCGTCTACTTGCTGCGCAAGGCGCGCGAGCGTGAGCACATCTTGGAAGGCCTCAAGATCGCGCTCGACAATCTCGACACTGTCATCAAAATCATTCGCGCATCCGCCTCGCGGGCTGAGGCACGCGAAAACCTCTACGCCTGGGGCAAGGGCACCGAAATCATCATCACCCTCGATCGCGAGCTTCAGCGCCACGAGGAGCGCGGCCTTACCCTGCGCCAGGTCGACGCCATTCTCGAACTCCAGCTTTATCGCCTCACCCAACTCTCCGTCGACGAGCTTCTCAAGGAGCTCGGTGAGATTCGCGCCAAAATCGCCGACTACGAAGAGATCCTGGGCAGCGAGAGCAAGCTGCGCGCCGTCATCGTTAAAGAGCTTGAAGACGTCCGCGACAAATACGGCGATAAGCGCCGCACCGAGATCATTGACGAAAGCGCCGAGCTTCAGCTTGAGGACCTCATCGCTGACGAGCAGGTCGCCGTCACCGTCAGCCACCAGGGCTACCTCAAGCGCACGCCCATCTCCATCTATCGCCAGCAGCGCCGCGGCGGCACCGGCCGCATGGGCATGAAGACTCGCGAAGAAGATTTCGTCGCGCAGCTCATCGTCGACTCAACGCACGCCTTCCTGCTCTGCTTCACCAACACCGGCCGCGTCTACTGGCTCAAGATCTACGAGATTCCCGACGTCGGCGCTGCCGGCAAGGGCAAGTCGATGCAGAGCCTGCTCGATCTTCAGCCCGGCGAAAAAGTCGTCGCCATTCTGCCCGTCCGCGATCTTGAAGAAGAGGGCAAGTACGTATTCTTCGCCACGCGCAACGGCACCGTAAAAAAGACCCCGCTCAAGGACTTCTCCAACGTCATGGCCCGTGGCATCATCGCCATCTCCATCGACAGTGAGGATGATTTGATTGAGGCCTGCATTACAGACGGCAAGCAAACCATCTTCCTCGGCACGCGCGATGGCATGGCGATCCGCTTTGAAGAGGAATACGATCCCGAGCGCAACGGAGTTGGCCTGCGCCCCATGGGCCGCAACGCCGCTGGCAATCGTGGTATTTCACTCAAGAAGAACGATCAGGTCATCGGCATCGCCATTACGCCATCCGACAAAACACGCGACGAAGAGCGGGACACTCAAGCCGCCAAGCTTGGCCTGACTCCGAAACTGAAAGCCCTGCGCGCCGAATACGCCAAGAAGAAGGAAGCGCTCCAAAAGGTGCGCGAAGATAAGCGCGCCGATCCGGAAAGCGAGAAGCTGAAAACCGCCGAGAAGCTTGCGGAAAAGGCCGTCGAGGATGCCTGGACTGCGCTCAAGGACCTGGACGAAAAGCTCGGTGGCGCCAAATACCTAATCCTCACCGTTACCGAGAACGGTTACGGCAAGCGAACCGAAATCGACGAATATCGCCTGACCGCGCGCGGTGCGCAGGGCGTCAACAACTTGAAGGCGACCGCGAAAGTGGGCAAGTCCTCTGCAATTCTGCGCGTGGACGAGCACTCAGAGCTGATGGTCATCAGCCAGTTCGGCAAAATCATCCGCTGCGATACCAAAACCATTCGCGCCGCTGGCCGCGCCACTCAGGGCGTCCGCATCCTGCATCTCGAGCCGGAAGACAAGGTCGCCGCCGCGGTCATCATCCCACCCGATGAGCTCGCCGGCAACGGCCCCGAAGAACAGCCAACGCTGCTGCAGTAAAGGCAGCCGTTGGCCGCCTTCTCGTGATTCCCCGGACCACGTCTTGTCAGGTTGTGCGTGAGGCGCTACACTTAACACATGGTTAAGAGCTTCCGGCACGCTGGAATCGAGAAGTTCTTTAAGACCGGAAGCAAGGCAGGAATTCAACCGGTTCACGCCGCCAGGCTCTCCATGCAGCTCTATGCGCTTGACACGGCAAAAGGTCCGTCGGACCTGAACGCGCCCGGTTGGCGCCTGCATCCATTAAAGGGCAATCTGCAAGGTCATTGGTCCATCCGTGTCAGCGGCAATTGGCGGCTCACTTTCAGATTCGAGCGGGAAGACGTAATTCTTATCGACTATCAGGACTATCACGGGAGCTAGAACCATGACGCAGATGTTTAATCCGCCTCATCCAGGCAAAGTGTTGCGCGAGTACCTTGGAGAAATGGACGTAACCACCGCTGCTAAGCGCTTGCGCGTCTCGCGCACCACTCTTTCGCGCATTCTCAATGGAGCGGCTGGCATTTCCGCGGACATGTCGTTGCGCCTTTCGGACGCGCTCGGAACCAACGCCCGCTTTTGGTATGACTTGCAGGCCGGCTACGACTTGTGGCAAGCCTCGCGTAAAAAGCGGCCCAGGATTCAACGCTTCGACGTCGCCGCCTAGACTTCAACTTCCCTTACCATTCGAACCCTTCTTGAGGCTGAGCGATAAAGCAGACCTCAGAAGATTCGAGCGCCCCCTACCCGCGAACTGTGAACTATGAACTCTACGCTGCCTTCCGCGACCACACCATATAAACCGGCACACCCAGCAGTACCAGGATCAGCCCCGGCCATGTGTACTGCGGTTTGTAGCGCAGCAGCGCCGCGCAGATTCCCGTCGCCATCACGATATACAGCGCCGGCAGCACCGGATAGCCGAATGCCTTGTAAGGCCGTGGCGCGTCAGGCTGCTTGAAGCGCAAAACGAAAAGCCCCACCAGCGTCAAGACGTAGAACACCAGCACTGCGAATGTGATGTAGTCGAGCAACTGCCCATACGAGCCGGACACGCAGAGAAACGTCGTCCAGATCGCCTGCACAATCAGCCCCGCGGCCGGCGTTCCATAGCGCGGATGCAGCTTGCCCACCGATTTGAAGAACAGCCCGTCACGAGCCATCGCATAATAGGCCCGCGCGCCTGAGAGCGTAATCCCGTTCGCGCACCCGAACGTCGACACCATAATCGCCGCCGCCATCAAGTAGCCGCCAAAATGCGGCCAGATCTGCTCGAGCACCGCGGCGCCGATTCGATCCTCCGCGGCATACTGCACCCCACGCGCGAAGATTGTCGCTCCATGCGGATCGCCATGCAGCGGCAGCACCATGATGTACGCCGCGCTGGCCAGGATATAGCAGGTCAGCACAAACCCCGTGCCGAGAGCCAATGAAAGCGGAACATTGCGCCGCGGATTCTTGATCTCGCCCGCTGTAAATGTCACGTTGTTCCATGCGTCGGCGGAAAATAGCGAGCCCACCTGCACCACCGCGAGAATCACAAACAGGTTCACCATCACCACCGGCCCCTGCACTCCAACCTGCACCGGATGCAGCGAACTCCAGCCTGCGTTCCGCCAGAACTGGCTCCAATGCTCGCCAAAGTTCGCCGCGACGGCCAGCGCGTTGCGGCCCACCGTGAATCCCACAACAATCAGCCCCGCGAGCGACAGCGCCTTCGCAACAGTGAACACATTCTGCACCAGCGCGCCCAGCTTCATGCCGAAGATATTCACTACGGCCAGCAAGATCACCACTACGATGCCCGCCAGATTCGCGGTGCTGATTCCGATCTCCATGTTCCCCAGCACCATCGGCCCCACCGGGATCGCGGGAACATGCGCAATGTGCCACAGCCAGTGCGTGCTTGAGACCGTCGGGAAAAAGACGCCAAGGAATTTGCCGAATGCCACGCAAACCGCGGCAATCGTTCCTGTCTCAATCACCAGAAAAAGCGTCCAGCCGTAAAGAAATCCCCACAGCGGCCCCAGCGATTCACGCAGGTAAACATATTGCCCGCCCGCCTTCGGCATCATCGCGGCAAGCTCGCCGTAGCTCAGCGCGCAAATCATCGTCATCACCGCGGTCACTACCCACGCGCCAAGATAAAGCGCCGGCGAATCGGTAAGTCGCGCAATATCGCAGTCGACGAGAAAAATGCCGCTGCCGATCATCGAGCCGACAACCAGCGTCGTGGCGCTGAACAGCCCAAGGCTCTGCACCAACTGCGATCCGCCGCCGGAGTCTCCTCCGGAATTTGGCGCGCCCGATTTGAGTTCAGTCGTTGGCATCGTCATTCGAATATTTCCGCTGCTCCCTATGCATCGCGCATCGTTTCACTGCCATCTAACGAGCCGTTCGCCGCAAGCCGGTCGTGGCGAGCGGCTTTAGCTTCCAGTCGCCTTTCATCCAACCTTGCGTCTTTCATCAAACATTGTCGCAGGCCGCCTTCACAAGCGACTTCTTAGTTCGACTCGATGAAATCGCCGGGCGCTGGCACTCACGCCTTGCCGATCAGTGGACATACCACTTGAAGCCGGCGAGACAGCATATACTCAATTCGCTTGAAACTTCGCGCCACTCGGCGTCTCGGAGCAGTTCCAGCACCGCGATCAGGCAGCGAAACCAAACCAAAGACGAACACAGGCGGGACTTCATGAGAATTCAGACAGCAATTTTCGTTTCGGCAGGATTGTGGCTCGGCTCTGCAGCCGCAATCACGGCGCAGCAGCCAGCCCCTTCAGCTTCAGACCGCATCGTGGCCAACATCGACACGACTCAGACCGGCGCGCCAGTCTCCAAATACGAGTACGGCATGTTCATCGAGCACATCGGCGGCACAATGTACTCGAGCCTTTGGGCTGAAATGCTCGACGATCGCAAGTTCTACTTCCCCATCGTCTCCAAAGATCCTGAAGCCGCGCCCCGCACCGGCAATAATCCCATGCGCTTCCAGCTCCGCAAATGGCGTCCCATCGGGCCCGGCGAAGTGGTCGTGATGGACAAAGACAATCCCTTTGTCGGTGACCAGAGCCCGCGCATTGAGCTCAACGCCACAACTCCGCACGGAATCCGCCAGGCCGGCCTAGCTCTGGTCAGCGGCAAAAAGTACACCGGCCGCATCTATTTGCGCGCCAGCTCCGGCGTCAACGTGAAAGTCTCTCTCATTTGGGGCAGCGGACCGAACGATCGCCAGACGATCTCTCTTCCAGCCCTCACCAACTCGTATAAGAAATTTCCACTTGCATTCACGTCGAAAGCAGACACAGCCGATGCCGCCCTCGAGATCACCGGTACCGGCACCGGCAACTTTCATGTCGGCACTGTCTCGCTTATGCCCGCCGACAACATCGAAGGCTTCCGTGCCGACACCATCCCGCTCATCCGCCAGATCAAGTCGGGCTTCTGGCGCTACGGCGGCAACTACACTTCAAATCTCATCTGGTACCACACTATCGGCGATCGCGATAAGCGCCCGCCCGACTGGGACAACGCATGGAGCGCCATGCAGACCAACGATCTCGGCATGGACGAGTTCATGACGCTTTGCCGGCTGATCAACGTCGAGCCTTACATCAGCGTCAACGCCGGCCTTGGCGACTCGCACTCCGCCGCCGATCAAGTCGAATACATGAACGGTGCAATCACTTCGCATATGGGCGCCCAGCGCGCGCGTAACGGCCATCCCGAGCCGTATCACGTCAAGTTCTGGAACATCGGCAATGAGCCTTGGGGATCGTGGCAAATTGGCCGCACCGATCTGAAATATTTCTTGATCAAGCACAACGAATTTGCAAAGGCAATGCGCGCGGTCGATCCCTCCATCACCCTCATCGCCTCCGGCCTCATGCTTGAGGATTGGTACCTGACCGGAGCAAACCGCGCCAAATACGCCGGCAAC
>CAVXPR010000079.1:0-35841 GCA_963763585.1 uncultured Acidobacteriaceae bacterium | reverse complement strand
TTCCGCGACGCTCGCGTTCTTGTACATGTTCTCGATGATGTTCCGCCAGCCGATGCCCGTGTTGTAGGCGCAGAAGGAAATTTCGCCCAGCTGCGTCGCGTACGGGATGATGCACATTTCGGTGCGGCGGAAGTCGTAGTTGAACAGATCCTGGAACCACATGCCGGCGATGAAGAGCAGATTCCAGGGATCGGAGCGGCGCTTCATGGTATCTTCCAGAGTGCGGTTGGGTCGGAGGCGCCGTACTTCTCGCGCGTCTTCTTTTCGCCGGAGAGAGCAAACGACTTGTCGAATTTCTTGATCAGGTCCATCAAGGCCAGGCTCTTGGGCGCCTTGAAGGGCTTGTAGTTCTTCAGGATTCCCATGGCCAGCATGAAGTTGGAGAACTTCTTGCCGCGGCCGGCGTCGGTGATCTTCTGAATGTCCTTCACCAGGCCGGGAACGTTCAGGAATTCCGGCACCGGCGCCCATTCCTTGGTCTCCTTGTTGATCATCAGCGCCGTGCCCACGCCGCAATTCGGGTGGCATCCGCAACTGACCATGCCCCATTGCGCTTCGGGACCCTTTCACCAGATCGGCGAAATCGGCGAAGGCGCTGAACATGGAGATGGGGAACCAATCGCGGGTGGGCTCGGAAATTCCGGTCTGCTTCTTCACGTCGGCGGCCAGATGCGCCAGCGTGTAGCGTTGGCGCAGGCGGCGCTGCGGGGTGATTTCTTCATCGCGGCCCGTGAACGAAACCGGCTGGAAGGCGACGAAGGCGATCTTCTTGGGGTTCTCGCGGGCAAAGTTGACGATGGGGCCAACCTGGTCGTTGTTCACGTTGTTCACGATGGTGATGACCAGGATGATTTCGATTCCCGCTTCGTGCATGTTCTCAATGGCGCGGAGCTTCACGTCAAACAGGTTGCCGACCTGGCGATGGCCGTTGGCGTCGTTGCCGATACCGTCAAATTGCAGGTAGGCGTAACGCAGGCCCGCTTCGAAAGCGCGCTTGCAGAAATCCTTGCTCTGGGCGAATTCAATGCCGTTGGTAGCCGCCTGCACGCTGTTGTATCCCAGCTTGCGCGCATAACGAATGGCGTCGAGGAAGTAAGGCGACATGGTGGGCTCGCCACCGGAGAACTGCACGGACATCTGGCGGCGCGGCTTGATCTTGATGGCGTTGTCGAGAATCTCTTTCACGTCTTCCCACGTCAGTTCGTGGACGAATCCAACCTGGTTGGCGTCCATGAAGCAGGGATCGCACATCATGTTGCAGCGGTTGGTGAGGTCGACGGTGAGAACGGAGCCGCGGCCGTGCTTAATAGAGCTGCGCCGATCCGCTTCTCGCGATGCACGACGTCATCCTGCGCCAGGTCTCATGGATCGCCGTCTCCATGATCGCCGTCGCTCTCGTCGCCGTCCTGGTCTGCTATCTCCGCGGCACCCTTCCAAAGCCAGCGAGAGATTGGATCCCACTTGCCGCCATTCCCGTCGTCGTTTTGTTTCTCCTCTTTCCCATCTCGCGCTTCGTCTGGCACACGCTCCCTCAAATGGCCTTCCTGCAATATCCCTGGCGCATGCTTGAAGCCGTCGAAGCACCCATGTCCATCTTTTTCGTCGCCGCCATCTGGCCGTCCAATCGCAACGCCGCTCTCTCGAGCGACGCCCACTCCGTCGGCAGCTCGCGCCGCATCCAAATTTTCATCCTTACCGCCTGCTCCGTGCTCTTCATCGCTGCCACCATCTACGCCGGAACAACTTACTTCCAGGTCTGCTACCCAGAAGATACCGTCGCATCTTCACTCGCCGACTACCGCTCCGGAGCCGGCTTTGAAGGCCTCTACGAATACGAGCCGCCCAACGGCGATCTCAGCATCATCCCCACCGGAATCCCCGATGCCTGCCTCGTCACCGACCCCTACATGGTCCTCGGCAAGCCCGACCCCAACGACCTAAGCATCAACCCAGCCTGGACTCCCGATCAAAACACCTGCCAGGCTTCGTTCACCTGGGCCCGCGGCCAACATGAGTCGCCCGCAGGCTCTCCAGCATCGTCCGGAGAAAACCAGCTCAATCCCGAACACCGCTCCCTCCTCGCCACCATGCCTCACACTGGCTACCTTGTTCTCCATCTCGAGCGCTACCCCGCATGGGCCGTTCGCGTCAACGGCCAACTCATCACTGACTCGCCGCCCCGCGACGACGGCTTCGTCGCCGTGCCGGTTCCATCAGGCCCGATCAACCTCACCATCGACTGGACAACCTCTCACGGCGATCTAGCCGGCCGCTGGCTCAGCGTCCTCAGCATTTTGTTGCTCATCGCTCTCTCGCTTTGTGAACGCCGCCTCGCCCGTCGTCGTCTAACATGATTGCAATGCCCGCCGATATGAAAATCGACCCAAAAATCGACGTCAAAACGCTGATCCAGGAAGGCGCCGACCTCACCGACAAGGCGCTCGAAAAGCTGCTCCCATCCGCTGACACCGTTCCTGTCTCGATTCACGGCGCCATGCGCCACTCCGTCTTTGCTGGCGGCAAGCGCCTCCGCCCCGTGCTCGCCATGCAAGCCTCGGTCGCCATCGCGGGCCGCCTGCCCAAAGGCATTGAGCGCCTGGGCGCAGCCATCGAGATGATTCACACCTACTCGCTCATCCACGATGACCTGCCCGCCCTCGACAACGACGATCTCCGCCGCGGCAAGCCCACCTGCCACGTCGCATTCGGAGAAGCCATTGCCATCCTCGCCGGCGACGCGCTCCAAACCCGCGCCTTTGAAGTGCTCTCCGGCCTCGCCTGCCCGCCCGACGCAACCACGCAGATCATCGGCCTCATCGCCAATGCCACCGGCACCGTCGACGGCATGATCGGCGGCCAGGTTCTCGACCTCGAAAGCGAAGGCCTCAAGCCCACGCCCGAGCTAGTCGAAGCCATCCATCGCGCCAAAACCGGCGCGCTCATCCGCGTCAGCGTCATCACCGGCGGCGTCTACGCCGGAGCCACAGCCGACGACGTCGTGCGCCTCAACCGCTTCGGCCGCAAAGCCGGTCTCGCCTTCCAGATTGTTGATGATGTTCTCGACATGACCGTCGACTCAGCGCAGCTCGGCAAAACCGCCGGCAAAGACGCAGCCACAGAAAAAGCCACATGGCCCGCCGTCTTCGGCGTCGATCAAAGCCTTCGCGACGCCGCACAGCTCGTCGAAGAGGCCTTCGCCGCCCTCGACCCCTACGGCAGCCGCGCCTACGGCCTCAAAGCCATCGCCCGCTATTTAATTGAACGCAAAAATTAGAATTAATTTTCGGATTGAACGGAATTAGAAATTGTTTTGTCGTGCGCAGTTTGAAATCGCTTCGGGAAGAGCACGAAATGTCAGGGCACGACTTTAGTCGTGCCGCAAAAATTTGGCTGCCCCATAATGGCAGTCATCCTGAGCGACGGCATCCGCTGGGCGGAAGATGGGAGTCGAAGACCTGCTTTCGGAAATCTGGCGAAGATTGCGATAGCACTTCGCCGTATCGCCGCTCGCAGCCACACTACCTGCTCAGCACCTGCCGCAGCTTCTCGCTCTGGGTCGAAATATCCTCAACCGCCGACTGCGTCTTGGTCAGCAGCCCCTGCAGGTTTTCCAGAAATTCGGGCAGCCTGTCCCAGCAACTCCGCACCACGTCCTGCTGATCGATCAGCGCCAGCGCAGCGCCCGACACCGCCGCAATCAGCCCAATCCGCCGATGGCCAGTCACCAGCAGCGCACCGCCCGCCGCCAGCGTGCCCGCCGCCGCATACCGAATCCAGTTCGTGCCGCTCGCATCTTCCTCGCGCGTCTCAAAACTCGAAGCGCCCGATCCCGATTCGCTCGACCTATATTCTCCCTTGGCTAACGGCACAACCACCATGATCCCTCCTCGTGTTCACGCCAAAATCTAGCCCTTGAACCTCAATCGCCCTCAAAGTATCGCTTGAAAACCCAGCCCGCTCCACCAAAAAAATGGGTGCCCCCGGTCTCGATTTTGAGACCGGGGATAGCACGAACCTCAATCCAAATCGATCTCGCGAAACGGCTTGCCCTCCGGAGCGTCCTTCGCCTTCCGCAACGCTTCGGCAAATTTCTTGTCGAACAAATCTTCCTTGTTCTTCTCCGCATCCACACTCTGCCTGAAAATCGACTCCGTCCGCTCCCCGTGTTCGCGCATCGCCTTGGCCGCCGTCTCCAGGTCGTCGAACATGCGTTTGCGCGGCGCCGACGTGTGGCTCACCAGCACGCCCGTCTCCGCATCAATCTTCAGCATCGCCCCGCAATCCGGGCACGCCACTTCAAACGTCTTGTCCTTATCCTTGCTCATTGTCTTTGCTCATTGCCCTTACTCATCGCACTTCGTATTCTAAGCGCTCGCGTCCGCTTTTGGCGGGGTTCATTCGTTCGATAGTAGCGGGTCGGTTTGAAATTCACAGGTCTAGCGGGCGGCGTTAGACTGTTTCCATGAACCGAGCAGATCAAGGGTCAAGGCCTCTCGCCGCTCCCAAATCTCTCCGTCTGCGGAATCGGGCAAGAAACCTGAAAGGCCAAGCTGAGAAGCTGCTGAAGAAAGCTGACACTCTCTTGGCGGAAGCTGAGAAGATCGAAGCTGCTGAAAAGCCAAAGAAGGACTCTGCGCGATGATTTCAGTCTTGCCGCTACGCGGATCTTCAGGGAAGCAAAGGTAGTTCATCAATTGAACCGCGAGTTTTGGTTCCGTTTATCGAGAGAAGAATGGATTACTCGAAGTTCAGCAAACAATTCTGCACCATAGGAAGTTACAAATGAAACCCACCTCCACAAATCTGATGCGCCTTTTCACCTTTGCACTTTGCTCCTTCGCCGCCGCCTCAGCACAAACCCCCGCGCCACCAACCGCCCAAACCCGCATCACCTCCGCGCCGCTCCAAGTCGACCGCGCCGACCCCACTAGCAGCCGAATCGTCCCGGCCAACGCCAAGCTCGATCGCGTGGCTACAGGTTTTACGTGGGTTGAAGGCCCCGTCTGGGTCAACGGCAGCCTCTACTTTGCCGACATTCCTTCCAACTCTATTCGCCGCTGGACCCCCGGCAAAGGCGTCAGCATCTTCCTTCAGCCGAGCGGCTACAAAGGGGCCACTCCTTATGGCGGCCGCGAGCCCGGCTCCAATGGAATGACTCTTGACGCCCAGGGCCGCCTCACCGTCGCCGGCCACGCCCAGCGCGACATTTTCCGCTTCGAATCTCTAACCTCTGACGCCGCTCAAACCGTCCTCGCCGATCGCTACCAGAGCCTGCGCCTCAACAGCCCCAACGATCTCGTCTACCGTTCAGACGGATCAATCTACTTCACCGATCCGCCCTACGGCCTGCGCAAGCAGAACGATTCAGACCCTGAAAAAGAGCTTCAGATCAATGGCGTCTATCGCATTCCCGCTGCAGCCGCACAAAAACTCGGCGCGGCGCCCTCACGCGATGACCTCCAGCTTCTTATCTCCAATCTGCCCCGCCCCAACGGAATTGCTTTTTCGCCCGGCGAAAAATTCCTCTACGTCGACTCCACCGAGCCAAAGAAAATCTGGATGCGCTACACGGTGCTCCCCGACGGCACGCTCGCCGATCCAAAGCTCCTCTACGACGCCACCAATGATTCGGGAAACGGCGGCCCCGACGGCATGAAGGTCGACGTCCAGGGAAACATCTACAGCGCAGGCCCCGGCGGAGTCGTGATCCTCTCGCCCGATGGCAAGCGCCTCGCCACCCTGCTCATCCCTGAGCGAGTAGCCAACGTAGCCTGGGGCGGCGCCGATCGAAAAACTCTCTACATCTGCGCCAGTACCAGCGTCTACCGCGTCCGCCTCTCCATCCCCGGCGAACCCGTCGTGCAAACGAAGTGATTCAGCGGCGAGCCTCGTCTCACGCCACGCATTGGATAGCATGCTACGGAACCGCATCAACAGCTATCAACAGGCGAGAACTACCTCGCTCGTAAACCCTTGAGCAAACCCAAGTTCATCCTGGAATTCTGAGAAAACCCCATCGGGATCGTAGCCAAAGCGTCGAAAGGACTCCGCCCTAAGAAGCCAAGCAAAGAACGGAAACTCATCGCACATCGCATCAGCGATTGGGTGAGCTGTAATTACTCCGGCGCTTTGGGTGAAATGGCGGCCAAGCTTTACCGCGTGAATTGTCGCCACTCGATTGAGGTACGGGAATTTGCCTGAATACAGGTGATGTGCAGTCCAATCATTAGTACTGCCATACCTTTCAGGTCGAAATCCCCCGGAAAGCTGAAACGCACCCCTAGCAGGACCATTTGCTGAGTGTCCAGCTTAATACTGTTGTTATTCGCCAATTCCCGAATTATAGCTGGATATTGATGGTATCGCTGCTTTTTTCCTGGTGGCGTTATGCGATCACAATCTTGCCAGAGCAACAGCGCCCTTTTGGGGAACTGGACAAAGTCATTAAGGTGCTCCCCGACGGTCTGGAGTACGTGGCGAACGGATTCGAGCTCGACCTGCGACGTTTCTCGAGCGTACCATCCGGCCAAATCTGACAAGTCGATTGGTTCCAGCAATCCGTTACGGGATCCGAGGTTGTATGCCAACGGGAGAGTCCTCCCCTTTCGTATCGAAACTAACGCTATGGCCGGCCCTCGCCCGAGCCCCACTTGAACTGGCACACCAAAACCGAAAGCTCAGCTAGCTCCGCCAACTCACTCACACGGACGCAGTCCACTGCGCTACTCTCCGGCCCCCACAAACACCGTCCCTCCCGGCGGCGTCGCCGCCGTCTTGAAGTTCACCACGTGATAGATCGCCGGCTCCGTTCCCACATTCCTGAACCCGTGCGGCTGGTTCGACGCGTTAAAGATCACGCTCCCCGGCCCCACGCGTATCCACTCCCCGTTCGAGAGCGTCTCCACCGTCCCCGTCCGCACGATGATCAGCTCCTCGTTCGGGTGCTTATGCGGCGGATGCGACATCAGCCCCGGGTTCAGCGTCGAGATGTGAATCTCCAGATTTTCGAGCGTCGCCGTCGGCGCCGAGCAAACCGTCCGCACCGAACCGGTCTTGGTTGGCCTGTCGACCATTGCGTTCCAGTCGAACACCTTCGATCCCATAATTGGCGATCCCATGACGGCTGGTGCTGCAGCAGCCGCTGGCGCAGGCGCACCAGCAGGAGCCGCCTGGGGATTAGCTTCGGCAAAGGCCAGCACGTCGCCAGCCACGGCAGCAGCGGCCAAAGCCGCAAACATCTCTCTCCGATTCATCGTTTTCTCCTCTGTTCTTCCTCAATGTCTTGAGCCGCCGCAAGCTTGAGAACGGTGCCCTTCGTCCGCTGTTACTTATATTCGACCGCGCTCGCCCCACGCAACCACGCCAACTCCGCCAACGACGCCAGCTCCGCTAACCCTGCCGCAGCTTTTCGCCCACCTACACAGTGTCATCCTGAGCGGAGCGGCTTGGGGCCCCATAATGGCGAAGCCATTTTGGGACCGCGGCCCCGGCGCGGGGGAGCCGAAGGAACTGCTTCTTCGCGCCCTCCCGAAGCGCGGCATAACACAAACCCCAACCGACCCGGCCGCATACGATTGCAGAACTTCAAAGCGCCGGCGCAGGCCAGCGGCAGCAGAAATGCCAAAAATACCTGAATCCGAGAAAGAGGACGGAAAAGTTAACACCAAGAATATAATCACCCAATAGGCGAGCGGGTTATCGGGGACAACCCGCCAAGGGAGAGTCGAGAATGCGGACCGGCGTCCCAAATATGAGTCTCAAAAGCCTATCCCTTTACATTTCAGAGTGGTTTCTCCTATCGGATAACGATGAAAGCTGGGTCGAAACCCCTGTCGTCCTTTTCGTGTGGCATCTTTTATTTTTTTCGGTACTGGGCTGGTTGGCGGTGTCGCGAACGTGCACCTCTCTCTTTGCATACGCACTTCGTAGTTCAGCAACCTTCACTTCCTGTTACCGGTATTGCGCCGTCCTCGTGTCGCTGGAGCTAATAGTCGTTATTGTGGTTCTGGCTGCCGTGCACTATCGCCATCTCCTCCTAACGGGTCGAGATCTTCAATTCAGCAGCATCACTTGGTTTTGGCTGTCTTGGGTTGGCATATTCGGCCACCTCTACCGCGCATGCTATGCCATTCGTCCTTCGCTTTTCGCTTATGCCCGGCCAGCTTACATTCCACTATCGACATTCACTGACCTATCGTGGGCCCAACACTTCCACGATGTTATAGACTTTATGATCTACAGCGCAGGTATCGCGACCTCCACTAGCATCCCCGGCCTCACCTCTACATCACTTGCGATTTCTGCGGCTAACTTGACGGAGGCCGCCGGCTCACTTCTGTTCATCGGGTTGGTGCTCACGACTTTTGCCAGCAAGATGCTAGAGTCTAAACGGAATCGAATAAAGCCGTAGGGAATCATTAGATTGCCGGCGCCATCTTTGCGGGTTCCACATATCTCGACTCTGAGATCGGAAACCACGAACCCTCGCTTCCTCGCGCAAAACTGGCCCCGTGCCCCTTGGTTTTCTGTCAAGTCCCACACCTAGTCATCCCCCCGCAACCCATTGAATCCAGTACGCATATTCCTTTCCCAACTTTGCCGATTAATTTGCGCAAATCGCTAACCTTAAAACCATAGGAGCGAACACTATGACCGACGCCGCCAAGCTTGCAATCAACGATTCCGAAGACGAATCCGAAAACGAACTCTCGTCCGACGCACCCGACGAGCTCACCGAAGAAGCTCCAAACCGGCTCTCCGAAAACGAGGCCGTTGCCGATTGCCTGCGCGCATGGCAAATCACCATGGAGAACGAGCGAGCCAAGCTGGACGAGGACGAAGACGAACACGATGCCGAAAAAGAAGCCAATGAAGCCTTCCTCGCCGCCATGCCTCCTCTCTCCGGCCACCAGAACATCTGCGACTTCATCGCCTGCGTCACCCAGGCCTACATGTGGGACATCATCCGCAACCAACAAGCCGAGCATCTGTTTGCAGCCGCCAAAATTGCTTTAAGCGCTCTTCGTCTTGAACCAGAGCCGGCCGGTTCCACGCGCAGAAGTCGTCGCCGTCGGCGCAAATCTCCCGCCAAAGCAGATTAATTAAGAAAATTTTTTTTGGGTACTTTTTGCGCCCGTTTTCGGCCGTAACTCTTTTGGAATCGACTTGCCGCCCTCGCAAATGCGATTACAATTGCCCAAATTAGTGGCACTTAACTGGCGCGTTCGCGTCGAGATCGACGCTACCCTTTCGGCAAACTCGGTAGCCGAGGCGCCGCATTTAACGCCGACAGCCAGACCGACGCAGGCATGCGTCGATTATTATGATAACTACTTTTATGTCAACAACATACGTCGCAGCAGAGCATGTACAGTGCCAAGTCGCCTTTTTTCGGCCAATTTCGCAAATAAATTTGTGCCCAAAATAGGAAAAGTTGCACCATTTTTGGTGCAATTTTGTAACTCAAACGAGCTGAATAGCTTATCGGCAACTGCCCGGTCCTTTCGGGATTTTTCCGCAGAAACCCCCTTATCGATCTTGACAACATCGCACACCACCCAGTGGCGATCTAGTAAAATATCTGAATGGTTAGAACAAGGAAAACACGCAACTTAAGACAAAAGGCGCCGCTATGGATTTGTCTCGTAGCAGCTGTCTCTGCCGTTGCAATGGTCGCGCTGGTTGTATTGTTTTCGGCGCGCACCGTGCAAGCGGATGCGGGTCTTCCCAGACCAGTCTTCATCGCGCCTGCGTCTCCATCTCAGGCGAGTGCAACTCCGGCTTCGCTTGTTCCATCGGCGCACACTCGGGCAACGACTGCTGATCTTGAACCTCGGGTCCCGCAGAACGCCCCAACCCCTGCCGCTCAGAGCTGGAACGACAGGATTCATGGAGTCGCCTCCTGGTACGGCGGCGTCTTTAACGGACGCAAGACCGCCAGTGGCGAGGTCTATGACATGAACGCCATGACGGCCTGCCACCCGTCGCTTCCCTTCGGCTCGATCGTCCGTGTGGTCAACGTGCACAACCACCGTTCGGTTGTGGTCCGCATCACAGATCGCGGCGACCTCGTCGAGGATGGCCGCATTATCGACCTTTCCTACGGCGCAGCCCAGAAGCTGGGAATGACCTGGAACGGCGTGGCCCATGTAGACCTGCAGGTTCTGTCGCTGGGCAAGCAGCAAAAGCAGCCCGAACAAACCGAGCCCCAGGAAAGCCAGTCCGCCCAGCAGGTAGCCAGCAGCCGGTAGTCAGCCCTCCCTATGCAAAAAGGCCAGCCCTCAGGGGCTGGCCTTTTTGATTTTTGACCTGGCCTTCGCTTTTGGGATCGAGACCCACTCAGTGCCCGCAACTGCCTTCCGGCTGGGCGAACGGCTTTTGCAGGTACTGTCGCGCCTCGTTCACCGCTCCCTGGGTATTGTCGTTGGTCTGCACAGCCAGCCGGTACTCGCCGACCGCGCGATCGCGCTGCCCCGTAATGTCAAAGATCTTCGCGATGGCGATATGGCTCCAGGCCTCAGTCCACGGCGGCTCATCGTCGCCGTGCAGGGCGTCACGGAAGGCATTGACGCTGGCCTGGTAGTTGCACTCGGTAAATAGCACTTCGCCGATGCGATAGCTGGCCAGCGAGCTCTGCGGATTGGCGTCCACAGCTTTCTTATACTCGGCCAGAGCGCCAAGCAGATCGTTCTGCGCCACCAGTTGCTGGCCCTTCAGAATAGAAATCCTGACCTGCAGGTCCGGCGAGGACTTCAGCACCCAATCGTTGGGATCAACGCTGATTTGCCTCGGGCGGCCAAAAGTGTCGACGACGTACTGAGTATCGGTGCCAACCACTTCGATCTTCTGGTTGACGGTCTTTCCCTCGGTCTCAATCCGCAGGTCGACCGGCATGCGAAACAGGTCTAGATCCTGATTGATCTCGCCAATGGTCCTGAATCCCTTGTTATTTCCCAGCCGGTAAACGGAGTACTTGTTGGCGAACGTCGGTGCGCCCGTTCCGTCGATCCACTGGGAGAAGAACGGCACCAATTGCTGCTGGGTTTGCGCCTCGGCAACCCTCTCAAGGTCATCGGTGCGAATGGTCCCGCCGGCAAACTGGCTCAGCGCGCCTTTCAAAATGTCTCCAAAGGCCTTGTCGCCAACCTCCCAGCGAAGCATGTGGAAGATCATTGCGCCCTTTTCGAGCGTCATCGACTGGAACTGAGGCGAGAAGGGATCAAGACGGCCGACGCTCGACAGTGGCGTGGTGTCATAGGCCAGCGCGCCCGCAGCCACGTCTCCCATCGCGGCCTTCATGGCACTGGCGCCGCTCTGGTCCTCCAGATACATCAGCTCGCCGTAGCGCGACATGCCGTTGGTGATCCATGCGTCGTCAAGGGTTCTTGGGCTGACTTCGAGTCCCCACCACTGGTGGGCAATGGTGTTGGCCAACAGGCGCACGCCCGATTTGTCGCCAGTCCGCGATCCCATAATGGCCGCCAGCTCGGGCGCGTAAACCGCCGGCAAAGTGTCGTCCGGCAGCTCCACAATGTTGATCCGAGGCGTGGGAGGCAGGCCGAATTCGTCAGTAAAAAAGTTGTATTCGCTGGTGGCCGTCTGCGCCAGTTGGTTAGCCGAGGCCTGGTGCGAAATGGTCACGTAGACCTTCACGTTGCCCGCGCCCGCAGACACAGGCGGAAGAAAGCGGCCGGCAATAACCGTTCCCGGGAAACTCGGCTTGGTCCAGCTGAAGTCGTATTCGTCGCCAGGCTTGCCACTCGCAAGTGTCACGGACTTTGAAGCCCCATCTGCCCCGCTCGCGAATACCCTCATTCCCTGCGGCACGCGTATGTGCATTTCGGCGGTGAACCGGTCGGTCATGAAGCCTGTCATGGGAAACCAGCGAGCCGGATAAAGCAGGAAAGTAATCGGCTCCTGAATGGCCGCAAGCTTGAGTCCCTCGATCGGTCCATCCTCGTTGCCGGTAATGATGCCGTCATAGACAAAGGTCCAATGCACCGGCTGGTCGGCAACAAAAGGCGCATTCGGAGTCACCCGTATGGACCCATCCGCAGTCCGCTCGCCGTCAAGCAGTTTGCCGGCAGCGTCCGATATCTTGCTCACTTTCAGCGCGGGATGGAAGCCGAACGTGACCACGTCAAGGTTGGCCGGAGCCGTAAAAGTCACCTGGGCCGTCGCAGTAAGGTGGTGCGTCGCGGTATCAAGTTCGGCGTCGATCACGTAGCCCGTAATGTTGAGCACCGGACGGGCAATCTGGGCCGCGGCGGGCGGCGCGGAAGCGGCAATTAGAGCCGCTCCAAGCAGGCAAAATGCTGCTCGGGTCGCTATACTCCGGCCATTAATCTGGGGGTCTTTCAGGTTTCTCTTCATTCCATCGCTCATTGTCTTGCTGCTCTTCACTGGCCTACCCGTTCCTGCTTGGTTTTATCGTTCTTGACTGACTTGCTCGTTCGTGTCTGACTCGCTTGTTCGTTCCCGACTTGCCCGTTCCTGGTAAATCTGCCACCGACCTCAAAGCCCAGCCCCATGCACTTGCGCCGCACTAGCTGCTTCAACCTCTTTCACTACGATAGCGGCTACCCGCTCGATAGCTGTAAGCCCAGACGCAGCCGATCCCGACCCGGTAGCTCCAGACTCGGTCGACCCCGGCTCGGTAATCGTGTCCTGACTGCCCGCATGCACCCGCAACACCTCCCGAATTGCTCCCAGCTCCCTTCTCATGGACTCACGAGCAGGGCCGTCGGGTAGCAGCGGGCTGAGTTGTTCCACGATATTTGCAGCGGTGAAGTCCTGCTGGATCAGTTCAGGAACCACGCGCTTGCCTGCAATCAGGTTGGCCATGGCCACATGCGGCACTTTCACCATGCGCTTGGCGATGGCGTATGTGAGCGGCGAGACCCGATAGACCACGATAAAAGGATTACCAATAAGGGCGGCCTCAACGGTCGCCGTGCCGCTGGCGACGATGGAAGCGCGCGCGTGGAACAATGCCGCGCGAGCGTCGTGGACGAACCGCACAGAAGGTCCGCGTCCGCAAGCCTGCGCAAGTTTGAACACTGAATTCCTTTGGGCCGCGTCGAGCGTAGGAGCGAGAGGAATCAGAAACTCGTATGCCTGCAGGGCTAGGTCAGCGTCTGTACCGTGCGAAGGGCGTGTGGCATCATCCTCTGGCGGCGCGAGCGCACGGGCAGCCTCGAGCATTTGCGGCAGGTTAGCCTCAATCTCCCGCAGGCGGCTACCGGGAAGAAGGCCGATCCATATGCGGCCCGGATCGAGGTTGTTTTCGGCGGCGAACTCCTTTCTGGAGATTGCCGGCTGCGGCAAATCGGCCAGCGGATGCCCAACGAACTCGGCATCGACGCCGCGCGCGCGGTACCACGCCTCCTCAAAAGGAAAAATGACCAGCATCCGGCGCACGTATTCGCGCACCAGCTTGATGCGGTGCTGCTTCCACGCCCAAAGCTGCGGGCTCACGAAATAAATCACCGGAATGCCCAGCCGATGGAATTCTTTCGCCAGCCGAAAATGGATTTCGGGGAAATCAATCAGGACGGCGACGGCAGGCCGCCGGTCGCGAATCGCGCGCTTCAGCTTGCGAAACTCGCTGTAGATGCGCGGCAGGTGCAGCACCACTTCCGTCAGGCCCATCACGGCCATGTCTTCGGCGCGCACAACGCACTCGACTCCGGCAGCCGCCATTCGTGTGCCGCCCATGCCAACGAGCTCAGCCGTTTCGCCCTTCGCCGCAAATTGTCGCCGAATCGACGCAGCGAGCAGAGCGCCGTAGTGCTCGCCACTGGCTTCGCCCGCCGAGATAAAAATAAGCGGTGCCGTTGATGTTGGGGCCGACTGCATGGGTGAACCCATAATAGCGGCCCTATGCACTGACGGCTGATCGAGGACGGTAAGCGGTGGTACCCTTCCCGATGGAGCAGGAATGAGGGCCACAATGCGGCTGTCTTCAGGAACCTTGGCGCGTGTCTCTTCCAGGATTTTTGCAGTTGCGGTTCTGGCGATCGTATTCGGCGTTGCATCATTGGCTCGGGCACAGGCTGTAGCCGCGCCGGCGGCAGGAAGCGCGGCCGTGGGCTTACATTCCGTTCCAGGAGCGGGCGATCCGATAGCCGATCCCAAAGCCGTGGTCACATGTGGCAATGCGCGCTTCACCGTGCTGACCCCTCAGCTCATTCGCATGGAGTGGTCTGCCGACGGGAAATTCGAGGATCACGCATCATTCGTCTTCATCAATCGAAAGCTGCCGGTGCCGAAATACAAAACCGAGGTCCTTAAAGGAGCCGTGAGCGAGAAGGATGAGATCGTCCAGGGATGCAGCGTTCTCACTCTTACCACCGATGCGCTGACTCTTGTTTACACGAGGGGAATTCCGTTTGATGGGCCCTCCGACCCCGTTGACAGCGGCTTCACCGACGCGAATCTCTCCATCACCTTCACTCTCGACGGCAAGCAAGTCGTCTGGCATCCCGGTGACTCCGACCCTGAAAATCTGCAAGGCACAACGCGCACCCTAGACACCGCGCGCGGATCCAAAACTGAAGAACCGATCGACCAGGGCCTGGTTTCGCGTTCAGGCTGGGCGCTTGTCGACGATTCCACCCGCCCGCTCTTCGACTCCGCCGACTTTCGTTTTCTCAACGGCGAAAAAAGCGAGTGGCCGTGGGTAATGGAGCGGCCTGCAAACGAGCATCCGGGCGCGTATACCGACTGGTACTTCTTCGGCTACGGCCACGACTACAAACAAGCTCTGGGCGATTTTGTCCGCGTCGCCGGCCGCATTCCGCTTCCGCCGCGATTCGCCTTCGGCGTGTGGTGGTCGCGCTACTGGGCATATAGTGACGCGCAATTCGATGACCTGGTGCGCGACTTCAAGCAAAACGACACGCCGCTCGACGTGCTCGTCATCGACATGGACTGGCACATCAGCGACGAGCAGCTCCGCGCTGCTGGCGACATAGATCAGGCAGGGCAATTGCTTGGCTGGACAGGCTACACATGGAACAACGTGCTCTTTCCCGATCCCGATGCGTTCCTGAAAAAGCTCCACGAAGACGGCCTGAAGACGACGATGAATCTGCATCCGGCATCCGGCATTCAACCGTGGGAAAAGGCGTATCCCGCGATGGCGCGCGCGATGGGCGTCGACCCAGCGACGAAGAAATACATTCCGTTCGACCCGACCGACAAAAAATGGGCAACGAATTATCTGAACCTCGTGCTGCATCCGCTCGAAAAACAGGGAGTCGATTTCTGGTGGCTCGACTGGCAGCAACAATCAACAACCGACCTGCCGGGCGTGAACCCAACCTGGTGGCTCAACTACGTGCACTTTACTGATCAGCAGCGCGAAGGCAAGCGGCCGCTGTTGTTCCATCGCTGGGGCGGGCTCGGAAATCATCGCTATCAAATTGGATTCTCCGGCGACACAATTTCAGTGTGGGATTCGCTCGCGTTCCAGCCATGGTTCACGGCCACGGCGGCCAACGTTGGCTACGCATTCTGGAGCCACGACATCGGCGGCCACATGCCGGGAGCGGTCGATCCCGAACTTTACACGCGGTGGATTCAGTTCGGCGTGTTCAGTCCGATTCTGCGCACGCATACCACAAAGAATCCGGATTCGGAGCGGCGTATCTGGGCCTATCCCGAACCCTACTCGGCCGTGATGCGGTCGGCCTACCAACTGCGCGAAGCGATGCAGCCCTACCTCTACACCGAGGCGCGGCGGACGTACGACACCGGCGTCGCGTTTTTCAGGCCGCTCTACTACGACTGGCCGGTAGACGATGCAGCCTACACCAGCAAAAACGAATATCTCTTCGGCGACCAAATGATCGTTAGCCCTGTCACGGCGCCCGCTGACAAGATCTCCGGCCTTGCCACCGAGAATGTCTGGTTGCCAAAAGGCGACTGGATTGAGTGGCCAACGGGAAAACATTTCGCGGGGCCGACAACAGTGGAACGCAGCTTCACCATCGATCAGATCCCCCGATACGTCCGGGCAGGCACGATTATTCCCATGCAGCCGGCGATGTTGCACACGGGAGAAAAACCGGTCGACCCGCTTATCGTGAACGTCTGGCAGCTCGCGCCAGGCGCAGGTTCCAGCTACTCGCTCTATGAGGATTCGGGCGTTTCGGTTGAATACCAGCGAGGAGTGTTCGCGCGCACGCCCATCAAAGCAACGGAAGACGGCGACACTTTACGAGTCGAGATCGGGCCAGTTGAAGGCAGCTACCCCGGAATGTTGAAGACGCGCAGCTACCAAGTGCGCCTGCCTGCGGACTGGCCGCCGGCCAGCGTGACGGTAAACGGTAAGGCTGTTGGATTTGTGAAGCCTGGTGAGGCAGGCGGGTGGACGTTTGAGGGCAACACGCTGACGACCGTGATTCCAGTTCCAACAGGCAGTGTTGCCGCAAAGGCCATCATAGAAATCCGGCGCGCGAGTGGCTGCGTTGCGCGCCGCGGCGAGCTGGACGGATTTGCCGGCGCAATGACACGCCTTAGCGGAGTCGACGACGCGCTGCAGCAAACCGGGCCTGTTGCCGGCCCCTCAAATGCTCTCGTTGACGCGATGCAAACCGGCGACCGGATCAGCTATTATCCCGACCGCATCGACGCCGAGCTTGCGCACTTTCATCAAGCGCTCGCGAAGACGCAGGCCGACGTCGCCGGTCTGGACAAGGAATTCGAACAGCGCCTCAGCGATACGTCGCGCCGCATCGGCGGATCAACCTGGGCGCCGGCGGACATTGAGAGCGAAAAACAAAAACGCCGCGACGCACTGCACCGAGCCGAGGCGCTGCTGGCCGAAGCGGCAAAGTAGTTAGGCCGGCCTTGCCTTAGCTTTGAAGTAATTCTTAATGGGCTCAAAGTAGTGCGTGCGCCAGCCTGTGAGATAGCCGGTGTGGCCATCAGGGACATTGGAATGTCGCAGCGTGAGCTTTGTGCCGCGAGGCGCTTTCTCGAGCAGGATTTCGACCTGCGAATCGGGATCGGATGCGGCAAACTCCGTCGTACGCCACGACTGGACAATTTGCTTTCCAGGCTTGAGGTTGAGATTCTTGCCGGAGATGTAGCCGTCCCACGCGGTGAATGAGCCCCCAACGCGGGTCGAGGCTTTCGCCGCGGAGCCAGTCATCAGCGTGTGGCCCTTGCTCGAGAGCCACGCCGCATATACCTCCATTGGCTCGGCTGGGATTGTTGCCGACCTTGTGAATCGGATGGGCATTGCGTCTCCCAATTTGAGCGGCGCAGCGCCCGCGACGAACCCTGCTCCCCTCGGCATTCACTTACTGCATGAACGGCGGCGGTTCGTCTGCGCTCGGCCCCCAGCTTGCCGGCACCGGCACATTCAGAATTCGCAGGTAAACGCTGAACTGCCCGCGATGCTGATACCAGTGGCTGAGCATCACGTCGCGAACAAACTCGCCGCGCGGCTGCGAAAACAATTCCTTTTCGCCGTCCATCAAATGCCAGGATTCCTTCATCGCTGCATCGTCGAATTTCGGCAGCAGGTTACGAACCGTCGCCACGCTCTCGTCGAAGGCCTTCAGAACTTCGGCGCGGCTGGCAGGCTGGGGAGCATTGAACGACGTCGGCACTTGCGCCGGATTGTTCTGGACAAACTGAACAACATAGGCGGGGACCACTGCGAGGTGAAGGGCTAGCTGGCCGGCGGTCATGGATTTTTCGTGCGGCTTCCAGGTGAGCTTGTCTTCCGGCAGCCGCTCGATAAACTTGCGCGTAATGGGAGCCTGCGTTTCAAACTCGGCAAGCATGCATTGCGAGAGTGATAGGCTAGCAATTGCTTCTGCAACGGGCATAGCGAATTTCTCCTTGGCGAACTCGGTAAAGTTGCGGGCGCGGCCGCATCATGCCCCTATCGGGAGAGCAGGGTATAGCTGCGCAAAACTGTTTCGTAAAATGCCGAGCGAATCTTTGGCTTACGATTGGCTCTTCTCGGCACGCTTGCGCACATTCTCGTGAATGTTACTCCAGCCGCCAACGACGCCCTTGCGGTGATCTTCCAAAATTGGGCCAAAGGCCGTGTGGACGAACTTGATCACCGTTTCATCACCATCCTGGCTCAGCCGGTAGGTAACATTGTTCGAGACAGGCTGCGACATAAATAGCGGCCCGCAGAATTCGAGCAGCGTAGGGCGCTTGATGGATTGCACAGTAGCCCAATAGTGGCCGTTGCCATCGCCCAAATCGCGATACCAGCGGCCGCCGGGCACCGGCTCAATCTTCATGTCCATCGGAGTTCCATCAGGCTTTGTGCCCGCCGGGCCCAGCTCTTCAAGCAGCGCGGCAAAGGTTACCGCAAGAGAAGCCTTCACGCGGGTCTCCTGCTCAATCCTGAGGGTTAGGGCTTCAATTTCGGGAGCGGTCAATGTTGTCATACATCCTCCTTGGCAATTCTCGTTGTGAACTTTTCTCTGATTACGCCGGCCTGGTCACTTTGCCGGCGGCTTCGGATTCATCTGCGCTTCCGCGCGCTCTTTCACTCGGTTCAATTGGTGCCGCCAGTATTGCTCGAAAGTCTCAGTCCACTCGTGCAGCGGGCGAATAGCCGCGGCGTTGGTGCGATAAAGCCGGTGGCGGCCATTGCGCCGCACGCGAACAAGATTCACGCTGCGCAAAACGCCCAGGTGCTTTGACACCGACGGCTGATCCAGGCCGATGGCCGTGACAATTTCGCCCACCTGGCGCTCGTCGCGCGCCAGGAAGAGCAGAATCTGCCTGCGTCGCGGTTCAGCAACGGCATTGAAAGCATCGGAAGTAGTCGCAGCCCTCGCCATGGAAAGAACAATACATGCTCATATAGGAATATGTCAAGGACATAATTTGTGACTTTCGTTTCGCATCAGCGGCTTCGTATTTTGTCCCCGGCGCCCGCGCAATTTACCATCCGTCGCATGACCATTAACCGCCGAGCCTTTTTGAACGCCTGCACCAGCGCGGGAATTGCGTCGCCACTGCTGCCGGGAATTCTCTACACGCTGGCCGCGCAGGCGCAGCAGCCGGCTCCCGCGGCGAATTCAACTACGAGTCCAGCGGCAGGCTCAACTTCAGGCAGCGAAGCCAAGCCTCCAGCGCTCCCCAAGATCACATCCGAGATGCTCGACCAGGCTGCGGTGCTGGCCGGCGTGGGCCCATTCACGGCCGAGCAAAAGAAGATGATGCTCGGCGGCCTGAATGACCAGCGTGAGGCTTACGCCCAGATTCGCGCGCTGAAGATCGCCAATGACGTTCCGCCGGCGTATGTGTTTCATCCAGCCCCGCCGGCCAAGCCGGCAGAGAGCCGCGTCGCATACGAGGGCGCGGCGCCGCAACTGATCTTTAACGACTCGGAGTCCGGCGAGCCGAACGCCCCCGCGAATCTCGAGGATCTTGCATTCGCCTCCATTCTTGAACTGGCCAGCCTCATCTGGCATCGCAAAATCACCTCTGTCGCTCTGACGCAGATGTACATCGATCGCCTCAAGCGCTACGACCCGACGCTCCATTTCGTGATTACTCTGCTGGAAGACCGCGCGCTGGCACAGGCTAAAGCTGCCGATGAGGATCTTGAAAACGGGCTCTATCGCGGCCCGCTGCACGGCATTCCCTGGGGAGCAAAGGATTTGCTCGCCGTAAAAGGCTATCCAACCACATGGGGCGCGGGCGGGTTTGAGCAGCAGACCTTTAAAGAAGACGCAACTGTAGTGCAGCGCCTGGATGCGGCAGGCGCGGTGCTCGTCGCGAAGTTTTCGCTCGGCGCGCTGGCCATGGGTGACAAATGGTTTGGCGGGCGCACGCGCAACCCGTGGAATCCCGCGCTGGGCTCAAGCGGATCGTCGGCAGGCTCGGCGAGCGCCGTGGCCGCCGGGTGCGTCGGCTTCGCGCTCGGTTCGGAAACGCTTGGGTCCATCTCCTCGCCCTCCACGCGCTGCGGCTGTTCGGGGCTGCGGCCGAGCTTCGGCATGGTTCCCCGCACCGGCGCAATGGCCTTGAGCTGGACGATGGACAAGCTCGGACCAATCTGCCGCTCAGTCGACGATTGCGCGCTGGTGCTCGACGTGATTCATGGCCCCGACGGCAAAGATCTTTCAGCGGGTGCCAGCATTGACTTCAATTGGAATCCGGATTTCGATTGGCGCTCGCTGCGCGTCGGCTACTTCAAAAGCGAATTCGATCCGCTGCCTCCGCTCACGCTTAAGGATGCCGCGCCGAACGAGACGGCCGACGAACAGAAAAACCGCGAAGACGCGAATGCAGCCGCGCAGGATGACTACGCGCGCCGCACATACGATAAGAAATACGAGCAGGCCGCGCTGGACAAGCTCGCAAAGATGGGAGCCAATCTCATTCCCGTCGAACTGCCCAAGTTGCCGTGGGACGAAATGATCCCGCTGCTCACGGCAGAGGCCGCTGCGTCCTTCGATGACCTGACCATGAGCGGCCGCGACAGCCTGCTCACCGAGCAAGGTCCGGAGGACTGGCCAAACGACTTCCGCATCGCGCGTTTTTATCCCGCGGTCGAATACATCCAGGCCAACCGCGCGCGGACGCTCGGCGTGCGCCAGTTCGCAAAGCTGTTTGAAAAAGTGGATGTGATCGTCACGCCTTCAACCGACCAGCAGTTGATCGCAACAAACATGACCGGCAATCCCGCGGTGATTGTCCCCAACGGCCTGCGCGGCACAGATGCACCCGCGCCGCCCGCGATCGACGATGGCAACCACGACAATATCGGCGGCCCAGGCACGCCGGTGTCGATTACTTTCCTCGGCGCGCTTTACCAGGACGCGAAGCTCGCGGCTTTTGCGCGCGCTTACCAGCAGGCGACCGGCTTCGAGAAGCTGCACCCAAAGCTCGCTTAGCGCTCGAAGTTCCCTTGGCTTTCGAAGCTCGCTTAGCGCTCGAAGATTTACTTGCGGATGCCCCCGCCTTCGAGACCGTGTGCTTGGCCAGGTTCACAGTAAACGAATCAATACTGCTAGTGGTCGGCGCCACGGTAGTGTCAACGCGCGCGGCGGTGTTGACCGCCAGGGATTGGACCGCGATCGACGCGGCGCTGAAGGTGATGCGCAAAAAGCCGAACTGCGTGTCGCTGTAGCTGTCGAGACTAATCGTATTGCCGGCGCCATCGGATTCCGTCTGCTTGCCCGCGACCGCCTTCTTCCCCTGCTGATTCTTCTTCAATCCCGATAGATCGTAATAACCGCCGTTGCCCGAGACGATGTAAGGAATCTGGCGCCCGCCGCTTTTCATCGTGCGCGTGTACCTCTCATAAAGATGCGCGTGGCCACTTAGCACCATGTCGGGCCAGACGCTGGCTTGCGTGCAGCATGTGTCCATGGCTTTGAGCATGGCCGCGCTGGGCATGTGCTGGCTGCTGCCCGTAAACGGTGGATGATGCACGGCGATAACCAGCGCCTGCGGATTCGCGTTTTTCGTGTCGGCCTCGCGATCGCTGGCGTAGCGCTTCAGTTCGCTGGTCAGGAAGGCCAGTTGCGCAGTTCCGATTTTGGAGTTGCCGAGCGAGCCGGCAGTCTCTCCCGCGTTCGAGTAAAGACCAATGATGCGGACAAAAGGCGCATCGAGCGTAAAGTAGACGCCGGGCTGCGTCATCGTGGTGCGGTCGAATCCGGGCGCGCCCTGCGTTGGCGCTGGCGTGCAAAAGTTGTCCACGAAGGCTTCGCAAGAATAGTTGGCCGGTTCGCCCTTGAACATAAACCCGTCGTGATTGCCGGGAATCGCGAAGATAGGGCCGGGATAGTTGCGGTAGGGCTCGTAGAACTGCTCGGGATAGTAACTTTCCTGCCCGAAGAAGTAGACCACGTCGCCAAGGTGATAGAAGAACGCTGGCTCGCCGGTGGCCCAGGTCTTGCCTGCGAAGTCAGCCGTCATGGCATCGGCGACGGCGAGTTGCGGCTCCGCGCGTTCAATGCCGCCTGTGTCGCCCACGCAATGCATAACGAGCTGGCCGCTGGCGGCGATGGCGTAGACGGTAGCCTCGGAGAGCACATCGGCAAGAGGCAGAATGGGCGGGCTCACGCGCGGCTTGGGTATTGGCTCAAGCACCTGGATCTCATCCGACATTGGGACCGACGCGTCGGCGTCGATCTGTTGCGCGCTGTAGGTGACAAAGTTGTCGGCGGTAAATGTTGGGTTGGCAAATTTGAATCCGCTGCTCGACAAGGCAATCCTGCTTTCTGCCGGCGCAAGCCCGGCGAATGAATTTTGAGCTTGGCAGAGGCCGGGGAAAAGGCGGATCGAGGCAAGAATTGGGCCAAGAATCGGAAAGTGATTCCTTCGTGGCCGAATTTTATCCAATTAGCTAGAGGCCGCCAAGAAAATTTTTGGCGAATTCAGGAGTCGGTCACCGTGTTGCATCGACTCATGCCCCTCGGGCCATGCCGATGCTCATGCCGCTGGTGCGCTAGCTGGCGCGCACATTGCGGTCATGCATCACGGAAAGCTCATCGAGACCCGCGAAGCCGAGGAGATTTGCGCTAATCCGCGCGAGGCGCACACGGCAGTTGATTACGGCCACACCGTAGTTGCCTGCCGGCGCGGCCTGAATCGTCAGAGCGTTACTTCGGCTGCGGTTGCGCTGGTGCAGCAGGTTGAGTGGGCGCAGAAGCGGCCGGTGCCGGTGCTTGTACCGGTGGTTGTGTCTGTCCAGTTGGCTGCGTTGCCGGTGCTGCCGGCGCCGAAGGTGCCGCGGTCGGCGGAGCGCTTGCGCCCGGATGCGCCCCCATAGGAGGCATCGGGTGACCGCCCGGCATTCCACTCGGACGCGTCATCATCGGCGGTTGCGGCATGTCGGTCTGGTCCACGAGCTCAACATCGAAGATCAGGTCAGACTTGGCGGGAATCCCCGGATGGTCAGGGCGGTCAGGAATCGACCGAGTTCCGTATGCCAACTGCCACGGGATAAAGATGCGGCGCTTGCCGCCTACCTTCATGCCTTCAAGGCCGTAGTCGAAGCCCGGGATCACGCGGCCCATCCCTTGGGGAATCGAGATCGGCACAGGATCGCCCATGACGGGCTTTCCGTCAGGGCCCATCACTGGCTTGCCGTCGGGACCTGACTTGGGCTGCTTATGGTCGTCCCAAGAGTCGAATTTGATGCCGTCGGCCGCGCGCCAGCCGGTGTATTTCAAGTGCCAGACCTTGCCGGTCTCACCAGCAGCGCCCGTGCCGACCTTGATGTCTTCATAGCGCAGCGCAAAAGGCAGCTTGACCGGACCATGCAGAACTTTGGGTACGCCCGCAGGCAGCTTGATCCAGGGCGTAGGTTCGGCGGCAGTCGGAACGGCAGCGGCGGTGACTGGCTTGGCCGTGGACGCGTGGGCACTGGATGAAGCGGGCTTCGCGGCGGTTGCAGGCTTTGCAACGGGAGTTTGAGCGACGGCGGAAGTAGCAAATGCCGCGACAGACAGGAAGAGAACAAAACGATTCATAGCGAAAAAAGTCTCCGGTAAATTACCCATGCGAGTTTATCAGGCTGGAGGGCGGTGAGGGCGGGTGTCACGCGTCAGCTCATCAGCATGGCCGCCAGCAAAGCAGTGCGCGGCGCAAGATGCTCCACCAGAACCGACTCGTGACGCGCGTGCGCGCCTTCGCCTACGGCGCCCATGCCATCAAGCGTCGGAATTCCCAGCGCCGCGGTGAAGTTTCCATCGGAGCCGCCGCCGGTCGCAGCTTCGTCAAGGGCAAAGCCAAGATCTTTGGCGTGAGCCTGCGCCTGGCGGAATAGGCGCACTGTTCCTGGAAGGCGCTCCATTGGCGGGCGATTAAAGCCGCCAGTAACGGTGAGCGTGCAGCGTGGGTCTTGAGCATTAAGACCGGCAAATTTGCGCGCAATTTGTGCGCCGTCAACTTGCCGCACGATGCGGGCTTCAACTTCGGCCCATGCATGAGCAGGAATCACATTGCTCTTTGTGCCGCCGCCCGCAACGCCAACAGACACTGTGAGCCCGCGCTTCAGGTCAGTCCAGCCGCTGACTTTTTCAATAACTCGGGCCAGCTCTAGAATCGCGTTTGCACCTTTTTCAAAGTCCACGCCGGCGTGGGCGGCGATTCCATTTACGTCGACGCGCCAAATGCCAATGCCTTTGCGGGCTGTCTTATAGGCCAGCCCTTGCGCCGGCTCGAGCACGTAAACGGCGGAGCAGGTTTTCGCGATTCTCTCGGTGATCGGCCGCGAAACAGCGCTCCCGATCTCTTCGTCGCCGTTGAGCAGGAGAACGATCTCGCGCTGCAAAAGGTCAGCTTCAGTCAGCAGCTCAAGAGCGGTGAACGCCATGGCAACACCGGCCTTCATGTCCAGCGTTCCGGGGCCCCAAAGACGTCCGTCCCGGATACGGCATGGCATCATCTTGAGCGTGCCGAGCGGCCAGACCGTATCCAGATGGCCCAGCAGCATTATTGGCTCTAGTCCGCGCGTGACCGGGTTCCGAGGGCCGAACCTGATCTCAAGCACATTGCCAAAGCCGCGCTGACGGTAGAGCTTGACGCGACCACCCAATCGACGACCGCGCGCTGCGGCCAGGGCAATGCACGCGTCGACTACTGTCTTGTTGTCGGAAGGGGATTCGACCTTAACCAGCTCACGGGTGAACGCAATCAGGCCCGACTCCTTGCGCCGGGTGCCGGCAAGCAGCGCGCGCATCGAAATCGTCGAATTGACAGGCAAGGGCATTCGTTCGTATTTGCTTAGATACTTCTTAGTCGCCTTCCAGTGACTCTATGATTCTACGACACTTATGACTGCTTTCGGCATAGGTTATCAAAAAGGCGCCAGCGGCTAAATTGCTGCATGGTGTGGTAAACAAGACACACAACTGAAATCCGAGATGACGTCTACCCTATAGACGGCAAAGGTTTTCGAGGCAGAGAGACAGATTGGGTCAGCGAGCAAACCAGGCAGCCCACCACGAGCAGACGATTGATGCGCCGCTCGAGTTTTCGGGCGTAGGGCTGCATTCGGGTGCGCCTGTCACCATGCGCCTCTTGCCCGCAGCAGCCGGCTCGGGCATCGTCTTCCGCCGCACGGATCTGGACAACTTTGAAATCCCCGCGAATGGCCGCAACGTAGCCAAGGTGAGCTACGCAACCAGCTTGATGCGGCAGAGCGTGCTCATCTCAACGACCGAGCACCTGCTCTCAGCCTGCATCGGCATGGGCGTGGACAACGTAATTGTCGAGATCGACAATCTCGAGCTACCCATACTGGATGGCAGCGCATTGCCGTACGTTGAGGCGATTCAAAGCGTGGGCATGCGCGAGCAGCGGCGCAGGCGTGAGACTCTTCGCGTTCTGCGCCCAGTGGAGGTTCGCGAGGGCGACAAGTTTATTGGTGTCTATCCGGGCCAGGGTTATCGAATCTCCTACACCATCGACTTTCCAGCGCCCATTGGCCGACAGGAGACCTGCATCGATCTTGCCGCGGAAACGTATGGTAGCGAGATTGCGCCGGCGCGAACGTTTGGCTACAAGGCGGATGAGCGCAAGCTGCGCGACATGGGGCTGATTCGCGGCGCAAGCGCGGAGAACGCCATCATCCTGGGAGCGAACGGGCCGGAGAACGGGCCGCTGCGTTTCCCCGATGAATACGTGAGGCACAAAGTGCTGGATCTGATCGGCGATTTGGCGCTGGCCGGACGAAGGATTGAGGGCCATGTGGTTGCTGTCCGTGCCGGGCACGCCATGCATACCGCTTGCGTAGCGCGGCTGCTCAAAGACCGCTCAGCGTGGGAGCTGGCCCACGTGCCGGTTGAATCTCCCGCTGCTGCCGAGGCTCAGCACGTAGCCAGCGGCGGAGTCGGCGAAGCCGCTTTGGCTGGCGCTTAACGCGCTGAATCCCTCCGCTGAAATCGAGCGGTTCTCTCCGTAGAAAACACCAGCCGATTCTTTCAATTTTCGATAAGTTCGATTGCGACGGCAGTCGCTTCTCCTCCCCCAATGCAGATCGAGGCAACTCCGCGGCGGAGTTTGCGTTGCTCGAGCGCCGCAAGCAGCGTGACGAGAATTCGCGCGCCCGACGCGCCGATGGGATGGCCCAGCGCACATGCGCCGCCGTGGATGTTGACTTTTTCGCGGGGAATGTCGAGATCGCGCATCGCCGCCATCGCGACAACGGCAAAGGCTTCGTTGATTTCGAACAGGTCGATGTTCGAAAGAGACCAGCCAGTAACTTCGAGCAAACGCCGAATGGCGCCGATCGGCGCGGTGGGAAAGAGCGCGGGCGTGTTGGCGTAAGTCGCGTGCCCTGCAACGATTGCCAGTGGCTTAAGCCCACGTCGTTCAGAATCCGACCGGCGCATGAGTACCAGTGATGCGGCGCCGTCAGAGATGGCGCTGGAGTTTGCCGCAGTAACTGTTCCACCTTCGCGAAAGGCCGGCTTGAGGATCGGAATCTTCTCCGGAGTGGCTTTGAGTGGGAGCTCGTCATGAGCAACCATTCGCTCGGTCTTGCCCGCCTTCGCCGTGAGCGGAACGATTTCAGATGAGAACGCTCCGCTCGCCGTAGCTTCTTGCGCGCGCTTGAGAGATGCAAGCGCAAATTCGTCCTGCGCTGTCCTTGAGAATCCGTAGCTCTGCGCACAGTCTTCGGCATAAGTTCCCATCAGCCGGCCCTTTTCGTATGCGTCTTCAAGCCCATCGAGAAACATGTGGTCGAGGATGCGGCCGTGGCCCATGCGGTAGCCTGCGCGAGCGCGGTCCAGCAGATAGGGCGCGTTGCTCATGCTCTCCATGCCGCCCGCGACGACGATCTTCGCGCTGCATGCAACAAGCAAATCGTGCCCGAGCATTACCGCCTTCATCCCGGACCCGCACATTTTGTTGATGGTAGTTGCGCCGGCTGATGCGGATAGCCCCGCGCCAAAAGCGGCCTGACGTGCCGGAGCCTGTCCGAGGCCGGCGGCCAGCACGCATCCCATAATGACCTCATCGACATCGCCAACTTCGTCGACTGCATCGGAAGCGATTCCAGCGCGCTCCACACTGGCGCGAATAGCGGCTGCGCCGAGTTGCGGAGCAGTGAGATCTTTAAGGTCGCCCTGGAATGCGCCAATGGGCGTGCGCGCGGAGCCGACAATCACAATAGGATCAGATGCAGCCATTGCAGCTCCTTCATCAATACTCTTTGCTCAGCGCGGTGCCATGCGCAGCGCACCGTCGAGGCGGATGGTTTCGCCGTTGAGCATGGTGTTTTCGCAGATGTGCTTCACCAGAGCGGCAAACTCCACCGGCTGGCCAAGACGAGCAGGAAATGGAACGCTCTTGCCGAGCGCTTCCTGCACCTCCGGCGAAAATCCGGCCACCATGGGCGTCTCGAAGACCCCGGGCGCAATGGTTACGACGCGAATGCCGAATCGCGCCAGCTCGCGCGCAACCGGCAGCGTGAGCGCGACTACACCACCCTTTGAGGCTGCGTAGGCTGCCTGGCCAATCTGGCCTTCGAATGCCGCAATGGAGGCGGAGTTAATGATCACGCCGCGTTCACCATCAGGTCCGGGCGCTTCTTTGGCAATGGTTGCAGCGGCCAGGCGAATCATGTTGAAGGTGCCGACGAGGTTGATGTTGACGGTTTTTGCAAAAGTGTCCAAGCGATGCGGGCCGTCGCGGCCTACAACTTTTTCTGAGGGAGCGATTCCGGCGCAGTTAACGAGCGCGTGCAAATGACCAAAAGAGCTAATCGCGAGACCTATCGCGGCTTGCGCGTCGTGCTCGCTGGTCACGTCGGTAAAGGCGAAGCGGGTGCTCTCGCCCAGCTCGGCGGCAAGAGCTTCGCCAGCTGCGCGATTAGTGTCGGCGATGACAACAGCGGCGCCTTCGCTGACGAGGAGCCGCGCTGTGGCAGCACCGAGGCCCGATGCGCCACCAGTAATAAGGAAGATGTGGTTCCTGACTTGCATGGGAATAAGCGGGATGCTCCACGTCCCGAGCGCAGCATATCATTCAAATGAACAACCGTGATCCGGCTGGTCATTGATTCGCAACAAAGGGTTCGCGAAACGGGATTCGCGAAATGAGGTTCACGAAATGGAAGTTCGAGGCATCCAGCGATGAATTCACCGTTATCGGGCGCGCCCCTCACGCAATTGAGTGAAGAAGAAACGCTCTTCAGCGAAACTGTGCGGCAATTTGCCCGAGATGAAGTTGCGCCTCTGGTCCGCCGCATGGACGAAGAACAGCATCTGGATGCGGGGCTACTGCGTCGACTCTTCGATCTTGGGTTGATGGGGATCGAGATTCCGGAGGAGTTCGGAGGCAGCGCTGGATCTTTCTTTGATTCCGTACTGGCAGTCGAGATGCTTTCGACCGTCGATCCCGCAGTCGCACTGGTTGTGGACGTACAGAACACGCTGGTGGCGAGCGCGGTGCTGCGCTGGGGCACTCCCGAGCAAAAAATCAAGTATCTGCGCAGGCTTTCGGCGGACACTGTTGGCGCCTACGCGCTAAGCGAAGCCGGTTCCGGGTCGGACGCGTTCGCGCTGCAAACTCGCGCAGTTAAGCGCGGCGGCGATTATGTGCTGACCGGCCGCAAGCTTTGGATCAGCAACGCAAAGGAAGCAGGCGTATTCATCCTGTTTGCAACGGTGGACGCGAGCGCCGGCTACAAGGGCATCACTGCATTCCTGGTGGAAAAAGGCACAGCGGGGTTCACCGTAGGCCGAAAGGAAGACAAGCTGGGAATTCGCGCGTCGAGCACGTGCGAGCTGATTCTGGAGGAATGCGCGATTCCAGCGTCACAGGTCCTGGGCGAGGTGGGCAACGGTTACAAGATTGCGATGGAGTCCTTGAACGGCGGGCGGATCGGAATCGGCGCGCAAATGCTGGGGCTGGCTGAGGGTGCCTGGGGGCATGCCGTTAAGCACGCTAAAGAGCGTAGGCAATTTGGCAAACCCATCGCGGAGTTCCAGGCCATGCAGTTTCAGCTCGCGGAGATGGCCACAGACATTGAGGCCGCGAGGCTGCTGGTCTACAACGCGGCGCGGCTGAAGGACGCAGGGCTGGAGTTCCGTAAGGAAGCGGCCATGTGCAAGTACTTTGCGTCGCACGTGGCTGAGCGCGTGGCGAGCCTCGCGGTAGAGGTCCTGGGGGGTGCAGGGTTCGTGAAGGATTCCCCTGTTGAGAAGCTCTATCGAGACGCAAAAATCGGCACGATCTATGAAGGCACTTCCTTCATGCAATTAGCCGCAATTGCGAAGGCAATTTTGTAGGTTACCTGGCACCGGTGGATGTGGCACCCGTCACTCCGAGCTCAGCGGACTAAGGCAGAAGGTAACTTACAGGCCAAACCGCAGGCCAGAACTCATCCACACCCGGGAAAAACTAACGTATTCGACAGATTCTGAATAGACTTTCTCGTCAAATCCGAGACATCCTGGACGTCTGCCTCCTCGGCTTTTGTATCAGAATAGAGCAAGTAACACAAAGGTTGGATTACCTATACCACTATTAATTCCACAATAGTAATGGACAGTAACCTTCAATAGTACCCTCACTTACGCCTATACTCATCCACATTAGTAATCGTTTAAATGATTACCTTTGCGTGCCTTGGCGTTAAATCTCGTGCGCTTGCCGATGAGGTTTTGGCAAGCGTTCGGAGGATATATGCGCCTTTTAAAATTTAGTTTGTTCGGGCTGTTTACCTTTTTCAGCGGCCTCGTACTCAGCGGTTGTGGCGGAGCTCTTGCCTCGACAAATACCGCGTTGGGAACGCTTGTTGTTTCGTCCAGCACGGTCGACTTTGGTCAAGTCGCTGTTGGCAAGACTGTCAGCTCCAGCGTCACCGTTTCAAACAAGGGAACGGCGGCAGTTCAGATCGCGCAGCTCAATTTGACCGGGCAATCATTCTCCCTGGGCGCCGGGAACAGTTTGCCCATTACTGTCGGCGGCAACGACAGCATTACGTTTACAGTCCAGTTCGACCCCGCGGCGTCGGGCCCGGCGTCAGGCCAGCTGGCAATCGCCAGCAACGCCACAAGCGGATCTTCGGCAACCGTGGCCCTCAGCGGCACCGGCGTGCCGGTTCTCACCGCGCTGACATGCGTGAACGGATCGATCACGGGAGCGGCTTCTGACTCCTGCTCAATCACATTGAATGCCGCCGCTGGAAGCAACGGCCTGGCCGTTAACCTGACCAGCAATAGCAGCGCGATCGTTGTTCCGGGTTCGGTAAACATACCGGCGGGAGCGAACAGCGCGGAATTTACCGCGGTTGCGTCCCCGGTTACTGCACCGCAAGCCGCGAGTTTGACCGCCAGCGTAGGCGGCGTGGCAGAGACCTTCGCGGTTCAGTTGGATGCAGCCCTACAGGTTCTGGGCATCAGCACCTCAAGCGTGGCCTTTGGCAGCGTGCCGGTAAACTCGCCGGTTTCGCAATCCGTGGTCCTTTCCTCAACGGGCACCTTGCCGGTGACGGTGAGCGCGGCGTCACTATCAGGTACAGGTTTCTCGATCTCGGGCGCGAGCCTGCCGGCGACCCTGGCGCCGGGCCAAACAATCTCGCTAAGCGTGCAGTTTGACCCCACCTCCTCAGGAGCAGCGGCGGGGCAACTTTCCCTGTCCAGCAACTCTTCCGGCGGAAGCCCGGTGGTAGCGCTGAGCGGCACAGGCGTGCCGGTATTGAGCGGCGTTACTTGCGTCAACTCGGCAATTACGGGTTCGGTAGCGGATAGCTGCAGTGTGACGTTGAACGCTGCCGCCCTCAGCGGAGGGTTCGCGGTAAGTCTCGTCAGCAGCAATCCATTGGTCAACGTGCCCGGCTCGGTGATTGTGCCTGCCGGCGCAAGCAGCACAAACTTCACCGCGAACGCATCTCCTGTCACTACATCGCAGTCGGCTACGTTAACGGCCAGCGCGGGGGGAGTGGCGAAAGCAATCACGCTGCAGCTGAGTTCCTCAATCTCCACGCTGAATTTGAGCGCGAACAGCATCAACTTCGGAGATGTGGCGGTTAGTAACGCGTCAACGCAGACGCTGACACTGTCTTCAACCGGGAATGCGGCCGTCACAATCGATTCTTCCGCGCTTTCGGGAACCGGCTTCACGGCCAGCGGCGCAAACTTCCCGCTTACCCTGAATCCGAATCAGACAGCAACGCTCACCCTTCAGTTTGATCCCTCCGCGACGGGGTCGCTGACAGGCGAACTCGACTTAAACACGAACGCCGCCAACGGATCTCTGTGGCGGATCGGCCTTCAGGGCAGAGGCGTGCCAAGGTTGACCAAGGTGACCTGCGCCAGCGGTTCGATGACCGGAGCGGGCACGGATAGCTGCACTGTGACTCTGAACGCGGCGGCAACGGCAGGGGGCCTCACGATAGGCCTGACGAGCAGCAACGCGGCCGTCACTGTGCCGGCTGCCACAAGCGTCGCAGCAGGAAGCACCTCAGCCAGCTTCACGGCCAACGTTACCGCCGTAAACACCGCACAATCCGCGACTCTTGGCGCCAGCGCCGGCGGAGTATCCCAAGCGACTGCCCTGACGCTCAACGCGGCGTCGATCACGCTGGGTGTGAGCGCAGGAAGCATCGCGTTTGGAAGCGTCAACGTAAATTCAACAGCAAGTCAGACTCTAACGCTCTCTTCAACTGGCTCTTCTGCCGTGACCGTAAGCGCGGCCACTGTGGCCGGCGCCGGCTTCACGGTTTCAGGAGCGACCTTCCCGCTGACAATCAACCCGAATTCGACTGCAACACTGACGGTGCAATTTGACCCCACGGCTGCAGGCTCGGATACCGGCTCGTTGACCTTGACCAGCAACTCTACAACTGGCACTTCGACCCTGATCAGCCTCACTGGCACCGGCGTGCCCGTGTTGAGCGGACTTACCTGCAGCAAAGGATCGATGACCGGTGTGGGAACGGATAGCTGCACCGTGACGCTGAACGCAGCTGCGGTCAGCCCAGGCGTCCTTGTCAGCCTCGCCAGCAACAATTCGGCTGTTGTCGTGCCTGCCTCGGTAACTGTCCCTGCGGGAGTGACCACGGCCACTTTCTCAGCGATCGTTGCGTCGGTCAGCACAGCTCAAGCAGTTACACTGACGGCCAGCACCAGTGGCGTGTCGAAGATTTTCGCCCTGCAGCTGGGATCAGGCGTGCCGACACTGAACGTGAGCGTAGCGAGCATCGGCTTCGGAAGCGTCAATATAAATACGGCCACGACACAGACGGTGACCTTGTCCTCGACAGGCACTGTGGCCGTGATCATCAGCGACGCCGCGATCGCCGGGACAGGATTCACCTTTTCGGGAGCAACCTTCCCGCTGACCCTTAACCCAAATGCGACTGCAACACTTACGGTGCAATTCGACCCCGCGGCCGCCGGCGCCGATACGGGCTCGCTAACTTTGACCAGCAACTCATCAACCGGAACGTCGACCGTAGTAACCCTGACGGGCTCCGGCGCTCCAACATTGACCGGTTTGAGCTGCAGCAGCGCATCCATGACCGGTGCGGGAACGGATAACTGCACAGTAACGCTGAATGTTGCGGCAGCCAGCGGCGGATTCGCAGTCGGCCTGGCCAGCAACAGCTCCGCGGTCACCGTGCCGGCCTCGGTGACAGTGGCTTCAGGAGCAACCTCGGCCAGCTTTACTGCCACCGTTTTGTCGGTCAGCACTGCTCAGACCGTCACCCTGACGGCCAGCACCAGCAGTGTGGCCAAGACGTTCGCGCTTCAGCTGGGATCGGGCGTGCCCACACTGAGCGTTAACGCCACGAGCATCGCCTTCGGCGATGTGAACCTCAACTCACCCGCGACGCAATCGGTGACCCTGTCTTCGACCGGAACCGCCGGTCTTACAGTGAACTCAGTAACTGCGAGTGGGTCGGGCTTTACGGTATCCGGCGCGACTTTCCCTCTGACGCTGACCCCAAACCAGACGGTGACGATCAGCGTGCAATTTGATCCCACAGTCGCCGGGTCCGCTACGGGCACACTCACGGTGAGCAGCAACTCCTCGACCGGGACGTCGACTCTGGTAAGCCTGACTGGGACGGGTACTGCCGCGGCCTACCAAGTCAACCTGAGCTGGAGCGCGCCAGCCGGTTCTTCTGACCCTATAGCCGGCTACAACGTCTATCGCTCGCCGAGCGGTAGCTCCTCGTATCAGCAACTGAACCCGACCGTGCTTACCGATACCACTTATGTGGACACCACGGTGCAGGACGGCCAGACCTACGACTACATTGTGGAGAGCGTGGATGCTTCGGACGTCACCAGCGCTCCCTCCAACGTGGCCATCGTACCGATACCTTAGGCCTGAGACTTAGAGGATTAGCTTCCAAATTCAGGAATGATAGCGGTTGAATTGAAAAGGGCAGGAAATGTTAGCTGCAACCACAGCTAACATTTCCTGCCCTTTCGCGTCTCGGCACTGCGTGCTTTGACCTTCCCGCTGAGGTTCGCTGGTGAATCGCGGACGGTATAGCAATGCACTGAATATGAGGCATAAATAGCATCTGAGGGCGTGAAATAAACTCCCGCCTAAGAAGAAATTACATACCTCAATTCCACTCAAACCAGACTTAGGAGCAGCCTTCTCATCCCGGTCTTCGTTTAAGTGCTGGAAATTGATGCGGATATTGAAATCCACAAGAGCCGATTTTTTTGGTGAGGCGATTGCATGCACTCTGCTAAAAGATTCAATCAAGAAGACTCAAGAAGTTGATCGATTAGCTTTCAGGTTTGGGTCACATGCGGCAACGGGCGTTCAGCAGCCGTATGTGAAGATTCGGGGGAAACTTTATATATTCTCCCAGCGCCTCGGATAGATATTCGTCCAGATGCGATATTCCGAAAATGTCGCAGTCTTGTCCGCCATAAGACTGCAATTTTCCTTTAATTAAGTAATCCACAGCCCTGTTAATGGGCTTGCGCGTTGAGAATGGTAGGCACTCCCCGCAATGAGGTTTTGATTGGCCTCGGCACTGACTCGTTTCTGGCTGCGATGTTGAAACGGCACGCTCTGGCGGTTCCAGAGATCGTGTGCCCTTTCAAAATCGCACCAAGTCGCCGACTCCTTGATGGTCACGGTGACCGAAAGGTGGCGGCTTCGCGATCCAACAACCCTGGAATCGATTTGGCATCGTGACCCGGCTCACTGCCGGTGGGGAATTGTTGGTGTGAAGTCAGCGGTACGGCTGCAAGCGAGTGACTTCTTGGCCTTGGAGAATTTCACAGACTTAGGACCAACAGATAGAAGGTTGAGTGAGGGATTGTTAGCTTGATTGGTTTGCGGCACATCTCTTTTTGTGGGCCATTGAAGCATGAAGTAACGACGGCGACTTCGGTTCGTTCGCGTTTTTCACAGCTCGATTGCCGCAATACGCATTCATGTGCTTGCCTTGCGCAGCCCGATGGCGATTGTTCATTTCTCCTTTTCATAATTTCCACTTTGCTTTCATGTTCTTTGCCATTCGCTCTATGCGGCTGCCTCGGCGGACAGCTTATTGGCGCACCTGCAGCAGCTGCACACTCAGGATCCCTGCAAGCAACTCCGAACTCTGTCAGTTTTGGCGCGGTGGCGACGGGCACGATGGCAAGCACAACCGTAACTGTTGTGAACCAGGGATCGGCAGCGGTGAAAGTTTCTCAAGTGAGCCTGGCAGGACAATCCTTTACCGTCAGCGGCGCGGGCGACCTGCCGATCACGGTGGCCGCGGGGGGTTCGCTTAACTTAGGCGTGAGTTTTTCACCCGCGTCGACAGGAACGGCGACCGGCGAGCTGATGATCGCAAGCGATGCCGCAGCGAACGGAGCGCTTGTGATCGGGCTTAGCGGCAGCGGAACCACAGCCGGCGCGCCCGAGCTGAGCATCAATGCCACAAGCATTGCCTTCGGGAACGTGAACCTCAATGCATCTGCAACACAGTCGTTGACCCTGTCATCGAGCGGAACCGCAGGGGTGACCGTTAGCTCAGCTACTGTCACCGGGAGCGGATTTTCCATCTCCAGCGCCACCTTACCGCTTACGCTGAACTCCAGCCAGACCACAACGATTAGCGTGCAATTCGATCCCACCGTGGCCAGGCCAGCGAGTGGCACGCTGACGATCGTGAGCACATCCCTGACGAATCCGATCGTAACGATCGGCCTGAGTGGAACTGGAGTGGGAGTTCTATACGAGGTAAACCTGGATTGGATTGCGCCCACGAGCTCGACCGACCCAGCCGCAGGCTACAACGTGTATCGTTCACCCGACGGTGCTTCTAGTTATCAACAATTGAATACGACGATTCTCACCCAGACCAACTATTCCGACACTACAGTGCAAGATGGGCTGAGCTACGATTATATTGTGGAAAGTGTAGATGCGTCGGGCGTTGAAAGCGCCCCCTCCAACACCGCCACCGTTGTGATTCCGTAGACGGGCCACGCTCAATCAGGGACAAAAAAGCCGGGAACCCGGCTGGATGGGTTTGAATCATCCAGCCGAGCTACCGGCGATATTCGCGCGCTCAAAGTGATTTCGCCGTCGGCACCAGGCGGCTCGATTCACATCGAGTTTCCTGACCGGGCCATGGTCAGCGTGGAGCGCGGTGCTGATCAGTCACTGCTGAGATCGATCCTCGAGAGTTTGCGTAAGTGATCGAACTTCGCACTGGAACGAAGATATGGCTGGCCGCCGGCGTAACCGACATGCGCTGTTCGCCATGCCGCGTACCTCCTGGAGAGCGGCGGGAACCGGATCTCGCGCAGGCTAATTCAAGGTCAGCGCTACATCCGTGGAGTGCTGCACATTGCCACTGGTCGCCGTGATGGTGAACGTGTAGTTTGTAGCCGTTGGGGATTTGGAATGGGAGATGCA
>CAVXPR010000078.1:0-67444 GCA_963763585.1 uncultured Acidobacteriaceae bacterium | reverse complement strand
ACAAAACGTGATTCAAACGAAAAGTTCCGATTTTGCCTTGAAAATCATCAAACTGTCTAAAATGTTTCAGGAATTTTCGAGTACATCATTTCTAAACAATTATTACGCAGCAGCGCGAGTTGCTTGGTGCCAATGTGGAAGAGGCCCTTGAGGGGCAAAGCCGCAAAGATTTTATTTCGAAGATGTCTATCGCTTCGAAAGAAGCGCGTGAAACGCGCTATTGGCCGCGGCATATTCGCGGGATGTTGCGTCACATTACAACTATCACTTTGGCGCGGATAAGCCGTTTCTGCCTTCGAACGCAACTACGGATAACGGGGAATTCATCGATCCGAAGAGCTTTCCGACGGCGAAGTATTGCGGGCACTGCCACCAGGCGGCTTATGCGCAATGGCGCCAGACGGCGCACGCGAATTCGTTTCGCGCTCCCTGGTACATCAAGAACGTAAATATCCTGATGAAGGGAAAAGGGATCGAGTATGCGCCACTGCGAGGGGTGCCACAATCCCATTGCGCTGACATCTGGCGCGATGACGGAGAACTCTCCCATCAGTCGCAGATTCGACGGGGACGGGATTACATGCTCAGTTTGCCATTCGATCCAGAAGGTGGATCAGCGCGGGACTGGAAGTTATGTAATGGGCGTGCCGACGGTGCTGGTGGATGCGGACGGCAAGCCGATTTACGGCGAAGTCTCGGACAAGGAGATTCTGGCGCATCTCGATCGCCACTCCAAAGCGGTGATGAAGGATTTTTATCGCACGAGCGAGTTCTGCGGCGCTTGCCACAAGGCTGCACTGCCCAGAATGTTGAATGGGTACAAATGGCAGCGAGCGATCTTTCTTTATGACGAGTGGCAGCAGGCTTCGTTCGGCAAGCAGAATCCGCTTCCGTTTTATGTAAAGCCGGTCGTGTCTACGTGCCAGACCTGCCACATGCCCGAGGAAGCGGTTACGCAGCAGGATTATGGAACGGAGCAAGGCAAACTGATGTCGCACCGCTGGCTGGGCGCGAATACGGTGATGTACAAGTACTACGGCTACGACGAGCAACTGCAGAAGACGATCAACTTCATGCAGACCGGATTTAACAACACCGGAGTTCTTAACGTGGATCTGTTTGCAATTGAGCGCAATGGCGGCAAGCCGATTGCGCCTCTTGGAACGGCACCGGTCGATGTCGCCGCGGGAGACGTTCTTACTGTTTCTGTGGTGATCCAGAACAAAGGAATCGGCCATACGCTTGTTCCCGAGCAGCGCGACTTTTACGAGTGCTGGGTTGAGTTCCAGGCCAAGGATGCAGCAGGGAACATGTTGATGGACTCCGGCGCGGTGGGGCCGAACGGCGCGCTCGATCCAACTGCGCACAGCTTTACCAATAGATTGGTGAATACTCGCGGCACGCTGAACGACCTGCACCAGGTGTGGGAGACGCGCGTGATCGCATACAACAACACGATTCAGTCAGGCCGGTCGCAGATCGTGCGCTATCAGTTCAAGGTTCCGGAAAATGCGACGGGGCCGATTACGATCACCGCGAAGGTCAACTATCGGCGCTTCAACCAGCACTTCATGGACTACGGCCTGGGCAAGCACTATGAGATGCCGGAAGTGGAGATAACATCGCGGACGCGGACGCTCGCCTTGGGGACCAATCCTGCGACGCCGCCCGATCCCGCGGACAATCCGGTGTGGATGCGCTGGAATAATTATGGAATCGGACTGCTGGATGCGCAGCAATACGCGGAGAGCGAGCGGGCGTTCGAGCAAGTGGTCAAGTTGCGCCCGGATTATGCCGACGCTTATACCAATGTTGCGATCGCCGACTTTTCATGGCAACGCTACGACGGCTCGCGCACCAATCTGGAGAAAGCGCTGCAGCTTGCTCCGCACAATGCCCGCGCGCTTTACTATCTTGCGCTGGTGGACCGCATTCAAGGGCATCCTGACGCCGCCGTTGCCGATTTGCTGGACGTAATTACGCAGTTTCCGAGATCCCGCGACGCGCATCGCGAGCTGGGATTCTCGTTCTATCAACAGCACAAATATCAAGAGGCGCGGACGGAATACGAGACGGTGCAATCGATCGATCCCGATGACTTATCCGCGCATTACATCCTGTCGATTGTCTATCGCCGACTGGGCATGAAGGCTGATGCGGCGCGCGAGGCAGCGACCTTCGCGGATCAGAAGGACGATCCGACCGCGAACAGCTATGCGCTGGAGTTCCTGAGCAAACATCCCGAGGTGACTTCGGAGAGCGTGCCCTGGCACGTTCACAGCAATGTGGCGGACGATCATGAAAAGCAGGGCAGCGGACAAGGCGGCGGAACGGGTCAATGAAAGTGCTTCCGTTGGTCGCTGCATCGATTCTGACTTTTTCTTGTTTAGCTTTTGCATCCTCCCGCAGCCAGAAGGCGCATGGTGCCCAAGTATTCGCGGATACAGGATGCACGCATTGCCACAGCATCAAAGGTGTCGGCGGACACAGGGGGCCTGACCTCTCGGGCGTGGGCAGACGGAAAAACAAAGCGGAATTGCAACACCAGATTGTCTACGGCGACAAGGTCATGCCAGCCTTCGGAGACGATCTTGAGCCGGGTGACCTGAAAGACCTGATCACCTACCTGAAATCATGCCGCCAGAAGCCAGCGAAGACTCCGCAGAAAACTCCGCAAGTGAATGATTCAAACTAGCTGCCGAATTGGAACATTCGAATTGCCTGGCTGACGCGCAGGTGGTTCTCACCAGGCATGAACCGCGATGATCGATGGCGCGCATGTTTTGGCGTTGATCAGGCCGACCTTGAGCACAACCTCGATATTGCGGTTTCCAATTTTGCTGCCGAGCTGCTGCTCAAGCATCTCGAGGTAATGTGGGCTGGTGGCAAACTGCGCCGCAGCTCGCGGAGAATGGCGTCGCGTTTCCTTTCGCGCCCGCTCGATATCGAGCGGGCGCAACTTTGTTTAGCGCTTCCTACCCTATTTATGAAACTATCGGGTTGAGCGTTTTGGGTGCGCGTCCTGGATGTGCACTTTAGCGGTCCGAGGTAGAAGTCGAGATCCGTTCAACGGGCCGGTAGAGATCAGCCAGCCAAGCCTGCGCAGTGACACAATCAGGTTAAATCGAGAAGAGGAAAGTCGAGGAACGGAACGCCATGAGCAAACTATCGAGAAGAGAATTCTGCTCCAAAACCGCAGGGACCGTGGCGACCGCAGCGACAGCAGCGCTGGGCGCAGCGGCGTTTGTTGGATCGCGCAAGCTGATGGCACAGGCCCCAGCTCTTGAAGTTGAGTTGAAGATCGATTCCGCGACAAGCCTTGCAAAAGTGCCAGAGGATTACATGGGCTTGAGTTACGAGAGCGGACAACTGGCTTATCCTGACTTTTTTTCACCGCGGAATTCGGCGCTGATTCAGATGTTTCGCACATTGAGCCCATCGGGCGTGCTGCGCCTGGGCGGCAACTTGAGCGAATTTACTCTGTGGTCGGAAACAGAGCCGGCGCCGCCGCCGGACGCGGGCGGATTGGTTGGACCCGATCCGGGCCACCGCGAGCCGCGGACGTTTACGATCACGCCGCATTCCATCCGCAACCTACAGGGATTTCTGAGCGCGACAGGATGGCGATGCATCTATGGCCTCAATCTTGGCGGAGGCACTGTGGAGCAGGCGCTTGCCGAAGGCGGATATGTAGCCAGGACGCTGGGAAGGCAACTGATCGCAATGCAATTTGGGAATGAACCTGATCTTTTCAAGCATCGCGACGAAGCGAACAAACCGTGGACATTCGACGAATACCTTGCCAAGTGGAAGACTTTTCGTGCGGCGTTTCATGAAAAACTGCCGCAGGTTTCGGTGGCGGGGCCGGACACTGCCTTTAACCAGACGTGGGTGAAGCAATTTCTCGAGGCTGTTCCGAAGGAGATAGTGCTTGCAACGAGCCACTACTACCCGCTCGGTCCGCCGACGGATCCAACCATGACGATTGACAGGCTGTTGCGCCCCGCAGCCAGGTTCGACTCCTCCTGCCAGGAGGCGATGGATTCAGCGAAAGCAGCAGGCTTGCCGTTTCGAATGGCGGAAGGTAACTCGTGCTATAACGCCGGCAAACTGGGGGTGAGCGATACGTTTGCGTCAGCATTGTGGGCGGGAGACTTTTGCCTGCAAATGGCTTCACTAGGTTGCGTGGGCGTTAATTTACACGGAGGGGCTAATGGCTACTACTCGCCGATTGTGGGCTCCGTTACGAATGGCTTCAGTGCGCGACCGGAGTACTACGGCTTGATGCTGGCGCAGGAGTTTGCGGGGCGCACGCTGAAAAGGACAACGCTCGAAGCACAGGGAGCGAACATTACAGCCTACGCGGCCGGCGGGGAGGCGGCGCCGCGCCTGGTTGCCGTTTTTAACAAGGATGAGCGCGATGCCGCGGTCACGATTGGTAAATCTTCAGGCGAATTCAAACGAGGCACAGTTGAGCGCCTGGAGGCTTCGGCAATCGACACGAAGGATGGAGTCACGCTGCGGGGAAGCTCGGTCGGAAGCGACGGACATTTTCATCCGCGTGCGGGTGAGTTAGTTGAGTCTCGTTACGGAAAGGTGCGCGTTGGGATTCGGGCTTACTCGGCTGCCCTGATTCGGCTTGAGTAGGGCGGGTCGATGCGTGCGGACGATTTGGTAGCGGTGGGCGCATTTGTATCGCAAAGAGAAGCTTAACAAGGACAACTTTTAGAAACCTAGACGGTTGCTTTGGTGGCTCCAGTGGAAATGCCTCCATCCACCAGAAGTGTTTGTCCGGTGATGTACCGGCTTGACTCCGAGGCGAGAAAAACGATGGCGCCATCGAGATCGTCGGGCCGGCCGGGCCGCTTTAACGGAATGCGATCGCAAATGTATTCAACCCATGCCGCGTTTTCATACAGCACCCGATTCTGCTCAGTCTTGAACCAGCCTGGCGCGAGGCAATTCACGGTGATTCCTCGACTGCCCCAATCGTCGGCGAGACTCATCGTGAGCTGACGTATCCCGCCGCGGCTTGCGCCGTAGGGGCCGAGCCCCGCGTATCCTTGCACGCTGGTCACTGATCCTATGTTGATAATGCGGCCATAACCGCGTTGAATCATGCCTCTGGCAACTGCCTGGGCAACAAAGAATGAGCCGCGCAGATTCGTGTCGAGTATCGTGTTCCAGTCATCCCAACTGACCTCAATCGCGGGCTTGCGAATATTGCAACCGGCGTTGTTAACAAGGATGTCAATCTTACCGAAATGATTTTCAATCGCGGCGATGGCCTTTTGGATGCTGGTGTAGTCGCGCACATCCAAATCTGCACAGAAGACTTGGCGTCCGAGGCCGCGAATTTCTTCAGCAAATCCTGTCAGGTCGCTCTTTTTCCTGCTGGTTATAGCTAAGTTTGCGCCAGCGAGTGCAAGTGCTCGAGCAAAGTATTGGCCAAGGCCGCGACTTGCTCCAGTTACCAGGGCGATTTGGCCGGATAAGTCAAACAATGAGTAACTCATGACTTACTACCTCATAAGTGCGTCGTTAAGGCTCAAGCACAACCTTGAGCAGACCTGGCTCCTGCTCGTACAAACGATGAAACCAGGAAGCGCCCTCCTGAAGCGGGGCGACGGCGGAGATCAGCGGCTCCACGCGAACGGATCCACGCGACATCAACGAGATGCTTTCGGGATATTCCCCAGAGGAGGCGCACGAGCCTTGCAGGCGAATCTGCCGTGTCACCGCCGATTGCAGGCCGAGCTCGACGGTCGGCGCGACATTTCCAATTAATGTTACGCAACCGCCCTTCCTGACGCTATCCAGAGCAAGCTTCACCGGAGCAGTACTCCCCACGCACTCCATTGCGACGTCGGCACCTCGGCCCGATGTCAGATCGAGAATGTGAGGGATAACATCCGCGTCTCGGGAGTTGAATGTCTGTGTCGCGCCGAGGCTCCGCGCGATTGTCAGGCGAGAGTCATCCAGGTCGAGGACGTACACTTTTCCTGCGCCGGCCGCACGTACCGCCTGAAGAGTCAGCAGGCCAATCATGCCTGCACCCACTACGACCACCGTGTCGTCCTGCGCTATCGGGGTAAGTGACACAGCGTGAACGGCAACCGAAACGGCTTCAATCATGGCGGCGTGCGGAAAAGGCATGCTCTCAGGCAAATGGTAGGCGATGCGGGCGGGCACAGTAACAAACTCCGCGAATGCACCCATGCGCCGGAAGGCGGGGGTCGACACTCCAATGACTTCGCGATGCTCACAGAGATTGATCTGGCCCAGCCGGCAGTAAAAACAGTTGCCGCAGGATACCGTCGAGTCGAATGTTACCCGGTCGCCCGGATGAAAGTTCCCGACCGAGCTGCCAACGGATTCAACGATACCCGCGGCTTCATGCCCCATTACGATTGGAGGAATGCGGCGGCCAGTGCTGCCGTCGTATCCATGCACGTCGCTTCCGCAAATACCGCAGGCGCGGACGCGTATCAGTAGCTCATCCTTGCCGGGCCGCGGGGTCGGCAGGTCGACAAGGTCGAGCGTTTTGTATTCGGAAAGCAACAACGCCTTCATTTAATCTCCGTGTCGTGCCTGAGCCAGATCCGGCCCGCGAAGCTGAGAAACCGATGCGCTCCAATCTATCCGCCGCCGTAAGTCGATCCTGATTCGCAACCAATCAGGATAGAGCATGAGCCAGCGGCCGTTCGCTGGGCGGTTCAATCCTGCCGAGCAGAAAGGCGTATGCCGCGATTCCGAGTGTCAGATAGAGCGCCGGCACCGCAAACGCCCAAACAAAGGAGTGCCGTGCCGACACCAGGTAACCGGTGACAATAGGCGCGGCGATTCCCGACAACTGATTCGAGAAATTCACGATGCCGCCCACCTTTCCGACGTTGCTTCTGCGCGCGATGAGCGATGGAATTGACCAGCCAACCGGCGATGCGGCGGACAGTCCTCCAATTGAAAGGCTGATCCAGAAGAGAGCCTGTTGGGCGCTATGCGCATGAGCCGCGCCGAAGATGCCGAGCCCGCAGGTGGTGCCGGCAATCAGGATGAGTTTGCGAACGAGGCTCGAATCCCAACCACGCAGAATCAATGCGTCAACCAGCCAGCCGCCCACCAGAATGTCAAGGAATGTGGCAATAAGCCACGGGATGCTTGTGTATAGAAACGAATGGAGAAGATCTACGTGGAGCGCAATGGAAAGATAACTCGGTAGCCACGTCAATAGGAGATAGAAAACGTAGTTATACGAGCCCATTCCAATGGCCAACCCAATTACTTTGCGCTGCTTCAGGAGATGGCCGAGCGAGTCTGGTCGAGTGGTTGTAACTGTATTCAGGGATGGGATCTCATCTTCCGCGGCGATATAACTTTTCTCCAACTCGCTTAGCGCGGGATCCTCTTCCGGATCGCGGTAGATTCGCCAGAAGAGCAAAAAGTACAGAAAGCTCACAATGCCGGTGATGGCGAAGCTCCAACGCCAGCCGACGCTAATCAAGACGATTCCGATGAGAGGGACGCCGATGGCTGAGGCAAACTTCGCGGCGGAATCAAAAATAGAGGTGGCGAGGCTGCGCTCCTGTTGAGGAAACCAGTAGCCAATAGCCTTTGCATTGGCGGGAAATGTCGGCGCCTCTCCGACTCCGAGAGCAAACCGGGCAGCAAATAAACTGCCAACGCCTGGAGCGGCCGCGGCTGCGAATGAGGCGACGCTCCATAGAAATGTGCTGACGCGTCCGATTCGCCGAACGCCGAATTTGTCGAGTAATACCCCAATGGGCAACTGGCACAAAGCGTAGGTCCAGTTATATGCGCCCGAGAGATATCCGAAGGCGATATCCGAAATTCCAAACGCGGCAAACAGAGAGGCGTGTGAAACGGAAAGGTTGACCCGGTCAAAGTAATTTACGAGCACGCCTATGCCGAGCAGCCAAGCGATTCGCCAGCGGCGTTTAGGGAGCTTTACTGGGCTATGGAACCCTGAATCCGTCAACAGCAGCCTTTCAGCGAAGAAGCGCGCACAGTCGCCTGCGCGAGAAGCCTGTCATTCAACAATCCGCCGCGAGATAACGCTTTCATTCTTGCCTCCGATGAGGGATCTTGCGAATGGGGCTGCTGGCGGCCGTTGGAAATAACACGGAGAAATACTCGAAATAAAATGACAAGCCAGTATACGACTCACCGATTACGCCTGAGTGGGAGGCTTTTCAACGCGGACCTGGTGGCCTAACGCACTTATCGCAATCTGCACTGAGGTCGCCGACGATCTCTGCCGCGCGCGTCCAGGGCACGGAATAGCCAAAACAAGGCTCTGGGGCGCAGCAATTCTCATTGCCGGTCTCTTTGCTCGATTTTGTATTGGTCATCGCGCCGCTCGTACGGCGAGGAGTCAGCGCAAATGCGCCTTCGGACCCCTGGAGGAACTGCCCTGAAAGCAGAGGATTTGTTGGGGTCCGTCCAGGACATGAAAAGTATCGAAAAATAATGGTCGGGGCGGAGGGATTCGAACCCCCGGCCCTCTGCTCCCAAAGCAGATGCGCTACCAGGCTGCGCTACGCCCCGATGACCTTTATCGATTGTAACGCGGTTCTTGTCGGGCCTGGGCCGGTTCGTTGAGCGCCGGGTGGGCTGTTTGTCCGATTCGCTATTGGTGCAGCAGCCACGCGATCAGCCACAGCACCAGTACCACGGGGATGGCGAAGACCATGCCGAGAACGGCGACCAGGAGCAGAAGGAAGGCCCAGTCGCGGCCTGTGTGGCGGCGAGGCTCGCCGAGGTGGCGCGTGAGCAGGCGGTAGTTGCGGCGGTTGGCTTTCCACGCGATGTCAAAGGCATCGCCGAGAAGGGGAATGGACCCGACGAGCACGCCGATGCCGAGGTTCGCCACCATGCGGACAAGGGTGATGTAGGGCAGGCCGCGAATCCAACCGGCGAGCGGAAACACAATGGAGGCCAGGCCCGCGAGGACGTCGCCGACGCCGGGAACAAGGCCGACGATTGCGTCGAGGCCGAAGCGGATGCGCGTTCCGGGAATTGGGAAGGCTTCGTCGAGGAGAACCTCGAGCTTGCGCAGGGTCTCGTCGCGGAAGATCCAGGCGCCGCGATTCCAGCGGTCGAAATTAGAGGCGCCCTCTGGCGAGGGATTCGCGACGCCTCTCCGCGGAGCGGCGATTGCGGAGGTCGCATCTGGTTCGCGCTGCGGCACTTTCGCTCCTCTGCGGCCGGTCTGGCCAATCTTTTGATCACTGCTTCGATGCTACAATCGAAAGGGTAGACGGCGGCTATAGTTCAGTGGCAGAACGCCTGACTGTGGCTCAGGATGTCGAGGGTTCGATCCCCTCTAGCCGCCCCAAAATGTCCCCCAAACAAGCCAAAGGGTCGATGTTGGTAATGGCTGAGTTTTCGCATTCAGGGGGAAAGCCTCTGTGACACAGGCAGACACGCTCGTTGAGGAAACTGAGGCGCCACCGAGCTGGCTTACCTCATTTGAGCCGCATCCGTGGCTCACGAGCGGACATCTTCAAACCATCGTTGGCAATTTTCTACCTCGCCCTGCCTTTACTCTGGCCGCTGAGGCGGAGACCGTGGAGGTGGACGCCGCCGACGGCAGCCGCGTTCTGTGCCATTGCCATTGGCAGCCCGAGCCGGTGCGTACGGCGCGACTGACTGTCGTGCTGCTGCACGGGCTCAATGGCTCATCGAACTCGCGCTACATTCGGGGCGTTACAGCACGGGCGTGGGATGCGGGAATGAACGTCGTGCGCATGAATATGCGCAACTGCGGCGGATCAGAAGCGCTGACGCCAACGCTTTACCACTCCGGCCGATCGAGCGATGTGGGCGCGGTAATTCGCCACTTCACTGAGCGCTTTGGCCTGGAGCGCGTGGCGCTGGTCGGCTACTCCATGGGCGGCAACATGGTGCTGAAGCTCGCGGGCGAATGGGGCGCTCAGGGGCCGCTGGTTGCAGTGGCCACGGTTTGCCCGGCGATTGATCTCGCCAACTGCGCCGACGCACTGCACGAGACACCCAACTTGATTTACGAGCGCCATTTTCTGCGCGCGTTGATGCAGCACTTCCGCTACAAAGCCGCGCTGTTTCCAGGCGTTTATCGAAGCGACAACATTGGTCCGGTGCGCTCGATTCGGGAGTTCGACCAGAAGATTGTCGCGCCCCACTGCGGCTTCAGCGATGCAGACGACTACTACTACCGCGCCGCCAGCGCGCGGGTCATAGACGGCATAGCGGTTCCGACGCTCGTTCTTCGCGCGCAGAACGATCCATTTATTCGCCTCCTTCCCGAAACCCGCGAACGAATCTTTGCTAATCCGAATATCGAATTGATCGAGCCGCGCCACGGAGGCCACTGCGCTTTTCTCAGCCGCCGTTCTGCCGACGGCGTTCATTGGGCCGAGGCTGCCGTGATCCGTTACCTTCAGAGTGTGACGGAAGTGAACGGTGGGAACGGCTAATCGAATTTTCCAAATTGGTATTCCAGGCGCCAGTCCGTCTGCTACCTTGGAGCGGGGCAAAACAAACATCGTTGCGAATGAAGAAAGCACGCGTGGGTAACAGCGATGGATCTGATCGATCGGCTGGCGGAACACAAGACACTGGGCGCAGCGCCTCGCGAGGAACTCGCATGGCTGGCAGCGCATGGGAAGCTGCACTACCTTGAGGCAGGCGATGTGCTTTCGCATAAGGGACAGCCAGTTGAGGGGCTGCATATCGTGCTTGCCGGTCACGTATCGCTGTCGGTGGATCGCGGCTCGGGACCACAGAAGATGATCGAGTGGCGCACGGGCGAGGTGTCTGGCCTGCTGCCCTATTCGCGGCTGCAGACTCCGCCGGGAGACGCTGTTGCGGAGGAGCCGAGCGAGATTCTGTCGATTCCGAGAGAAGAGCTTCAAGCGCTGACGCGCGAGTGCTTTGTGGTGACGGACATTCTGGTTCACGCGATGCTCGATCGCGCGAGGCTTTTTACATCCGGCGATTTGCAGAACGAGAAGATGATCTCGCTGGGCAAGCTCTCGGCGGGATTGGCACACGAGCTGAATAATCCCGCTGCAGCCATTGAGCGCAGCGCAGCATTGCTTGAGGATCGCCTGGAAGAAGCCGAGACGGCGACCCGTGCCTTGGGTGTGGCACGGCTAAGCGACTCGCAACTCGCGGCCGTAGATTCGATTCGCTTGGCATGCCTGGCGAAGGCGGCACAAGGAGTGCGGTCGCCGATTGAGCAGGCGGATCGAGAAGAAGCGATTGCAGATTGGCTGGCAAATCACGGGCTGGACACCGCAACCGCGGAAACCCTGGCCGATACTCAGGTGACGTTTGAGGCGCTCGACGGGCTCGCGGCGACCGTGCAGGGGCCGGCTTTGGACGCGGTTTTGCGGTGGGCCGCGGCGGGATGTTCGGTGCGCAATCTGGCTGCGGAGATTCAGGATGCGGCGATGCGCGTCTCCGGACTGGTGATGGCCATTAAGGGATTCACGCATATGGATCAGGCGATGGTGGCTGAGCCGGTGGATCTTGGACCGAGCCTGGGAAACACAGTGACTGTTCTGAGGGCGAAGGCAGGGCAGAAGTCCGCGGCGGTTCAAATCGAATTGGAAGCGGGCCTGCCACGCGTGCACGGATTCGCTGGCGAGCTAAACCAAGTATGGGGAAACCTGATCGATAATGCTTTGGATGCGGTGCCTGATGGAGGCCGCGTTGAAGTGGAAGCGAAGCGCGAGGGCGAGCGCGTAGTTGTGAGCGTCATCGACAATGGACCCGGCATTCCGGCGGCGATCCGCGAGAGCATCTTCGATCCGTTTTTTACTACCAAGCCGATGGGCCAGGGCACTGGGCTTGGCCTGGATATTGTGAGGCGACTTGTTCGCCACAACGGCGGAACTATTGAAGTGGAATCGCGACCAGGCCGCACGGAATTTCGCGTCGGGTTGCCGATTGCCGAAACGGGAAGCGAAGGAATGGCGCGATGAACAAGCCCGTACTGATGATTGTGGATGACGATCCGCAGGTGCTGGCCGCGGTGCGCCGCGATCTACGTTCCCGCTACAGGGAGAGCTACACGGTGATGAGCGCGGCGTCAGGTGACGATGCGCTGAATGCCATGCGCGAGCTGAAGAGCCGCGGAGACTCGATGGCGATGCTGATTTGCGATCAGCGCATGCCGGGAATGATGGGCAGCGAGGTGTTGGCGAAGTCGCGCGCGATTTACCCGCTGGCGCGGAGGGTTTTGCTGACGGCGTATTCGGATATTGAGGCAGCGGTGAAAGCGATCAATGAAGCGCACCTTGATCACTACCTCTCGAAGCCGTGGGATCCTCCTGAAGAACGGCTGTACCCTGCGGTCGACGATCTGCTGGACGCGTGGCAGGCCGAGTCATTGCCGGAGGCGAAAGGGCTGCGTCTGGTGGGCCATCAATGGTCTCCGCAGTCCCACGCGATCAAGGATTTTCTGGCGAGCAACCTGATTCCTTATCGCTGGCTCGAGGTGACACGCGACGCGGATGCATGCACGCTGCTCGATGCTGCCGGCGTAAGCACCGAGGGACTTCCGGCACTGTTCTTCGATGACGGATCGCCGGTGATGCGCAATCCCGATCCGCGGCAAGTAGCGGAACGGCTGGGCAAACCGTTGACCGCCGCGTTCGAAGTGTACGATCTGGCCATTGTTGGAGCAGGCCCGGCTGGACTCGGCGCGGCCGTGTACGGCGCGTCAGAGGGGCTGCGGACGATTTTGCTCGACCGTCATGCGCCGGGCGGTCAGGCGGGCACGAGTTCGCGGATCGAGAACTATCTGGGGTTTCCTGCGGGCGTAAGCGGGAGCGAGTTGACGCGGCGGGCGCTGTCTCAGGCGCAGCGGCTGGGCGCGGAGTTCCTGGTGCCGCTGGAAGTGACTGGAATGTCGATCGAGGGCGGATACAAGCGGCTCTCGCTTGGCGACGGCCGGCAAATCGTAGCACGGACGCTGCTGGCGAGCACCGGGATGACTTATCGCGAACATCCGGCGCAAGGGATTGCGGAACACACCGGAGCAGGGGTGTATTATGGCGCGGCCACCACTGAAGCGGCGGCCTTTCGCGATCGGCGAGTGCTGGTTGTAGGCGGCGGAAACTCGGCAGGGCAGGGCGCGATCTATCTGGCGCGCTATGCAAGGGAAGTGGATATTGTGGTGCGCCGCGAAAGCCTTCGCGACACCATGTCGCAATATCTGATTGAACAGATCGAGAAGACGCCGAATATACGGCTTCGTCCGGGCACTGAAATCGAGCGCGTCGAGGGCGAGGGCCATGTTGAGAGAGTCACGCTCAAGGTCCTCGCAGATGGATCGATGCAAACTGAGGACGCGGACGCGCTGTTTATCTTTATCGGCACCAGCCCCAGATGCGGCTGGCTGGCTGCCGATGTGTTGCGTGACGCGAAAGGATTTGTGCTGACGGGCCGAGATGTGATGGCAGCGGATGGATACGCGCGCATCTGGAAGGAGCAGCGCGATCCGCTGATTCTGGAGACCAGCGTTCCCGGCGTATTTGCCGCGGGAGACCTTCGCGCCGGCGCAATGAATCGCGTGGCATCGGCTGTAGGCGAGGGATCGATGGTGGTGCGGCTGGCGCACGAGTATCTAGCGCTGACTTGAGCATCGGCCCCTTCGGGCAGTGATAGGCGCTGTCGTTGCGGGTTCTCGGGGCGGTGCGCAAATGCCGAATTGGCGAAGAAAAAGCTACAATGAAGAGCGTGGGCGAGTAGCTCAAGTGGATAGAGCATCAGCCTTCTAAGCTGAGGGTTGTGGGTTCGAGTCCCGCCTCGCCCACCATGCGCCGCAAGGTCCTTCGACTGCGCTCAGGATTTCGCCTGCGGGCTCCCGCTTCGCTCACGCCCGCACAGCGGCTCAAGTTCGAGTCCCGCCTCGCCCACCATGCGCCGCAAGGTCCTTCGACTGCGCTCAGGATTTCGCCTGCGGGCTCCCGCTTCGCTCACGCCCGCACAGCGGCTCAAGTTCGAGTCCCGCCTCGCCCACCATGCGCCGCAAGGTCCTTCGGCTGCGCTCAGGATTTCGCCTGCGGTGCTCCCGCTTCGCTCACGCCCGCACAGCGGCTCAAGTTCGAGTCCCGCCTCGCCCACCATGGGCTGCAAGGTCCTTCGACTGCGCTCAGGATTTCGCCTGCGGTGCTCCCGCTTCGCTCACGCCCGCATAGCGGCTCAAGTTCGAGTCCCGCCTCGCCCACCATGGGCCGCAAGGTCCTTCGACTGCGCTCAGGATTTCGCCTGCGGTGCTCCCGCTTCGCTCACGCCCGCACAGCGGCTCAAGTTCGAGTCCCGCCTCGCCCACCATGGGCTGCAAGGTCCTTCGACTGCGCTCAGGATTTCGCCTGCGGTGCTCCCGCTTCGCTCACGCCCGCATAGCGGCTCAAGTTCGAGTCCCGCCTCGCCCACCATGGGCGATTCATTCCAATCGCATTGAATCGGACGGGCCGGCGATTTCTCACGGCGGCGAGTGAATTGCTCACGGCTGCGGGCGATCAGAGCCCGTTGTCTTGAGCTGATTGCCCAGCGTCATAAGGAATCGATTGATAAGCGCGACGCTGCGGCGCAATTCCGGTTGACGAAATTCACTCAAGAGCGCGAGGAGTCCGGGCGGCTCGATGGCGGTTTTGCGCGCGCTGCCCAGTGTTTCGCCGGTCGCGACCGCGATGGATTTGAGCACGTCGGGGTCGATGGAGCTGAGAATTTGGCCTAGGATCAGCAGGTTCCGCAGCGCGCGCGAGCCCTCAGGCGATTTGGCTGCGCCTGCTGCGCGTTCCAGAATCTCGTCGCCTGCGCTCAAAGTGCCGCGCAGCAGTTGAAGGATTCCGGATTGCCGCAGTTGCTCAAGAAGCTCATAGCCGTCGAGCAGGGCTTCGGCGTGCTCCTGTGGAGCCCTTTCGAGGCGGTCGAGAAGTTCCTTGCGCGGATCGCGCGGCGGAAGGTTAAGAGGGATCGGTTGGGCCATCGGCGTTCCTCCCGTTACTTGGTTCGGATTTGAACGAGACCGCCGGGAATGCGGTAGTCGCTGCGTTTCCACTTGCGTTCGACTTCCACTCCATTTTGCGGCGTGGGATGGCCGAAGCGGGAGTTTCCGCGGGGAAGCGGTGAGGCGCCCGTCAGCTTCAACCAGTTCCATGCGGACGCTTGCTTCTTTATACGCTGGAGTACTTGTGACCTTGTCGGTATCGCTGCTGGTGAGGCGATTCACGGGCTCCTCGATGGAATTCATGGGCATGTAAAGCTCCATGCCGGTGACGCGGTCGGAAACCAGTGCACGAACGCGCACACTGCCGAAGGGCGACTTCAATTCAACGAGGCTTCCGGTCTGAATGCCACGGTTTTCGGCCAACTGGGGCGAAATCTCAACGAAAGTTGAAGGAACTTTCTCGCGAATTCCTTCGGTCTTATAGGTCATGTTGCCTTCGTGGAAGTGCTCGAGCAAACGGCCGTTGTTGAGATGGAGATCGTAGGATGCATCGGGCTGGTTGCTCGGCTCGGTAAAGGCGAGAGGGAAGAATTTCGCCTTGCCACCGGGAAAGTTAAATTGCTTTGTGTACAGCAACGGCTCGTCGGAGCCGTCTGCGGCGACCGGCCATTGCAGCGACTTGTAGCCCCTGAGGCGGTCATAGGTGACGCCTGCCATGATGGGCGTGAGTGAAGCGATTTCGGCGCAGATTTCCGACGGATGAGCGTACTTCCAATTTGCGCCGAGCCGATTGGCGATGTCCTGAATGATCTCCCAATCAGGCCGGCTGTCGCCGAGCGGGTCCAAAACTTTGTAGAGCCGCTGAATGCGCCGCTCAGTGCTAGTGAATGTGCCTTCCTTTTCCAGGCTCGGGCTGGCCGGCAAAACTACGTCAGCATAACGGCAAGTTTCACTGAAAAAAATGTCCTGCACCACGAAGAAATCGAGCTTGGAGATTGCTTCAGAAACGTAATTCGCATTGGAGTCGACGAGGCTCATCTCTTCGCCGAATACGTACATGGATTTCAGGCGGCCGTCGTTGATGGCGTCAATCATTTGATGGTTGTTGAGGCCGGGCTTGGGAGGAAGCACGACATTCCATGCGCGCTCAAATTTTTGGCGAATGGCGGGATCGTCGACGCTTTGATAGCCGGGGAAGAAATTCGGCATGGCGCCGTGATCGCTTGCTCCCTGCACATTGTTGTGGCCGCGCAGGGGGTAAGCGCCAGTGCCGGGCCGCATGTAATTACCGGTGGCGAGCAAGAGGTTGGAAATGGCGGTGGACGTATCAGAGCCGGCGATGTGCTGGGTGACGCCCATGGCCCACAAAATGCAAACCTTGCCGGCTTCCGCGATCATGTGCGCCACTTTGATCAAAGTCTCACGCGGTAGTCCGGTGCGCTGGCTTGCCATCTCCAGCGTGAACGGGGCGAGGCTTGCGATGTAATCTTCGGCTCCGTCAACCCATTGCTTCATGAAGGCAGTTTTGGCGAGACCGTTGTCGAAGAGATAACGCGTGACGGCGGAGAGCCAGATGAGATCGGTGCCGGGTTTGGGATGAAGGAAAACGTCAGCACGACGGGCCATCTCATGCTCGCGAAGGTCGGCCACGATGAGCTTTTGCCCGTGCAGCTTGTGGGCACGCTTGACGCGTGTCGCGAGGACCGGATGACTTTCAGCGGTGTTGCTGCCGATGACGACAACCAGGTCAGCCTGCTCGATGTCGCTGATCGATCCGGAATCGCCGCCATAGCCGACGGTGCGGAAGAGGCCGACAGTGGCAGGCGCCTGGCAGTAGCGCGAGCAGTTATCCATATTGTTGGTGCCGATAACAGCGCGGGAAAGCTTTTGCATCAGGTAGCTCTCTTCGTTAGTGCACTTGGACGAAGAGATGAATGCGAGCGAATCGGGGCCGGAGGCGGCCTTGATTTCAGAGAATCGCCGGGCGACGAGCGAGAGCGCCTCGTCCCAGGTTGCCTTGCGGAAGTTTCCGTTCTCGCGAATCAGCGGGGTGGTGAGACGGTCTTCGCTGTTAACGAATCCCCAGCCGAATTTGCCTTTGACGCAAGTGGAGACGCCGTTTGCGGGCCCCTCAGCAGGCTCAACTTTGAGAATCTGGCGGTCGCGCGTCCAGATATCGAAGCTGCAGCCGACTCCGCAATAGGTGCAGACGGTTTTGGTTCGCTTGATGCGCGAGGCGCGCATTGCGGCCTCAATTTCAGAGAGAGCAAGAACGGAGCTGTAGCCCATTTCGGGCTCGAGTTCCTTGACGACTTCAATCATTCGTTCGCGCGCCAACTGGGGCAGCGCGGTAATATAGCCGGCCTCGCCAAGCATTGAGTTTTCCATGAGCGCATTGCAAGGGCAGACCGTGACGCAGTGGCCGCAGGAGACGCAGCTCGATTCGCCGATGGCCGCTCCCCCATCCCAAAGCACGCGCGGATGTTCGTCTTCCCAACGAATGCTGAGGGTTTCATTCACTTGCAGGTTTTGGCAAGCTTCAACACAGCGACCGCAGAGAATGCACTGGTCGGGATCGTAGCGATAAAAAGGGCTAGAGAAATCCTTCGGGTACGGCTTTGGAGTGTAAGGAGTGTCCTGGTGCTCGACCGCCAGAAGAGCGGTTGTGTTGTGCACGGTGCAGTCGCCGTTGTTGTTGTCGCAGACCGTGCAATAGAGAAGATGGTTTCCGAGGATTCGATCGAACGCCTGACGCTGAGCGCTGGCGGCGCGGGGCGAGGCCGTTGCGACGATCATTCTGTTTTCAGCGGCTGTAGCGCAAGCGCGAACCAACTTGCCATCGACTTCAACCATGCAGGTGTCGCACGTTTGAATGGGACCGAGCTGCGGGTGGTAGCAGACTTGAGGAATCCGCTCGCCAGCGCAGTTGATGATATCGATTAGTGACTGGCCCGGTTCGAATGAATGGGTCGTGTTGTCGATGGTGATCGTCGCCATGGTTAACAGGGCCTCAGGGCAGTTGGGGAATTTATTCCAGGTTCACAAAATCCGGGCGCATGAATCGGCGGCCAAAATGTGTCGCATCGATTATTGCATTTTCTCTTGACCCACTGGAGTGTGCGACAGTGTCGCCGAACAAAAGGATAAGAAGCTGGACAACGCCGGGTTTTAGCCCTAGTGTTGCATCCGGCAGCGCGACTCGCCGGAGTAGACAACGAATCGACGTCCGCGCAAGAAACCGATCAGAGTGAGGTTCAGCTCGCGGGCCAGTTGCACTGCGAGGCTGGAGGGTGCGGAGACCGACGCAACAATAGGAACGCCGGCGGCGATCGCCTTCTGAACAATCTCGAAGCCTCCCCGACCGCTGACCAGCAGTACGTGGCTCGAGAGCGGAATCATGCCTTGCAGCAGCGCCCACCCCACAACTTTGTCGACGGCGTTGTGGCGGCCGATGTCCTCGCGGAGCGCAAGGAAATGACCCTCGGCGTTGAACAGCGCGGCGGCGTGCAATCCGCCGGTGCGATCAAAGATCGGTTGCTCGGCGCGAAGTTTGGCGGGCAGGGAAGTGAGCGTTTCGGCGTCCATCGTGAAACCCAGGGGGAGCGGTTGAAGACCACGCGTTCGCACGGCATCGATGGAGGTTTTGCCGCAGAGCCCGCAGCTTGAATTGGAAAGGAAATTGCGCTGCGGTGTTTCGGGCTTGGCTACGTCATCGCGCAGCTCGACGTTGACGGTGTTGCTGTCGATGTTGATTAGGGCAAGCTCGCTCGCGGATTGCCGGTCGATGAAGGAGAGGATTTGGTCGCGGCTCCTGATGAGGCCTTCGGTCCAGAGGAAGCCGGCAGCCAGTTCCCGGTCGTGGCCTGGAGTGCGCATTGTGACGACCAGCGGGTTGCCACACGCGAGGATTTGAAGAGGCTCCTCAGCGGCGAGATCGTCGCTGCCCGAGCGGATTTGACCGTCGTCCCATTCCGTAACCTGGGCGAGCTTGACGCTACGGAGGGGCGTGTCCATTGGATGACCTCAGCGGGATGACGTCAGCGCATCGCTCTGGAGCGGCGGGAACGCCAATCCCGAAGTGGGCCCGGAGGGATTTGAACCCCCAACCAAGGGATTATGAGTCCCCTGCTCTAACCGTTGAGCTACAGGCCCGCTGGAGCCAATCATAATGCAGTCACGGCGCTTATTTCGCTTTTGCGCAAGGGATGAGGCGAGACAGGGTTAGGCGAAGGCGAGGTTCAGGTTTTCGATGGCCTCGTCGATTTCCTGACGGTTCTTGAAGCCGACGGTTACCGCGTCCACGCCTGCGTTACGGAAGGCAAAGCGCATCGCGTCGACGCGATCGCTGTGCTGCGTGAAGGCGCCATCGCCGATCAGTTTCATACTGATGACACCCATGCCATCCTTCTTGACCTGCTGAACGTGTTCAACGACTTCGGGAACGCACTGCGGATTGTTGTTGTCTTGATAAGTCGGCCCGTCCATGCGCGTGCCGTTGTGATTCATGCGGATCATGGCGACTTGCAGCCAGGGATTGCCGGGCATTTGGCGCAGAGCCGGCAGGCCGTGGACGCTGGCGCCGCGCGAGAGGATCGTTTTCCTGGCCTGGAATTTGTCGATGCCCGCCTGCCAAGGCTTTGTTGTTTCGACCCAATCCGGCGAGATCTGCCAGTGGAGAAGCATGATGTCGAAGTAGTCGGTGTTGGAGGTGCGGAGCATGTCTTCAAAACGCTTCTCGGGATCGGCGCCGGGATCCGTGGTCACCTTGGTCATGAGGACGTAGCTGTCGCGGGGGAAGGGCTTGAGCGCTTCTCCGAGCATGGCGGGCGTCGTATAGGATTCGGAGGTTTCGAAGAAACGGATACCGCGTTCGTAGGCATAGGCAACGAGGCCGCTAAACTCCTTTTGCCCAAGCGAGGACTGCACGTAGCCGTTATTGCTGCCTGTGCCGAAGGCGAGGCGCGTAACCTTTACGCCGGATTTGCCCAGCGTGACCAAACTCGATGCGGTTGCCCGCTCGGCATGCAAGGGCAGGTTGCCCATGCCGGCGATGGCGCTGGCTGCGGCCGTAGTTTTGAGGAAAGCTCGTCTGGAAATCGGCATGATGATTTTTACCTCCGCGCGCTGGAAAAAGGTGCGCAGGCCAGTTGGCAAAATGTTAGCACAGTCCTGAAAGGAGCAAGTAAATCCCGGTGGATTTTCGCGGGGCGAGCCTGGAATTTTGTCAGTTGGCGGACGTATGATCTATCTGGCTTTTCTTGCGTCGGCGGGCTTTGAATTTCGGCGCATGGTTGTAATGGCGACAACGCTGGCGAGAACGAAAAGGCCGCCGGCGATGGTGCGGAGTCCCAGGGGCTCGCCTCCGAGCCAATAGCCAAGCAACACAGCGACAACCGGGTTGGCGTACGCATAGGTGCCAACTTTGGTTGGCGACTCATGGTGCAGCAGCCAGACGTAGGCCGTGAAGCCAGCGATGGAGCCGGCGAAGATGAGGTAAATCAGCGCCAACCACGCGGAGCTGGAGATTGCCGATAGATGAAGGCCGCGACCCTCGCCGCGCAGGGCGGCGACGACTGCGAGCATGATTCCGCCAGCGAGCATTTGCGCGCCCGAGCTCATGACCTTTGAAGATGGAAGTGGCAGCTTGCGCGAGAGCGCCGATGCCACCCCCCAGGCGATTGCTGCGATGACGAGGGCGATGGCGTCTGCCTTGTCGATCGCGACGCCGCCGAGATTGCCGTGAAGTTGCAACGGGGTCACGAGGACCGCTACGCCGGCGATTCCTGAAATGAGGGCGAGGGCCAAGCGGATTGTGAGACGCTGCGTGCGGAGAATGAGAATCTCAGACAATGCCATAAAGACTGGAATGGTGGCCATGATAACGGCGGCGATGCCGGAGGGAACGCGCTGCTCGGCCCAGAAAAGGAGGCCGTAGTCGACGACGAAGATGAGGAACGCAAGCAGGAAGGCAGAAAGCCACTGGCGAGGCGTCGGCCGGCGCTCGCGGTGCGCGATGGCCCAGAGAAAAACCAGAAGGCCCGCGGCCAGAAATCGCATGGCGCAGAAGAGGAACGGCGGGAACTCCCTGACGCCAACGCGAATGGCGAAGAAAGTCGATCCCCAAACGAAATAGATAATTGCAAACGCCAGGAGGATCTTCCAGCGAGCGGGTTTTATGGCGGATTCCATATTTTTTCCCAAAAGAACGAGCCGCGATTCCTCTGCTGACGTTCTTTCTTCATTACCAACTATGCAACCACTCTGCATCGCGGCCGATACGCACCGGCGCACGGAAGAGCTCGCTGAGGCGCGACTCGGTAAGGAGTTCATCGCGCGGGCCGTCGGCGACGATGCGGCCATCGCGCATGAGGATGATGCGGTTGATTTCGGGGAGTATATCGCCGAGGTGATGCGTGACCATGACTAGCCCCGTGCCTTCGCGAGCCAGGCCACGCAGAGTTTCGCGCAGTTCGCGCTGTGCGGCGAGGTCGAGCGCGTTGGAAGGCTCGTCGAGAAGGAGCTGCTGGGGCCTGTGCACGAGGGCACGGGCAATCATGATGCGACGTTTCTCTCCAGCCGACATTGTGCCGACGAGTTGTTCAGCGAGGTGCGGGGCCTCGATACGTTCGAGGGCTTCCCGCGCCCGCGCGCGCATTTCTTCGGTGACGTGGAGATTGGGCCACAAAGTGGATGCGGAAAAGAAACCGGCGATAACGGCATCGAGGCCGGATGTGGCGGCGGTTCGCTCTCCGGGCAGTTCAGCGCCCATTGGCCCGGCGCTGACGACGCCGAAGTGACGGCGCAGCTCGGTCAGATCCCAACGCTGGCGGCCGAAGATGCGGACCACCATGCCCGGTTGAACGATGGGATAGAGCTGGCAGGTCATGGCGAGAATAAGCGTGGATTTGCCGCAGCCGTTCGGTCCGAGGATGGCGACGTGCTCGCCGGCGTGAATGCTGAGATTGACGTCGTGCAGGACAATACGATCGCCGCGCGCGATGTTGACGGCGCGCATTTCGAGAAAGGTTTGCGGATTGATTTCGTTGTCGTTCATCAGGTCGTGCCCAGCGGCCCCACACCTGCTAGATTAAATGGGCTGGATTAAATGGGGCCGAAAGCATGAGCGATTTATCGAGCGGGAGCATTCCGCGGGGATTTCGATTTGCGGCGGCGAAGGCCGGCCTGAAGGCCAGCGGACGACCCGACTTTGCCCTGATTGTGGCGGATGAGCCGGCGAGCGCGGCGGCGGCGTTTACGTCGAACCAAGTGATTGCGGCGCCCCTGATTGTCGACAAGGAAAACTTGAGCGCTACGGGCGGACGCGTGCGCGTGGCGGCCGTCAATGCAGGGAACGCCAACTGCGCCGCGGGCGAGGCGGGGTTGAGGGCGGCGCGCGCGACCTGCGCGGCTGTTGCTCAGACATTCGGCTGCAGGGCCGAGGAAGTTTTCCCGTCGTCGACCGGGATTATCGGCGTGCCGCTGCCGGCGGAGAAGCTGATTGCCGCGCTGCCGGAGCTTGCGGCGAGCCTTGGGACTGAGCCGCGATCACTTTTCGGAGGCGGCCCACGCGATTTTGACAACGGATCTGGTGGAGAAGATGGCCTTTGCCCGGCTGGAATTCAAGGGTGGCGATGGAGTCGTGCGGGAGGTGAGGATAGCCGCTTTTGGGAAAGGCTCGGGCATGATTCATCCGCAGCTTGTGCCTCACGCGACGATGCTGGTGTATGTTCTAGCCGACGCGGCGGTTGAGCCCGGCGATCTTGACGGCTACCTTCGCGCTGCGGTTGAAGTGAGCTTCAACCGAATCTCGGTGGACGGCGACACATCGACGAACGACACCGTGCTGCTGCTCGCATCGGGCGCGAGTGGCGTGAAGATTGGCTCGGGAGATGCGGCTTTTGCGACCGCGCTGACTGAAGTGTGCACTTCGCTGGCGCGGCAGGTTGTGGCTGACGGCGAGGGCGCGACGCATGTGGTGGAGCTGCGCGTTGGCGGCGCGGCGAATGACGCCGATGCACTGCGCGTGGCGAAGGCCATTGCTCATTCGCCGCTGGTGAAGACGGCGTGGGCCGGCTGCGATCCTAACTGGGGGCGGCTGGTGGCCGCGATCGGGTACTCAGACGCGCAGATCGATCCGGCGCGCATCGACATTCGCTTTGGCGATTTGCAGATTTGCCGCGACGGCGGGCGAGCGGCAGAATTCGACGAAGCTGCCGCGCACGCATACATCAGCCAGCGGGAGTTTTCGATTTCGATTGAGCTGAATCAGGGGCGCGGATCGTGCGTGTTCTGGACGACGGACCTGACTCACGAATACATCAGGATTAACGCGGATTATTCGACTTGAGGGCCCGAGCGGAGCTTTCCCCGGTCCCCAAATGCAAGGGACCGGGGGCACCCATTGGCAGGAAACCGGGACACCCCCTGACGGGCTGATGAGACGGATTGAGGCCGGTCGGACTGGTGCCGGCCTGGGTTTTCAGGAACGGCGCACGGTTAACAGAGTGATGAGGCTGCCCAGGACGACGCCTGCGGCGAGGAAGATTCCGGCGGCCTGCAGGGGGTTCTTCTTGATTGCATGGCGGGTGTCGTGGATCGCGTCCTCGGCGACATCGCGCCCTTTGTTCACGGCGCGGACCGCCTGTTGAATGCCATCTTCCACAGCATCAGCCACGATTGACTTGATGCGGTTGGCGTCATTGAGAATTTCATCCATCGATAGCTTGTCGACTGAGATGTTTGCCATGAGCTTGCTCCTTGATCTCGGTACTGGGATCTCGCTACTTGGATCTAGCTGCTTGAACTACCTATGTGATGTGATCGGGACGGCTGCCGTTGTATTGCCGAGCGAGTCTGATGATTAAAGGTCAGGGGCCTAAAAGTCTGATGCCTGAGGTTCAGGGGCCTAAAGGCGCCTACTCCATCTACTGTATCCCAATCGGCGTGTGGCTACCGGGCGCGGGGATGGGTGCGGTCGTAGACCTGGGTCAATTGCGCGGTGGTGAGCTGGGTGTAGCGCTGGGTGGTGGAGAGGCGCTCGTGGCCGAGCAGTTCCTGAATGGCGCGGAGGTCGGCGCCTTCTTCAAGCAGATGAGTACCGAACGCGTGACGCAGGGTGTGCGGGTGAACGTCGGATGAAAGCCCGCGCAGGATGGCGATGCGCTTGACGATGCGGCCAACGCTGCGGGTGGTGAGCCTGGCCTGACCGCCCTTATCGAGACCACGCAACTGCAGATTGAGAAAAAGCGCCGGGGTGTTCCGCGAGCGTTGGCGGGTTTTGTGTTCATCAGCGGCGGCGAGGCGGGCGGAGCGCTCGACGATGTAGGCACGGAGAGCTTCGGCGGCGGTGTCGCCCAATGGAACGTAGCGCTGTTTTTGTCCTTTGCCGCGGACGAGGATTGCTTCGTTGGCCCAGTGAATGTCGTCGAGATCGAGCGTGGTCAGTTCCGCGTTGCGGATGCCGCAGCCGTAGAGCATTTCGAGAATTGCCTTGTCGCGAGCGGGCCAACTTGAGGCGTCGTCGAGCACAGTATCGACCGCGCGGTTCAACTGCTCGATGGAAGGCACGCGCGGCAGATGTTTGGGCAGGCGCGGAGTGGACACCAGCGATGCGGCGTTCTGCTCGATGTGGTGAGCGCGGGCCAGCCACTTGAACCAACTGCGGATTGCGGCAAGCGCGCGCGCCGCAGAGGCCTTCGATAATCCACGATCGTAAAGCGTGCCGAGATAAGAACGGATGTGCGTGTGCTCGATGCGGATTACGGTCAGGCGGGGATGTTGGCCGTTGAGCCACGCGGCGAAATCGTGCAGCTCGCGCCGGTAGGCTCGCAAGGTGTGCGCAGATGCGCCGCGCTCGGCGTTGAGGACGCGCAAATATTCGTCGACCAATTCCGCGATCTTGAGCGCGGCAATTTTGGGCGTTGGCCGGATGGCAGAAGCGGCGGGTTCGGAGGCGACAGGCGGAGCAGCGGTTGCGCTCATTGTGTTTCCTCGCCGGCGCCTGTGGGGCACGACCAGACGCGGGCCGGGGAGAGGGGCCGCATCGGCGTTGGGACCGGCCAAATGCCGCGATCCGCGCGGATGATGCATGCGGTGAACAGCCTTAAGGCGGCCCAGCGCCAGGTGCGTATACACCTGCGTGGTGGAGATGTCGGCGTGGCCCAGCATCATCTGCACGCTGCGCAGGTCGGCTCCGTGCTCGACCATGTGCGTGGCGCAACTGTGGCGCAATCCGTGAGGGCTGGTGGATTTGTTCGATCTTTTCACCATGCTCCAGATCCATTGCCGGGTGAGCGGCATGCCACGCAGAGACAGGAAGAGCCCCGCGCTGCCTTGTCTTGCTGCTCTGTTTCTACGGGCCGAGCTGATGCGCTCGAGGTGTGGGCGGCCCTCGCGCAGATATTGCTCCAGTGCCTGAATTGCCGAGCGGCCCAGCGGCACGATCCGCTCTTTGTCGCCTTTGCCGCGAACCTGGACGCGGCCTGAATCGAGACCGAGATCGCTGACGCCGAGCGAGGTGACCTCAGAGACGCGGAGGCCACCTGCGTAGAGAAGCTCGAGAATGGCGCGGTCGCGAAGCGCAGTTGCTTTGGCCTGCGGATGCGAGGCCGCCATGTTCGCGCGCTCGAGCATCTCCGCCACTTCAGGCTCGGCAAGCGATTTGGGCAGGACCTTCCAGGCTTTGGGCGACTCGATGTTGACGGTTGGATCGTGGTGGATGCGGCGGTCGAGAAGCAGCCATTTATAAAAGCCGCGCAAACAGCTCAGCTTGCGCGCGGCGGTGCGGGAGTCGATGTTGTGGTTGCGCAGGTGATCGAGAAACGCGGAGACGTCGGCCTCGACTGCATTAAGGAGCACGGTGCTGCGCTCCTCAAGCAGCTCGGCAAAGATGCGCAAATCGCTGAGATAGGCTTCGCAGGTGAGTGGGCGAAGTCCTTTTTCAACACGAAGATACGCTGCGTAGTCTTTTAAGAGGGCGAGATTGTTTCGGGCGTTCACACCTACGATTATCGGCGTGCTGCGGTTGCGACGGCAGGGAGAGAGGACGTTACCGTACCTTCTTCACCACGGGATCAACATTACTAATATTGGTTGTGCAAATGCGGGATTGACGAAAAGCTCAATCCGGTTGATTCGGAATTGCGAAATGTGGGCCGCGCGTCTGATTCATGGTTGATGCGAACCCATGAAGCAGACCCTTAAACGCCTCGCGCCTATGCTGCCGGGAATGCTACCTCGTCATTCATCATCCTGTCGCGCTCCCGATGCGGGAACAGTTTCAGTTTCACGCGAAAAGTGGATTCAGCCTTTTCTTGGGATTGTCCGCGATTCAAGACTCCGGCCAATCCCATCAAGGCCTCGGAGGCGCACGCCGGGCACTGCTCCGCGCAATTTCCTACGCAGTTGCAGTCTTCGCAAAGATACGCGCTGGCCAAGGGCATGTATTGAATTGAGAGAAGCGTCATCTATCAACCTCGTTTATCTAGAATTGGACAATATTGGTCATCGATATTGGTCACCCGGGAATCGATCACTTTGCCGGGCGCGGTGCCACAACGCCGTCGGGCGCGGCTTAACAATTCAAAAAAATATTGTGAATCGGCAGACCGAAAAGTAGGGGAAAGGGCTGCAAGCCGACGATGGAGTTCCACTCTGACGATCGATATCCGGTCATGAATTGCGTCCGGTGATGAACCGCGTCCGGTGGCGAACTTCCGATTTCAGGATCGTATGTGGAGCGCGGATCGGCAAGACGAAACGAGGAGCCTTCACATTACGTGAGACAGGCAAACGCATTCCGACGGTAACCTGCAGCGATGGCATTTTGGGGCTGCCCAAGCCCCGATTCTGCGACTTCATCATCATTTGCAATGGTTTGCGGCGGGGATTCCCACTCCCCCGTTAGTACCGTGGCACCTATGCGCTGGTGGTTTTTCGCGGATGTCGTGTACCGACAGGTGAACCTGAGAATGCGGGGATGACGTTCTAAAAAACGCCTGCGCCTCACGGGATGAAAACTCCTTGTTTTGCCGATGGAGACTCGTTCGCGTCTTCCCGTTCCGGCTTCTACTACGAAAGCGTTAGCCAGCGGCCATTGAAGTTGTAGCCAGCGAAAAACTTTCGTTCCCTATCATTCTGTACGCGAAGGAATTAGATTTCTTCTAACTCTATCGGTTTCAGCCGGTCGGCGAATTATGAAGTGGAAATGGCAAATCCCGGCAGTTCCAGGCGTTTTCATCGCCATTCCAGCTATTTTGTTGGGCGCCGGATCTGCGTTTTGGATTGCACCCAGCGTCGTTTCATACGGCAGCCGGTTGCATTCGTCTGGCGCTTCTTTTCCGGAGGTCGCGGCTCTGGGATTTCTGGCGCTGGTGGTTGCCGCGCTCGTTGTGCTGAATGCGCTTGGAGAACGGCGCTACCAGATGGAGCGCGAGCTGCTGGAGGCATTTCTCGAACACATTCCGGACAATGTATTTTTCAAGGACCGCGAGAGCCGATTTGTGCGCGTGGGACGGGCGATGGCCAAATATATCGGGCTGTCCGGCCCGGCGGAAGTGGTGGGCAAGGCCGACTGCGATATTTTCAGCGCGGAACACGCCCGCAAAGCATTCGAGGACGAACAGCAGATTATGCGAACCGGTCAGGCGAAGATCGGAATTGAGGAGAAGGAAACCTGGCCGGATGGCCACGAGAGCTGGGCGCTGACTACCAAGGTGCCGCTGAAGGACAAGCGCGGCGGGATTATTGGAACCATGGGCATTTCGCATAACATTACGGACCGGAAGCAGGCGGAAGTGTGGGTGCAGTACATGTCCCTGCACGATTCGCTGACGGGCCTGCCCAATCGAGTGCTTTTGGAAGATCGTCTTGGCCAGGCTATTGCGATTTCTTCGCGTAATGAAAAATCGGTGGCCGTGCTCATGTTCGACCTGGATCGTTTCAAGAGCGTGAACGATTCCTTTGGCCACTTTGTGGGCGATCGACTTCTGCAATCGGTATCGGTGCGGCTGCAAGCCTGCCTGCGCGAGAGCGACATCATCGCGCGCCTGGGCGGAGACGAATTCGTGATTGGCATCGGAATGGCCGACAGCAACCGGGAGATTGAAACCGTTGCAAGGAAGATTCTGGCCACGATGAACGATCCGTTCGATATTGAAGGCCACGAATTACAAATGAGCGCGAGCATCGGCATTTCAGTATTTCCCGCCGACGGAGACAAGGCGGGGGCGTTGGTGCAATTTGCGGATTCCGCAATGTATGAAGCCAAGAAGAAAGGGCGCGGGATCTATTGTTTCTTTGCGCCCCAGCTTACCGAGGTGACGCGACGCCGGCAGAGGCTCGACCAGGATCTGCGCCATGCGTGCTCGCGCGGCGAATTTGTTCTGCACTACCAACCGCTGGTTTCAGTGAGTTCAGGGCGAATCACCGGGGTTGAGGCGTTGTTGCGCTGGAATCACCCGGAGGAGGGGCTGATCCCTCCCGGGGAGTTTATACCGCAACTGGAAGAACTGGGGTTGATGGTTGAGGTGGGGAATTGGGTCTTGAGGACGGCCTGCCTGCAAAACGCGGCCTGGCAAAGAGAAGGACTGCCGAAGGTTCGGGTGTCGGTGAACGTTTCATCGCAGCAGGTTTACCGCGGCGACATTGTGGAGACCGTGAAGAAGACATTGCGCGAAACCGTATTAGAAGCCAAATGGCTTGACCTGGAGCTGACGGAAAGCCTGACGCTGGATGACTCAGAGGCCACGATCAAGGTGATGCGGGACCTGAAACGAATCGGGGTTGGCCTTTCGCTGGACGACTTCGGTACTGGCTGGTCGTCGTTGTCTTATCTCAGACGATTCCCGATTGATCGCATCAAAATCGATCGGTCGTTCATGCGAGACGTGGCCTCAAAACCCACGGCGGCGGCGGTGGTGAGCGGCATCCTGAGCCTGGGACGGAATCTGGGTCTGGAGTGCGTTGCCGAGGGAGTGGAAACGCAACAGCAGCTTGACTACCTGAAGAGACAGCGATGCACAGAGATGCAGGGTTTTCTATACAGCCCTGCGGTGCCGAGCGCTGAATGCGGCATGATGCTTCGTGCAGGGAAGTCTGCAATCGCAGGCGTCGCGGATTCGCCCGACGATGGTTTCTATCCCGGGGACCATTCGCTGAGTTTGGTGAGCTAGAGCGGCATATTTCGCACCGGCGATTGCGACAATCTGATATCTTCCACGTCATAACGCTGGCCGATTGTGAATCGTCTCCCGTTTAACTGACGCTTAGGGGAACCACCTTCGCTTCCAGCTTCCCATCCGTGCGAACCGTCAACAGACCAATCGTCACCGGCAGTTCGAAGCGGCGTGGGCCGCAGGAGCCGGGGTTGAAATAGAGCACTCCTTTTTTCGTGACGAAATTGGGAACGTGCGTGTGGCCGTGGAGGACGGCTGCGAATTTTGCTGCCGCCGGATCGAGGTGCAGGGTCTTAAGGTCGTGGAGCATGTAGATATGGAGGCCTGCATGGGGAGGGTTTTCGATAAGCACGACTTCGGTTTCGGGCAGCTTGGCGCAGGCGCCTTCGCGGTCAACATTGCCGCGAATGGCGGTGACGGGAGCGATTTTGGCGAGCTCGGTCAATATGGAGAAATCGCCGACGTCGCCGATATGCAAGATGCGGTCTACGCCCTTGAGAGCGGGAGCGACTTCAGGGCGAAGGAGGCCGTGGGTATCGGAGATGATTCCGAGCTTCACGTTTTCAGAATAAGCCGCGCCGGCGGAGGTAGGCTGAGAGAAGGCACATACGCAAATTGCGATGAACGAAAACCCTGAACCCAAGCCTGGCCGAACCAACTGGCGGCAAACGCTGGCTGCTTACACAGAGCCGCGCGTCTTGCAGGTGCTTGCACTCGGATTTTCAAGCGGCTTGCCGCTGCTATTAACTTACTCAACTCTTTCGGCGTGGCTTTCGACAGTGGGCGTGCGGCGCGCGGCGATCGGCGCTTTCGCGCTGGTTGGTACGCCCTATGCATTCAAGTTTGTGTGGGCTCCACTGATGGATCGCGTGCCACCGCCATTGCCATTGGGACGGCGGCGCGGTTGGGGAATCACCATCCAGATTCTGCTAATCGTCGCGATTCTTTTTCTGGGATCGAGCAATCCAAAACACAACTTGCCCATGATGGCCGCGCTGGCGCTGGTGGTCGCATTTCTATCGGCGAGCCAGGACATTGTGATCGATGCCTGGCGAGTAGAGAGCATGAATGCGGATCAGCAGGCCTCCGGTGCTTCAATGGTTCAGGCCGGCTACCGAGTTGGCATGCTGGTTTCAGGGGCGGGCAGCCTTTTGATCGCGAACTATGCCGGGTGGTTCGCGGCCTATGCCACTATGGCGGCGCTCGTCGCTGTGGGACTCGTGGTGTTCTTGCTAGTTCCGGAACCGAAGGTGCCGACGGAAACGACGCGCGCGGTGGAATCGGGCTGGGATGCGGTTCGCCAGGCGCTTTCGAGGGCTGTCATCAGCCCTTTTCGCGATTTTATGCGGCGGCCGCTTTGGCCAGTGATTCTTATTTCGATCTTCGGATACAAACTGGGCGAGGCGATGGCGGGAGTGATGTCGACGCCTCTCTATATATCGTTGGGATTCTCTCTACCTGAGATCGCTGCCGCATCGAAAGTGTTCGGATTTTTCTCCATTGTGGCCGGGGTGATGCTGGGCGGAGTGGTGACGACGCGGTACGGAATCCTGCGCTCGCTGATCCTTTGCGGGATATTGCAGTCGGCGGGGAACCTGTTTTTTGTTCTACAGGCTGTGGGTGGACATCACATCGGCTATCTGGCTTTATGTGTCACCGCCGAGAACATCACGGGCGGAATGGCGGGGACCGCGCTGATCACTTATATTTCGAGCCTATGCTCGCCCGGTTTCACGGCGACAGCGACTCAGTACGCGCTGCTTTCTTCGATTACGTTGCTCGGCCGCACCGTTGTGGCCGGCTCAGGGGGATGGTTGTCAGAGAAGATGGGCTGGCCATGGTTCTTTGTGATGACGAGCGTCGTGGGACTGCCGGCGCTTCTTCTCTTCCCCCTGGTGATACGGCGTAACGATCTGAATGGGGGAAGGCCCGTTGTCGGTAGCGCGGAGCCGGAAGATCCGGTCCCGTCTTAGGAATGTCACAGGGGAAATGTGACTGGGAAAATGTGGCCCGGCGGCGCATTTCCATGCGGGATTTCGCGACACGGGAGCGGGAATGGGGTTTAAGTGGGGATGAGAGTTCTTGCACAGAGGATTTTTGTGATTGCGGCGCTGGCGATGCCTGCGGCCGGTTTGGCTCAGAGGAATTCTCAGGCGTCTGGTCGGGACTCGGGCAACATGCATGCGGAGGCTGGGCGGATTTTTGCGCTGGCGAACGAGGTGCGCGCGCAGGAGGGAGTGGGCCGGCTGGATTGGGATCCGGCGCTGGCCGATGCGGCGCTGCAACACTGCCTGCGCATGGCGGCAGAGGGGCCGATCTCGCACCAGTACAACGGCGAGCCAGACGTGAGCACGCGGACGGCGCAGGCTGGCGCACACTACAGCGTGATTGAGGAGAACGTGGCGATGGGGCCCTCGGCCGATTCGATCCACGAGCAGTGGATGCATTCGCCGGGGCATCGCGCCAACCTGCTTAGCCCGGACGTGGATCGCGTGGGGATTGCGGTGGTGGCTGCTCGCGGCGAGCTGTATGCGGTGGCCGATTATTCGCGGGCGGTGGAGCAGTTGAGCGCTGCGCAGGTGGAGGCGCGAGTGGCGGCGCTGATTCGCGTGAGCGGAGTGGCGATTCTGCGCGACCCGAGCGTGGCGCGAGCAGCTTGTGCGACGGACGAGGGAATGCCGAGGTCTGATGAGCGGGCCGATGGCGCGCTTCGTGATGCGCTGGCAGGACGCGGACCTGACACAGCTTCCGCAGGCGCTGGCGGAACGACTCGCGAGCGGCAAATATCGGCAGGCCGCGGTGGGCAGTTGTCCGGCGCAGATGGCGGGTGAGTCGTTTACGGCGTATCGGGTGGCGGTGCTGCTGTACTGAAAAGCAGGGACCAAGGGAACAAGGGAACAAGGGACCAAGCCACCCCATCGAGCAGAGATCGCTCGCTGGGAACCCCGGCGGGGACCAAGGGAACAAAAAGCGGCCGAGCCGTACCCTAAATGCCAAGTGCGCTTTTGGGATCGTTCACCCCAATGCGGTGCTCATTTTGTCAGTTGAAAATAGAACTCAACCGAAGTCCTGGTGTTCTTTCCATAGTTCCTGCACGGGCAGGCGCGGAGGGCCGCAGACGAAGATGTCGGGGTGGTCGACGCTTTCTTCATTGAGAGCGCCTTCGGAGTTGCCGTTGTGCCCAGCCCAGCGGCAACCGGTGAAGATTGAGTCGGCTTGCTCGCGCGTGAGCCCGATGACGATGAGCGTTGTGGGCGGAGGCGTTGGATAGCCGCGGAACCATTCGGAGTTGGTGGTGCCGATGGGTTCAGGGAGCCCATAGGCTCGACCGAGAACGTCAATGGCGCCGTACTCGCCGTAGTTGCCGGTGGTGATGCCGAGGTGCGCCTGCTGGTCAGGCGGAAGCGAATCGCGAATCTGAGCGACGGTGCGGACGAGATCGTTCCAGCCGATTTCTTCGCGCAAGTCGTAGCTGTGGCTGAGAGCGTATTGCTTGAGCGGGCCACCTGACGCGAGAGGAAGAAGCTGGGCGCATTCGAAGACGGAAATAAAAATGAAGCCTGCGAAGTAGACGGACGTGACAGTGGAGCGGCCCCAGCGCGGGAGCGTGCGCAGCCAGCGCTCAGCGAGGACCGCACCCATGGCGAGAAGCATGGGATAGGCCGGGGCTACATAGTAGTGGCGGCCTTTGCTGATGCCAAACACAGCGAGCGGGACAAGATACATGAAGGCGATCATGCGGTAGCGGCGGTCGCGCAAATAGCCGAAGAGGCCGGCGATCCAGAGTGGCGCGGCGGCAAGGTTGGCGCAGATAAAGAATTGCCCGGCGATGAACCCTTTGGCGCGGCCCTCGCCGACGTCGCGTATATGGATGTGCTGAAGGAAGGTGTAGGAAATCCAGTCATGGCGGGCGAGCCAGATGAGATTGGGCAGGAAGATGAGCAGCGCAAGAGCGACGCCAGCCCAGAACCAGCCGGTGGCGAGGTAGCGGCGCGCGGTGGTGAGGATGAGTCCGACAAGAATGCCGGCGATATAGAAGACGATGGCGTATTTTGTTTCGAGCCCGAGACCGAGCGTAGCGCCAACGGCGAGGAACCAGCGCGGGTCTTCAGACTTGAGCAGGCGGACGATGAAGTAGGCGGCGAGCACCCACCAGAGGAGATCGAACGAGGTGTATTGAAATTCGTGGCTTTCGAATAATTCGAGTGGCGAAAAACCGACGGCAAGAGCGGACGTGACCTGAGCGAGGCGCGAGCCGCCGAGATGTTTCGTGATGAGACCGGCGAGGATGACAACCGCGGCCTGCGCGATGACCGCGGAAAGGCGCAGCCAGACGATGGAGACACCGAAGAGGGCGAGGCCGATGTGCTCGATGAAGGGCGTGAATGGCGGATAGGGAACGAATCCCCAATCGAGATGGCGGGCGTCGGAGAGGAACTGAAGCTCATCGCGATGAAAGCCGTAGCGATTGTTGGTGAAGAGATGAAGGAGCGCGATTGCGGCGGCGATGGCGATGAGGATGGCGAGGTCGGACTTGCGGGCCGCGACGGGCGAAGATTTTTCGAGGGCGATCGAAGACAAAGCAGTCTCCTGAGGATTCGGACTTCCTGTCCAGTCTACGCAGGCACCGCGGGGGCGGTTCCGTTGTGGCGCTCGCGTGGCTGGGGAACGCGGACGGAGGCCATGCCGGCGGCGGTTGCGCCCTGGATGCCCATGTCAGTGTCTTCAAAGACGAGGCAATCTTTGGGGGCGATGCCGAGACGAGCGGCGGCGGTGAGGAATGCGTCGGGAGCGGGCTTGGAGCGCGCGTAGTCTTCGGAGCCGACGAGGATGGAGAACCGGTCAAGAAGGCCAACCGTGGTGAGCGACTTGACGATCGACTCGCGAGTGCTGCCGGAGACTACGGCAAACGGGATGCGGCCCTGCTGTGCGTTGATGTGCGCGAGAACTTCGGGAACGGGCTTGAGTTGCGGGAGAAGCCCATAGTAGAGATTCTCCTTGCGCTCGGCGACGGCTTCGGTGGGCATGTTGAGGCCCTGCAACTGATTTAGGGCGGCGATGATTTCGACGGGAGGCTTGCCGCCCCAGGAGTAAAAGAGGTCCTCGTCGAGGGTACAGCCCCACTCGCCGAGCGCTTGCTTCCACGCGATGTAATGGAGCGGCATGGAGTCGACGATGGTGCCGTCGCAGTCGAAGAGATAAGCGGCGAAGGTGCCGGGGGGCAGTTGAAGGTTCATCGGGCTCTTAGGTGGTTCATGAATTCGGTTAGGGTTCGTGTTGTCCCACCCTAAACGCAAACTACGCGTTTAGGATGGGGCACCCATTTTTGTGCTGGGTTTAATGGTCGGCGACGGCTTCGGCGTGCGCGGGCTGCGATGCGCCGCCTTCGCCGGGCTGGGTCGGCTCCATGTGGAGCGCGTTGTTGAAGCGGTTGAAATAGTTGAAGAGGCCGATGGCGCAGAGCAGCTCGACGATTTCGCCTTCTGAATAAAAGCTGCGCAGCTCGGCGAATTGCTCGTCGGTAACGGCGTTGGCATTGCGCGTGACGGTTTCGGCGAGACGCAGCGCAGCCTTTTCGGCGGGAGTGAAGTCGTCGCGTTGAGCCCAGTCTGCGAGGTGCGAGAGCTGGTCATCACTCCAGCCGAGGTTGCGGGCGAGGATGGTGTGGCTGGCGAGGCAATAGGGTGTTTCGTTCACCTGGCTGGTGCGGACGATGATCAGCTCTTTGAGTTTCGTCGAAACGGTGCCGGTATTCAGCACCGCGGCGAAATGCGCCTGCATGGTGGAGTAGATTTCTGGCCGGTGGGCCATGACGCGGAACATATTGGGCACATTGCCGCGAAGGGCAAATGCCTTGTCGTAGAGAGCGGCAATTTCGGGGGTCAATTCGCTGCGGTCGACGCGGGAAATGCGGGGCATTTCGCCTCCTGGTGGTGCGTTCTCATGGTATCGTTTCCCGCTGTTTTCCGTGGAGGCTCTGGAATAGGTTTTTGGTGTTGCGGGAGGTGGTGCCGGGGCTTTTGACGGGCATTGCAGGCTCTGCTAACGTAATGAATGTACAGCCCTAGCGCCACACACTCCTCAGTAGCTCAATGGCAGAGCATTCGGCTGTTAACCGAAGGGTTGTAGGTTCGAGTCCTACCTGAGGAGCCAAAATCCAATCAATAACTTAGAGAAACTGGCAGCTCGCACCCACGTGCGACTGTGGGGGATTTTGTGGGGGTCCAGGAAAGCTGTCCTGCCGATTTGAAGGTCTTTGATGATTCCCCTTTGCCCAACATTGGGGCGAGCCAGGTGAATGCGGAAGCTGGGCGTTTCCGCTGCTCATTTCAGCGTGATAGCGCGCACTGTTGTCTGGTCTGCCAAGCGAAAAGTTCGTTGCAGAGCACTCGTGTAGAAGATCTACCTGATCATGGCGCTGGTATCGAGAGCCTTGGTACGGACTACACGAATCTCATGGTCGGTGAACAGAGTGTGCGTCTGAGGCAGCTCATATTTGGGCATATGGCAGGTGACGCAATTGCTGACTGCCACTTTACACACGGTCCTGGCTTGGTGCCGGCCGGCCGTCTTCAGACCCGGACCATGGCACGCGAGGCATTTGGAGTCATATGCGGTTGGTTCCTGAACGAGCGGCTGATGCGGATCGTGGCAAGAGATGCAGGTAAGCCGAGCGTCTCCGTTGGCGCCCCAACAGCGGCTTTGCTCAAGGCGATAAGGCTGAAAGCGGATTAGCCCGGCACTGGGCTTGCCGGCCCCCTCCACGACGTCAGCCCATGCAGTGTGACAAGCCCCGCAAAAGTCGACAGAATTTGAAGGGGACAGATTGGTGGGATTCATAATCGCCGTCGCTTGCTGCGGATCATTTGCGGCCATGGAAGCGACATGGGCTGCTCCCGGTCCGTGGCACGCTTCACAAGTAACCCCCAAAGTAGCCTTCTCCGGTTCGAAGATATTCGAAGTGGTAGCCGCGGTTGTATGGCACCTGAAGCAGCCCTGTGCTTGATCGATGCTTAACTTTCGCCCCAACGCTGTTTCCAGGCCACTCGGCAGATCGGAGGACTGTCCAGGAGTAATGTCCAGCGAATGAGTTTTCGCGAAGAAACTCAAACGGCTCTCAAAGTAGACGCCATCTTTCTCGAGAATATAAGTTTGTCCGTTCTTGGATCCGAACGCCAAAACGGCGGGCACAGAAGCCGTATTGACTCCGTCGGTGACGCTGAAAGTCATCTGTTCGGGCGAGGCAGTGATCGAAGTGCTGAAATTGCCTTCCTGAAATTTGAGTGGCAGGTGACCTACAAGTAGATCCGATTGGAGGGCGGGCATACCGGCGTGATACATCGGCGTCGACTTCTGGAGTAGCGCAATTTTCTGGTGACACCGGGCGCAAGTCGCGCTGCCAGAGTATTCGCCGCGCGGCGGTTCACCTTTGGTCGGCCACCAGCCGGGCTCTTTCAGCCTTTCGGCAGTCGTCAGACCGATGCCATCCGCCGGCGGGTTTTGCGGGTAAGCCAGGCAAAGCGGGATTCCGGCGAATATGAATACGATCTTCAGCGCCCAGCGACTCAAGCTGAAACTTCCTCACCTTCGCACGGCTTATGTCATTTTTTGCCGCTCTTAACTCAACGCAATTTTAACCGCCATTCCGTAGCTATTGGCCCCTGGCGATCCATAACCCAACTGGAAATGCAAGGCGTCGGCGTCCTGCGTCCACTTGAGTGGCTCACCCGAACCTAGCAGAGTGACATTCTGGACCTTGCCCGGGTTGATTTTGCTCGACAATCCGAGAGAGGCAATCTGCGCATGGCCGAAGGGCCATCCCATGAAGATCGCGTAGATCACGTTGTTGGCCTTGTTGCGCGTGAAGCGGATGTCTTTGCTCCCCATGGAGCTGATGCTGGCGCCCTGGAATGGCCCGCTGGTGACTGAATTCGGCCCTTCGCCGTAGACCGTCCATGGCCGTGTCTCGAAGATGGCCTCGCCGTTTACTTTGAGCCATGCCGAAATTTCATCGAGGACCGCGATCTCTTTGCTGTCGATGGTGCCGTCAGGTTTGCCGGGAACGTTGAGAATAAACGTGCCGTTCTTGCTCACCGTGTCGACGAGCCAATGAATGGCATCGCGCGGAGGTAGATAGCCGCCGAATGCGCCGGGACCATCGAAAAGGCTGCGGCGATAATGCCACTCGCCGATGCAGGTTTCAGACTGCCACGCGTAGGGCATGATGCCGCTGGTGAGGCCTCGCTCGTAATCGGCAACCACCGCCTTGGCCAGCTTGTCGGGAATGTGCTTGCCATTCAGCACCGCTTCCATCTTGCCGCCGCGGGTCTTCAGATTATGGTTGTAAAAATACGCACCGATGTTCATGCCTGCCCAGCCCAGCGGGAGCAGGTCATTGTCGAAGTAAAGCAGGTCGGGATCGTGCTGATCGATAAGGTCGCGGGTGCGGTCGTAGAAGTGCTTTACGTAGGATGCATCGGGCAGCGCGTCGTTGGGATGTTTCACGCCGTAAAGCATCTGCGGATCGAGACCATCCCACCACTGGCCGTTGCCCTCGGCCTTGGTTTTGCGCCCGTCATACGGCACGCCAGCCCGCGGGCCGTTCTTGTCGGCGCCGTGCGATGTTTGGAACCACCACCAGTTGCGCGCCTGGTGGACCGTTACGCCGAAGCGGAGCCCCTGTTTGCGCGCAGCAGCGGCCCATTCTCCAACAACGTCGCGATGTGGCCCGTGGTTTACGGCGTTCCAAGGCTGATGCTTCGATCCCCAGCAGTCAAAACCGTCATGGTGATTGGCCAGGGAGATGAAGAGGCGCGCTCCGGCGTTTTTGTACCGTTCGATGAGGGCATCCGGTTGCCAATCGAGGAGGGTCCACTGCGCGGTGAGATCCTTGTAGCCGAACTCGGATGGATGGCCGTAGGTTTGGTTTTGGAAATCGTAGTCCGAGGAGCCTTCGGTATACATCAGGCGCGCGTACCAATCGCCGTGCTCGGGAACGCACTGCGGGCTCCAGTGCGCCCAGATGCCGAACTTGGCGTCGCGATACCATTCGGGAGCGTCGTATTCGAGCAGTGAATCCCAATTCGCCTGGTAGGGTCCGACGCCGTTGAGGCCTTCGATCGGGGCCTGCATGGGGACGCCATCCCAGGAGCCACCGGGCAACTCAGGTGGCTGACCCCACTCGGTCGGAGACCAGTCGACTTCGCTCAGCTTCTTCTCAACGAACTTGCGATCGACGAGCGCATAGAAGACGCGGTCCTTTTCGGGAGTGGCGCAGAATTCTTCGTATGTCTGACGAAGTTGATTGAAGCCCGCAGGAGCACCCGACTGCGACCGAGCCTTCATGGGTATGGCGTTGGCCGCGGCAGCGGCAGCGATTAACTGGCAGAATTCTCTTCGTTGCATGATGAACTGCTCCTTTTGGCTTGCGGGGCGGTCGCGTTCGAACCGGCGATCGTACTGGCCAGATCACACTATCGTTTTTGAATTTTCAAGGGAATCTCTGAGACGTTTCTCTGACTTGTCATTCCAGTACCCGCAATCGAGCTCAAGAAAGACCGAAGTATAGGGAAGGGCAAGGGTCGATTTGAAAATGGCAATGTTGAAAACCTTTGCGTTCTGGTCGAGCTTTGCGATGATTTGCTCGTGAGGGAGTACGCGCACATTCTGCCCGCTTAAGACGCGATCGATTGCCTTTCGAATATCGGCAACGCCGGGGGCGTCGTCTTCAGATACCCGTTCGAGCTCGGCATCCAAATAAATGTTGGCCCGAACGTGATCGGACTGGTTGATCAAGCGGACAATCTTCTCGAGCAGCACGATATGATCTTCGGCGGTCAGGCAAGTTTCGATGCCAGGATTCGACTGCGCGGGGTAGGCCGAATCGGCGATCACGATCCAATTGCGATGCCCAAAGACAGGGACCAAGTGCTTCAGCTTTTGTTCCCAGCGCGCGGGAAACGGAGCGGCGTGGGCGCCGGCGAAGGCAAAGACGGCGACGGCGACATAGCAGACGAGCGGAACAATCATGCTGACCGCCATGCTTTTCGTTTCCTGATATACAAGCCCCATCAGCGGCGTGAAGAGGGCGCCGCCGATGATGGCCATGACGATGAGCGATGCTCCCTCCTTGGTGTGCTCGCCGAGGCCCTTGATGCCGAGCGCAAAAATGGTGGGGAACATGATGGACATGAAGAAGCTAGTGAGCAGAACAGCGATGAGCCCGGGCCATCCCGGCCGCAGAATTCCGATCACAAGCAGCAGAATGTTGGCAATCGAGAAGACGCCGAGCATCATGTCGGGGCGGAAGCGCTTCATCAGGTAGCTTGAGGAAAATCGGCCAATGGCGAAGGCGGCCAGCGTAGCGGTGAGCAGATAACCGCCGAGCTTCTCGTGGATGTGCGTGTAATCTTCCGCGTACTGGATGAAATAGCTCCAGGTGCCAACCTGCGCGCCCACATAGCAGAACTGGGCAAAGACGGCGGAAAGAAAATGGGGATAACGCAGAAGCGTTAGATAACCGCCGGACCGGTGGCCATTGGCACCAGCGGAATCGCCCACGATCTTTGGGAACGTGGTGCGGAATATGAGGAAGGCCCACACCAGGACAACCACGCCCAGCACAAGGTAGGGCGCGAGCACGCGAAGGGTTTCGTGATCTAGAAATGCGTCGTATGTACCCTGCGCCTTCATGCTCGCAATGTCACCGGCGTCTGGTTCCTTTCCCGAGAAGATGAAAACTGTGCCGATGAGAACCCCGGTGATGGAGCCGAGCGGATTGAAGGCCTGGGAGAAGTTGAGCCTTCTTACTGAAGTGGCTGGATCGCCGAGTTGAGCGATGAGCGGGTTGGAACCGGTTTCAAGAAAACCGAGGCCGCTGGCGATAACGAACAACGCGAAGAGGAAGAGCGGGTAGCTTCTGGCCATTGCAGCCGGATAGAACAGAAATGTGCCAGTGGCGTAGAGGATGAGCCCGGTAAGAAGTCCGGTTTTATATCCGAAGCGGCGCATGACGAGAGCCGCGGGGATAGCAAGCAAAAAATAACCGAAATAAAAGGCGGATTGCACCAGGCCAGCTTCGAGACGGGTGATCTCGAAGGACTTCATGAACTGGCGAATGAGCACATCATTGAGATTGTTGGGGATGGCCCAGAGAAAAAACAGGCCTGTAACAAGAAAGAAGGCGACCTTTCCATTGCGAGGAAGCAGAGGTGCGTCCGATTGCGTCGTGGAGTCGGGTTCGGCGGGAAGCATGGGCATGCGCTACTCCTCCCCCAAGCAGACTGCCACCTTGCCGCAGCGACCGGAAGCCATTAATTGGTAGGCTTCACCGGCCTGGTCGAGGGGGAATCGGTGGGTGACAATGTCCTGCGGATGCAGGTTCCAACGGACCAGGCGCTCGACCAGCTCTTCCATCAGCCAGGTGGAAGTAACCCATGATCCGTAGATGGTCTTCTGATCATGAATGATGTCAGGTGAAGGGTCGAAGGAAACCGTGCCGCCCTCGCCGACCATAACCATCCTGCCCCATTTTCGAGTGGCCCGAATAGCGGCGGCGCGTGCTTCTGCATTGCCCGAGCAATCAATCGCACGTTCCACGCCATGTCCGCCGGTTAGCTCGCGAACTTCATTTGCATTGCTTGGGCCAGCGGCGAGCACGGTGTCGCAGAGGCCGAGGTTCAGCGCATAGTCGCGGCGTTCCGGAGAAATATCGATGCCAATGATTTTTTCGGCGCCCAGCTTGCGGCAGAGCGCACCCGCTGCCAGTCCTACCGGTCCCAGCCCAGTGATCAACACCGCATGATTGCCGTCGATTCCTACCTTTTGCAGAGCTTCATACACGGTGCCGAAGCCACATGCCACCTGCGCGCCGTCAAGATAGGTAAGAGTGTCAGGAAGAGCAATCAAGTCCTTTTCCTCGGCGAGCAAATACTCAGCCATGCCACCATCCCGCTGCCACCCATAGGCTCGGCGGTAGGTCGAACTTGTGCACGAGATCATATATCCGCGGCGGCAATCATTGCACACACCGCAACCAGAGATGTGATAGACGATTACTCGATCTCCAACCTTGAATCGGCGGCAGCCGGGGCCAGCTTCAACGATAAGTCCCGCAGGCTCGTGTCCGGCGATGACGCCCTGGTAGCCTTCCGGGCCTTTGCCGAGGTGTTCGCGATAGATGGCGCGAATATCGGAGCCGCAAATTGTGGACGCTTTGACGGCGAGGAGTACTTCACCGTGTCCAGGCTGCGGAACGGGAACTTCCCTGATTTCGACGGTACTGTTTCCGGGGAGGAACGCCGCTTTCATCATCTTGCTCATTTCGGTTGCCTTTGCTTCCGGCGCGTTTGGTTCCCGCGGTTGAATATCAGGTGGTGCCGGCAGTTTCGGTTTCCGCAGGCATAAGAAGCCAAGGCCCGCAGAAATCGGCTCGCGTGTTACGGAGGCGTAATCGCTCCATCGATGTCCCAGAGATCTTCCCAGGATTGGTTGTCCTTCCAGAGGAAGACCTGGCCTTTGATCAATCGGCAGTTGCGGTCGAGTTTCTCGATTGCGCCCATATCCTCCGCGCTGAGCGGCTGGCTGACGACACCAGCAAGATTACCAAGCAAGTTACGGGGATTGGCCGAAAACGGAATGGGGATTTGCCCCCGCTGTATTGCCCACTTGATGCACACAATGGCCGGATGCACGCCAAGCCTCCGCGCGATGCTGCAAATTACAGGATCTTCAGTGGGCGTTGTGTCATGAGGCGTGCGGTCGCGATCCGGGCGCGCAGGCGAGCCCAGCGGCGAGTAACCGACGGGCTGAATCCCCTTGTCGACGAGGTAACGAAAGAATTCGGGCTGCTGAAAGTGCGGATGAAGCTCCATTTCGTTTACGGCCGGCCTGATACGAGCGTCACGAAGCAACAACTCCATCTTGGGGATTGTCATGTTGGAGGTGCCAATGTGCCGCACGAGCCCGCGATCGATCAGCTCCTCCATCCTGCGCCAGGTGCGCATGAAGTTCTGATGGATGTAGGGCACAGCGTGCGGATTGCGAACGGAGACATCGCAGCCGGGAGGGTGATGATTGGGAAAGGGCCAGTGAACCAGATAGAGATCGAGATAATCGAGTTGTAAGTCGGCGAGCGACTTGAGGCATGTAGGGATCACGTCATTTTCGCCGTGCTTGTCGTTCCACAGCTTAGAGGTAATCCAGAGATCTTCGCGGCGCAATTGGCCCCGAAGCAGCTCGGTGAAGATGCGGCCGATGCGGTCCTCGTTGCCGTACACGGCAGCGCAATCGAAGTGGCGATACCCGATGCGGGCGGCGTATCGCACCGCTTCGGCCACGGCCTCGTGAGAAACATGGTCTGAACCAAAAGTGCCCAGGCCAATGACGGGTATCCTGGCGCCTGAAGCCAGGGTCTTTGCCGGGATAAGCGAAGGATCGATGCTCTCGTCTATTGAACTCGGCACATGAGGACTCGGCACAGGGGTCGGAGGTTGCATTTTCCTAACTCGGAATTTCTTTCGTAATCGATAACTTAAACGATAAAATCGTAGACGGATAGGATTCTCTTGTCAAGGCTGGTGGTGTGAACCATCTGAGTCGTCGCAAGATAACAGGAGGCGAACCTTAATTTGGCCGGTGTCGATCGGGTAAAGTTGGCATGGTGAGGCAAGAAACCGTGCCTGAAGTGGGCAACGGGTGAAGGAAGCGGCCTTTTCTAACGGAGTTGACTCGAACTTATGACAATCCGCCTGAAAGATATTGCGAACGAGCTGGGTCTTTCCGTGGTCACGATTTCAAAGGTTCTGCGCGACCATCCAGATATCGGAGCCGAAACGCGCAAGCGCGTTTTGAAGAGAATGCGGGAGCTGAACTACCAGCCCAATCTAGCCGCCCGTTCGCTAGTGACTGGACGGACATGGACACTGGGCCTGGTCGTTCCCGACCTGTTGCACCCTTTCTTCGCCGAAGTTGCCAAAGCCATTTCGTCGGAGACGCGAAGGCAGGGATACAGCCTTTTCATTTCATCGTCTGACGAAGACCCAAACCTCGAAGTACGTGAAATCAAGCAAATGCTGGCGAGACGCGTGGACGTGATCATTGTGGCATCAGCGCAGCGATCGGTGGAGTGTTTTCGCCTAATCGAAGAGCAAAAGACGCCGTACATTCTGATAGACCGGCGATTCCCGGGACTCGACGCGAATTTCGTAGGTGTGGATGACGAGGCAGTCGGTTTGCTGGCCACGTCCCACTTGATCGAGCAAGGCTGCCGGCGGGTAGCTCACATCCGCGGCCCCGAGGTTAGCACGGCGATCGGACGACTCGACGGTTACAGGCAGGCGCTCGCGCAGAATCATCTGATCCCCCTGCCAGGCCATATCGTTTCTCTGGGCACATCGGGCGACCATCGAGGAGAGAAGGGGGGATACGAGGCCGCCAAACGTGTGCTCAGTGTAGACCCGCTGCCGGACGGGATATTTTGCTTTAACGATCCTTCCGCGCTGGGAGCGATGCGGGCGATTTTGGATGCGGGACTTCGCATTCCGGAGGATGTGGCAGTGGTTGGTTGCGGCAATCTTTCATACTCGGATTTTCTTCGAGTACCGCTGACGTCTGTCGATCAAGGAAGCGAGAGCATTGGAAAGTTGACAGCCGATCTCGCGATGAAACTTGCGCGGAAAAAAGGACCTGCCAAAGCGAAAAGGGAACTTATCAATCCACACGTCGTGATTCGCGCTTCGAGCCTTCGGCGCAGGCCCGCCCAGGAATCTTCAAGGTGATGAAAAGCGCCGGGGCAAAAACCGGATTCTTCTCGCGTGCAGCCCGGGCGAAAACCAGTCGATGCTACCAGGAATAGACCGCAACCACCTCAGCCGGGCCGGGAACCTGGTTGGTGACGCTGGTGCGCAGCACGATCTGTAAATTCTTCTTTTCCCAACCTTTAGGCAAGGCTTTGAGGAGCGCGGAGATCGACTGCGGGTTGGTAACGAACTCTGCGGCGGCTTGGGTGCCGGCGTATCCCACGCCAGCGACAGCGATTACCATGTTGCCGGTCTTTGAGTTCAAGACTCTCGACACGATCGCATAGTCCTCTGTGTCGAAATTCGAAGTCGACCACCTCTTGTGAGGATCCATGCGGTCTACGATGGCGTTTCTGCCGCTGAAGATATAGCGCAGATTGCCAGTCAGGGTCAGGGTCCAGGAGTTGTTGTGGGCGCCAATTAGAACCGTGGGCGCTTCACGGAGGTCGCCATAGGTGACGTCGCTCCCAAAGCGAGTGTCGAATTGCCGGTCGTGATGCACCAGCAGGGATTCAATCTTGGTGATCGCGGCGACATCGCCGATGGTGACGAATGTGTCCTTCGCGGGGAAGAGATCCTGAGCGTCAATTTTGGTGCCAGGGGGAAAATGGATGTAGGACTCAAATCCCATCTCCTCGGTTTCGCTCTCAGGGTGCTGTTGGTAATACGAATCCAGGTATGAAGTGGAGAGTTCATAAACAGCGTTGCCGCCCACATAGATCAGAGTCGTCTGCGGATTATCGAGAATCGGGGACCAGAATCGATTCAGCGCGCGCGAATCCGAGGATGGAAGATTGTGCTGGACGAGGAAGGCGGCGATCAGCACAGCGGCGGCAAGGACGATCCACCCAACTGCTGCACGGAGCTTCCAGGCGGAACGCCGGGTTACATGCTCCGGAGCCTGCTGGGGAGCTGTTAAGAGATCAGGCTCGGCGGTATGCGGTGCCGGCTGATTCGGCTCCGGCGCCGGTGGCGGAATTGATGGCGGAAGAGCGGGCTCCTTATCGATTCGTTCGAAGACCGCTCTGAAGGATCCGGGCGGCACACTGACGCGCACGGTTTTTCCAGGCTCAGCCTGGTAGTAAAGCGCAAGACGCTTCCTTACCTCAGCGACACGCGCGCGCACAATCGGATCGTTGTTTGTATCGTAGTCCGGCCGCCGGCCGAAAACCTCGAAGCCGATCACCCTTTCCTTCAAAGCCTCTGCGTGGCCCGACAGTGACCTGTCGACGATGTACCGCAGCAGATCCTGCGATTGCTTGCTCGAGCGAAACGGGCCGCTGGCTAGGATCTCGGAAAGGTCCTGCTGAATCCGCTTGGCGGGGATATCCAGTTGAGCTGCCGGATGAGGAGTTTCGGTGGATTGAACCGCGTTTTCCATCGGGTGTGCACCCTAAACTCGCCTGCGCCGTACTCTACTCCAGCTTGGAGCCCGCAGGCAAGCGCTGCATTTTGAACGAGAACAATAGGTACAGTACCATACAGTACCTTGCGGATAACCATTAAGTTAGCGTTTACTTGGCGGCGCTGGAGAAAAGCGAGTTCCCGGGCATTGATGCGGGCGCAATTTGCCGGTCAACCAGCCTGCGGAGGTCTCGAACCTCAACCTCAGCGGGATTTGGGCAATACACAAGCTATATCAAGTGAGAACAGCCTTAGGAGGCAAAATGACCAGGTTGCGTTTCATCGTTTTGACAGTCTTGATGGCCATCGTCGGACTGACTCTCAGTTCGGAGCTCAACGCACAATCGAAGAATATTACGGCAACCCTTTCGGGTACTGTTTCCGATCCGTCTGGAGCTCGAGTCCCGAAAGCGACGCTGAAACTCACCGACCCGGATGTTGGAGTCACCCGGCTTGATACGACAGGTCCCGAGGGAGATTTCACCTTCGCGTTGCTCCCGCAGGGCACTTACATTCTCGAGGCGAGCGCGCCGGGATTTAAGACAACCAAGCAAAATGGGATCGTCCTGAGCGCCGGTGATACGGAAAACGTGTCGATAAGCCTGAGCATTGGTACGACCGAGCAAGTCACAGTCAATATGTCGGGCCCGTTGCTTCAGACCGAGGACTCGAACATCAGCACCGAGATCACGAGCAAGCAAATTGAGGAACTTCCGCTGAATCTCAGAAACGTGCTTTCGTTTGTGACGTTGGATTCCGCTGTAAACGTCCAAGGCGATCGGCAATTACTGGGAGCAGGGGGGAGTGAGGATACGGCTGACCAGGATTACTCCTTCCTGAACTTCGGAGGCGGCTACTTCGGAACAAACTTATTCCTTCTGGAAGGCGGGTATGACACCTCCCAAGATTGGGGAGGAATCTTGTATGTGCCTCCACCGGAGGATACGGATCAAGTCATCGTCACGAGCCACTCTTTTTCCGCCGAATATGGATTCAGTACTGGCAATGTGATCAACTTGACCACCAAAGCCGGCTCCAGCAGCTATCATTTCGTCGCCGACGAATATCTCCGCAACCCTGACGCCGACGCAAACCTCTACTTCAACAATCTGGCAGGCCTGCCGCGGGTTGGCGACCATCGCAATCAGTTCGCAGCCGCCGGCGGTGGTCCGTTGTATATTCCTGGCGTTTATAAGCACCGGGACAAGACCTTTTTCTACTTCAATTATGAAGGCCTGCGTTTGAACGGCGGCCTTGCCTATAGTGCAGAAGTACCGACTACTGCCCAATTGGGCGGCGACTTCTCATCGGAGCTGACCTCCACAGTGTTGGGTCTGGATTGCCTGGGCCGAACTGTCTATGCGGGCGAGATCTACAACCCCTATTCGGTGGAAACCTGCCCAACAGGAAGTACGGGCTTTGGATCGAAGAGCGGCTTTGCCCGCGATCCTTATCCGGGGAACAAAATCCCCGCCACCGGGCTTGGGGCGATTGACGCGCTGGCAAACAAATTTGCCACTGGAAACTACTGGCCGGCGCCAAAGAATCCGGGGGGCGGCTACAACTTCAACACCACAGTGAGCGCCCCAACAACTTCCAACGAGTGGGGAATTCGCGTTGATCACAACATCAACCAGAATAGCCGGATCTACGGTCAGTTCTCGAACAAGCACGAAGGAAAAGTCCAGACCGGGGCCTTTTACGGAAACGATGTTGCTGGACCCTACGTCTTTGACCCGAACAACCGCATGTTTGGGGTGTTGGGCTATTCTCACGTCTTCTCGCCAACCCTCGTTATGTCCAGCACCCTCTTCTTCATTCGCAACCCTGGGGGAAACATTGTCCAGGGCTTTCCCTTCAAACCGTCAACGCTTGGGTTGCCGGGCACTCTTGATGGGTGGACGCCGCAGTTTCCGCAAGTTGAGTTTGGGAATACCTTTAGCGGATCGGGATTCTATGCACCGCTGGGCGCGACCCAAAATTCGGGCGAAGCCAATTTCCCAAAGACGAATGAAAGTTTGGGCGTCGATGTCAGCAAGACTCTGAAAACCCAGTCGATCTCAATGGGTTATATGGGTATAAGGCAAAACGACGATGGCGGCAGACTTACCCCGACAGTCTTCAATTTCAGTAACGAAATGACCGCTGGCCCTGACCCCTCGAACCTGAGTGGCGAAAGCGCCGGAGACGCGCTTGCTTCCTTCATGTCGGGCGCGGGCAATCCCGGAGCAGGTTCGGGCGGTTCCACGGGATTCACCGCATATCCTGCGCCGACGTACTACATGCATGGGATGTACGTGCAGGATGATTGGAAGGCGAAACGCAATCTCACATTGAACCTGGGCTTCCGATACGATATCCAGATGCCGGTGACAGCGCGGCATGATGAGCAGGCGTATTTCGATCTCCACGCACTCAATCCGATCAGCGTTGCGACGGGAATGCCGGTTTATGGTGAGATTGTTTACAACCATTCTGGTGACCGGGGCCTCTGGAATGTCAATTTGCGCGATTTTGCACCGCGTGTCGGCTTCTCCTATGCCATGAAGCCTAATTTTGTTCTTCGCGGCGGCTACGGCATCTATTACGCAAGAAACTTCTATGGTGGCAATGGACCAGATCCCGGGTATTCAACATCCGGGGTGTGGACTTCGTCAGCCGACGGAATCCATGTAACATCGCCGCTGTCGCAGGCGTTTAAAACAGGACTCGTGCCGGTTACGGGGAACGCCCTGGGTGGATTGACCAGTGTTGGTCAGAGCCCAAGTGTTGTTGATAAGAACCGCCCCGAACCCGTGACGCAGGAGTTCAGTTTTGGATTTCAATACGCCTTTACGCCTAATGACGTAGTCGATATCAACTACGTCGGCAGTCTTGGAAACCACATTACACTCGGCGGCATGAACTACGGTCAGCTGAATCCAAGTTATCTTTCCATGGGTTCTGCGCTGAATAACGTATTGCCCAGTAACCCCTACGCAACAGCACTGAGCAGCCTGGGCCTTACGGCTCCAAGCTGCCCCTACACGGTGGCACAATCGCTGATGCCATACCCGGAGTATTGCGGTTCGGTATCAGCGCAGGGCGAGCCGATTGCAACCAACAACTACAACGCACTTCAGGCTAGCTTCAAGCATCGTTTTGGCGCGGGCCTGGTCTTCACCGCCTCGTACACCTTTTCGAAATTCATGTCAGATACCGGAGGGCCGGAAGAATGGGGTGCGATCAACGGCGACCAGGGAGGTTCGAGTATCCGCAATTACTACAATCTGAAAGCCGACTGGTCGGTGGACGGCGAGGATATTCCTGAATCTCTCGTTTTGAACTACGTGTACGACTTGCCGATCGGCCGGGGCAAGAAGTTCGGCTCAGGCATGAACCCGGTAGAGGACGCTGTTGTCGGCGGATGGGAAGTGTCGGGAATTACCACAGTACAAAGCGGTTTTCCGATGTCGATCGGCGCAGGTGGAAACTCCGGGTCGGTTTTCGGCGGCGGTCAGCATGCCGATTTAACCGGCCAGCCATTTAAGAGTGGCCACTGCGGCGGTACTAGCGGCGTCCCCGTTATTCCTGTCGGAACGAAATACTGCTTCTTCAACCCGGCGGCCTTTGCGGCGCCTTCGGACTTCACCTTCGGCAATGCCCCCCGCTACTTCTCGAATCTGAGAGCTCCGGGATACGTAGATGAGGATTTGACGGTGGGCAAGTGGTTCAATATTGTCGAGAAACTGCGCCTTCAGTTAGCTGTTCAGGCGTTCAACGCATTTAACCATCCCAATTTCGGCATACCTAGCTCCGGCGTCGGAAGCCCGACAATGGGCTTAAGCAATGGCACGCAAGGAGCAAGACAGCTGCAGGGTGTGCTGAAATTGACTTATTGAAACTCTCACTGATGCAAAGGATTGTCTCTGCTCTCTGCCTGACGATCCCACTCGCGACTTTCGCCGCGAGTGGGATCGCCGGAGCGGAAGAGCCTGCGCAAACCCTCCAATCCCTGGTGGCTGAAGCAGCTGCGGCGCAGTCAAGGGGAGATTTTGCATCCGCCGCTGAATTTTATCGGCAAGCCACTGAATTTGACCCTTCCATTGCGGAGCTGTGGGCAAACCGCGGTTTGATGGATCACGAGATTGGGAATTCGTCCGATGCAATTGAATGCTTCAAAACGGCAATTCATCTGAAGCCGAGTCTGTTTGTGCCTCAGTTGTTTCTGGGCATTGAATACCTTGCAGCCAAGAATCCGGCCGCTGCGCTGCCTTTTCTGGAGCGCGCTGAACAAATGAAGCCCGACGATGTACAGGTCGCTCTTTCGTTGGGCGGCGCAAATGAAATGCTTGATCACGCCGATCGCGCAGCCGAAATCTATCAACGAGCGACTGAGTTAGCGCCCAGGAACGGGAACGCCTGGCTAAGTTTAGGCACGGCCTACTTGCGGCAAGTGGAAAACGACGCACGCCTTATGGCATCGACATATAAGAGTTCGCCTTACTACAGCCTTCTGGGGGCAGAGACACTTGCGGAACAAGGCAAGCTTATTCAAGCTGAGGGCGCGTACCGGGTGGCTGTCACGTTCTCCTTTCCGGCCCCCTGCGCCCATGCGGAGTTCGGGATAGATCTGCTCGAACAAAAGAAGGCGGCAGAAGCGCGTCAACAATTTGAGCTTGAAGCAAGGAGTTCTGGAAGGTGCCCGCTTAATCAGCTGGGAATCGCGGCGGCAGACATTGCCGACGGCCATCCAGAAGTGGCACTGAACAAGATCACGGCCGTTGCCGCGGTTGACTCCGTCTTTGTTGAAGCGAATCTCGGCAAGTTCAAGGGTGCTATTTCAGCCGATCAGGCCCAGACGCTCTTTGATCTGGCAGAAAGCCAGCCGACGTCAACCGATCTTTCGCCCAGCGTCGCTTCGCTCGTCAAAGAAGCATTTCTTTCTCAGGAAGCGGCAAGCGAGCCGGATATCGCCGCTGGGGAAATATCGGATTCACAGCGCTCCGTGTTGGCCTCGAATGCCGAGCAGCTGTTTATGAAGGGCGAAATTGCAGCTTGTGATCGCGCACTGAAAGCGTCGAGCCAATCGCTGACAGGCGGCCAGCAACAGCTTCTCGCGGTCTGTTCGTATTTCACGGGAGATTTTCAGGGCGCGTCGCTGGCCGCGAGGCGATTAAAGGCGAGTCCTTCGCTCGCAGCGCAGGGGCTTTACTGGGAGATCAAGGCCGATCAGAAGCTGGCCGTAATTGCGCTCAATCACGCGGGCGAAATTGATCCCAACTCTTCGGGCATGCACGTTTTGATTGGCGATACTTTCAGGCAGAGGCGCCACTGGAAGGAGGCCGAGGCCGAGTATAGAGAGGCGATCGCCCTCGAACCCAGGAGCCGGACAGCTCGCCTAAGCCTGGCCATAGTTCTGTTTAGCGAATCGAAGATCGACGAAGCGCTCGAAATGGACCAGGAACTGCTGGCAGAGAACCCCGACGACCCCGAGGCGAATTTACTTGCAGGAGAGATTCTCGTCCAATCGAACCAATTCGAGAAGGCCGAGCCGTATCTGCTGAAATGCAAAAATCTGCCGGCGGAATTCGTTCCTCACTTTCATGTATTGCTGGGGCGGGTCTATGCGGAAACCGAACGGACCCGGCAGGCAATTGAGGAACTCAAGCTAGGACTAGCGGACGACGAAGACGGCAGTGTTCACTTTCAAATTGCCAGGCTTTATCAGCAGATCGGAGATAAAGCAGATGCCAAGGAAGCATTCGAAGAATCGAAGCAGCTTGTAGACCGTTGGAATGATCGCGCGACGATCGTCATGGAACAAACGGGCGAGGATTTGAGCCATCAATGAATGCTGAAGTGTTTGTCTGAGTCAAATGACTGCTTCGGGATGCGGGCAGAGCGCGGATTCCAATTGCGCTCGATGATTGCGCGAACTGACACAGATCTGAATGAGGAGACGAGAATATGAATCGCAGGTCGCTCGTGGCGGGAGGAGTTCTCGCTCTTGCCTTGCCCCGAATTCTGCGGGCTTTCGAGAACTCACCGTTTTTTCGCGGCCCGATTCCTTCAGGGCCTTTTCTGCCGTCCTGGGAGTCTTTGAAGTCGTATGAATGTCCGGGATGGTTTCGCGATGCGAAATTTGGGATATGGGCTCATTGGAGTCCGCAGTGCGTTCCCGAGCAGGGTGACTGGTATGCACGAAACATGTATATCGAGGGCTCGCCTCAGTACGAATATCACGTAGCGCACTACGGCCATCCGTCGAAGTTCGGTTACAAGGATATCTGCCACAAGTGGAAGGCCGAGAAATGGGATCCCGATGCGCTTGTGAATCTCTACAAGCGCGCAGGCGCGGAATACCTGGTTGCGCTGGCAACTCACCACGATAACTTCGATTGCTGGAACTCGAGATATCAGCCGTGGAACTGCGTCAACGTGGGGCCGAAACGCGACATTGTGGGCACATGGGCCAAAGTGGCGCGCGCGAACGGCCTGCGATTCGGAGTGAGCTACCACGGCACACCGCATCGTGTTTGGGACGAGTTTCTGCCCGTCCGCTACAAGAGCGACGCGACGGGGCCGCTAGCGGGAGTTCCCTACGACGGGATGGAGACCATTGCTGATGGAAAAGGGAAATGGTGGGAAGGCATGGACCCGCAGAAGATCAATGGCAAACCTCACGCCAAGAATTCCCCTTGCCCAGAATTCGTTCAGCAGTTCATGCTGCGGGTCCAGGATGTCATCGATAAGTACAGTCCAGACCTTCTGAATTTTGACGACAATGCGCAGTTTGATTTTGATGCCGGCGGCAGATTCGCGCCTGACCTTGGAGTGTGGCTGGGAATTCCCGATCTCGCTCCCGATATCATGGCCTACTTCTACAACGCCAACGTGAAAACGCATGGCGGCCACCTCGATTGCGTGCTCAATCTCAAACAGGTACCAGAGCCCGTGTGGGGAACTGTGACTCGCGACTTTGAGATGGGGCTCGCCGACGGCATTCAGGAAAAGCCATGGCAAACCGAAGCCTGCATCGGGCACTGGCATTATGATCGGTCGGTCTTTGAGAACCACGCATACCAAAAGCCCTCGTTGATGATCCCGCTCTTCGCCGACATCGTCAGCAAGAACGGTAATTTGCTCTTAAACATTCCTCTGCCGGGCGATGGGGAACCAGATAGCGATGAACTGGCGTTCCTGGACGAATTTACCGAGTGGCAACGAGTGAATGGTGAGGCAATCAAGGGCACGCGTCCGTGGAAGATTTACGGCGAAGGGCCGTCGACTGCGATCCATGGAGTGCCGTCTTACCAGCTATCGAAGTATCAATTCGATTCGACTGACGTCCGATTCACCACCAGGAAAGACAAGCTTTATGCAATCGCCTTAGGATTGCCGGCCGATGGGAAAATCACAATCCGTTCGCTAGCCGGCGACTCCCCAAATTATCCCAATCAGATCGGCAAGGTTGAACTGCTCGGATCGACAGCTGAATTGAAGTGGATGCGAACGGCCCGTGGTCTTGAGATTCGCCTGCCGGATACTCTGCCGTGTAAATACGCGCTTTCGTTTCGTATCCGATCGGCCTGACGCATGATCGCGGATGACGTAAAGGCGAGAGCGGGTTTATGCCGAGTTGGAAAGAACGAATGCTCTGAAGACTGTCGATTTTCTTAGTTTGCGCATCGATTAACTGCGTTACACCAGGAGCCTCTTGTGATTCGTTACGCTTTTTTGCGAGTAGTGATTGTGTTGGCCGGAGTGATGGCACTCTGTATGAGTGACGATCCACGATTTGACGCCAGAGCTCAGACGATTAAGAGAGACCCGAGCGGCATAACGCTGCAATTGTCCGACGAGACGCTGCGAATTGGAGTCTGTTCCGGGAGGGTGATTCATGTGGAAGCCAGCCCAACCGACGACTTTCCCAAGCCGGTTGTGCCCGTGTTGGTACGTCCTTGCAGCGGGGCAAAGTTCACTGTTTCTTCCAACCCCTCGACTGTGCTTATTAAGACAAGTGAGTTGAACGTTGAAATCGACCGGCAAAAGGGCACAGTGCGATTTCTGACGTCGACCGGGCTGCCCGTTTTGAGCGAACAGCCCGACGGCGGACGGACGATTGTGCCAGTAACCGGCGACGGTCCGCATGAGTATCGGGTGCGCCAGGACTTTCGTTTGACGGCTGGCGAGGCGATTTATGGATTGGGGCAACGTCAAGAGGGGTTTCTCAATCTGCGTGACATTCCGGTGCGGTTGCTGCAAGCGAATACCAATATTGCGATTCCGTTCCTTGTTTCAACCAACGGGTACGGATTGCTATGGAATGACGCTGCGCTGACCGACTTCAATCCGACGACTCAAAATGTCCAACTCGACGCCAATGGGATGGGAACGTTCAAGACGGGCGCTGAAGGGGAATACGGCTTTTTGCTGTCTGGCAATAGCAGAAGCAAGTTCCAACTCAGCGTCAACGACAAAAAAGTTATCGACATTCAAAATATGTGGGTGCCTTGGTCTGCGAGCGGAAAGATACATTTGGCGGCCGATACCGCATACCCTGTGAAAGCGGAAACCGGTGGAAATACAGAACTCTCGGTGCGCACTCCGTCCGACTCGATGGCATTCCAATCTGAGGTTGGGCGCGGTGTAGATTATTACTTCATTTTCGGCCCGGAGCTGAATAAGGTCGTCGCTCAATACCGCGAGTTTACCGGAGCTGCTCCGATGTTGCCCCGCTGGGCCTACGGCTTTTGGCAATGTCGCGAACGATACTCCAGCCAACAGCAGATTCTGGAAACAGCCGCCGATTTTCGCGCGAGGAAGATTCCTGTGGACGCGCTTGTTCAGGACTGGCAGTACTGGGGGAAATACGGCTGGAATGCACTGAAGTTCGATGAAAGCGCGTATCCCGATCCCGCGAAGATGATGGACGAACTGCATCGCCAAGATCTTCATTTGGTGATCTCGGTGTGGGCGAAGTTTGGATCAGAAACTCAGGTGGATCACGATTTTGTAAATGCGCATTTGGTTCTGACGAACAATGCGAGCACCGGAGAACCGGGCGAAGTGAAGGAACAGGAGAATTGGGCCGATTTATTCAATCCGAGCGCGCAAAAGCTTTATTGGTCTGAGATGAATCGAAACCTGTTCAGCCTGGGCCTGGACGGATGGTGGCTGGATGCGTCTGAGCCGGAAGGCGATCCGCTGAAGAACGACGAAACTTACCTTGGGCCTGGCAAGACGGTTCGCAACGCATTCCCATTGTTCGAGACCTCGGCCGTTTACGACGGGGAAAGAGCAACGAACGAGAATAAGCGGGTGGTGATTCTTTCGCGGTCGGCCTATGCCGGACAGCAGCGCAACGGGTCAATATCCTGGTCGGGGGACATCTCGGCGAATTGGGATACGTTGCGCCGCCAAATTCCCGCGGGTCTGAGCTTCGCAATGTCGGGCTTTCCGTATTGGACGACAGACATAGGTGGTTTTTTCCGCCCTGCCGATCAATACGCATCGACGGACTATCACGAGTTGCTAATTCGATGGTTCGAATTCGGTACATTTTGCCCGATCTTCAGAATTCACGGATATCGATCCGAAACTGAAATGTGGAAGTACGGTCCCGAAGTTGAGAAGGACCTGAGGGAGTTCGACGGGCTGCGGTACCGCCTGATGCCTTATATCTATTCCACGGCGTGGGGGGTCACAAGCCGTGGAGGAACTGTGATGCAGGCATTGCCATTTGTCTACCCGAGAGAGCCCGCATTAAGAGAGGTCGACGATGAGTTTCTCTTTGGCGATTCGATGCTGGTAAGCCCCGTAACACAGCCAAACGTGACAACGCGCAGCGTGGTTTTGCCAGCGGGCGACGATTGGGTCGATTTCTGGACTGGTCGAATGTACCGGGGAGGAAACACGATTGAGGCGGAAGCTCCATTAAGCCGAATTCCGATATTGGTCAAAGCAGGCAGCATCATTCCGATGGGGCCTGTTTTGCAGTCGACCGCGGAGACGGAAGACCCGCTAGAAATCCGCATTTATGGCGGGAAAGATGCCGACTTCGAGCTGTATGAAGACGGCGGAGATGGCTACGCCTATGAGAAAGGCGCTCGAGCTACAATTCACCTGCACTGGGATAATCTCAAGAAGAACTTTTCAATCGGAAGCAGGTCAGGCGACTTCCCTGGGATGCATCGAGAGCGCACCCTTAACCTGGTTTTGGTCACAGGGGATCACGGTGTTGCCATCGATCCGGAATCAGCCGTTGATCACAAGGTGGAATATGACGGGAAATCAATGACCGTTAACCTTGGAGGCCGCAGATAGTCGCCAATCCGGCAGATCATTGACTTAACCAACTGCGCGGACTCGCTGGCGTCATCGCAACCCGGTGAGGGCGATTAACATCAAGAATTGCGACGGGGAAAAATACTGGGACCCGCTTTCGACGCCAAAGAGGATTCAATGAGCAAAATTGCGAGACTGTTAATCATCGCATTTCTTGTGTGCATAGCGGGGATGGTTGGAGCTCAGGAAAAGCCGGCGTATCTCGATCCCGGCCTGGCGCCCGAGCAGCGCGCCGCCGATTTGGTGCGCCGCATGACACTCGAGGAGAAGGCGAGTCAGCTCGTGAATCAGGCGCGTGCGATTCCGCGCTTGAATGTCCCCTCCTACGACTGGTGGAGCGAGGCGCTCCACGGAGTGATGCGGGACGGCACGACGGAATTTCCCGAACCGATCGGTTTGGCCGCGACCTTCGATACCGCAGCAATACACCGAATGGCGGTTGTTATCGGCACGGAAGGGCGAGTCGTTCATGAAAAAGCCGTGCAATCGAGCGGCGGGCAAAGCGATCTCTTTTACGGTCTCGATTTTTGGGCTCCCAACATTAACATCTTCCGCGACCCGCGCTGGGGGCGCGGGCAGGAGACCTACGGAGAAGACCCGTTTCTGACGGCGCGCATGGGAGTTGCATTTGTCACCGGGATGCAGGGCGACGATCCGAGGTACTATCGCGTGATCTCGACGCCCAAGCACTTTGCCGTGCACTCCGGGCCAGAGGCAGCCCGGCATACCGAGGACGTGACGGTGTCAAAGCACGACGAACTCGATACGTATCTTTACGCATTCCGCGCGGCCGTTGCCGAGGGCAAAGCCGGCTCAGTGATGTGCGCTTACAACGAAATCAACGGCGTGCCCGCTTGTGCGAACGAATTCTTGCTTAAGGATGAATTGCGCGACAGTTGGGGCTTTAAAGGCTATGTCGTCTCCGACTGTGGCGCGGTCGTCGATGTTTACCGCGGCCATCAATTTGAACCGACGCAGCCGCAAGCCTCGGCGATCAGTTTGAAGCGCGGCATGGACAACGAATGCGCCGATGGCGGCTTTAAGGTGAACGATGACCGCGACTACAAAGCTTATCTCGATGCGGTCAAAGAAGGCTATTTGAAGGAGAGCGATATTGATCAGTCGGTTATTCGCCTGTTCACTGCGCGCATGAAGCTTGGGATGTTCGATCCGCCGGGCAATGCGCCATACAGCAGAATCGATGAGAGTGAGCTGAACAGCGCTGAGAATCGCGATCTGGCGCGCAAAATCGCCGATGAGTCGATGGTCCTGCTAAAGAACGACGGAACTTTGCCGCTGAAGACGAGAGGGATCAAAATCGCCGTCATTGGGCCGTTGGCGAATCAAACCAAGGTTCTTCTCGGCAACTACAACGGCACCCCGACCCACACGGTTTCGATTCTTGAAGGTCTACGCAAAGAGTTTGCCGGCGCGAGCATTCAGTATGTTCCGGGCACGCAATTTCTGAGCCACGAAGCGGATTTTGTGCCTGAATCCGCATATATCGTGGATGGCAAGCCCGGCATCAGGATCAGCTATTCCGGGCTCGACACTTCGGACATCAATCATCCCAAGGCGATGGCGCCGGTCGAGCAGCGGATAGATCCGAGTCTTAATGCGGCAGCGGAGCCGGTTCCGCCGGAGGCTGCTCATTTGCGCCCGCTGACTTTGAGCTGGGACGGATCGTTGGTGGCCCCCGAAAGCGGAGATTACTACCTTGGCCTAAGGACGAACGGGATCTTCCGCATCAGTCTCGATGGCAAGGATGTGACGTCGGCTTACGGAGCCGATCCCGCCGAACCAAAGTTGGGCCGCGTTCACCTCGTGGCGGGGGAGCCAGCAGTACTGCATGTGATTTATACGCCTCCTGAGGGTACCGCTCCGTACGCGCGGCTCGTCTGGTCGAGGGTGGATCTTAAGCCCCAACCTGAAGCGATCGACGCAGCAAAGAATGCCGACGTCGTGATTGCCGTACTCGGTATCACCAGCGAGCTTGAAGGCGAAGAGATGGAAGTGAGCGAACCCGGCTTCAACGGTGGCGATCGTACGAGCCTGGATTTGCCTAAGCAGGAGGAAGATTTGCTCGAAGCAGTTGTATCAGCCGGCAAGCCCGTCGTGCTCGTGCTGACTGGAGGCAGCGCACTGTCGGTCAATTGGGCCAGAGATCATGCTAACGCCATTCTCGATGCGTGGTATCCGGGCGAAGAGGGTGGAACGGCAGTAGCTGAGACGCTTTCAGGAAAGAACAATCCAGGGGGAAGATTACCGATAACTTTCTATACCAGCGTCGATCAGCTTCCGCCCTTCGAGGACTATTCGATGAAGGGCCGCACTTACCGCTACTTCAAAGGCACGCCACTATACTCCTTTGGCTATGGTCTGAGTTACACGACGTTCTCCTACAGCAATCTCGCGCTACCATCGAGTCCAGTCGCCGCCGGGCAACCAGTAACTACGGAAGCTACAGTCACGAACACGGGCTCACTTGCTGGTGATGAAGTCGCGCAACTCTATCTCAGCTTCCCAAATATCGCGGGCGCACCGATCCGCGCGCTTCGTAGTTTCCAACGCATTCATCTCGAGCCCGGTCAGTCTAAGAGACTGCAATTCCAGCTAACACCGCGGGATATAAGCATGGTGACCGATGCCGGCGAACCCGTTGTCGCAGAAGGGAAGTATTCCGTCTCAGTGGGCGGCGGACAGCCGAACACTGGTGCTCCGACGGTCGAAGGAACCTTCGAGGTGAAAGCGTCCATCGCGCTGCCCGAATAGGCAACCTGATGGCCACACTTGCTGTGGCAGAAGCTATCCGGCCCCACGCTCCGTGGAAAGATTATGCGGCGGGTTCCTGCGGGTCGGGAGTGGAATCGATCCCCGCGTAGTTTGCCAAGTTCTGGCAACTGCTGACGACTAAAGTTGAGCCGCGCATTCTCACCAGGTCATGGACTCTGAAGTCAGTGAGCGTGCGACTTACCGTTTCGCGCGATGCACCAATGCACTCCCCGATTTCGCGGTGGGTCAGCACAAACCGGATCTGGATACCTTCCGCTGTGCGTTGACCCTCCCTGCACCACTCGAGCAGGAGAAGAGCGAGTCTTGCCGTCGCAGTCGAAGTGAGGCCGAGGATGCGCAATCTTTCGCGGGCTCGCGCAAGGTCGGCACATAACTCACGCGCCACATTCTGGCCGGCGACCGGATGGCGGGATATAAACGCGAGAAAATCACGGCGCTGGAGCGAGGCGATTCTGCAGGGGTACATGGACTGCGCCCGAATTTCGGAGGACTCGCCGGAAAGGGCGGAAGTGAGCCCCAAAGTATCTCCTGCCCCTGCGACCTCAAGCAGAAGCCGCTTGCCATCGGAGGAATTCATGGAGATATTTACTTCCCCTTCCAGCAAGAAGAGAATTCGAGATGGTTCCTGAGCTTCGCTGATGAGAACTGTTGAGCCGGGGCAGCGGAAATGGGTTGCCAGGGCTGCGAAGTCGCGCTGCGCTTCGGCGGGAAAGTCCCTAAAGAATCCCCCCGTGCCGCACGGCCCGTGGTTGTCGCCCTGGTTCAATCCAGGGGCCCCAGGCATTCGAAACTCGCTGCGAAAAGGTGTTTCACCATTTCGGGGCCTTGTTTCGGCGAGGTCGCTCTCGTGGCGATTGGCCTGAAACGCATTACTGTGTTGGTGGCGAATTAGTTGCAAGGCGCGCATTGTCTCCCCCTGACGTCTCGAATCGAGCGGATCAGTTGTCCACGACCGACTGGTAACCTGCCCCCGCGGCTGACATTAAAATGCCAGTGCCGCAGCCACTTATGCCGCAAATACAGGCGCAGATCGACTCGGTCCATTTGCCCTCGTATGTTCGGCCATTAATTCCCGAATGCTTTTAAGCAGGCCGGCGGGATCGTTTCTGATCGTTGCATCCGCAAAGCTGTCGCACTCTGTTGAGGAGTCTGAAACCGAAACCACAGGCGTGCGCGAACCGGATGCTCGAATCAGGAACGTAAATCTCTCCCGGCTATCGGTTGGGATGGAATGGCCGAGGAGGACCAGGTCGAAATCGCCTTCCCTAAGATGGGCGATCGCTTCATTGATGGATTTTATGGGCGTGACGAAGTATCCAGCAGATTGCCAGACTGACCTTTGACCGGCCACTAGCGAATCCAAGCCGAGGGCCAGGATAACCGTAAAGGACATGAGGACCTCCAGAATGGGTCTGCGATTCCTGAGCGGTCCGGGGAAAAATAGAACAGTAATGCTTTGATATCCACTTCTTGGCATAGATTCTGTTCACTTTTGCACACTTCTAATTTTTGAGGATCGAGGTTAGACCGATTGAACTGTGCGTTGACCCGACGATTCTCAGAACTTTGCCCGACTTGCAAGCGACTGCAATGAGGCTGGGGATCTAGTGGAAGGACTTATCTATCAATGACTTAGGTCATTCATGGACGTCAATAAACTGGCCGATTTTCCCGGCTTCACTTGCTAGTCCACGAATCCCTGGTCTTCATGGACCGCTTCGTTCGATCTACGAAGGGCAATAGGAAGGGCAAACTGGCAGTGAGGCTGTATTGTTTATCCAATTGATTCATACATAACGCCGCTGATGGCGGAAGCAGAGGAAAAAGCATGAAGCAGGGCAAGTTGAGCACGGCAAAGCCGCTGACGACGAACAAGCACTTGATCCGCTGGGTGGAGAAGATGGCGGAGCTGACGCAGCCGGCTGCGATCCATTGGGTGGATGGAAGCCAGAAGGAGTACGACCGGCTGTGCGATGAGATGGTGGCATCGGGAACATTCATCCGGCTGAATCAGAAGAAGTGGCCGGGATGTTTTGCCGCGCGTTCCGATCCACGGGATGTGGCGCGCGTGGAGGACCGCACATTTATTTGCTCTTTTTCAAAGGACAACGCCGGGCCGACCAACAACTGGGTCGAGCCGTACGAGATGCGCAAGAAGCTCAAGGGGCTATTCAACGGAGCCATGCGCGGACGGACGATGTATGTGCTGGCGTTCAGCATGGGGCCGGTGGGGTCGCCGATGTCGCGCATCGGAGTGCAACTGACCGATTCGCCCTATGTAGTGGTGAATATGCGCATCATGACGCGGATTGGTTTGCCGGTGCTGGCGGAGATTGACCGCGGTTCGGCGCGCGTGGTGCCGTGCATGCACTCGGTGGGGGCGCCGCTTGCGCCGGGACAGAAGGATGTGCCTTGGCCGTGCAACGACGAAAAGTACATTGCGCACTTTCCTGAGACGCGCGAGATATGGAGCTACGGATCGGGATACGGCGGCAACGCGCTGCTGGGCAAAAAATGCTTTGCGCTGCGCATTGCCTCGAACATTGCGCGCGACGAAGGCTGGATGGCCGAGCACATGCTGATTGTGGGCGTGGAGTCGCCGCAGGGCGAAAAGACGTATGTGGCGGCGGCGTTTCCGTCGGCGTGCGGCAAGACCAACTTTGCGATGCTGGTGCCGCCGAAGGCGCTGGGCGACTGGAAGGTGACGACCGTCGGCGACGACATTGCGTGGATCAAGCCGGACGCGAATGGGCAATTGCGCGCGATCAATCCAGAGACGGGATTTTTTGGAGTTGCCGTGGGGACCAGCGCAAAGACGAATCCCAACGCTATGGCAGCGCTGAGCAAGAACACGATTTTTACTAACGTGGCGATGACGCCGGACGGCGGCGTGTGGTGGGAAGGGATGACGGAGGAGCCTCCGGCTGAGTGCACGGATTGGCGCGGCGAGCGCTGGACGCCGGAGATCGGGAAGCGGACTGGGGCCAAGGCGGCGCATCCGAATGGGAGGTTTACCGCGCCAGCTTCGCAGTGCCCGTCGATCGATGCGGCGTGGGAGGATCCGGCGGGCGTGCCGATTGAAGCGTTCATTTTTGGCGGGCGGCGGTCGACGACGATGCCGCTTGTGTATCAGGCTTTCAACTGGAGCGCGGGTGTGTACAGCGGCGCCACGATGGGATCGGAGACAACGGCAGCGGCGAGCGGGGCTGTGGGGCTGGTGCGGCGCGATCCCATGGCGATGCTGCCGTTTTGCGGCTATCACATGGGCGACTATTTCAGGCACTGGATCAAAATGCAGCGCTCGCTGAGCAAGACGCCGCGGATTTTTAATGTGAATTGGTTTCGCAAGGGCGAGGACGGGAAATTTCTGTGGCCCGGATTCAGCGAAAACATGCGCGTGCTGAAGTGGATTGTGGACCGGGTGCATGGGCGCGCGCAGGGCAAGGAGTCGCCTATCGGATGGACGCCCTATTACGAGGACATGGAATGGAAGGGGCTCAAAGTCTCACGAACGCAGTTTGAGCAGATGCAGGATGTGAATCGCGCAGCCTGGCGCAAGGAGCTGATTGGGCACGAAGAGCTATTTATTGACCTGCATGATCACTTGCCGCCGGAGATGATTTACGAGCGCGAATTGCTGATCTGCAGAATGTGATTGCGCACAAATCTGGGTTCGACGAGAAGAAAATCTCAACTCGCAGCCGGGGCGCGTTCGACCAGGGGACGGAAGCCAAGCTGCAAAAAGAAATCGACTAGGAAAGTTGTGGTTTCGTCGCTGGTGAAGGGCGCGGCGCGAAGCAAGAGATCCAGATTGGATGCGGCGCCGGAGGCGAGGCTTTCGGGCGAGGCCGCGATGGCGATGCATTTCTCGCGCCGGTTGGTGCAACTGGCCAGATCGGCGATGGATTGGTGGATGGTAGGAGTGGCGATGACGGTGCGCGGCGGCGCCATGCGGTCCAACAGCCAGAAGATTTCAAGCTTGGACTCGAGCTCGTCGGGCACGCAGTCGATGACGAGGTCCGCGTCGCGGACGGCGTCCTCGATTGAGTTGACGAATGCGACCGAAGGCAGCGCCTGAGGGCTCAGCTCCTGGCGGATCGACTCCCGAGCATGATGAAGATTGCCAGGCATCACGTCCTCAAGCAGGACGCGATAGCCAGCGCGGGCCGCCAATAGAGCGAGCCTGCGGCCGAGAGGCCCGGCTCCGATGATTGCGACGGTGATCACACGATTCAGCGGACCCGGAAAATTACTTGACGGCAAGGGCCTCGGCCACTTCCTCGACGCTGGGGCGGGCCTGGACCAAATGCTCGGCGACCTTGGCGCGCTCGTCGGCGGAGAGCGTGGGGACCAAGGCAAGCACTCGGCGCAGGGTCACGGCGACATCGTCAATGTAGTTCATCAAGCGGATTGCTTCTCCAGAAAGCGGCATGTTTGTCCTCTAGGGTGAGTTTCACTTCTATTGTAGGACGCGGGGCGCTGCATGCGAAACGGCTGCGATCGGCACCGGGGAGAAGCAGTCGATACTAGTCGGCGCTAGGGGTGCTGCTCGATAGCAATGTTGACGACGGCGGTATTTCCGGACGCGGCGAGGCCGAGAAGATTGGTGGCCACGCCGGGCAGGGAAACCGGAAGAAATGTGACCGAGCCGTCAATGGCCGAGACGGCTGTTGCGGATTGCGTAGCGAGCAAAGCTCCCTGGGTGCAGACAGTGTGTTGAGAGCATGGCGGCGACCAGGCATAGAGCGCCTGATAGAACGCGACTGTGCCGCCAGCCATGGGGTTGCCGTCAGTGTCGAGCAGGCGGAGCGCGATCTGGCTGGGTGTGCCGGAGGCGGCGAGGGTCTGGCTATTTCCTGAGATTGGCTCAAGCATCGCGAGCTCGGGGCGCGCGCCGTAGGCGGTAAACGCGACACACTGGCTGGTTCCGTTGAGGCAGGCGTTGATGCTGACGACCTGGCCCTCAGCGAGCGGACCGACGGTGAGGGTGTTGGTGGCGATGCCAGCCGTGTTGGTAAGCGCAGTAGCGGAGCCTTGCGGTGCGATGCCGCCGCCGGACGGAGTTTGCCATGCAACCGATTGGCCAGCGAGGGGAACGCCGTTCGAGAGAACAAGCGCCTGAACGATCCAATTGAAGGTGGCTCCAGCGGCGAGCGAAAGCCGCTGCGTGAGCGAGGCGAGGGCGGGCGGTGTTCCGCCGGAGAACTGTGCTTGTAAGCTCGAGCCGTTGGTGAGCGAGGCAGTGATGATGGACAACGTGCCGTTGAGGGCGGTGACGTTCATGGTGGCGCGGCCATCGCCGCTGGCAGGAACGGAACAGACGGGCAGTCCGCAGCTGAGTGTGGCTGTGCCGGCGGTGACGGTGTAGATGACGGTGACACCGCCAGCCGGTGCAAGCGCGGAATTCAGAGCAGTGACGGTGAAGGCCATAGGCAAGCCGATTGGAACGGTGCCAGAGGGCGCTGTGAGCAGCGTTAGAGCGTCGCCGGTGCCGGAGTTGTAACTGATGCCGCTGGGGATGACGGCCGCTGCATAAAGAGTAGGCAGGTCGTCGACTTCAACGTCGACTGAGCCGGTGACGCCGGAGGCGGTGGGCGGCGCAATTGCAGTGATCTGGGTAGGCGAGATGCTGGTGACGAGCGCTGGTTGGCCGCCAACCAGAACGGTGTCTGCAAGGCGAAAGCCGGCTCCATTGATGGTGATGGGGCCGCCGGATGCGGACAGGTGCGCGGGCGACACTGTGTCGGCGTATAGCAGCCAGCCGTCATAGGCGTAGTCAGGGCGGCCGTCGCCGCGCAGGTCGGCGATGCCGATGCGTACGATATCGTCGGCGTTGCTGGCGATGCGCAGCCAGGTTTCTCCAGTGGCCAGACCGTTGAGGCCGGGTGCGGCGCCGACGGGCGCTGCGCCCGCGGAGTCAAATGCGTCCCACACGCCAATGGAGGGCAGAGCTTTGGAATTCGAGGGCACGCCAGTCTCGTCGAGCGCCTGAGTTATGACGGTGAAGATGCGATTGCCGCGGACAGGGAAGGTGAACCAATCGGTCTGGCCGATTTGGCTCAAGCGCCCGCACCACATTCCGCCGATGGGCATCGGTCGCGGCTGAGATACCGAGCCGATGGCGTCATTGAAACCGGCGACTGGAGAGCCGGCGGCAGTCACGTTGAGCGTTTGTGTGGACCCGGGCGACAAATTGGAGAGCGTGACGGCGTTGAATGTGCCGGAAGGCGAGACCTGGCCTTGCGAGTAAGGGCCGACGGAGTTTTCGAGGATGTATAGCGGATCGATGGTCTCGAAGGTGATCTGGTATGTGGCGGTTGTTACGCCGGGCGGAAGTGGAATACCGCTGAGATCAAAGGAGCCTTGCAGGGAGGGATCGTTCGAGCCCCACATCGTGAGCAGGTTGCCGCTCGGATCGGTGAATCCGGTGACGGGATTACCGTGATTACCGCTGAAGAGCGCGCCGGTGACAGCGGTGACCGTGTACTGGTAGAGCGGATTGCCGTTGGCGTCGAGCGGACGCGCGACGACGTTGACGCCCTGCATTCCGTAGCCAGTGCGGAACGTGACGCTGCCCTGGATGGAGATGGTGTTGGCCGCGGTAAGCTGCTTGCCCGGAAAGCTGGATAGATTGGCGGCGGTGATGGGATAGATGCGATTGAGGGCGGCGATGTCGTCGTAGCGGAGAACTGAGGGGTCGGGAATGCAAGGGCCGCCGCTGGCGCCGCAAGCGCCGCTGGAGGGCTGCATGACCGGCCAGCCCTGCGTGCCACCGGTCTCGCCGTTTGAGGTTGCGCCGGGATTGACCTGGGAATAGTCGAGGCCGAGAACGCGGCCGAAAGCGCGCTCCAACTCAAAGCTCATCATCTCGAGCATGGTGGAGTTGGTGGCACAGAGGCCGTTGAGGATGATGACTGCGTGGGCGATGGTGGCGTCGGGGTCGAGATTGTCCATCCAAACGTAGACACCGTTGTTCTGGCAGGCATCGGGCTGGCTCGTCGTCGCGCCGAAGATGGCGTTGATGACGGAGCCGTCGGCGTCGTAGATCACGGCCAGAGGATAGTTGGTGGCCGCGGGCGTGATATCGGCTGGAGCGGAGATTGCGCCGGACGAATTCACCGCGATGTTCGAGCCATTGACGTCTTCATTGAGCGGGCCTGCGTCAGTGAGGGTGACGGCGGCGGTGGGAACGGCGCTCCATAAGGCGGCCGCGGCGTCGACCATTGCTGTGGCCTGCTGGTTTGTGACGGAACTCGAGAGCGGGCCCTGGTCGACGAAATAGCTCACATGGCCGCCTGCCCAGAGGACGGGCTGGCCGAGAACAGCGGGATTGAAGAAGCTGGTTCCGGCGATGTACTTTGGGCCACCGGCGAGGGCGCTCGCGGGAACGAGGAGCAGCGTGGCGATGGTAAGGATGTTTCGGCGATGAGACGAGGCCGTACGGATCGGTGTAGCTTTGACGGACGCGGAGACAGCGATGAGCACGGAATCCCCCAAATGTACGGAATTGGGGCATTTGAAAATCCAAAGGGTTTTGGCGATTCTTAAGGGTTTCTAATGCGACGGCGGTGGGGACGAGATGAGAGGACTCATAGCAAGTCTCGGAAATTCTTGGAGTTTGAGCGGGTTTTGATTGTCTGGGGCTAAAAATTTAGGAGCACTCGGATTGGGATCTGAGGCGTCTGGCGCGGAGGAATTTGCTGCTAGAAATGCCGTGAAGATGAGGAATCTCTAATCCTGAGCGTCGAACCTTTTGTTTTTGGAGACACGCCGCGATCAGCCAATTCGAGTCCAGAGTGGCCGGTGCGACATCCTACTTGGAGCGAGACGGCGGAGCGCAGAGGCTGGGATTCGAGGCCCTTCCGTCTACAATCGAACCGGGTAAACCCATGGCAGAGATACGCGATACCGTGATTCTTGGCTCCGGCTGTGCCGGATTGACGGCGGCGCTCTACACAGCGCGAGCCGGGCTCAAACCGCTGGTGCTGGAGGGCCACGAACCGGGCGGCCAGCTCTCGATTACTACGCTGGTCGAAAACTTTCCGGGCTGGCCGGACGGGATTCAGGGGCCGGAGCTGATCGGCAATATGAAGAAGCAGGCTGCGCGGTTTGGCGCGGAGTACCAGCACGGGCATCTGGAAACGGTGGAAGCGGGTGCGCATCCGATCAAGCTGCGCACGTCTGCGGGCGAGCTGCATGCGCGGACGCTGATTGTGGCCTCGGGTGCAAGCGCGCGCTGGCTTGGGCTGCCGAGCGAGCAGGCGCTGATCGGTCACGGTGTGTCAAGCTGCGCAACGTGCGACGGTTTCTTTTTCCGCGACAAGGACATAGCGGTGGTGGGCGGAGGCGACTCGGCAATGGAGGAGGCGATCTTTCTGACGCGCTTTGCATCGAAGGTCACTCTGCTGCATCGGCGCGACGCATTCCGCGCGTCGAAGATCATGCTGGAGCGCGCCATGGCGCATCCCAAGATCGAATTGCGGACGAACACGATTGTGGATGAAGTGCTGGGCGTCGATGAGAAGGAAGTGAAGGGCTTGCGATTGCGCGATACGAAGAGCGGCGCACAGGACGAGCTGAAGGTGAGCGGGATGTTCCTGGGCATCGGACACGAGCCGAACACAAAAGCGTTTATCGGGCAGATTGATCTGGACGATGAAGGGTACATCAAGACGACGAATAACGTGTTCACTGCGCGGAATGGCGCGATTGTGCCCGGTGTGTATGCCTGCGGCGATGTGCAGGACCGGCGCTATCGTCAGGCGATTACCGCGGCGGGGTCGGGATGCATGGCTGCGCTCGAAGCCGAGAAGTATCTCGAGGAGCACGGGCACTGAAAAGGCAGGGACCAAGGGAACCAGGGACCGAGGGACCAAGAAATACGCCGACGAGGCGCAAGCCGCGGGAGAAATCCTAACTAAAACTGGTGGAATGCAAAGAAGGCCGCGGCTACCAGGAAGCCGCACCGGTCAGGCGATTCGTGA
>CAVXPR010000077.1:0-32545 GCA_963763585.1 uncultured Acidobacteriaceae bacterium | reverse complement strand
ATCCCGGTGTACTGGTTCTGCGCCGCGACGATATCGGTAAGCTTGAGCGAGCCAGTGATCATGACGATGGAAACAGCTGAGAGGAGCAAAATAACTTCGTAGCTGATCATCTGCGCCACGGCTCGCATCGCGCCGAGCAGCGAGTACTTGTTGCGGCTCGACCAGCCGGCCATGAAGACGGAAAGCTCAGTTGCTGCGCCCATGGCGAAGAAGAAAAGCAGGCCCGAGTCCATGTCGACCAGCACCATGTTGCGGCCCATAGGCAGAACGGCGAAGCCCATGAAGACCGTGACGACAAGCACGAGCGGCGCAAGAAAGTGCACGACGGCGTTGGCGCTGAATGGGACAATGTCTTCCTTGGTGAGCGATTTGATGCCGTCGGCGATCGGCTGAAAAAGGCCGTATGGCCCAACTCGATTTGGCCCGAGACGATTTTGCATGCGGCCCAGGCCCTTGCGCTCAAATACAGTGGTGAGCGCGAAGAGACCGGGAAAGACGGCGACAATGGCGATGACGCCGAGCAGCACTCCAGCCGCAGGTTGAAACGCGGCGGGCAAGAATCCCACGAGCCAATTGCGCAACAGGACGAAAATCTGGTCGAGATTTCGCAAAGAACGGAATTCACAAAGAGGAGATTCGCGGCCATGGGCTAGCTTTCTCCTCCTGCCGGCTTCGCGGAATTCGCGGCTCCGGGCACAGGCGCAGCGGGCGCGGGCGAGTCAGCTTTCGCCGGCGCCGAAGCCTGAGCGGCAGCAGCGGCGGCTTTTGCGGCGGCAGCCTCTGCTGCAGCTTTGGCCTTCGCTTCCAATTTGGCTTTTTCTTCAGCGAGACGTTCGTCCACTTCTGTCGCTTCTGTCGGATGGATTTCGTGGTAGTACTCGTTCGACCGGGACAGCTCTTTGCGGTTATAGAGCAGGCCGCCGAATCGGTCCGTGGTGGCCAGCTCAAATTGCGTGTCCATCTTGATCGCCTCGAACGGGCAGACTTCGACACAAATCTGGCAGCTCATGCAGACGGAAATATCGATGTCGAAACGCGCGGGATAAAACTGAGCCTTGCCCACATAATCCGGCTTTTTGTCGGCGCTTTTTTCAATGTAGATGCATTTGGGCGGGCACTCTTTCTCGCAGATCTGGCAGGCCACGCAACGCATGCCGGCCTCCCAGTCTGCGCCGTCGTAGACGAGAAAGGGAAAGACGCGCGCGTTTTCGGCAGTAGGAATCCGCCGTTCCGGATACTCAACCGTCGTTAGCCGGTCTTTCGATACGTAACTTCCGAAAAAGTTCCGTGCCGTCTCCGCCATCCCCTTCAGAATTCCGTCACCGAGCAAAACAAACCTCCGGTTTGCAGTTCAAGGTTCACAGTTCGTAATTCACAGTTCACAATTCTCGGTCCGCGCCGCAGAATCAACATCTGAGAACCGCCAACTATGAACTGGCATTCATCTGTCCACTTCTCCCAAAACAATATCCACGCTGCCAAAAATCAGCACGACGTCGGCGACATTGTGCCCCAGGCACATGTCTTCGAGAATCGTCAGGTTGATCAGGCTTGGCGGGCGCACGCGATAGCGATAAGGATTGGGCCCGCCGTCGCTGATGAGATAAAAGCCTAGCTCGCCCTTGGGCGCCTCAATGCGGCCGTATGCCTCGCCGGGCTTCGGCCGGAAGCCGCGAATCTTCGCCTTTGCGTCCATGATCGGTCCGGCAGGAATTGTCGGGAGCGCCTGTTCGAGAATCTTGATCGACTCGCGCATTTCAAGAATGCGAACCATGTAACGGTCGTAGATGTCGCCGTGATCGCCGAGAGGCACGCGGAATTGAAATCGATCATAGATGCCGTAATGATCGACCTTGCGAATGTCGTAATTTACGCCTGTCGCGCGCAGCATCGGTCCGGAAACTCCAGCGTTGACGGCGAGTTCGGGCCGCAGAATGCCCATGCCCTGGCAGCGCGCCATTAGGATTTCGTTTGTCGAGAGCAGCGCTTCAAACTCATCCACGAATTGAGACAAGCCAGCGACCACTTTGCGCGCGGCGTCGAGCCATGGCGCGGAAACATCCACGCGGCAGCCGCCGAAGCGCATGTAGTTGCACATCATGCGCGAGCCGGTAAGCGATTCGAAGAGGTCGAGAATCTTTTCGCGCTCCTTGAATGCATACATCAGCGGAGTGCCGCTTGCGCCCATCTCCTGAATGAGGAATCCGATCGACGCAGCGTGATTCTGAATGCGCGTCAGCTCGGCAAGAATCACGCGAATGTATTCGGCGCGCTCGGGAACTTCCTGGCCGACGAGCTTCTCCACCGCCAGCGCGTAGGCCCAGTTATTGGTGAGCGAGCAGAAGTAATCGAGGCGGTCGGTGTAGGGCATCGACGCAAGATACGATGCACCCTCGGCGATCTTCTCGTGATTGCGGTGCAGGTAGCCGAAGACGGGCTTGAGGCGAATAACATTCTCGCCGTCGAGCGCCACGTCCATGCGGAAGACGCCGTGCGTCGACGGATGGTGCGGCCCCATTGCAAGCTCAAGCAGCTCACCCTCGCCACTCGGCTCGATAACCGGCGGGCGGTTCCAGCCGTCGAGCTTCTCGAGTTTTATTTCCGCAACGCTCATGCGCTGGCCGTTCCCATTTCGTTTGTTGCCTCGCCCCTTGTTTCCTCGGTCCCTTGCTCCCTGCTTTGATGTGCCTGCGCGCGCTTGAGCACTTCATCGTGCGGCGTCGGCTCGTACTCAAAGTCGTCCGGGTCCACGTAATCCTTGCGCATGGGGTAGTCCTTGAATTCTGGCCACATCAAAATGCGGCGCAGGTCAGGATGGCCGGTGAAGATAATCCCATACAGATCGAAGACCTCGCGCTCCTGAAATTCGGCCGCGCGCCAGACTGGCGTGAGCGACGGCAGTTCAGTTTTGTCGGAGCGGTTCGCGGTGCGCATGCGAATGACCAGCGGCCCATGTTTCTTCTCGACCGAATACAGGTGATAGACCGCTTCGAGGCAGCCGGGCTCCGTGCGCTTGCGGGTCTCGTCGACTATTTCTTCAACTTGCTGCTCGACCTTCTGGCCGTCAGGGCCGTCGACGGTCTTGGTAACCTGACGCGTCACTTTAACTTTCTCGGCTATCTCTTTGTCGGGCCAGTCAACGCCGGATACATTCGAGAGAAAATCAAGGGCCAGCTCAGCGTCGTCGCGCAGAAATGTTGCAACGGCAACGGCGGTCTCGGGCGCGAGGCGCAGCGAGTGCTGTGCGGAGGACGCTGGGGTTGGGCACAAACTCCACGCCCGCGCCCGGAACCGCCGCCTCAATCGCCGCCTTGATTTCTTCTACCGTTTTCAAAAAACAGCTCCTGGCTTCTAGCCTCTAGCTCCTGGCCACTGCATTGCCGCCGCGAACTTTCTCCTGCTTCACTATTTCTTTTTTCCGTTCACTGCCCTCTTGTTCCCTCGTTCCCTTGGTCCCTTGTTCCCTGCACGTTTACCGGATCGTGATCGGCACCGGCCACACGCCTTTGTTTGAAGTCGGCTCCAGATCGTGCTCTCCCTGCTCGGGCACGGGAAACTCGCCCTGCGCATCGGCGTCGAGAAAACGCGGCCGGTCCTCACCGGTCAGCGGCTGGCCGTCAATCTTCTTCTGCAATGTCATGAAGGCCTGAATCAGCGCCTCAGGCCGCGGTGGGCAACCGGGAATGTGCACGTCCACCGGAATGTAGCGATCAATCCCCTTGAGCACGTTGTAACCCTGCTTGAACGGGCCGCCGGAGATAGCGCAGGCGCCCATCGCGATTACGTAGCGCGGCTCGGCCATCTGGTTGTAGAGGCGTACCACTTGCGGCGCCATTTTCTTTGGTCACGGTGCCGGAGACGATCATCAGATCGGCTTGCCGCGGCGAAGGGCGAAAAACTTCCGCGCCGAAGCGAGCCAGATCGTAGCGAGCCATTGTGGTGGCGATCATCTCGATGGCGCAACACGCCAGCCCAAACTGCATGGGCCACACGGAGCTGCGACGGCCCCAGTTGTAGAGCTCCTCGATGGTGGTGACGAAGATGCCCTGCTTGCCCAGCTCGATCTTCAGATTTTGGTCAACTGCCATTTGTCGCTTTGCTCCAGTCGTCAGCTGTCAGTTGCCAGCCGTCAGCGCGTTTCGTCTTTCAATCGCCGCGGATTCCATTCCCCGCACAAAGAACTGTTCCCTGCTCCCTATTCCCTGTTTTTTCACTGCCACGTCAACACGCCTTTTGCCCAGGCCCAGGCCAACCCCTCAACAAGCAGCAGGACAAAGACGAGCATTGCGGCGCAGGCTGCCGCACCCAAACCTGTAAATGCCACTGCAAACGGAAGCAGGAACACCGCTTCCACGTCAAAGATGAGAAAGATGATGGCGTAAAGGTAATAGGCCGAGCGGAATCCCATCCATGCGTCGCCTTTTGATTCCAAACCGCACTCGTAAATAGCGTTCTTAATCGCATTAGGTTTGGCCGGTGAAAACACCTGCGCCCAAAGCCAGGCCAGGCCCAGCGGGGCCACGCCAAAGCCCAGCGCCGCCACGAACAAAACTGCCAATGAAAAGTAGGGACTGGAGGCCATTGTGGAAAAGAGTTTCCTACTCTTTCAAGCTACCAGTTTGGGGCAGGGTTTGGCGAAGGAGTTGACGCCGGATAGCGCCATTCAGGCTGCTTTTTCCACCATTTATCCCATCAGGTGAACCGTTGGCTGCGGGCGGCCCGAAGGTGACGCGAAGCCGCTCACCAAATTTCCATGCTGCTACTCGCGCACCGAGGGGCCGGGCCCCGAATCAGCCGGTCTTAATCCGCAGCTCAGGGCTGAATCCGCAGCTCAGGACTGGATCTGCCGCTCAGGATTGGATGCTCTTATGTCGCTCAGTCGCTCTTGCCGGACCCGCCGCTGGCCACCGCAGGCAGATCAAGCGCCACGAGTGCAAACCGCGTCTCGCCGGACGCGGAGCTTCTCAAATCCAACGATGTGCTGGTGGCGCTTCGATCCGGCCTTCAGCTCCAAACTATTTTCACCGGTGCCGTAATCTCCACGATCAATCTGGACGGTGCTTCTGTTGTCCTTGTCGTCCGCACAGGTCAACCCCTCTGAGGTCTCGGTCGGCGTTCCCACAGGCGTCGTGCCCTGGCAGGTGATCACGTCGCCATAGCGCGCGAGCGCATTCTTATAAAACGCAACGACCTTGTCCTGGCTGTCAGGTGTCGAGAAGTTGACTACCTTCACGCGCAGCTCCCACTCGCCAAAGCCCATGTGGATGTCTGCCGACTTTTCGTTATCTTTGTCGTTCACGATATTCGCGCCGGGATATGTGGGCAGCCCGAGGTCCGCGGCGGAAGTCTGGTCAGTGTTCACATGAATGCCGCCGAAGGGAGTGTCGACCTGAACTTTTTTCTGCTCGCCGTTGGCGCCTTTGTCCACCTGCACTCTGCACCCGGCAATTCCCGCGGCCAGAGTGAGGCAGGCCAACAGGCCACCAGCCAAACCGGCCAAATTCGGCTTCGCGCTCCGAGTCGAAATGCGCGCTGGGTTCATTGCGGACCGGGGTGTTGGGTTCTGTGTTGGATTCTGTGTCGAGTCCAATGTTTTGTTCGGTGCCATGGCAATCGCCCTCTGTGGACGTTATACGCCGTGGGCGGCTAAATTGTTCCGGGAAACCGAGGGAGCGGGGTGCTTGAGCCCTCTGAATTTGCGCCAATTTCAATGTGAGGGCTTTAGCCCCGGAAAGACTGGCCTCGCCGCATACCGACGCACTCAGTGCCCCTTCTCAGTGCGTTGAGGGCCCGTCTTCCTTGCTGCTGGTGGCGAAGAGGATAGATGCGACAAAGACGGCGATGATGACGGGGACGACAAAAAACGGTGAAGTAATGTGCATGGCGCAGGCTCCTTGCTCGATCCAGAATATCAGCCCGCAGCTCTGAGTTTGTTGCGTTCCGGCCGCAAGCGGAGGGGTTCATCCTGTTCCCTGTTCCCTGTTCCCTATTCCCTATTCCCTGCTTTTCCATAGTCCACGCGGATGGTCAGGATCTCGTAGGGATGGATGGGAACTTTGACTACGTTGGCCCCGTTTTCCGTTGCGATTGAAAGCGACCCGCCCTCCGGCTGCTCCATCAGATTCGTGACCGTCGCGCCAGTCGCGCCCGGCGGAACATGGAATTCGGCAGTCGTCTCCTTGCCTGCCCATTCATACGCGCGGAAAATCAATCCATTCGTGGCGACTCCGTTCTGATCCTCGGCTTTTTTCACCGCGGTCAGCACAATATTGTCCGGCTCAACCGATGCGAACGAGTGCTCTGCCGGCAGCGTTCCCGCATGTGCCGTCGTCACCACGGCCTGCAGCGGATAGTCGTACTCCCATCCGTGGCGCACGGTCAGCGCATCCTTCCATGTGCCCGCGTGCGGATAGAGCGCGTAGTGGAAGTGATGCTCGCCCTGGTCGGCGTCGGGGTCAGGCCATGTAGGCGAGCGCAACAACGTAATACGCAACACATTGCCCGCCGCGTCGTAGCCGTATTTATCTTGATTGAGAATGCTGAGGCCGTGAACGTTGCCATCCGGCCCCGCTCCACTCAAATCGGCCCAGCGCATCGCCTCAACCTCAAACTGGGCTTTTTCGAAGGAGTTGTTGCGCGTCGTCGGCCGCTCGATGGAGCCGTAGGGAATCTCGTAAGTGGCGAAGTCGCTAGTCACGGCCAGCGGGAATGCTGCCTTGAGCAGAACATGCTTTTCGTGCCAGTCGATGTCGTTGTCGATGTCGACGATGTCGCCGTCGAGCCGGATCGTCTGCACGAATTTTGAACTCTGCCAACTGCGAGTGACGCGGATGGCCTCGGAGCCGTCGGAACTTGTCACAGATTCCACGGAGTCCGCTTTTTCGATGGTCGAGGGCGGCGCATCGAGCGTTCCCGGGTCAATATTCCAAGCGTCGTAATCCTTGGGAGTGTCTTTGAAGAGCTGTAATTGGTTGCCGCAGGCACCTGGTGCCAATGACTCTGAACCGGACTTCTCGTCGACAAGACTGACAATGCAGCCCGATGCCCCGTCGACGCTGATGCGCAACAACTGGTTGCTGACCGAGACCGATCCGCTTGACTCTCCAACGGTGTTCGGTTTTGCTAAGTTACTTTTATCCCCTGAACCTGTCTGCTCCGATCCGTCAGAAACTGGCTTTGCATTCGCATTGTTGTGACCTGTCGCTGTACCGAACACCGCCCCGATGCTGCCACCTGTCCCTACGCCGAACATGGACTTAGAGGTGCCCAGCAAAAGGACCTCGTATCCGAGCGGCGGCACGTTCTTAAGAGGAATCGCCAGTTCCGCGATGCCGGTCTGCGGGTCGTATGAGGCGATTATGGCAGCGATTATATCTTCATCCCCGGATGGTCCTTTCAGCGCTGCCAGTTCCTTGCTAGAACCATCGTAATGAATCTTGACCCTGACTTCTCCGTCCCTGTTCCATCCGAGGGGATTGAACACAACGACGGATTGCGTCTCCGCTCCTTTTGATCCATTCGCCGTATCGATGTGATCCGAAACTGCCTCCAGCGCGCCCGCCGAAATCTCGTTCGTCGACATGCTCACCCAGGCGTAGTCCTTTTGCGCATCCTTATAGATGTCGGCGATGCCGGACCCCGCCGCCAGATCGTGGAACTGATTGAAGAGCACTTTCTTCCAGTCCTCAGTCAGTTCGTCGGCCGGATACTTCGCGCCATCGAGCCAGGCCAGCGACGACCATTTTTCCGCGTTCAGCATCTCTTCTTCAGCGGTGCGCATGCTGTGCTTGTGGTTGGCCTGCGTGGTGTAAACCCCGCGGTGATACTCGAAGTAGAGTTCCGAATCCCAGGTGGGAATTGCAACCTTCCCCGCCACCGCCGCCGGTGCGAGTAGCCTTTCGGAATTGTCTGGTAATTCCAAACCGGGCTGTCGGGAGCGATGTTTTTCTCAACCGCCGAGAACCAGCTCTGCGCAGTACCGAATTCGTAATGAGGCGTCACCGGCACGCCGCCGATCGCGGCCACCGATGCCGCGCCCGGGCCCCGCCAGGCCCATTTTGTCCGGCCCATCGAAAGCCCTCGTCAAGCATGGCCCGCGTCGGTCCGCCGCCGTGATCACCCACGCCGTAGAGGTCCATCATGTCCGTCATTCCCGTGGACCGCTCGCGCGCGGCCACAAGATCGTCCGCAAGCCGCAGCGGGCGCAGATCCTCATTGCCGTAGCCGTGCGGAAAATACGCGAGCACCTTCGATCCATCGGGCGATTGCCACCAGAACAGCTTGAAGGGAAGCTGATTGGTGTCGTTCCACTCCATCTTCTGCGTGACGAAATAATCGATGCCGCTCTTCTTGTAGATCTGCGGCAGTTGCCAGTTGTAGCCGAACGAATCCGGATTCCAGCCGATGCGCACATCCACGCCGTAAGCCTGCTTGAACCAGCGCTTGCCCACGAGCAGTTGACGAACAAGCGATTCGCCGTCGGGCATATTCAGGTCCGGCTCGACCCACATTCCGCCGACAATCTCCCAGCGGCCCTCCTGAATGCGCCGCTTAATTTCCGCATTCATCGAAGGATATTTGTCGGCCATCCACTCGTTGTAGGCCGCGGCCGACTGCGTGTAGGTGTAGCCGGGATATTCGTTCATCAATTGAAGCGCGGTGCCAAATGTGCGCCGGACGACGTCGACGGTTTCAGTCGACGGCCACAGCCATGCAGCGTCAATGTGCGAGTTGCCCGTGAGGTGGAATGTCGCGGTCGCGAGCAGCGGGCGAAGCTCTTCAAGGTGGGCCTGGGCTGCTTTCAGGCTGGCGTCAAACTTGGATTGTGCCTGCGCACGCGCGTCGCCGGTGGCCGTTTCTGCCGCATCGAGCGAAGCAACGTCCACAGAACGAATCGCGTCACCTAGCAGGTTCATCGGCAAAATTGGCGGAGCGGTGGCAGTGACCGTGCTTTGCGCCCCCAGACTCGGGATCAGCACCGAAGCCGACAGAAACTCCTGCGCGAGATCCGCAGGGTTGGGCCGGTTTTCCGGAAATTCAATCCGCAGAGTTGCGCCGCGAAAGGTCTTGGTGTCGATCGTGGAAAGAAGCTTGACCGCAATGACAATTTTGTCGCCGGGGTGCGCGTCTTCTTCGAGCACGATTGGTTCGAGATCCTCGCCCATGGCCACGCGGCGGCCGTTGAAGTAAATCATCTGCGGCATGGGGCCGTTGGCGTCGGCGTGGAACTGGAACCAGATGCGCGCGCCGGTTAAGTCGTAGCCGTTGAGCGTGTCGGGAATCTGTACGGTCTGCCGGAACCAGACGGCTTCAGTCGGGCGCTTTCTCGCGCAGCGCCACCGGCTGCCAGTCGCTTTCGTCCAAGCCAACAGCTTCGCCATGTGTTAGGTCGCCGGAGTGCATCTTCCACGCTGTTGCAGGCAGCTGGTCGAGGCTCAAAAGCCGATCGACAATTTGGTGCAGCGGCGCGGGCAGTTGCGCGGCGGCGCGCTCGGTTTCGCTGACGACCACCTGGCCGGTTGCCGGGCGGGCAGCGAAAAACGTAAGTAGAAAGATAAGGAGAGTCGCAAGGCAAGCGTGCAATTTCGAAGGACGATTCATAGCCGACCGGGCCCCCGCCGAATTGTAGCCCGTGACGGCGCCTCGTGAAAGGCAACTGGCGCCGGAACTGGCCGTAGCCTTGCGAGCCGACTTGCTGCTCTCGATTCCCTGGTCTCAATTCCTTATTCTCTGTTCCAGGTTTTTATCGCCGCAAACCCGGCAAATGCTCTACTCTGGCTTGGAACGCAAATGCATAAATACCTGGCCAGAATCCGCGAAGCGCTTTTTCAGGCTTTTGTCCACGATGTCGTCAACACATCGAAGGCGGCCGCCTATTCCGGAATGCTTATGTTCTTCCCTGCCCTGCTGGTGATGACCACGCTGGTGGCCCAGGTTGAAGAAGGGCCCACTCTGGTGGGAGAAACGCGCGGCGTTCTGGAGCAGTTTCTGCCCAATGACACGCTCGATCTGGTTCAATCGTCGATCCTCAACCACCAGCTCCACTCCGGCCAGCTGATTCTCTCCGCCACTTTGCTCAGCCTTTTTGCGGGGCTCGGCTTCATGCTCTCGCTCATGGAGGGATTTCGCCGCGCCTACCGGCTGCCACAGGAAAGCTGGACCTTCTGGGGACGCCGCGCCCGCGCTCTCATGCTGGTCTTTATTGTTTTGATTCCGCTGTCGCTGGCCTCGCTGGTGATTGTCTTCGGCCACCAGATCGAGCACTGGATGATCGCCAACGCCGGCCATGACCTGCGTCATGTCGTCATCCTCTTCTGGCGCATGGTTCGTTGGACGATCAGTTTTGCCGCCATCCTTACCGTCCTGACCGCTCTTTATCATTTCGGAACCCACCGCACGGAGCATTGGTCTCTGGTCGCGCCCGGCGCAATCGCGGGCACGCTCATCTGGTTCCCGGCCACGCTCGCCTACGGCTGGTACGTGACCAGCGTGGCCAACTACACGCGGCTCTATGGTTCGTTCGCTGCCGGAATTGCAACGCTCGTTTGGCTTTACATCACGTCGTTCAGCGTGTTGCTGGGCGCGGAGCTGAATGGTGTTCTCTACTGGGAGCGCCAGAATCAACTTGCCGCGGAGTCGTCCGCGCATGAGCGGGCGTCTCTGGCGCGCTAGCCAAACGCTGTTCGCAATTCTGTTCACTGTCACAGGCGGCAATCCGCAAACCGCAAATTGATGCGCACGGTCTGCTGCGCTTTGGCCCGGCCAGTTACAATAAAGTCATTCGCGCCCCTTTGCTCCCTTTTGCCCGCTAAAAACTGATTTCACTCAATAAGAAACGCGTCTGGAGCCGCCTCCATGCCATTTGCCGAATTGAATCTGACGCAATCTCCATCGCAGCGCCGCGCAAAAATCGTTGCGACGCTGGGGCCGGCCTCGAACAGCGAGCAAGTGATCCGCGCCATGATTCGCGCCGGCGTGGATGTGGTGCGCCTCAACTTCTCTCACAGCACGCACGAGCGCAAGGTCGCGGTGATGCAGAAAATTCGCAAGGTGAGCCGCGAAGAAAATAAGCCGCTGTGCATTCTCGCCGACCTGCAGGGGCCCAAGATTCGCACGGCGCTGCTGAAAGATCATCAGCCCGTGCTGCTCAAGGCCGGCCACAAGATCACGATCACGCCGCGCGATGTGCTTGGTACTGCTTCTCTGGTTGGCACCACTTTCAAGACCCTCGCTGAAAACGTTGAACAAGGCTCGCGGATTCTCATTTCCGACGGCCTGATCGAGCTGCGCGTGCATCAGCTCAGCGGAGAAGACGTGGTCTGCGACATCATCAACGGCGGAATGCTGGGCGAGAGCAAGGGAATTAACCTTCCCGGCGTACTGGTACGCACGCCGTCGCTCACCGAAAAAGACTCCGAGGACCTGGAGTTTGCGCTCAATCACGGTGTCGACGCCATCGCCGTGTCGTTTGTGCGCACCGCCGAAGACGTGAGCCTGGTGCGCAATCGCGTGGCCGCGCACGGCGCCGATACCTGGATCATCGCCAAGCTGGAAAAGCCGCAGGCCGTTGAGCATCTTGACGCGATTCTGCAGGTCGCGGACGGCATCATGGTGGCGCGCGGCGATCTGGGCGTGGAAGTGCCGCCGGAAAAAGTTCCCGCGATTCAGAAGTACATCATTCGTCGCGCCGCCGAGTACTTCAAGCCGGTAATCACGGCGACGCAGATGCTGGAATCGATGATCGAGAATCCGCGGCCCACGCGCGCCGAGGTCTCCGATGTGGCCAACGCAATCTACGACGGCACCGACGCGGTGATGCTCTCCGGCGAATCCGCCGTGGGCAAATATCCAGTCGAGGCCGTGGCAGATGATGGCGCGCATCGTCACCGAGACCGAGCGCCACATGAAAGAGAATCTGGATATCCAGCCGCGCGAGCGCCGCAGCGGCCTCACGATTGCCGAAACCATTTGCGAAGCGACGGCGCACGCCGCCGACGATCTTGACCTTCGCGGCATCGCGCTTTTCACCGAGTCCGGCGCAACAGCGCGCCAGCTCTCGAAATACCATCCCACCGCGCCCATCTTCGCGCTCAGCCCGCTTGATGTCACCGTCAATCGCCTCAACCTGCTGTGGGGCACCACGCCCATCCGATGTCCGAAGGTGAACTCCAACGAGGCGATGGTGGATTGCGCCGAGAAGCTTGCTTGAAGAAGGCGGCTATGTCCGCCCGCGCGAAGTGATCGCCATTGTGGCCGGCACGCGCACCAAATCCGGCTCAACCAACTTCCTGCGCCTGCATGCCATGGGCGAGAACTCGCCGAACGGCCATCGCTCCGGTACCTCTCGGACTGAAAAAACCGCACCTGCCGCCGCAGCGTCCCCGGTTATCATTCCCAAGAAACGCAGCGCTCTGAAAAATCCAGTGTCGTAAGAATCGCAATCGTTGCGCGAGGGCCACATACACGGCGCCCTAATGCGCGCAGGTCTGGCCTTCGCAGCCGACGATGCTCCTTACTTTGTAAACAAATCCAGCGGAATCGACTCACCCAACGCCTTGTATCCGGCTGGCGAAGGGTGCAGATGATCGCCGCAATCGAACGCCGGCAGAAGCTGCTCAGGATGCGCCGGGTCGCGCACCACAGCGTCAAAATCGATCACCGCGTCAAAATGACCGGCGGTGCGAATCCATACATTCACCGCTTGCCGGTCGGCTTCGCTTAACGATCCAGGATGGTAGTAGCCCGAACCTGTGTATGGCGTAATGGTCGCGCCGTAAACGCGCAGCCCGTGTGCATGAGCACGCTCGACGATCTGCTGATACGCGGCAATTAGGCGGGCGACCAGTGCTGCGTGCTGATCAGCGGGAACTTCGGCGATGCGAGCCAGGCCTCCCAGGTCGTTGACACCTTCAAAGACGATCAACCAGCGCGCTCCCGCTGGCGCCAGCACGTCGCGGTCGAAGCGCGCCAGCACATTCGGGCCCAAGCCGTCGGTCAGTACGTGATTGCCGCCGATTCCCTGGTTGGACACGCCGATATTCCGCGTCTTTTTTGAGGCCTGCAATCGCGCCGCCAGCACATCGGTCCAGCGGTCGTTGCCGTTTGTGGTTGCGGCGTGACCATCGGTAATCGAATCGCCAAGCGCTACGACGACGCCCGCTCCCGATGCAGTCCGCACGTCGATTTCCGTCAGATCGTACCAGTGGTCTACATGCTTCGCCTCGGGCAAGTCCGCCGCGCTCACCTGGTCTCCGTGCACATAGTAGGAAGTAGACCGCGAGCCTGGATGACCGGTTTCCTGCGCAGGCGGCGCGTCCAGATGAAATGTCACGGCCACATCGGAAAGCGGCGCGACGGGCATTTCCACCGCATCAGATACGAACTCCGCGCCCGGCGGAATTGTGACATCGGGATTGCCGGCAAACGTTAGCGCGCGATCACTCGCCGGATCAATCGCCGCGGCCGCCGGCGAAGTTGGATGCGCAATATGCACCGAGGTGAAGTGGAGTGGTGCCGTTCCAAATGCATTCGAAAGATGTACGCGCAGCGCCGAGCCTCCCAACGAGAGATGAACGATCTGCCGCACCGTCGCGTCTCGCAGGTCGTCGACGGGCAGCGAGTTCTGTGGCTCGGGAATCTGCTGCGAAGTACCCCAGCTCGACACCCACGCGTCTCCCTTTGCTGCGCCGCGCTGCGCCGTCGCGTAGCTGGCCACTGCCAACAACATTGCAAACATGCCTGCGGTTAGGCTTGCACCAAGACTCGTAAATCGAATGATTTTGCCAGTTATTCTCATAGCGATGATTTAATATGATCCTCGAATAAAATCGGCGTCCTGAGCGGTTCTCCAATTCGCGCAAGTCGACGTCGCAACCGCTAAGTGGTGTTTTCCCTTAAGAAAACGCCACCTCGAAAAATGTCTCACATTCCTCGGGAATTGGAGAACCGCCCGAAAAACGTTGCAAGCATAACACCCCGGAGCATTCAAATGCATTCCAGCTTGAGACTCTCCATTTTCGTAACCGTTCTCGCCGTCACTTTCGCCGCAGCCGCGCTTCAGGCGCAGGCTCCCTGCACTCCGGTTACGTTCACTGCCGATCAGGATCACCAGAACATGATGGACCAGCTCGGCATCAAGACGCTTCGCCCCGGTTGGAATGGAAACGAGAATGCTCCGAACCATGCCAACTACGACGAGTCGAAGGCAAATCCTTATCCGAATGTTCCCGACCCGCTCACTCTGAGCAACGGGACGACAGTCGCGACGGCCGACGTGTGGTGGAAGCAGCGCCGCCCGGAGCTGGTCGACATGCTTTCGAAATATGTTTATGGCTATGTGCCGGCCAATTTGCCTAAAGTCACCTGGACCGTTACCGCAGTCGATCACGAGATGATCGGCTTTACGCCAGTGATCGCAAAAGATCTGATTGGCGAAGTGGACAACTCAGGCTGCCCGGCGATCAGCGTCAAGATTCACATGACTGTCGTTACGCCGGCGAACGCTGCGGGGCCGGTTCCAGTGCTCATGGAATTTACGCGCGCAGGATTTCCCTATCCCAATGAGCCGCGCGGCGACGATCTGGACAAAATCAACCAAGCAACGAAGGCGGAGCTGCTCAAGCAGGATCCATCGCTGAGTCAGGTCTTTGCGGCCCACCCTGCATGGGAGCCGTATCAGGAGCCGCCGTTCTTCGTGCCGCCGACGTTGAACGCCGACGGCGATCCGCCGAATGAATGGCAGCTCATCGCGGCCGGCTGGGGATTCGTCCGCTTCGATCCCGCAAGCGTGCAGGCTGACAACGCGCAAGGATTGACGCGCGGCATTATCGGCCTGGTGAACAACGGCCAGCCTCGTAAACCAGATCAGTGGGGAGCGTTGCGCGCGTGGGCGTGGGGCGCAGACCGCGGGCTCGACTATCTCGAGACCGATTCGGCGGTCGACGCAAAACACATCGGCATCGAAGGCGTGTCGAGATACGGAAAAGCAGCGCTGGTCACGATGGCCTTCAACGATCGTTTCGCGTTGGTGCTGGTCGGCTCTTCGGGCAAAGGCGGAGCCACTCTGCTGCGCCGCAACTACGGCGAGGGCGTAGAGAACCTTGCCACTGGCGAGTATTACTGGATGGGCGGCAACTTCATCAAGTACGACGCCAGTGATGCTTCATTCGGCGCGATGAATCCGGGCGATCTTCCCGTCGATTCGAATGAGCTGATCTCGCTTTGCGCGCCGCGGCTCACGTTCATCAGCTACGGAGCTCCCGAGAAAGGCGACGCGCATTGGCTCGATCATGAGGGCAGCTTTATGGCCACGATCGATGCTAACCGCGTGTTTGCTTTGCTGGGCGCGAAAACTCTTGACATCCCGGGCGACTACAAAACGGCCAAGATGCCGCCGATCAATGAGGGCCACATCGACGGCCAGCTTGCTTGGCGGCAGCACGATGGAGGTCACACCGATGCGCCGAACATGAAGTATTTCATTCAGTGGGCGGACGGAAAGATCGGCCACTCTCCGCAATAGAGATAGTGAAACGGGCGCTCGCGCTCAAAACCAATCTGCATGCAGATGCCGCTTTGTTTTTTGTCTTGTTGACTGTTGATTGGACTCGGGACCGTAGCACACCTGAACCGTTCGCACAAGACTTGCAATTCCCAACGATGCCTCGTACTATCCGCAATAGAAACCGGCCTGCAAAACAGGTGGGTGGTCAACGCTGGTTGAACCAACATTCAATGAACAGGGGCTCGACTCGACAATCGGTTCCGTGTGCAGTGTCCGCCAGTCCGGAATGCCTAACGAACCGCGGAGAGCTCCACCGTCTGAGGACGGGTTCACCGGCGCATCAGCCACGGTCCAGCGGGTCGGCTTCTACTTCATTCCGGTTTTTGTTTTCCTGCCGGCTTCCGCCAAACCTCAATGCTTGAATTGCGCCCCAATTGCGAATGCTGCAACAAAGATCTGCCTCCCGACGCAGCGGACGCGATGATCTGTACCTACGAGTGCACCTTCTGTCGCGATTGCGTTGAGAACAATCTGCGCGGCCGCTGCCCGAATTGCGGCGGCAACCTGACCCCGCGCCCGATCCGGCCGGTTTCAAAGCTCGAAAAGAATCCGCCGTCAATGGCTCGCGTTTTCAATCCCCAGGGTTGCGGACGACACCCGCTTCCCGTGGGCGCGCACTCGTAAGCCCGCACTCGGGGGCGTGCTGTCGGCGTGCTGCGGGCGCGAATGTGACCGCATCGGCGCGCGTCCGCCTAAATCACCTATCCTGTATTAAGTGCACCCTGTCCTCTTCCATATCGGCTCGCTTGTGATCCCTTCTTACGGCGCAATCACCGCGCTCGGCGTATTGGTCGCGCTCATGATGGCGCAGCGCTCCGCCCGCATCGCGGGTGTAGACGCCGGCAAAATCTGGAATCTCTGCATCCTGAGCCTGTTCGCCGCGCTCGCCGCGGCACGGCTGCTGCTGGTCGCCGCCAACTGGAGCGTCCTTCGAGCTCATCCCGCATGGCTGCTCGGCTTAGGTGTGGTGCATCATCCGCTGCTGGCATGCGCAGGAGCATTTGCAGGCGCCGCCAGCGCCGCGTGGTACACGCGGAAGAAAAAGCTTCCCTTTCGCGCCACTGCGGACGCTCTCGCTCCACCGCTCGCCGCGGCGCTCGCCTTCGAGCAATTCGGCGCGTTGGCCGCTGGCTCTGGTTACGGAACATACGCCGGGCCTCAAGTCGGATGGGCTGTCGTCTATACAAATCCGATGGCCGCAATTTGGAGCGGCACTCCGCTTGGCGTTCCGCTGCATCCCGTGCAGGCTTATGCTGCGCTCGCGTTTCTTGCGCTTGCGGTGCTGCTCTGGGTCTGGCTGCCGCTCGAGCGCCGCAAAGGCGACGTGGCCGGCCTCGGTCTCATCGGAGCCGGTGTGGCAATTTACCTGACGGAAATCTGGCGCGACTGGGAGGGCCGAGAATTGTTTGGCCGCGGCTCGCTCTTGAATCGCGTCGTCGACGGACCGCAAATCGCCGCGGTCTTGCTTGTCCTGGCCGGCGCACTGACGCTTCGCGAACGCAAGAACTCGTCGTCCGAATGCGAAAGCGCAGCGCACGAACGCCACGGCGAGCTGCTGACCGGCACCCAAGCCCCGCCGGCGACAGAAAGCCGAGGCGCCGCATGAGCCTTCCACGCACTATCGCTGTGCCTGCTGAAGCAAAAGGCCAGCGCCTCGATACCTTTATCGCCGGTTTTTTTTCGACGGCTCAAGTCGCGTCTCAGGCCGAGTCTCCGGCAGCTCAACTCGAAGGCATAAGCCGGTCCCGCGTGCAACTGCTTCTCGACCAGGGCGATGTACTGGTCAACGGAGGCCGAGAGAAGGCATCGTTGAAGCTGCGCGGAGGCGAGCTGATCACCATCACCGGCGATCCGCATCCTGCGCCGCTCAAAGCTGTGCCCGAGGCCATTCCGCTCGACATCGTCTACGAAGACGCCGACCTTGCCGTGATCAACAAGCCAGCCGGCATGATGGTGCACGCGGGCTCAGGCCAGAATGACACCGCGCGCAGCGGCGGAACGCTCGTCAATGCCCTGCTCCACCGCTTCAAAGCGCTCTCTGCCGCTGGCGGCGATCTTCGCCCCGGAATCGTACACCGGCTCGACAAAAGCACCAGCGGGCTGATCATCGTCGCCAAAAACGATCGCGCTCACGCCGCTTTGGGCGCTATGTTCTCGGGCCGCAATGTGCAAAAAACCTACATCGCGCTGGTTCATGGGTCGGTCGCGAAAGAAAAAGGCACCATCACTGCCGCGGTCAGCCGCGATCCCGTCCGCCGCACGCGCATGACCACGCGGCCCAGCGAAAATGCCCGCTCCGCTGTCTCGCACTACAAGGTCATGCGGCGCTTGGCGACGCGCTTCGGAAAATTTACATTGATCGAAGTTCGGATTGAGACAGGCCGCACGCACCAGATCCGCGTGCACATGGCGTCCATCGGCCATCCAGTGGTCGGCGACGCGCTCTACGGCGGTAGTGCGCACTTAACCGAGCAGGACGCAGCGCAGACCACGCGCCTCGTCCGCAAAAAGAAGGCGCCTGAGCGGCTGACGCTCGACCGCAATTTTCTCCATGCCGCAAAGCTCGAATTCGCGCAACCGCTGACGGGCAAGCCGCTCCAGATGGAAGCGCCGCTACCCGAAGAATTGACTGCTTTCCTCAGCCGCCTCGAATCCGTCTAATCTTTCAGGCTCGCCCCTTTTGGACCCACTCCACAACCGCTTCGGGATTTGCTGACGAAAGTACCCGGATGGTCAATCCCTAACGCCGATTAGACAGTACGGCGATTGTTAGAATGAGAAGTGATGAAGACACAGCTTTCCACGCCTCAGTATCCCGCCCCGGCGCAGCTGATGCGTTTCTCGTTTTTTGCCTTGGTGCTTGCGATTGCGCTTTCGTGCGCCACAGCATTTGCACAGCAGCCTGCGCCCGGAGCGGCCACTCCTCCAGCTCAGCCTGCCGCTCAGCCAGCCAGTCAACCTGCCGCCCCGGCCGCCGCACCGACCACATCTCCGGCTGCTGCGCAGGCAGCTCCTGGCCCTGGATCGAATACCGATGTCGGCGCACCAACTATCGTTGTCCCCGTCAACGAGGTCAACCTCATCTTTACCGTCACTGACAAGCACGGGCACTATATCGCAAACCTGACTCAGAACGACTTTACCCTGCTCGATGACGGGAAGGCGCCGGCGCACGTGCGTTCGTTTCACCAGCAAATCAACCTGCCGATGCGCGTGGGGCTCGTCATCGACGCCAGCAGCTCGATCCGCTCACGCTTTCAGTTTGAACAACAATCGGCTACCGCTTTTCTGCTCGACGTGCTTAAGGCGAAGAGCGACCGCGCCTTCGTGATGGGATTCGATGTCACGCCTACGGTGACCGCGAATTGGACAAATGATCAGGATGCCTTGCAGGCCGGCGTAAATAAGCTCGAACCCGCCGGCGGAACGGCGCTCTTTGACGCCGTATATGTCGCCTGCCGCGACAAGCTCGGCACGGAACGCGGACCCGAACCAGTTCGCAAGGCCATCATTCTCATCTCAGACGGCGAAGACAACCAGAGCCGCGTCTACCTCACTGAAGCCATCAAGGAATGTGAGCGCGCCGAGACCATCATCTACGCCATCAGCACTAACTGGACGCCGAGCCGTGGCAACGGCGACAAGATTCTGCAGGAACTGGCGGAGGAGACAGGCGGCGAAGTGTTCTTTCCACCCTCGGTAGAGGAGATGTCAAACAGCTTCAAGGACATTGAGGAAGAACTGCGCAGCCAGTACGAGCTCGTTTATACCCCCGCCGACTTCAAGACCGACGGCGCTTATCGCACCATCTACCTCTATTGTTACGACCGCAAGTACGCTGTCCGGGCCAAGAAGGGCTATTTCGCAACCGGCAAGTGATCCAGATAGCACTGAATCGCTGATCGAGGTGTTGGACTCCGTGCGGGCCGCCTATTTCGGCGCAGTATCGCCCGCAAGCAGCGCCAGCAGTCCCTCCTCGTCAATCACAGGAATCTTGAGCTCGCGCGCCTTGTCGAGTTTCGACCCGGCTTCCTCCCCCGCCACAACATAGCTGGTCTTCTTGCTGACGGAGCCAGCCGTCTTTCCGCCCGCTGACTCGATTTTTTCCTTTGCCTCCTCGCGCGTCATCTTCGGCAGCGTTCCCGTCAGCACAAACGTCAGGCCAGCGAGCTGCGTCGAGCGCTCCTTCTTTTCCGCTGTCACATCGAGGCCGGCGTCTTTGAGCCGCTTCACCAGATGGCGATTTTCCTTGTCCGAGAAAAACTCCAGAATGGCCTGCGAGATGCGCGGGCCCACTTCATCAACGCGCTCCAGCTCTTCGGCGTTCGCGCTCATCAGAGCATCGATTGTTCCGAACTCCTGCGCCAGAAGCTCGGCTGTGCGCTCACCGACAAAACGGATGCCCAGCCCCATCAACACGCTTGCCAAACCTGATTTTTTCGAATTCTCGATCTGCTCAATGAGCGTTTTGATCGCCTTGGGGCCGAGGAGCGCCTCTTTCTTCGCAATTTTCTGCTGTGTCTTTTTGTCGACGCGAACCACTTCTTTTTCGAGCGATCCCAGCGCCTTTTCGTCAAGCGAGTAAAGATCGGCAACGCTCTTGACGAGCCGCTTTTCCGCCAACTGCTGCACCACCGCATCGCCCAGCCCCTCGATATTCATGACTTCGCGACGGGCAAAGTGCAATAGGCTCTCGCGCAGCTTGGCCGGGCAGTCCACGTTCACACAGCGCCAGTCGGCCTCGCCTTCCGCGCGAACCACTTTACTTCCGCACTCCGGGCACTCGGTCGGAAATTTGAAGCTGTGCTTCCCGCGCGGATGGTCGGCGTCGGCAATCACTTCCACAACCTTCGGAATCACGTCGCCGCCGCGTTCTACCTTCACCCAATCCTCGAGCTTCAGTCCCAGCCGCTCGATGAAGTCCGCGTTGTGCAGCGTGGCGCGGCTCACCGTGGTGCCACCGATAAAAACCGGCGTTAGCTCGGCGACCGGCGTCAGCTTGCCGGTGCGGCCCACCTGCACAGTAATGCTCTTCACCTGCGTCACGCCCGCTTTCGCGGTGAATTTGTACGCAATGGCCCAACGCGGCGCGCGGCCCGTGTATCCCAGTCGCTGCTGCGTGGCGTGGGCGTCGACTTTTAGCACGACGCCGTCAATCTCATAGCCCAGCGTCTCCCGCGCGTGTTCCGCGCTATCGATAAACTTCATCATCTGGTCGACATTCTTCACGCGCTCGCGATGCGGATTGACCCTAAATCCGAGCGCAGTAAGCGCGTCGAGCGTGGCCGTTTGCCCGGCGGCAAAGTATTCGCCATCGACAAGCAGAAAATACGCGAAGAACACCAGCCGCCGGTTAGCGACGACCGAAGAATCAAGCGTGCGTAGCGTTCCCGCGGCCGAGTTGCGCGGATTGACGAACGCCGGCAGCCCCTCGCGCTCGCGCTCCTCATTCATTTTGAGAAACGCCGCAGCCGGCATCACCACCTCGCCGCGCACTTCAAATTTCGCTGGCAATTTCGCTTTCTTCAGCCGATCGGCCGGGATGCTCAACGGAATGCTGCGAATAGTGCGGATATTTGAGGTGACATCTTCGCCGGTCTGGCCATCGCCACGCGTTAGGCCCATCGCGAGACCCGCGCCGCCGCTGCCCGCCTCATAGCTGAGCGCCACGCTCAGGCCATCGAGCTTCAGTTCGGCTGTGTATTCCACTGGCAGCTTGCCGGCCAGCTCGTGTACGCGCCGGTCCCAGTCAGCCAGTTCTTCGGCCGAGTAAGCATTGTCGAGCGACAGCATGGGCCGCGAGTGCTGCGCTTTTTTGAACCCCTCGGCAGGCTTGCCGCCCACGCGCTGCGTCGGCGAGTCGGGAGTCACCAGGTCGGGATGCGCCGCCTCGAGCTTCTTCAGCTCGTTCATCAGCGCGTCGTACTCGGCGTCGGAAACCTCCGGCGCGTCGAGAACGTAATACAGATGCTCGTGGCGGCGAAGCTCGTTCCGCAGCTTCTCAATTTTGCGCGTAATCGCCGTCTCGGCCATAGCTAAGAATTATAGTGAGGCACGCAAGCCTCGCTGCCCCATCCTTCTCGTTCGTCGCGGCGAACAAAAGGGTGGGAGACCACGCGCTGACTTGCTCAGGCGCTAACTCGCCGGCTAGCTTTCTATTTCAGCCCGCGGTCCTTCAGCATCGGATCGATGGTCGGCTCCCCGCCCAGCCATTTGTCGTACATCTTCTCCAAATCCTCAGTGTTGCCGCGCGAGAGCACCATCCGCCGGAAACGGTCGCCATTGGCGCGCGTCATTCCGCCGTGATCCTCAAACCACTGGTAAGCATTGTCGTCCAGCATCTCGCTCCACGAGTACGCGTAGTAGCCGGCCTGATAGCCCTCCTGCCAAATGTGCAGAAAATAGCTGGAGCGATAGCGCGGCGGAACGTAGCTGACATTTAGATGCGTCCTCTTGAGCGCCTCTTGCTCGAAAACATCGGGATCCTGCAGCGGCGCGCTCGCTGGCAGCGTGTGCCACTGAAGGTCAAGCTCCGAGGCTGCAAGAATCTCGGTAAAGTCGTAGCCCTGATTGAAAGTCTTGGCCTTCACAATTTTTGCCGCCAGGTTGGCAGGCATGGGCTCGCCGGTCTTGTAGTGCTTCGCGTAAGTGCGCAAACACCGCAGGATCGCTTGCCCAATGCTCATTGAACTGCGACGGAAATTCGACAAAGTCGCGCGGCACCGCCGTACCCGACAAAGTTGGATATTCGGTGTCGGCAAACATGGCGTGCAGCGCGTGGCCAAACTCGTGGAACATCGTGGTCACGTCGTCAAAGCTGAGCAGTGCCGCCTCGCCGGGCGCAGGCTTTTGGAAATTAGCTACGTTGTAGACCACCGGCTGCGTGCCCAGCAGCTTCGACTGGCCCACGAGCGAGTCTTCCCACGCTCCGCCATTTTTGTTGTCGCGCTTGAAGTAGTCGCAATACCAAATCGCCAGCGGCTTACCATCTGCGTCATAAACCTGAAACACGCGCACATCCGACTGCCATACAGGCAGATCTTTGCGCTCCTTGAAGGTCAAGCCGTAAAGCTCGTGCGCCGCGTAAAAGACGCCGTTCTTAAGTACGTTGTTCAATTCGAAGTAAGGCTTAACCTGCGACTGATCGTAATCGTATTTTGCCTTGCGCACCTGCTCGGCGTAGAACTCCCAATCCGCCGGATCGACAACTGGATACGCGGCCGATCCACTGAACTTGAAGTCGTCCAGTGCCTGAATATCCTTCGCTTCGCGGGCAGCTTTTGCCGTCGTAGCCGGAACCAGTGCATCAAGAAAATGAATGGCCGCCTCGGGCGTCTTGGCCATCTGGTCGGTCAAAACCCACGCTGCATAGTTGGGATAGCCGAGCAGCGCAGCCTTCTGCGCGCGAAGCTGCGCGAGGCGAGCGAGCGTTGATCGCGTGTCGTTCGCGTCGCCGCGCTCGGCGCGGTTCCAGGAGTTCTCAAAGATTTTGTGGCGCGTGGCACGATCACTTAATGAGCTCAGGTCGGGCTGCTGCGTTGTGTTCTCCTGCGGCAACAGCCAGCCCTGCTGTTTGTGAGCCTTCGCGTCCTCTGCCGCCGAGGCCATTTGTCCGGCGCTCAATCCAGCCAGCGTCCCGGGGTCGGTTGTCGAATAGGAGGCCGCTGTCGTCGCATCCAGCAGCTTGGTCATGAATGTGTTCTCAAGCGTCGACTCTTCTTCGTCCAGCTTCTTGAGCTTCTCTTTGTCGGCATCTGACAAGTTCGCCCCGGCCTTCACAAACTGCTGATAGTCGTACTCAACGAGCCGCCGCGATTCGGCGTCGAGCTTGAGCGAAGCCCGCTGGTCATAGATCGTCTTGATGCGCGCAAACAATTTGGAGTTCAGGTTGATCGCATCAGCCAGCGCGGCAGTGCGCGGCGCTTCATAGTCCTGCACCTTTTCCAGCTCCGGATCAGTGTTCGCCTGCGAAACCAGGTTGAATGCGTTCCACGCGCGATTGAACAACTGGCCTGATTTTTCCAGCGGTACAAAAGTATTTTCAAAGGTGGGCGGCGCGGGGTTGTTGGCGATTGCCTCAACTTCTTTGAGCTGTTCGGCCATGCCCGCGTCAATCGCCGGCTGGTAATCGCTGTCTTTGATCTTGTCGAAGGCTGGCGCGTGAAACTCGAGCGGGCTCACCGTATAAAAAGGATTGCTCGGGCCGAAGCTGCTGGCCGCGTTTGGTGCCTGCGCGGCACAGATTCCGGCTGCTGCTGCTCCTAAGAGAAGGCCAAATCCCGCAACCAAAACTCTGTTGGTCCTCAAATTCATTTGCGAATGCATCATGTACGTAAGACTCCTTAACGGCCGAATCATCAACCCCAAATATTCGAGAATCAATTGTATGGGATGGATCGACGGCCTGTGGAGTCGCCTGCCACCGGGCGACCGCCTAAAATGGACTCAAATGTATTTCGATCGACGGCTCAGGCGATCTGAGACAGTTGGAGATTGGTCTCGATGACAACTTTTGTTTCGGTCGTTCACGAGTACTTCGACGGCTTGGCCGCAGCCAATTCGATGCAATGCATTGAGGAATACGAATACCATGTACGATACGGGAATGATTCGGTCACGTTCGGCATTACGTGGGATCGGCCCCGATCTAAGGAGGTTGGCATCGGCTTTGGGTTGACGTCGAACAGAGATCACTTGATCGTTGAACTGCCTGAAATTCTCCGATTTCAGGGCTTTGCTGCTATCGCGAACAAAATTGCCCCGCTCCGTATCGAGGATGACGAGGATTCCCGCCCGGCGCTAAAGAAGCTCGCTGACCTTACGCGGGAATATTGTTCCCAATTTCTGGCAGGTGATCCGGATACTTATGCGTCTTTCGCGAAGTTCATGGATCGTAGAAATGCAGAGTATAACGCTCCGATTCTCGAAGCGGGCGCTGCCATTCGAGCTCTTTATCGGTCTGCAGACGAGGCATGGAAAAGCCACGACTACCATAAAGTGATTGAGCTTTACGACCAGGTTACTCACACACTTCCGACGTTCGCGCGGGAGCGGGTCACAGAAGCAGAGAAGATGCTGTCCGATAATCGCAACAAGGATTAACCCACAGAACTCCGGGAGAACCAACACGAAATGACGCCAACAGCCACCGCCCCTGAAGCCCGCACCCATGCAGAGAATCTCGATCAGCTCGCGTCTGTCGCAATTAACGTTGGCCTCGGCCTCAAGGCCGGACAAGAGCTCGTGATGACCGCTTCGGTCGACACGCTGCCACTGGCTCGCCGCATCACCGAACAGGCTTATCGCGCCGGCGCATCGCTCGTCACCACACTCCTCACCGACGATGAGTCGACTCTGGCGCGCTATCATTACGCTCCTGACGCGAGTTTCGATCGCGCTGCCAAGTGGCTCTACGATGGAATGGCCGAGGCCTTCAAGAGCGGCGCCGCGCGCCTCGCCGTTGCCGGCGCAAATCCGAATCTGCTCTCAAATGAAGACCCCGATAAAGTTGGCCGCGCCAATCGCGCGCTGTCGCAGGCTTATCGCCCGGCGATGGAGCTCATCACGCGCCACGATATCAACTGGACGATTGTTGCCGCGGCCACGCCGCCGTGGGCCGCGGTCATGTTTCCGAACGACACGCCCGATGTAGCGATGGCGAAGCTATGGGCAGCAATCTTTTCGACCACGCGCATCAACACGCCCAATCCCGTGAGCGCATGGAAGTCGCATGACGCTGACCTGCACAAGCGCTCGGCAATCCTGAATGAAAAGCGCTATTCGGCTTTGCAATATCGCGGCCCCGGCGTAGATTTTCGACTCGGCCTGGCCGACGATCACGAATGGCTCGGCGGTGGCACCACCGCGGGCAATGGCAACTACTGCATTCCCAACATGCCGACGGAGGAGGTCTTCACAACTCCTCACAAAGATCGCGCCGATGGCACCGTGACTGCAAGCAAGCCGCTATCGCATATGGGCACGATGATTGAGGGCATCCAGGTTCGCTTCGAGCACGGCCGTATCGTGGAGGCACGCGCCACGCGAGGCCAGGAGGTGCTTCAAAAACTCATTGACACCGACGACGGCGCGCGCCGCCTGGGCGAAGTGGCGCTCGTTCCCCACTCGTCTCCCATTGCGAAAAGCGGCCTTCTCTTCTTTCACACGCTCTTCGACGAGAATGCGGCTTCGCACATCGCGCTCGGCCAATCCTATTCATCGTGCCTGCGCAACGGAGACAAGCTTTCGCCCGAAGAACTCGCCGCCAAGGGCGCGAACTCAAGCCTGATCCACGTTGACTGGATGATCGGGTCTTCCGAATTGGACATCGACGGCATCACCGCATCGGGCACAACCGAACCGCTGATGCGCAAGGGAGAGTGGGCGTAGCAGAAAAGCTTATAGCGACTGATCAAGCGTTCGAAACGCATGACGATTGTGCCGTCACGGAGCAGAGGAAATTTGGAATTCTTTTTCGTCCTATTGGTGATTTGCGCGAACGCACCGGCGTGGTATTCGCTGATCAAGAAACGCCAGCTTCCACGAAGCTATCGGATCTCAGTGATGTTTCTAACGCTGAGTGCACTCATTCAACTTGTGTTTATTGTCTGCGTCGGCGCGCGTCTCGTTACTCTCGACTATTCGCCAAGATTCGCTGCCGTGGGTATTCCTTGCGCCGTCATAGCGATCGGCTTTTCGTTGAATAACGAACGAAACTTTACGATACCGCGCGGAGCCTTGGTCGGGTCATCGATTGGGCTTGTCATTTGGGTTCTATTGATTACGATGCATTAGGCGAGTTCATGGAACCAGTCACTCATTTTCTTACCGGCGCGTGTCTCGGCCGCGCAGGATTCAACCGCAAGACGGCCTACGCTACCCTTGCCGCGGTGCTGGCCGCAGAGGCCGCAGACCTCGACATCTTCTGGGGATTCGCGGGCCCGGTCGACGAGCTAAAGCATCATCGCGGCATCACGCACACTATTTGGGCCGTGCCGGTGGTCGCAGGTGTGGTGGTGGGAGCGGTGGCGTTGTTGCATCTGTGGCGGCAACGGCGTTGGCGCCGCGCAGCAGCCAGTGCAATCCCGAACGGCGAAGACAATCCAACGGCAAACGCGCCACCGACGCCACCGGCGCCGTTGCCGGCAGTCCACTGGGGCTGGCTCTATTTCACCGCATGCGTCGCCGCGCTGAGCCATCTGCTTCTCGACTGGACCAACAACTACGGCGTGCGTCCGTTTTTTCCGTTGAATCCTCGCTGGTATGCCGGCAGCTTTATGTTTATCGCCGAGCCAATTCTCTGGGGACTTTTTCTCCTGGCGTTCACAATGCCGTGGCTGCTTGGCCTTACCGACCGTGAAATCGGCGCACGACGTACGCCATTCAGAGGTCAAGGCTGGGCCATCTTCGCTCTCAGTGGGATGGTCGTTCTGGGCTGCGTGCGCTGGGCCGAGCACGCGCAAGCTTTGGTGATGCTCAGTAGCGCCAACGTCGCGTCCGAGCCGGTGACCCGCATGGCTGCCGAACCTTACCCGATGGATCCCTTCCGGTGGCACGCAATCCTGGAGACGGCTGATTTTTACCAGATCGCCGAAGTCGGAACCTCACTTGGCACCTCCGGCTCCATCGACAGCGACCCGGCGCGCGACGTGCTTTTCAAGCCAGCCGACACGCCGGCGGTTGAAGCCGCCAAACGTACCTCGCTCGGCCAGGTCTATCTCGACTGGGGAACGTGGGCCGTAGTGCGCGATGTGGGCCAGGAGCCGGCGCCAGGGATGGACCCTCCGAAGCTCCCGCCGAATCGCGCGTGGACGACCGTCGAGTTCACCGATCTGCGCTTCGACTACGCCTTTATCGGAACCCGCAGCTCTGTCCGACCCCCTGCTGCGCTCGCCGGTTGGGTGTACATCGTCGACGGCCATGACGACGCCGGCGAAGCCATGAATGGCCGCGAGCAACGCTAGAAAGTTTGTTCCGACAGAAAACTTTGTTTGCCCCATGGAACGGTTTAGGTTGACCGCAGGGCCGCTGGACCGCAGAATGGATGTAGTCCCATGAAAGGCGATTTCATGTCTTGAATTCGCCTCTCGGGACTCCAGTTTCAGGCCCGGTAATCCGGCGCCATTCAGATTGAGGTGGTCATGGTTGCTTATCTGCTGATTTTGCTCGGTGTCGTCTCGCGCTATTTGGTTGCGGGCCACTTGCCGCTGATGAACTTCACGGCTGTCACCGGTTCGCTGATCTACTTTGGCGCGCGCCGGCCATGGCGTGAGATGCTGGCGCCGCTCGCTGTCCTTATGCTGAGCGACTATTGCCTCACCACCTACACTTGGCACTACGCGTTCCACTGGCAGAGCTATGGAATCACATGGACCTGGTATGTGGCAGTCATGGTGCTCGGCTCCATTCTGCTGCGCAAAGAAACGACCCTCACTCGTGGCGTCGCGGCCACGCTGCTTGGGCCGACCGGATTCTTCCTCGTCTCCAACTTCGGCGTCTGGGTCGCCAACGGTGGAATGTATCCGCCGACCCTCGCCGGGCTGGGAGCTTGCTACGTTGCCGGCCTTCCCTTCTATCGCAATGACCTGGCCGCAACCGCGATTGTTCTTGGCGTCGCGCTTGGCGTCCCCGCACTGCTACGCCGGACGAACCCGGCCCGCGCGCAAGAGGCGCTGGCTGGAAAATAGCGAGTTCTGCTGCGAGAATGCTCCCGGAGAAGATAGCCCCAGGGAAGGAGGACGCAGATGGCGACGGCAACACAACCCGTGCACATGTCCCTCGACCTGTATCTGAAGTCTTCCTTTGAGCCCGACGCCGAATACGTAGATGGCGTGATCGAGGAGAGAGCCGTGGGAGAATATGACCATTCTTCCTGGCAGCATGCAATTGAGCTTTGGTTTGCACAGCACGCCCAGAAATGGGCTATTCGAGCGAGGCCGGAATTAAGGGTTCAAGTCTCGAAGAACCGGTACCGCGTTCCCGACGTGACCATTCTCGACCGCAATCTTCCCGTAGAGCAGATCATCACGCGCGCTCCGATCGCCGTCTTCGAAGTTCTCTCACCGGAAGATTCGATCAACCGGATGATGGCTAAACTGGCCGACTACGAGCGCATGGGCATCAAGTCAATTCTGATTCTCGATCCCAAGGGCCAGCATTTCCGCTATGTCGCCGGGCGCCTCGAGCCGTTGTCGCCGGAGCCGTTCGACCTTCCCGGCAGCTCTTGCCGTTTCGATCTTTCAGAAATCGAAAAGCTGCTCGACTAGCGCGCTTCGGCCCGCTTGGATCGGCCGCAACGCAACCCGCGCGGCGTTCTTCGACATCTATATCTTTCTGAAGTATTTTTCTGAAAGATCGAAACGGCAAGAGCTACGGGAAGGTGGAACGGCTCCGGCGACAACGGCCGCGAGGCGCCCGGCGACATAGCGGAAATGCTGCACCCTTGGGATCGAGAATCAGGAATTAACTTGATGCCCATGCACTCGTAGTCGGCCAGTTTAGCCATCATCCGGTTGATCGAATCTTGCGGTGAGAGAACTTCGAAGACGGCGATGGGAGAGCGCGCGTGATGATCTGCTCTACGGGAAGATTGCAGTCGAGAATGGTCACATCAGGAACTCACTACCGGTTCTTCCAGAGTTTGAACCCTTAATTCCGGCCTCGCTCGATCGCCCATTTCTGGGCGTGCTGTGCAAACCAAAGCTCAATTGCATGCTGCCAGGAAGAATGGTCATATTCTCCCACGGCTCTCTCCTCGATCACGCCATCTACGTATTCGGCGTCGGGCTCAAAGGAAGACTTCAGATACAGGTCGAGGGACATGTGCACGGGTTGTGTTGCCGTCGCCATCTGCGTCCTCCTTCCCTGAGGCTATCTTCTCCGGGAGCATTCTCGCAGCAGAACTCGCTATTTTCCAGCCAGCGCCTCTTGCGCGCGGGCCGGGTTCGTCCGGCGTAGTAGTGCGGGGACGCCAAGCGCGACGCCAAGAACAATCGCGGTTGCGGCCAGGTCATTGCGATAGAAGGGAAGGCCGGCAACGTAGCAGGCTCCCAGCCCGGCGAGGGTCGGCGGATACATTCCACCGTTGGCGACCCAGACGCCGAAGTTGGAGACGAGGAAGAATCCGGTCGGCCCAAGCAGCGTGGCCGCGACGCCACGAGTGAGGGTCGTTTCTTTACGCAGCAGAATGGAGCCCAGCACCATGACTGCCACGTACCAGGTCCATGTGATTCCATAGCTCTGCCAGTGGAACGCGTAGTGCCAAGTGTAGGTGGTGAGGCAATAGTCGCTCAGCATAAAGACAGCGAGCGGCGCCAGCATCTCACGCCATGGCCGGCGCGCGCCAAAGTAGATCAGCGAACCGGTGACAGCCGTGAAGTTCATCAGCGGCAAGTGGCCCGCGACCAAGTAGCGCGAAACGACACCGAGCAAAATCAGCAGATAAGCAACCATGACCACCTCAATCTGAATGGCACCGGATTACCGGGCCTGAAACTGGAGTCCCGAGAGGCGAATTCAAGACATGAAATCGCCTTTCATGGGACTACATCCATTCTGCGGTCCAGCGGCCCTGCGGTCAACCTAAACCGTTCCATGGGGCAAACAAAGTTTTCTGTCGGAACAAACTTTCTAGCGTTGCTCGCGGCCATTCATGGCTTCGCCGGCGTCGTCATGGCCGTCGACGATGTACACCCAACCGGCGAGCGCAGCAGGGGGTCGGACAGAGCTGCGGGTTCCGATAAAGGCGTAGTCGAAGCGCAGATCGGTGAACTCGACGGTCGTCCACGCGCGATTAGGCGGGAGCTTCGGAGGGTCCATCCCTGGCGCCGGCTCCTGGCCCACATCGCGCACTACGGCCCACGTTCCCCAGTCGAGATAGACCTGGCCGAGCGAGGTACGTTTTGCGGCTTCAACCGCCGGCGTGTCGGCTGGCTTGAAAAGCACGTCGCGCGCCGGGTCGCTGTCGATGGAGCCGGAGGTGCCAAGTGAGGTTCCGACTTCGGCGATCTGGTAAAAATCAGCCGTCTCCAGGATTGCGTGCCACCGGAAGGGATCCATCGGGTAAGGTTCGGCAGCCATGCGGGTCACCGGCTCGGACGCGACGTTGGCGCTGCTGAGCATCACCAAAGCTTGCGCGTGCTCGGCCCAGCGCACGCAGCCCAGAACGACCATTCCACTGAGGGCGAAGATGGCCCAGCCTTGACCTCTGAATGGCGTACGTCGTGCGCCGATTTCGCGGTCGGTAAGGCCAAGCAGCCACGGCATTGTGAACGCCAGGAGAAAAAGTCCCCAGAGAATTGGCTCGGCGATAAACATAAAGCTGCCGGCATACCAGCGAGGATTCAACGGAAAAAACGGACGCACGCCGTAGTTGTTGGTCCAGTCGAGAAGCAGATGGCTCAGCGCGGCGACGCATGCGGTGAAATAGAGCCAGCCCCAGTGGACTGCCGGCAACGGCGCCGGTGGCGTCGGTGGCGCGTTTGCCGTTGGATTGTCTTCGCCGTTCGGGATTGCACTGGCTGCTGCGCGGCGCCAACGCCGTTGCCGCCACAGATGCAACAACGCCACCGCTCCCACCACCACACCTGCGACCACCGGCACGGCCCAAATAGTGTGCGTGATGCCGCGATGATGCTTTAGCTCGTCGACCGGGCCCGCGAATCCCCAGAAGATGTCGAGGTCTGCGGCCTCTGCGGCCAGCACCGCGGCAAGGGTAGCGTAGGCCGTCTTGCGGTTGAGTCCGGCTCGGCCGAGACACGCGCCGGTAAGAAAGTGTGTGACAGGTTCCATGAACTCGCCTAATGCATCGTAATCAATAGAACCCAAATGACAAGCCCAATCGATGACCCGACCAAGGCTCCGCGCGGTATCGTAAAGTTTCGTTCGTTATTCAACGAAAAGCCGATCGCTATGACGGCGCAAGGAATACCCACGGCAGCGAATCTTGGCGAATAGTCGAGAGTAACGAGACGCGCGCCGACGCAGACAATAAACACAAGTTGAATGAGTGCACTCAGCGTTAGAAACATCACTGAGATCCGATAGCTTCGTGGAAGCTGGCGTTTCTTGATCAGCGAATACCACGCCGGTGCGTTCGCGCAAATCACCAATAGGACGAAAAAGAATTCCAAATTTCCTCTGCTCCGTGACGGCACAATCGTCATGCGTTTCGAACGCTTGATCAGTCGCTATAAGCTTTTCTGCTACGCCCACTCTCCCTTGCGCATCAGCGGCTCGGTTGTGCCCGATGCGGTGATGCCGTCGATGTCCAATTCGGAAGACCCGATCATCCAGTCAACGTGGATCAGGCTTTAGTTCGCGCCCTTGGCGGCGAGTTCTTCGGGCGAAAGCTTGTCTCCGTTGCGCAGGCACGATGAATAGGATTGGCCGAGCGCGATGTGCGAACCGGGCATTCTCATCGAACAGTGTGTTTAGAAACAGCAGGCCGCTCTCCGTAATCGGTGAGGAGTGGGGGACGAGCGCCACTTCGCCCAGGCGTCGCGCGCCTTCCTCGGTATCAATCAGTCTTTGAAGACCTCCTGGCCTCGGCTGGCGCGCGCCTCCACGATGCGGCCTTTTTCGAATCGCACCTGAATGCCCTCGATCATGGTGCCCAGGATGCGACAGCGGTTTGGTTGCTGTCACGGTGCCATCCGGCGATCTTTATGCGGAGTTGTGAAGACCTCTTCCGTCGGCATGTTGGGGATCCAATAGTGGCCATTGCCGGCGGTCGTGCCGCCGCCGAGCCATTGTGATCGTCGGCCAGGCCGAGGCGAAAATCCGCGCCGGGGCCGCGATATTGCAGCGCTGAATAACGCTTTTGATTCAGGATTGCCGAGCGCTTGTGCAGGTCAGCGTCATGCGACTTCCATGCGCTCACGGGATTGGGCGTGTTGGTGCCCCGCGTGGTCGAGAAGATCGCCGCCCACAGCTTTGCCATCGCTATAACGAGCACAGTGCGGTTGGGAACATGACCGCGGCCCA
>CAVXPR010000076.1:0-10804 GCA_963763585.1 uncultured Acidobacteriaceae bacterium | reverse complement strand
GTTTATTGCTGAGGCCGGTATTCTCGAAGACGAGCCAGTGGGTGTTTTCGGCGACGCAATAGAAGAGAGCAAGACCGATGGCATGTTTAAGATCCTCGGCAACTTGTAACGAGGACGGAGGCGCCAAATGGCGCGCACTTTTTTCCCCTTCGAAAATCTCACCCCGAGCCCTTCCAGCTTCTCGTTACTGCCCTTCCGCTTTGCGCGCCTAAATGGCAAAGAACTGATCGTCAATGAGGCAGGCGAATTCCTGTTTGCCCCGAACGGAACCGTCCAGGAGCTGGCGGACCAGCGACTCGATACCGGTTCCGAACTCTACCGAGACCTGAAAGCAAAGCAGATTGTCTACGACGAAACGTCCTCGCCCCTCCTAGACCAGCTAGCCACAAAAATTCGATCCAAATTCGAGCAGATAAACGGAGGAACCAAGCTTCACATCTTCGTCGTGACCCTGCGTTGCGAGCATTCCTGCCACTACTGCCAAGTCTCAAGGCAAACAGCATCACGCGGGCAGTACGACATGAGCACGGGAACCGCCGATCGAGCGATCGAGCTTATGATGGACAGCCCATCAAAAGAACTCACCCTTGAACTTCAGGGCGGCGAGCCATTACTCGCATTCGACACCATCCAGCACATCGTCCCCCGCGCCAAAGAAGCAGCCGCGGTCAAGGGAAAGCACCTGACCATCGTCGTTACCTCGAACCTCGCGTGCGTCACCGATGAAATCCTCACATACCTGCGAGATGAAGGCGTCAAGGTGTCGACTTCCCTCGACGGTCCCGCGTTTCTGCACAACAAAAACAGACCCCGACCAGGAAACGACAGCTACGAGAAAGCCATCGAAGGCATCGAACGCGCCCGCGCAATTCTCGGACATCAGAATGTCGCGGCCCTGATGACAACAACAGCGCCATCGCTTGGACATGCGAAAGAAATCATCGACGAATATGTACGCAGTGACTTCCATTCGATCTTTTTGCGCCCTATCAGCCCCTATGGATTCGCGATAAAAACCAAGCAAAGTACCGGCTACGAAATGGACCGCTTCTTAGACTTCTACAAGGAAGGCCTAGCTCACATCTTGGAGATCAATCGGAAGGGATATCGGCTCTCCGAAACCTATACCAAGATTGTTCTCACGAAGATTCTTACTCCGCATGGTACCGGGTACGTCGACCTGCAATCGCCCGCTGGAGAAGCACTGAACGTTCTGGTCTACAACTACAACGGCGATGTTTTCGCCTCAGACGAATCCAGAATGCTGGCAGAAATGAACGATCTGACTTTTCGGCTCGGAAATGTGCACAAGGACAGCCGCCGGAGCATCTTCCTTAGCGAACCCGCATTGAAGATGTTCGAGGTGGCCTGCACCCAATCTTTGGCGGGCTGCTCCGACTGCGCCTTTCAGGCGTACTGTGGTGCGGACCCCGTTTTTCATTACGCCACCCAACGCGACATGTACGGGCATCGCCCAACAAGCGGTTTCTGCAAGCGAAATATGGAGGTAATCAAGCACTTGTTCTCCTTGATTCAAGAGAACGACCCCAAGACTATGCGTATCCTTTGGTCCTGGATTACAGGGCAAAGTGTCGAAACCGGGGAAACTCTATGCGCCTAACCACATCCGGCATCGCGGGGAACTTCGCGGGCGGAATCGTTGGCGTAGTCACAAAATCTGACCTACCCGACAACTCTCGCGAAAATCGAATCAGGCTACTAAGCCCAGCCACAATCCAAGCAGGCGAAAGCCTAATCGGATACCGATGCGTGCTATCAGGGTGCAAACTCGACCCCGCGCCGATCACGCCGTACATCCACCGGATTAGAGATACCGACCATCTGGGCGAGGGAGATATCGTTGCCCTCGAAGCCAAGACAGGAATTGTTAGATCCCTGTACCGTGCGTATGAGCGTCACCACCATCTGTTCGCCACCGCGCGGTGCAATAGCAATTGTCTGATGTGTTCGCAGCCTCCGAAGGACCAGGACGATGTCGTCGCAATGACGGAGCGAAATCGGGAGTTGATTCGGCTCATAAATCCACACCCGAACTACCTAACGATTACCGGAGGAGAACCGACACTTCTTGGGGATAACCTGTTTGCTCTAATTGGACAACTCAGGGACGAAATGTCCTCAACCGAAATCCATATCCTGACAAACGGACGGACGTTCGCTTGGCCTGAGTACGCGCGGCGGTTCGCACAGGTAGGCCACCCAAATATCAGCCTGGGCGTTCCGCTCTATTCGGACTTCGCTGCCAGTCACGATTACGTGGTACAAGCACGCGGTGCATTCGATCAGACAGTTGCCGGCCTCCAGCAAGCGGCAAGCAATGGTATCCGCGTAGAAATAAGAGTCGTTCTCCACAAACTTACAATTCCGCGCCTGACGAAGCTCGCCGAATATATATACCGCAACCTCACATTTGCCGAGCACGTTGCCCTTATGGGGTTGGAGTACATCGGGTACACCCCGAGAAACATCAATGAACTCTGGATCGACCCCTACGACTATCAAGATCAACTTGAGGAAACTGTCGAATACCTTGCAATTAGAGGGATGAACGTCTCTATTTACAACCACCAACTTTGCATTCTCCGGCCCAAGCTGTGGAAGTACGCCAAGAAATCAATATCGGATTGGAAGAACTTATACTTTCAGGAATGCGACAATTGCAGCGCGCAAGAAAGCTGTGGTGGGTTCTTTCAGTGGGCAACGAAGAAGCACAGCGATCACATCCACGCGCTTTAACCCACGCCTGCCCCCCGTCAAGCCACAAAACCCCTAACCACCTGATTCCCCGCACCTTCCATTTGCCGATAATTATCCCCACCTGGCGCATACTCGTTCCATGAGTAGCAAACAAATATCGACCGAGCCCCATGCCACAATCGCTCCACCTTCGGCCACCTCGCCTGCTGGCTATTGGCTCTCGGCCTTCGGCTTGTGGCCACTACCTATTGGCTACTCGCTGTCTTCTCGTTCCCTTGTCCCATCAGCCCCACTTTTTAGTCCCTACGTCCCTAGTCCCTCAGTCCCCGCTTCTTCGTTCCTGCCCCTAGGTATGGAAGGTATGCATACCGTATGGACGAGGTATGGAAAAGGTATGAGGCCCTCCCCTAACTCCACCGGAATCAAATATGGAGGTATGGCATACCGGGGGGAGGGGGGGTAGGGCAAAAAAAATGAACTTCCCGGCCCGCCGGCCTTGAAAAAAGAGGGCTGCACGCTGGCCGCGAAACCTGAGAACTGAAGGCTGCGGCCCGGCACCGGGCGCTCTGCGCACCCGTCTAACTCATCCGCTGACTTGCCGACCTGCTGACTCGCTGACTCGCCGACTCGTCGACTTGCTGACTTGCTGACTCGCCGACTCGCTGACTCGCTGGACTTGCTGGCTCGCCGACTCGCCGACTTGCTGACTCGCCGACTCGCTGACTTGCTGACTTGCTGACTCGCTGACTTGCCGACTCGCTGGCTCGCCGACTTGCTGACTTGCTGACTCGCTGGCTCGCCGACTTGCTGACTCGCCGACTCGCTGACTCGCTAGCCCCGCTGGCTTGCTGACTCGCTGTTATTCTGCACGTTCTTCAGCACCATTACGATTCCCAGCGCAGCGATCACGCTGATCAGCGCAAACAGGAACACGCTCGCGTACCCATAAAATCCGATAATCGCGCCGGCAATCGGCCCAACCAGAAAGAACGACACGTCGGAGAACGCGGTATAAACGCCCAGAGCGGTTCCGCGATTGAACTCCGGAACCCGCTTCACGGCTTCCACGCCGATCGCCGGGAACACCAGCGACAGGCCTAATCCGCCGACCGCCGCGCCGGCCATTGCCATCCACGGCGAAACGGCCTGCCACAGCAGCACCATCCCAACGGCCTCAGTCGCCAGCGAGACAATCGCCACCGGATATCCGCCCCAGCGGCCGATGGTTTTTATGAACAGCAATCGCACCGCAATGAACGCGATCCCAAACGCCGTCAGGCAAAGCGCCGCTCCGTTCCAATGCCGGCTCACATAAAACAGCGTGACGAAAGTAGCCAGCGTGCTGTAGCCCACTCCGCCCAGCGCCAGCCCCATGCCATCTGAAGCCACGCGGCCAAGCACAGCCGTGAATGGCATGTGCTCGCCCGGCTCCACAACCACGGGAGCCTTGCGCCAGGCCAAAACAAAACTCACGGCGCCAATCAGAATCGTCAAAATTCCAATGGAGCTCAGGCCCCACTGAGCCTCCAGAACCACGCCCAGCGGCGCTGCCAGCGCCATTCCGCCATACGTGCTGATCCCGTTCAACCCGATCACCTTCGCGGTGTGTTCATGGCCAGCGCTGTTAATTCCCCAAATTGTCGATCCAGTCGAGCCGAGGCTCTCGCCTACTCCCAGCACCAGCCGGCTCATGATCAGCACCGTAAAGCTCAGCCAGTGGACCTCGTGCAACACTGCGGCCCCAACCAGCAACGCGCCGCTCACGGTGCATCCCCGCCATGCCCCACATCACCGAGACCTTGGCTCCCATGTGGTCAGAGATATGCCCCGCCCACGGCCGGCTCAACAGCGTAGCAATGTATTGAATGCTGATTGCCAGGCCGGCAAGCAGCGCGCTGTAGCCCATGCGCAGATGCACGAACGGCGGCAGCACCGCCAGCGGCAAGCCTATGGATACATAGCAGATGAAGGTGAAGTAAACGTATCCGGCAATACGAGACGTTCGGCCCCGCGCGGCAGACCGGAGAGGAACCGGAACATAGGCAGTCGAGGGGTACGACATAAGGTCGATTGAAATCGCTGAAAAGGATTCGTTCCTCTTTTAGTATACCGAAGAATCGCTTTACTGCGCCTTGTGCGGTCTTGCTTCCGAAAAACCCAGCCTGCTTCCCGCGTCGGCACAGCCTCTACTGGCTGCGCTTCATCGCCCACAAAATTCCGTTTTTAATAATCCCGTAGAGCAGCGGATTTTCGTAGTCCTCTTTGTTGTGGCCAAGCGCCAGGTAAAACTCGCGGCCGCCGTCGAATTCGTGGTACCACGCCAGCGGCAAATCGACGGGAAACTTGGTCACATCAATCGTCATCGGTTCAAGCGTGGCAAGTTTTGTCCGGTCCGTCACCAGAACTGGATGGATATCCGGGTTCAGGTGATCGAGGAAGTAGCACTCATCGGTCCATGTAAATTGCGCGGGCAATCCTTTCGCGGCGGCGAAGGTCGGATCAACAACTCGAACCGTGAATGGCTGCTGGCGCGGATGCGCCGCGAATTTCCCGCCCAGTACCGACCAGAAATAAGGCCAATCTCGCTCGGAACCTGAGGCCGAATGGATGCCGACAAATCCGCCGCCCGCCTCGATGTAGCGCTTGAATGCGTCGCGCTGTGCATCGTCGCTGAAGGCCTGGTTGTTGCTGTTCGCAAACACCAGCGCGGCGTACTGTTGCAGATTCGCATCGGTGAAGACGCCGGGAGCGTCCACCTCATCGACTGCGAATCCGGCCTCATCGCCCATCTTGCGGATCGCGGCCACGCTGGAGGCGATGTTGTCGTGGACGTAGCCTTTGCCGTCGGGCGTGTAGTTGCGCGTATAAACCAGAATGCGCGGCTTCGGCGCGGTCTGCGCCGCGAGCGGCAAAATCGTGCACATTGTCCCGGCCAAGCAAAAAACGAGACAAGCGATTCGCAAGAATTGGCGCGGGAATTGGTCGGAAAATTTGCCAGTACAGGCGCATTCGTTCTCCTCTGTAGAAATCCGCTCCAAGCCTATATCGCCGGCCTTGCATTCGGCGAGTCGCTCAGTCGCTTTAAATTCATTAAACTGGAACCGATGCCCGGCTTTCAGATCGAGCACTTCGGTTGCCGTGCGGCGCGCGCCGATGGCGAGGCCATCGCCGGCCGTCTGCGTGCATTTGCCGAGCGCGAGCCCTTTGCGTCCGATGTGGTCGTAGTCAACACCTGCAGCGTAACGGCCGAAGCAGATCGCGCGGCTCGTGCGTTCATCCGCCGCGCGCATCGCAAAAATCCCGCTGCCAAAATCGTCGTCACCGGCTGCTACGCGCAGCGCGCGCCTCAGGAGCTTGCGAGTATGGCCGGCGTGGCCGCCGTTGTCGGCAACAGCCATAAGGCACTCGCGCCTGAGATCGTCTTCAGTCTGGCCCACGGTCCGGCGGGCAAATTCGCGCGCGGGCTCGCGCACAGTCTCGCAAATGGCGCGGTCGCAGCGCTTCCGCCCTCCATTGTGCCTGTCGCTTCGCTCCTTTACGCGAGCACCGCACACGCTGCCCCCATCTGGGTTGACGATAGCTTCGCCCACTCCTTCATTGAAGATGCGCAACTCGCGCCGGGTGCCCAGACGCGTCCCAACCTCAAGATTCAGGAGGGATGCGGCAATCGCTGCACCTTCTGCGTTATTCCTCACACTCGGGGTCCCTCTCGGAGCCTGCCCGCGGGAAGTGTGATGCGGCAAGTCGAGGCATTTGTTGCAGCCGGCGGCAAAGAGCTCGTGCTGTCAGGCGTCAACCTCGGCCGCTGGGGACACGATTTTTCTTCCGGCATCGCACGAGCGTCGCTTGAGGAATTCGGGCGAGAGTCTCTGGCAGACCCCAGACCAGAGTCCCTCGTGGATTTGGCCCGCACCATCCTCACACAAACCGCATTGCCTCGCCTGCGCCTCAGCTCTATCGAGCCAATGGATTGGGACAGCGAGCTCATCGCCCTCTTCGGAGAATTTGGTGTCGACGAATTTGGTGTCGGCGAGTTCGGCGCTCCTCGGCTCGCCCGCCACGCGCACCTGCCGCTTCAGTCCGGCTCCGACGCTGTCCTCCGCCGCATGCACCGCCGTTACCGCCCCTGGCATTACGCCGACAAAGTCTCCACTCTCTTGCGCGCCGCAGGCCCTGACCTCACCCTCGGCGCCGACGTCATGGTTGGCTTTCCTGGCGAGAGCGACCGCGAATTCGAGGAGTCGCTCGATTTTATCCGCGTATTGCCCTTCGGCTATCTCCACCTGTTTCCTTTTTCGCCGCGCCCCGGCACGCCCGGGTGGGCGCTTCACGCCGCGTCGCCCGTCCCGCCAGCCGCCGTCGAAGAGCGCATGGCCGCGCTCCGCGCGCTCGCCGCCGAAAAATCTCTCGCTCATCGCCGGCGCTTCATCGGCAGGGAGCTTTCCGCTATCACCCTGAACACGCACACGCTCAACACTCCCGACCCGCTGGCTGCCGGCGGTCTACACCGCCGCATTGTCAGAAAACTTCCTGCCCGTCAACGTCGACGGACAGTTACCGTCGAATCAACTTCTCCAGGTTCATGTCACTGGCAGTCATTCCGATGGGTCGCTGATTGGCTTTGCCAGTCGCTAGCGGCCGGCTCTTCCCGCCCCTCTAACCTCTTTCTTCAATGAAGCCGCGCCAATGCTATACTCAGTTTGCGTCGCTTAGCTGCGGCCCATGGGGCGCCCTGCCCCGGCCTGCCAGGCACGCTTTCGGAGGAGTACCATCGCATTCGATAAACGTGCTGCTAAGTCCTTCATCCGCATCAACGATCGGATTCGCGCGCGCGAAATCCGCGTCATCGACGAAAACGGCGAACAACTCGGAATTCTCCAGCCCTTTGAAGCACTCAAAATCGCCCGCGAGCGCGGTCTCGACCTGGTTGAAGTTTCTCCAACAGCCGTTCCTCCCGTTTGCCGAATTCAGGATTACGGCCGATTTCTTTACGAGAAGGAAAAGAGCGAACGCGCCGCGCGCAAGCGGCAGAAGGTCATCGTCGTCAAGGAAGTCAAATTTTCCGTCACCGTCGACGAGCACGACTACCAGACTAAGAAAAATCAAGCCGTCCGCTTCCTCACCGAGGGCGACAAGGTCAAGGCCAGCCTGCGATTTCGCGGCCGCCAAATGGCACACCGCGAGCTTGGCTACAAGATCATTAACCGCCTGATTCTGGATATTGGCACCGCCGGTATTGTCGAATTCATGCCGCGCATGGAGGGCACTATCCTCCACGCCATCCTGGCCCCCGGGCGCAAAGAAGTGCCCAAGTCCAAGCCGGAATCTGCCGCGCCTTCCGCGCAAGCGTAAGCGTCAGCCGTTTGCGCTTGATCGCGGCAACGGCCCTACTGCGTCGCGCGGGCAAGATTTGCAAATGGGCATGAATACCATTACAGAACTACCCGGGAATTGCTTGATTGGGTGCGGGGATTAGAGTTCTCCGATGCAGGCGACCCAATACGGGTTGCCCGTGCTCGAAAATATTCCGCTGCAAAAGTTGTATTTCTTTCGCAGGTACATTGTTGCGAAAGTGCCATTTCTTTCACGATAGAATGATTGCAATCCTGTAAACGTGGGCGGCGTAAACAGCGTCTACCCATTATCGGATGGCTGCAAGAGTTCGATTCCCAAGTTCGATTTTGGGTCGATGTTAGCTTTGCTTCCCCGACGAATCTGCCATCGCATCCTGGAGTCGCCTGTGAACCGTGGAAAACTTTTTCAACTCTTTTCAGTTGTTTTGATTCTTGTGGGCGCCGCACTACTTTTTGAGCGCCCTGCCTATGCCTATGCCGATCCAGGCACTGGGCTGCTCGCCGTTCAGGCAGCGGGATCCGCGCTGGTGGCGACCGGTTGGTACCTGCGCCGGAAGATCTATTCGATCTTTCGCTCCAGCGATGCACCTGCGCCCGAATCGAATGAGCGGTCTGCGGTCGCTGATGTCGAGGACGTGCCAAATCTGTGAATGGGCCCGCAGAGTCTACTCGTCAAGAATCAGCCCACCCATCTATAAACAGCGAAGTGGAATTGACCTTCCGCGATCCCGCTGGCGAACTCCAGCTCACCGCGACTTGCGCATTGCGCCGAATCCGCCCTTCCGCTGAAAAAGTAACGCGCGAGTTCCTCGCGTCTCCTTTGCGATTAGTTCTCGAGCAAAGTGGCGACCTGATTCCCAGCCATATCGCTGAGCCTGGCTCACATCCCAGCATCGCCCCTGGCGAGTTCTGGCTCGAACATCCACGAATCGCTCCCATCAGCTATCCATGGGAGTGGACCACTGCTCAGTGGCGCGCCGCTGCCGAGCTTACGCTTCGCATCGCCGGCAAGGCGATCGATGCCGGTTGGACCTTGAAAGATGCGACACCGCTGAACATTGTTTTCGATGGGCCGCGCCCCATCTTCGTTGACGCGCTGTCGTTCGAGCGCCGCGATCCGCGCTCGAGCGTCTGGCTGGCCTACGGCCAATTCGTGCGCACGTTTTTGCTGCCCCTCATAGCGGCAAAATATTTAAGCTGGCCGCTCCAGGCAACCATGTTTGCGCGCGATGGCTATGAGCCTCGCCAGATCTACGAGGCGCTGCCGCGCTGGCGCCGCCTCAGTCCCGATCTACTTGACGTCGTTACCTTGGCCACCGCGTTTGAGCGCCCTGGTCCAGGCCCAGGTCCAGCTACGGGACGCGCCGCCCAAAAGAAAACTTCATCCACCACCGATCCAGCTCTTGCTACACACCTGCTCCAAAAACGCATTCTGCGGCTAGGCAAGCAAATTCGCAATGTGACCAGTCAGCGCAGCCACTCCCAGTGGAGCCAATACGAGAAATCAGCCGGCCACTATCAGCCGTCGGACGTTGACGAGAAACAGCAGTTTGTCAAAAGCATCCTCGCGCGCTGCCGCCCGGATCGCGTCCTCGACATCGGCGCCAACACCGGCACTTATTCCCTGCTGGCTGCCGATGCCGGCGCAAAAGTTGTCTCCCTTGACAGTGACTCAGCTGCCCTCGAATTACTCTGGCGCACCGCCGCGAAACAGAATAAGCCCATCACTGCCCTGGTTGCAGATATCGCCCGTCCCACTCCCGCGGCAGGGTGGCGCAATCGCGAGCACTTCTCGCTGCTTGACCGCCTTACCGGCGAATTCGATCTCGTTCTCATGCTTGCAGTCATTCATCATCTGATACTGCGCCATCAGTTGCCGCTCACTCACATCGCGGGCCTCTGTGCCGCACTTACGCGGCGCTGGCTTCTGCTGGAGTGGGTCCCGCCCTCCGATCCAATGTTTCAGGAATGGCTTCGCGGCCGCGACGATCTCTACGGTCATTTGACCGAGGACGATCTGACGCGTGCATTCGCGCCGCATTTCTCCGTTGTTGAACGCGCCCAACTCGGCAATGGGCGGGTTCTATTGCTTTTCGATAGAATCTGACTCGAAGACAGCACAAAGCAGAATCGTTGACCTCAATCGCCTGGAGAGAATCACCGCATGATCAAACGAATCGCCCAGGCATGGGGCTTCGCCGCCATACTCCTGCTCCCCGGCTATATTGACCTCACTTCTACCCTGGGCGATGAGCGGATGCGCGTTCCCTGGCCGCTCACCCGCCTGGTTCTTGCGCAGCTTGTCGATCTCGCGATTGTGGGCCTGGTTTTCGCCGGCTTGCTGGCGATCCTCCGCGGCTTGAAGGTCTGGCCGCGACTCCGGTGGTTTGTTCTTGCCTTGCTTCCGATCTACCTGCTGGTCTGCAATCTTAGGATTTTTCCGTTTCGCGTTCCATACGCCGCCGTTGCTCTTGTCGCGGTTGCGTGGTTTGCAATTCTTGCGCTTCTAGTCTTTCGCAGCCCAAAACTCGCGTCGAAACTTTATGCTCTCGGCGGCGCCGTGCTCACCGGCGCAGTAGTGTTTGCATTGGTCATAACCGCTCAACTGGTAAGCGCCGCGTTTTGGCGTCCCGGAATTCAAGCATTTTCCAGCCCCATTCCCGCCGAGTCTGCCGCCAAACCTCGCCTCGTTTGGATTATCTTCGACGAGTTGGCGTATAAGCCCGTTTTCG
>CAVXPR010000075.1:0-57264 GCA_963763585.1 uncultured Acidobacteriaceae bacterium | reverse complement strand
CGACGGCGCAGGAAGTTCCTCGATTAGCGGGGCAACCAGAGGATCGAATGGCGGAGCCTGATCCTCGATGGTGAAGACAAGTTCGTGCGGGTTTGGCAAGGCGTAGTCGACGGTGAGTGTATGGCCGGGTTGCCCGCTGTAGCCGTGGCGGATGACGTTGGAGATAGCTTCTTCAAGGCAGAGATGGATGGTGAACGCGGTGTCGGGCGAGAATGCATATTCGGCGACGATGGCCTCGACCCACGTCCAAAGCGCGGCCATATCGTCGAGCTGACTTTTCAGGGTCAGCCGGGACACGGGCTTGACTGTGTCTTCTGCGGGCATCGACTCCGCCGGAAAAACAATTGAGTTCATTGCAGTGCTGCCGTTGCCGCGGCCAAATCGTGGTGAATCGGCAAAAGCGAATCGATATTGCTGGCCTTGAGAACCGATTCCACCATTTCTGTGGGCGCGTAGACGACGACTTTTCCGCCCTTGCTGAGCACCGCGCGCGCGGGAAGCACAATCGACCGCAAACCCATCGAACCGAGGAAGGAAACCTTTTCCAAGTCGATCAGTAATTTCTTTGCGCTACCCGCGATCAGGTTCATCTTCATATCGACAGCCGCGGCACCGGCGATGTCCATGCGTCCATCCAGTTCTACCCTGGTGATGCCGCCGTCCATTTCCTGCGTGGAGAGTTGCATTTGCATTGCCCTTTTCTTTCGGTCGTTATTCGGGAAACTACGAACCCGATGGTACCGGCGGATTGTGACAGTGCTGTTACAAACACAAAAGATCAGAAGAGATCGCCGAGGGTGACGGAGAAGGAGATCGACAGTACCGCATCCTTGCTGACTGGCAGCGTAATTTTCGACTCCGCCGAGCCTTTATCTAACAGCTGAACCTTGAGGGTCTTGGTCTTTTTAGCCTTGAAATCGCTGCTTACTGGCTTGGAATCCCATTCCTGGCCGCCACTCTTGAACGAGACCTGGAACTGCTGCATTCCGGGAGGGGCGTACAAATTGTCCAGGTTGCTGCCGTCGCCGGTGATGAAGTGAATGTAGGGCTTGTTGTTCATCGTTACGGTGAAGGGAATGCCCTTGGGGAATTTGCTGACGTCGATCTTCAACTTGCCGTACTTGTTCGGGTCGGCTTTGCGGGGATCGAAGGCTCCTGAGGGAGCTGGTGCGGGTTGGGTTTTTGCCGGTGTGGAGTTAACGGGAGCGGGTTTGGGCGCGGGTGGGGGCGTGACAACTGAGACAGGCTGAGGCGGCGCAGTTGGTGTGTTGGCAGAAGCGGGTTTGCCCGCGGATGGTTTAGCCGACTTTGGAGAATTGGCAGGGGATTTTTCTGGCGTGGGCTTCGTGGGTGTGGCTTCGGGGCCCGGCTTCGTAGGCGCAGTGCCAGGACCGGGTGCGGGAACAGGCGTAGTGGAGCCGCCAGGCGAAGGCTGCGGAGGATTCTGCTGGGGTTGTGGAGTCGGAACCGTGAATACCTGATGTGGCGGCGGCTCGGGTGGCTTACGATGCGCGTACCAGAACCAACCACCGGCAATTACGGCTGCAAGGCCCGCAACGGAAAGCAACCCGATTCCGAAGAGCGATTCAAACGGCATCGGCTTTGAAGGCTTTTTTGCGGGCGGCACTTGACCCGGCTTGGCGGTCTGAGCGGCGGTGACGGCCTGAGCCGGGGGAAGGAATGCGCCTGCAGAGCTGGGACCGAGAGTGACATCGGAGTTTACGGGAGCAGGAGCAAAATTTGCAGCAGACGAAATTGTATTTCCGGAGCCAGTGCGCAAGGCGGCCAGTTCCTGGGCCATCTCTTCGCCGGTCTGGAAACGATCCGCGGGGCTTTTAGCAAGCGCCTTGAGAATGACCGCTTCATAGCGAGCGGGAATGGCGGGGTTGAGTTTTGCCGGCGGAATCGGCTCGGTGTAGACGACCTTATAGGAGACGGCGGTCATGGTCTCGCCGGGAAATGGCTGCTCGCCGGTCGCGAGCGAGTAAAGAATCACGCCCAGTGAAAAAAGGTCGGCACGGCCGTCGATGGGCGAGCCGGTGAACTGCTCGGGCGGCATGAAAGAAGGCGTTCCCAACAACTGCCCGGTGGTGGTGATGTCGCTCGACGCGAGCTTGGCGATGCCAAAATCAGTGATGCGCGGCCGCTCGCTGCCGTAAACAGCTTTTGAAGTCATGAGAATGTTGGCGGGCTTGATGTCGCGGTGAATCACGCCTTGCCGGTGCGCATAGCCAAGGGCTTCGGCGACCTGCTGAACGATTTCGGAGACGCGATCAAGCGTGTACCTCTCGCCCTTCTTGATGACGTCGGCGAGGTTTCTACCGTCGACAAATTCCATGACGAGGAAAGGCACCCCCGCATCTTCACCCACGTCAAAGACAGGCACGATTCCGGGATGCGCCAGCACGCCGGACGCGCGCGCCTCGCGGTAGAAACGCGTCCTGTACTCTTCGCTTTGAGCGCCTTCGAGCGCGGTGGTGTGGATGGTTTTGAGGGCGACGATGCGGCCGACGGCGGGGTCGCGGGCCTTGAAAACGCTGCCCATGGCCCCGCGGCCCAATTCCTCGACAATCTCATACCTTCCAATGACTTTGGGGTCGCCCATGGTGAGGATTGTACCAATCCGACGCGGCAGTCTTCAGCAGATTCGGCGGTGAAAACGTCAACCGGCGGAGCGGGCCAATGAAGCTGTCTGGGACCGGTGTGTCTGGACAAGTGTGTATGGATCGCCGTGTCTGGACAAGTGCGGTCTGGGCTGGCCGGATTCAGGCTGGTGGGTTAGGCAGCCTTGCGGTAGCGAACAACCAGCAGCGTGAGATCGTCTGACTGATGCTCGCCCCTGGTAAAGTCGCGAACTCCATCGAGGATGGCCGTTTGCAGGTCCTCGATCGATTCGGGCTCGCGGCCAGACATGACTTTGGTTAGCCCGGCGACTTCGAACAGCTCATGGTCGGGATCCTCAGCTTCCGTAACGCCGTCGCTGAAGAGAACGAGCGTGTCATCCGGCTCAAGCTGCATTCGCACCGACGTGAACTCCGCCTCGGGAATGAGGCCGACGGGAAATGATCCCTCGGTGTAGAGTTCGCTCACTTGCCCCTTTCGAAGCAGCAGCGGCGACGGATGCCCTGCTTTGATGTATTCGAGCGTGCCGTCCGCGCCGACCATTCCGATAAACATAGTTGCGTAGCGACCGACTTCCGCGTGGCGGCAGAGGAAGCGATTGACGTGATTGAACACTTTCACGGGATCGGCGCCCATGGTCAGCCCCGACAAGGCGCCTTGCAGCATGGTGGTGAGCAGCGCCGCGCCCAGGCCTTTGCCGCTGACGTCGGCGATCAGGATCGCGGTGCGATCCTCGCTCATTGGAACCACATCGTAGTAGTCGCCGCCAACTTCATGGCAGGGATAGTTGACGCCGGTCACGGCCAAATGCGGACATTCGTTGAGATTCTGTGGCAAAAGCGCCTGCTGAATGGTGCGCGCAATCGACAACTCCTGCTCCAGCCGCTGGCGCTCGCGTTCGCGCTCTACCAGACGCGCGTTGTCCATAATGCTGGCGGCTTGCACGGCGAGCGCATCGAGAATCTGCCGGTCGAGCGCGGAAAACCCGGCGATGCGGCGCGAGTCAAGATAGAGCACGCCCAGCAATTGGCCGCGCTCATTTTCTGCGCCAGTGTCGGCAGTGGAGCGGGACGAGGCGTAGAGCGGGATGGCGACCACTGCTCGAAGCCCTTGAACCACGATGCTCTCGGCGGCCTTCAAATCCAGGCCGGCCAGGTTCAGATCTTCTGTGATCACGGCTGCTTGTTTGCTGATGGCCTGATTAATCGCAGTCTGGCTGGGATTAAGCGTTTCCGGCGGCAGGTCCTCGGCTTTGTTGCTTCGGGCCTGGTGAACACGAAGCGCGCCGGTCGAATCAGGCTCGATGAGCAGCCCGCGGTCGGCGTGGGTGACAGAGATGGCATGATCGAGCATCGTGCCGAGCACCGCATCAAGAGGAAGCTGCGAGTGGAGAAGCGATGTAGCTTCCAACAGCAGATTGAGCTTGTTCAGTCCGCCGGAGCCCGTGGTGCCCGCCAAGTCAGAGATGGAACCGATGCGCGTAAGCAGGTTGGCCACCGCCGAGTCATGTCGCGAAGACGGGGCCGATGACGAATGGAAGACGATTCGATAACTGTCTTCGATGCCGAAGGTGATCGTGTCGCCGTTGCGCAATAGATGGCTATCGATCTTGGCGCCGTTCACGAAGACGCCATATCGGTTGCCGCGGTCTTGCAGACGAAAGCCGGAACCCTCAGGCGTAATGGTTGCGCAATTGCGCGAGATGCGCCCATCTGAAAGCTGCAACGTGTTGTCACCCACGCCGCCGCGCCCAATGTTGTAAGGCCCACGAGTCAGGTCGGCTTTTTCTCGCGAACCGTCAGGGGCGATAACGTCGAGCGTGGCATCGGCTTGCGAGGAATGATCAACCATGGGATATGACTTGCATGAGATTCAATGTGGGCAAATTGTAACATGCAGCATCGATGAGACTTGAGATGAGAAATGAGCTGCTAAGGGGGCGAATGCGCCGAGGGATTGAGCAGCTGCGGGGATCTTTCCCAAGTTTTTATCCGGTAGAGAACTGGCCTGCCGAGCCGTAGCTCGCTTGAAGCGAGCGAAGGCTGGTGGCGGAGGGCAGGATCGAACTGCCGACCTTGGGGTTATGAATCCCACGCTCTAACCATCTGAGCTACTCCGCCGGGTGGGAGCGTTGGCTGAAGAACCACGCACAGCAACGCCAATATCGATGATACGGGGGACGAGAATGGCAGGTCAAACGGCGAGGCAGGATTCTCGCCGCGCTGATAAAGCCCATACGAGCGAAGCAGTCCGGAGTCCCTTAGTCCCTTGCCCGTGGTAGCGCCGGCGTCCCCGCCGGGTGTCGTGCGGGCGTCCTCGCCCGCACTGCGCACCTGTTCCCTATTCCCTGCTCCCTGTTCCCTGCATTTACACTCGTCTGCATGAGTTCGCTCCGCATCGCCGCGGTGATTCCCGCACGGCTTGGATCAACCCGCATGGCGCACAAGGTGCTGCGCCCGATTGCCGGGCGGCCGATGGTGGAGTGGGTATGGCGCGCGGCCAGCGCCAGCGGCCTGATGGATCCGGTTGTAGTGGCTACCGATGCGGATGAAGTCGCCGAGGCCTGCCGGGCGCGGGCGATTCCCGTAGTGATGACTTCGCCGAGTTGCCCCAGCGGGTCAGATCGGGTGAGGGAAGTTGCCGGCCAGATTGATGCAGACATTTACGTAAACATTCAGGGCGACGAGCCGACTCTTACGCCGGATTTCTTTAGGCCGCTTCTGGATTTGTTTCGAGCGGCCCGAGGTTGAGGTTTCCACGCTTGCCGTGCGATGCCCGCCGGGGGAGTTCGCGAATCCCAATGCGGTAAAAGTGGTGACGGCGCTGGATGGGCGCGCGCTTTATTTCTCGCGGGCGACGATCCCATTTGACCGCGACCGTGGCCGAGACTCGCTGGGATTCGCCGGCTATCGCAAGCATCTGGGAATTTATGCGTACCGGAAGGAGGCGCTGGAGCGCTTTGCGGCGCTGCCGCCTTCGCCGCTGGAAAAACTGGAGCGCCTGGAGCAGCTACGCCTGCTCGAAAACGGCATTGCGATCTATGTGGCGGACGCGCCGAGAGACACGATTGGCGTGGATACGGAAGAAGATTTAGTGCGCGCGGAGGAATTGCTTAAAGGGGTTGGGGGCGGAAGCTAGGGTGAGGCCGGAAAAGTGAATTGCGCGCAAGAATCGGAGTGCGGTTGCGGCACTGATGGGCGACGATGAAGTCCATGAGCAGTAATCCGCAGATCGCGATTCATGCAAAAGATATTCTGACCGCTGAAAATGTGTTGACCATGACTCCGCCGAGGAACTCACTTGCACCCGCGGTTTCTGACCTCGATCCCGAGATCGCGTGGAAGCAGCTGGTCGCACGCGACCGGAAGGCACGCTTCGTTTACGGCGTGACGACGACGGGCGTCTTCTGCCGTCCGGGTTGCGCCAGCCGCAGGCCGTTGCGCGAGAACGTGCGCTTCTTTCTCTCGGTGGCCGACGCGCAGGCCGCAGGCTTTCGCGCCTGCAAACGGTGTGGTCTCGCCGCCAATGCGCAGGGCGCCATTGCATGGAGCAGACCTTTGGATGAGATCCGTGGGCATATTGAGAAAAATCTCAACCGGACGGTGCTCTTGAAAGAACTTGGCCGCGTCGCGAGGCTGAGCCCCTTCACTGTGCAGCGGCTGTTCAAGCGCGAGATGGGCGTAAGCCCGTTGCAATACCAGCGCGCGATGCGAGCAGGCCGGCTGCGCGGTGCGCTGAAGCAGGGCGAGAGCGTGACCGATGCAATTTACTCTGCCGGCTTCGGCTCATCGAGCCGGGCCTATGAGGGAAATCAATTGGGTATGACGCCGGCGCGGTTTGCTCAAGGCGGTAAAGGGGAACAGATCGCATTCACAACAGCTCGCACGCCCTTTGGTTGGGTGATTGTTGGAGCTACGCAACGGGGATTGTGCTGGCTGTCGCTCGGGTCGAATTCGGCCGAGGCCGAGTCGAGTTTGCGGACGGAGTTTCCTGCGGCCACGCTGCGCCGCGACGCTTCGCTTTCGCGGCTGGTGGATGCGGCGCTCGATAACGTGCGCGAGGGAAATGATCTGGCCGGCCGCGTAGGCAGGCCAGATGATCTCGACCTGCGGGGGACGGTTTTCCAACTGCGCGTGTGGCAGGCGCTGCGGCAGATTCCGCGCGGAGAGACGCGGAGCTACTCGCAATTGGCGCGCGAGATGGGCGATCCAAAATCCACGCGCGCCGTGGCCCGAGCCTGTGCGACGAATCGGGTCGCGTTGCTGGTGCCGTGCCATCGTGTGGTTGGCGCCGACGGCTCGCTCACCGGCTACCGCTGGGGAGTGGAGCGAAAGCGGCAACTGCTTAAGGCTGAGCGGGCCTGAACGAACAAATCTCAGGCCCACAACAATTCTCAAGTCCCGTTCGCGGCCGGCGCACTTTTCAGCCGCTACAGACTTCAGCCGGTGTAGCCGCCGGAGGCGTAGACGGTCTGGCCACTGAGCCAGCCGGAATCCTCTGACGCCAGAAAGGCTGCGACCTCGGCGATATCGCGCGGTTGTCCGATTCGGCCGAGCGGAGTTTGAGATGCGGCATGCTGTGCGAAGTCGCCGCCGATGAAGCCTGCGCCGTGCGTGCCTTCAGTTTCGACCAGGCCCGGATTCAGAGCATTGACCCTGATCTTTTTGGGGCCGAGTTCTTTGGCAAGCGAACCGGTGATTGTGTTGACCGCTCCCTTGGTTGCGCTATAGACCGCGGCGTTTGCAAAGCCGGACGAAACCACCGAGCCGATGTTGATAATGCTTCCACCTGCAGGATTGAAGCGCTCGACGGCGGCTTGCGTGGTGAGGAGCAGGCCAAGGACGTTCAAGTTGAACTGTTTGTGGAAGTGCTCAGGGGTGATCTGTTCCAGCGCGCCGAACTCGTAAATGCCGGCATTGTTGACCAGAATGTCGATAGGGCCGAGCTGCTCGGCGACGGACTTGACGAACGGACCGACCGAGTCGGGGTTCGACAGGTCTGCCTGGAATGCGACGGCCTTGCCGCCGGCGGCCTTGATCTCCGCGACCACTTTGTCCGCGCCCGCCTTGCTGCCCGAGTAGTTAACTGCGACGGCTGCTCCGCGAGCCGCCAATTCGCGCGCGATTGCCGCGCCGATGCCTTTGGATGCGCCGGTAACCAGCGCCACTTTGCCTTGAAGATTCTTCATCTGCCTGCTCCCTTATGCGAAATGCCATCGGTTCGACATTTCGATAACCGTCTAATTGACTCCCGGACCGCGAAGGAGGATTCAGAAGGTTTGTGGAAATCTCTTTGGCGGCTGTTAGCGGCCCGGGGAGGAAGCCGGCTCAAGCGCGGTCAAACCGGCGGCCAGCGAGCCGAGAACTCCCGGACGCAGCGAGAGATAGGCGAATTTACCTTCGCGGCGTACTTCGATAAGCCCTGCGGTCTCCAGTTCCTTGATGTGATGGGAGAGGGTGGCGGCGGAGATGGGCAACGCAGCGAGGGCCTGAGAGCAGCCAAGCGGGCAGCCGGCTTTTGCAATCTGCTGCAAAAGCTCGAAGCGGCGTGGATCAGCCAGCGCTTTGAGAACGAGCGCGCGTTGAGCCTGGTTGAGGCGCACTGGCCTCCCGGCTTTGGCTGCTCGCGCGGGTTTTAGGGCGGCTGGCATCGGAGTTTATTTCCCACACTACGGGTTGCTACTCATTTTAGATCGAAGCTCACTTTAGATCGAAAATTGCCGGATTCGATTCAGGAGGGAAATTCTTGAAGAGATCGCGCAAAAAGAAACGGGCGGGCTAAATGCCCGCCCATCTCAGCTGATTCTGTTGATCCTAGTGGCAGCCGCCGACCAGTTTTCCTCCAGCCGCTGCAGGATTAGTGAGCAAAGCTGGAATTTTGGCGGTGAGTGTTGGCGGCTCGTAGTTGAAGAAGACGCCGGAGCACGCGATATTCCCGTTCAAATGGAAGAGCGCGTAGGTTCCAACGGCTCCGCCGCTGTAGCTGGTCTTGGTGCCAGTTATTCCGTTTCCTGACTTCATCAAGGTTCCACCGGATTCGAGGGCTTTAAGGGAGAGCACGTACCAGACGCCGTTTGCTCCGGAGCGAGCGTCAGGCGAAGCGGCATCAAGTTCCTGTGCCAGGCCATCGGCTCTGAGCACGGCATTGAGGTGCGAGATCACCGGGGCTTGCGCTTGAGGCGGCGCACCCGCGGGCGGCTTCGGCGCGTCGAAGACATCCGGCTCGGTGAGCGACTTCAGGAAGCTGTCGATTGCGTCCGCAATTGCGTGCTTGTCAGCGTTCGCATGCGCATCTGATTCTCCAGTTCCGGCTGCGGCCGGTTCAGCGGCCGGCGATGCATCCGCGTTTGCCTTTGGCGAAACGCAATTGCGCGCGTTAATTAGCGCAACATACTTTGTGAGGAACGGGGAATGATTCGCGTCGATCGCGCTCAGCGAATAGGGCATGTAGTTGTCGGGAATCACGACATCGATGCCGAGCGATCTCAAGTGCCCGGAAACGTCATCGACAAGTGTCTGATCGAGGATGTTGCCTTCGAGGGGCTTTGTTTCCGCGGTGGCACTGAGCAGCGAGGCCGCAAATTCAGCTGCCTGACTCTCCGGGAACATACCCATAATGGTGCCGGCCAGGGACGTGGCCGCTCTTGTAGAGGCGCTTGGAGCGCAATAATGATTGGCGCGAAGGGTCAGCATGTCCATGGTGGAAATGTCGGTGCGCCAGAGCTGGAACTCGGAGAGCGCGCTGGAATCTCCGGCGACGACGACGACGCCCACGGGCGGACCGCTGATTGCCTGTGGGGTACAAGCAGAATCGGCTGCGCCCACGTTGCGCCCAATGCCGCAGCTGAGTGCAATGGCTTCAGAGTCCATCGCGGTGTAGGTCAGCATCTCCGATTCGATGGCAAAGCCTTCCGGATTTGCGGCGCTCGCGTCACCTTGCGGCGGCGCGGATGAACTCGATCCCGATCCTTTAGAGGACTGCGCGTGCCCCTTCTTGGACCCGCCAAAGGCCGCGACACTCAGTGTGAGTACCGCACAAAGAACGATTGGGCTCCGCATAGGCGCAAAAAACCTGAGTACTTGACTCATTCCGTACCTCCAATTTTCTTTGGGGGGGACCTGAATCTTTGGATGACGCCGGAACAGCGAAATACTCGATTCCAGGCCGTTGTTGCGTCTTTTCCGCTGATTGACCCCGATGATACCACTTTCCGTCAGACAGAAAGAGAAGAATCTGGCGCGCGGCACATCCCCCGTTTGCAAATGACGTTGATCGGTCGGATTGAGTTTCAATCTGCCGATTGTTAGTGATCACAGTCACGAAACAAAGGAGCGTCGAGCGGGAGGGCGGCGCGGATCTGACGCGGATTCTGGCGCCAGCGAATGCTGCGGGAGGTTACTTCTTCTTGTCGCCGGTGGCGAGGAGGGTTTGAAACTGCGGCGTCTCCGGCTCCTTGTCGACGACGGTAGCTTCGACGTTGATGAAGCCCGCGTTTTGAAGCATTGATTCGAGGTCGGATTCACTAAAGCCGAGCCACTCGTCGGCGTAAAGCTCGCGCGCCTGCTCAAAGCGATGACGAACGAGATCGAGGATTACGATGCGGCCGCCGGGGACAAGAATTCGCGCCGCCTCAGCCAGCGCAAGCTCGGGGTGCAGCGCGTGGTGGAGTGACTGCGAGAAGAAAACCAGATCGACTTCGCCGTCGCCGATGGGAATTTCTTCCATGTCGCCGAGGCGGTAGTCGATGTTCTTTACGCCGTGACGCAGAGCTTGCTCGCGGCCGACTTCGATCATTCTGGCGGAGCTATCGACGGCGATGACTTTTTTTGCACGCTGCGCAAGCAGCAATGCGGAGGCGCCTTCGCCAGCGCCCAGATCGGCAATAACAAGCGGCGGCAGCAAACGAAGGAGCGCTTCGGCGAGGCTCTTCCACGATTTGCCGGGAACGTAATCCTTGCCGAGTCGGCCGGCCACGCTGTCAAAGAATGCACGCATCTTGTCCTTGCGCTTGCGCAGAACGCGGCGCATGGCGGCCTGGTCGTGCGCCGCCTCAGGAATTTCTGTTGCTGCCTGGGAGAGCAGGCGAAGCAAAACGGAATCGGGACGGGAATCATCGGCGACTGCGAGGCGATAGAAATTGCTCTTACCTGTGCGCCTGTCTTCGACCAGCTCGGCCTGCTTGAGTTGCGAAAGATGGGTGGAGATGGTGCTTTGGCCCATTGCCAGAATCTCCTGAAGCTCGGCGACGGAAAGTTCCTCACCCTTTAGAAGCAACAAGATGCGCAGCCGATTGGGATCGGCCACAACCTTCAAAGTTTTGGTGATTGACGTCATAGGAGAATTCTGCTACATATCAACATATCACGATACGACGATAAAAGGAGATCTGAATGGCAACCGCAACCCTCGAAGGAACGAAAACCGGCAAGCTCGAGAACGAATACAAAGTGGCTGACCTTGGCCTGGCCGATTGGGGCCGCAAGGAAATCGAAATTGCCGAGCAGGAGATGCCGGGGTTGATGGCGATCCGCAACAAGTATGCGGCAGAAAAGCCGCTCAAGGGCGTGCGCGTGACTGGGTCACTGCACATGACCATTCAGACGGCGGTACTGATTGAGACGCTGGTAAGCCTGGGCGCCGAAGTGCGCTGGGCGAGCTGCAACATTTTCTCCACGCAGGATCACGCGGCGGCAGCGATTGCGGCGGCGGGCGTTCCGGTTTTCGCTTGGAAGGGCGAGAGCCTGGAAGAGTATTGGGATTGCACCTATCGCGCGCTCTGCCACAAAGGCGGCAAAGGGCCGGAGCTGATCGTCGATGACGGCGGCGACGCGACGCTGCTGATTCACAAAGGCTATGAACTGGAGAATGGCGATCGCTGGGTTGATACGCCTTCAGGCAATCACGAGGAGCAGGTGATCAAGGACCTGCTGAAGAAGGTATTCGCCGAAGACAAGCAACATTGGCACAACCTGGTGAAGGATTGGCGCGGCGTTTCAGAAGAGACGACGACCGGCGTGCACCGGCTCTACAAGATGATGGAGCAGGGCAAGCTACTGGTGCCGGCCATCAACGTCAACGATTCAGTTACAAAAAGCAAGTTCGACAATCTTTACGGCTGCCGCGAGTCATTGGCTGACGGAATCAAGCGCGCGACGGACGTGATGGTTGCGGGCAAGGTCGCGGTGATCTGCGGTTACGGCGATGTGGGCAAGGGATCGAGCCATTCGCTGCGCGGCATGGGCGCACGCGTTGTGGTGACCGAGATCGACCCGATCAATGCGCTACAGGCGGCGATGGAAGGTTTTGAAGTTGCTCCGGTTGAAGACACGCTGGGCCGAGGCGATATTTATGTCTCCTGCACGGGCAACACGGACATCATCACGCTCGAGCATATGGAGAAGATGAAGGACCAGGCGATCGTCTGCAACATCGGCCACTTCGACAACGAAATCCAGATCGACCGGCTGAATGAGGCGAAGGGCGTGGTGAAAACCAACATCAAGCCGCAAGTGGACAAGTACACGTTCCCCGATGGGCACTCGATCTTTGTGCTGGCTGAGGGACGGCTGGTGAACCTGGGCTGTGCGACAGGACATCCGAGCTTTGTGATGTCGAACAGCTTCGCTAACCAGACGCTGGCGCAGCTCGACTTGTGGAAGAACAAGGACACGTACAAGGTGGACGTTTACGTGCTGCCCAAGAAGCTGGACGAGGAAGTGGCGCGGCTGCATCTGGAGAAGATCGGCGTGAAGCTGACAACACTGACCAAGAAGCAGGCCGACTACATTGGCGTGCCGGTGGAAGGGCCATACAAGACGGAGAGCTACCGGTACTAAGCAGCAGGGACTCGGGACTAAGGGACTAAGAAACGCACGTCAATTGCCGGTCGCTCAGAAACATGGGGTGGCCGGCAATTTTCGTATCAAGTTAAAGAGAGTGAATCCATGGCTTCGCAGCACACATTTTCGTTCGAGTTGGGTCCGCCGCGGACGCCGGAGGCAGCGGCTAAGCTACCCGCAGTGATTGCGCGCCTCGCCGAAGTCAAGCCCGATTTTTTCTCAGTCACCTACGGGGCCGGGGGTTCTACGCAGGAGGGGACCTACGAGACCATCATGTCGGTGATTCGGTTGACTGGCATCGAAGCTGCGCCGCATTTCACCTGTATTGGCTCGACACGCGCCCATGTGGCGGCACAGCTCCAGCGCTACCGCGAGGCTGGGGTGAAGCGGATAGTGGCGCTGCGCGGCGATCTGCCTGCGACGGCGATGAGCGCGGCCGCGCCGGGCGAGTTTCACTATGCCAGCGAGCTGGTGAGCTTTATCCGCAAGGAGCACGGCGATGCCTTCAGGATTGAAGTGGCCGCGTATCCTGAGATGCATCCGCAGGCCGCCAGCCCGAGCGAAGACTTTGAGCACTTTCGGCGCAAGGTTGAGGCGGGCGCGGATGCCGCGCTGACTCAGCTCTTCTACAACGCCCACGCATATTTCGACTTCATGGAGCGCTGCGACAAGGCGGGGATCAAGATTCCTGTCGTCCCCGGCATCATGCCGATTACCGGTTACGCCAATACGATGCGCTTCTGCGCGGGATGCGGCGCGGATATGCCGCGCTGGGTGCGGCTGCGCCTGGAAGAGCTTCAGGACGACAAGCCCGCTTTGCAGGAATTCGGGCTAAGTGTGGTGACGCGGCTGTGCGAGACGCTGCTCAAGGGCGGCGCGCCGGGGCTACATTTTTACACCATTAATCAGGCGGGGACGACGCTGCGGTTGTGGGAGAGTCTGCGGCTGCCGGAGCGCGGGTGATGGCAAACCACTGCGTCATGCGGGCTCGGATGACTAATTCCAATCATGTTAAAGTGATCTCGAGGGACTCCAGGTGAAGGCAAACAGGAAGTTCACGGTATTGATCGAGCGAGACGAAGAAGGCTATCTGGTTGCGACCGTTCCGAGCCTTCGCGGTTGCCACACGCAGGCCAAAAGCCTCGATACGCTCATGAAACGCGTGCGAGAGGTCATTGCGCTTTGCCTTGAATACCCCGTCTGAGCCTCGAACGAGGCAACTCAAATGACAAAGGCCGCGAATCCGTCGCCCAATTCGGAGCCGGAAACATCCTTATATCAGGTCGTGACGATCGTCTTCGTGGCGCTTTTTTTCGCCGCCGTTCTGATGCTTGGGATCAGCATGGTGCATCACCGCTTCTTTCGAGGTGAACGGGTCCACCAAAACGGATCTGTCGGACAATAGCGACAACTTGTTAACCTTGGCGTGGAGGCGATCGAACGCATGCCGCATCATTTGATTAACATCATGGCGCAATACAGCAGCTTAATCGGATTCATGATTGGGCTGCCCACAGTGGCTGCCACCTATTACCAATCGTTCAAAGCACGGCAGGAGGCGAAGCGAGCGCTTGAAGGAACGATGCATAGCGCTAACTGCCTGGAGTTTGTAGCCGGGGATGGCACATGCATCAACCTGGTGCCGCTGGAGACGCTGCACTCGCTGCCGCGCGAGGGCGATGTGCTTTTGCTGCCGGGCGATGGAGTTGGAACGGGTTCGGTCTTTCTGCCGGGCGCCTATCTGGTTGAAGCAATCGAACACATCTATACGAAGTCTGAGCGGAAAGGCGCGCGGCCACACGAGGCGCGGCTGACAAAGGCCGTGGCGCGCGTGACGTCGTTGAACCCGGCAATGTGAGGGAGAGGGTTGTTTGCGTTTCGGTTGCGAGCGTTCAGATGAATCGTCATTGTGGCATTTGCCTGGGGCTGGCCGCAGTTCCGATTTGTCACTTCGCGTGATTTGCGGGAACGAGTTTTGCGCGCTTCGGGGACGATTTTGATTTCGAACAGCTTCGGCCAGAGTTTGCCGGTGACGAAGAGCCGGTCATGCGCTGCATCGTACGCGATGCCGTTGAGCACTGCTTCAGGATCGGTGACCTGGCCCGGCGCCAGAAGGCCTGTGAGGTCGATCCAGCCGAGCACTTTGCCTGAGGTGGGCGAGATGCGGGCGATGCGGTCAGTGTGCCAGACGTTTGCGTAGATCTCGCCGTGGACGTATTCCAGTTCGTTCAACTGGGTGATCTGCGTGCCGTGGTCTTTGACCACGATGTGGCGGACCTGGCGAAACGTGGCTGGATCGAAGAAGCGCAGGGTCGCGGTGCCGTCGCTCAGGATCAGATTCTTGCCGTCCTCGCGTAAGGCCCCAGCCTTCTCCGTCGTAGTTAAAGGTGTGCAGCAGGCGGAAGCTGAAGCGGTCATAGACGAGGGCAACATGTGATTGCCATGTAAGTTGAATGAGCGTGCTGCCCCAGAGAGCTAGCCCTTCGGCGAAGTATTGCGACGGGACGTCTGCTTTTTGCAGAACGCGGCCGGTTTCAAGATCGACCATGCGTAGCGAGGAGCGCCCATTGAGGCCGGTGCTCTCATAAAGGTAGCCATCCTCGTAGAGAAGCCCCTGCGTGTAGGCCTGAGGGTCGTGCGGATAGGTGTGGACGATGCGGTAGCCATCGGCCGCAAAGGTGAGTGATGCGGCCAGGAGAAGAATGGCAGCTGCAAATGTGCGGAAAATGGTAGAGGTTCGCATAGGGATTGAGCGCGATTAGCCCGGCATTCTGCCTTACAAGCGGCCGCCATGGAATTGGCCGAAGTGGTGAGCATGCATGACGGAGATGATTAGCGCCCCGGCGAAGGCCGTGACCAACTGCCACCAGTAGTGGATATTGAAGTCGCCCAGCCAAACCAGCAAAACATAAGCCACTGCCAGGTTGAAGAAGCCCCAGAGAACGTTCACCGTTGAAGACGAAAGGCCTTTGCCGGGCGGTTTAGCAAATGGGGATTGGAATGGGCGGCCGGAGACACCGTTTCCGATGTGCGGGATGGAGTTGGCCAGGAAGACTCCGCCGAAGAACCATTCAATGAAATGAACGATGAGCATGGGGCTGTTTCTCCAACACAAAGTCTACATACAAACAAATAGATGCTAACTCGAGCCGAGCAGCCGGCTCTAAGTTGCGCCGAGCTAATTTGCCCCAAGGTAGATGAAGCGGGCGAGGAAAAGGGCGGCGAGGAGATAGAGCAGCCAATCCTGCCGGCGAGCCTTGCCTGCGAAGAGATGCAGGACTGCCCAGGCGATGATGCCGAATCCGAGGCCGTTGGCGATGGAGTAGGTGAAGGGAATAAGGATGAGTGTGAGAAACGCGGGGACGGCGACGAGCGGATCGTGCCAATGAATCTCGGTGATGGCGGCCAGCATGAGTGAGCCCACCAGAATGAGAGCCGGAGCGGTGGCAGCCGGAGGCACGATGCCGATGAACGGCGCGGCGACGATGGCCAACAGAAAAAGCAGACCGGTGACGATGGCGGTGACGCCTGAGCGGCCACCCGCGGCCACGCCTGCGGTGGACTCCACGTAACTGGTCACGGTGGAGGTTCCGGTGAGCGAGCCGAAGACGGTCGCAGTTGCGTCGGCAAAGAGAATGCGGTTCAGCCGTGGAATGGAGTGATCGGGCGCGATGAGGCCTGCACGCTTGGTGACGGCAACGAGTGTTCCTAAATTGTCGAAGAGATCGACAAAGAAGAAGACGAAGATGATTTCAAGCAGGCCTTTGTTGATCGCGCCTTTGATGTCGAGCTTGAAAGCGGTTTGGGTGAGCGAGCCGATGCCGCCTGTTGACGGCGTCCAGTGGACCATGTGAAAAGCCCAGGCGATTCCGGTGATGGTGAGCACGCCGATGAGGATCGAGCCTTTCACTTTGCGGATTTCAAGCGCGACCATGATGATGAGGCCGAGAAGGGTGAGGTACGCGGTGGGATTGCGGATATTGCCCATGCCAACGAGCGTGTTGGGGTCGCCCACTACCAGGCCCGCGTGCTGGAAGCCGATGAATGCGATGAAGAGACCGATTCCGCCGGCGACTGCGGCGTAAAGCTGATGAGGAATGGCGCGGAGAATCATCTGGCGGATGCCGACGGTGGTGAGCGCCAGAAAAATGACTCCGGAGAGAAACACCGCGCCCAGCGCCGTCTGCCAGGGCACGTGCATCTTGATGCAGACCGTGTAAGTGAAGTAGGCGTTGAGGCCCATGCCTGGCGCGAGCGCGATGGGATAGCGCGCGATAACGCCCATCAAAATGGAGCCGAATGCGGCCGACAGGCAGGTGGCTGCGGTGACCGCGGGCAATGGCACGCCGGCATCGGCCAGGATAGCTGGATTGACCAGCACGATGTAGGCCATGGTCAGGAACGTTGTGACGCCGGCGAGAATCTCCGTGCGCCAGTTGGTTTCAAGACGGGCAAATTCGAAATAGGATTCGAGTTGCTTGCGCATAGCAGATTCTAGTTAGAAAAACACACTGCCGCGCGGATACAAAGCGAATTGTGAACGAGAGCCTGGCGTGCGCCGGTGAATGAACGGAATTTGCCGATATACGGTGGGTGCGCGGCGAGGGCGCGGTTAGTGCAAGACTCGGGCGGCGCGTTTTATGGCGAAGGCGAAGTTGGGGATGTCGCGGATGGTGTCAGGTAACCGCTGTCCTTCATCCAATCCGCCATTCGCTGCGGCCAGGTGTTGACGGTAACGAGCTTTGAGCGGTCGCCCATATTGAACGCGTGTTTTCCCTGAGGTAAGAAAATCGCTTCGACGGGAACTCCCGCGGCATGGAGCTTCTCGTAGAGCTGGAGCGTTACCTTGTCGCAGCCGTATTGGTCGTCGTTGGCGACCAGCAGAAAGGACGGCGGAGCATCGGGCGGAACGGTATCGGGTACGCCGCCGCCGGGGTAGACGAGCATTTGAAAATCCGGTTTGCCGTTCAGCCGATCGATGGGGTCCGTCGCGGATGGATCACCGGCTCCGGGCGCATAGGCGATCATCGAGGCAACTTCGCCTCCGGCGGAAAAGCCGAGAATACCCACGCGGTGCGGATCAATGTTCCATTCATTCGCGCGGCTGCGGACGAGCCGCATGGCGCGATATGCATCCTGACGGACGTTTTCTTTGGTGAAAGGCGAGTTCGGCTCGCCGGGCAGGCGATACTTCAGCGCGAAAGCCGTTACGCCGATGCTGTTCAAGAACTGCGCGGCCTGTATGCCCTCAGCGTTAAAGACCAGCTCGCGGAAGCCTCCGCCGGGCGCGATGATGACTGCCGTACCGTTGGCCTTATCTTTTGGCGGCAGAAAAACGGTGATCGAGGGATCGTTTACGTTTCGCACCCAGTAGTCCTGAGCCTGCTCGGGAATGTCTTTGCGGCTCTCGAAGCCGGGCGCGCCGTTTTCCCAGAGATGAATGACCTGCGGAGCCGATTGGGCGGCGGATGTCGCAGAGATGACGGCGAGTGCGAATGTCGCGAACAGAATCTTCATGGCAGTGGCATTCCTTTCTCGCAGGTTTAATGCAGGAACGAGAGTTCAGGCGAGAAGCTTGGCGGCTTCTTTGGCGAAGTAGGTGACGATGAAGTCAGCACCGGCGCGGCGAATGCCGAGCAGAGACTCGATGATGGCGCGGTCGCGATCGAGCCAGCCTTTTTCAAACGCAGCCTGCAACATGGAGTACTCGCCGGAAACCTGGTACGCGCCGATGGGAACGTCTACGCGCTCGCGGGCAGCTCTTACGACGTCGAGATATGGCATGGCAGGCTTCATAAGGATCATGTCCGCGCCCTCTTCGATGTCGAGATCGATCTCGCGCAGGGCTTCGCGCAGGTTGGCACCGTCCATCTGGTAGGTCTTGCGATCTCCAAATTGCGGCGCGGAATCGGCCGCCTCGCGAAACGGCCCATAGAACGCCGACGCGAACTTTGACGCGTAGCTGAGTATGGGTGTTTCGGCGAAGCCTGCTTCGTCTAGCGCGCGGCGGATTGCGGCTACGCGGCCATCCATCATGTCGCTGGGCGCGACAACGTCTGCGCCGGCTTTGGCCTGGCTAACTGCGGTTCGCGCCAGCAACTCCAGCGTGGGATCGTTGGCGATGTCGAAATTCGCATTGGGGCCGTCGCCGGACTTGACGACTACGCCGCAATGGCCGTGGCTGGTGTATTCGCAGAGGCAAACGTCGGCGATGAGGACCAGCTTTTTTGAGGCTTCAGACTGCTTGAGCGCGCGCAGCGCCTGTTGCACGATGCCGTTTTCATTCCAAGCGCCGGTGCCTTGCTCGTCCTTTGTTTCAGGCAGGCCGAAGAGGAGCAGGCCGCCCAGGCCAAGGCGCGCGGCTTCTTCGGCTTCGCGCAGCGCTTCGTCTACGGAGAGATTGAAGACGCCGGGCATAGAGCCGACGGGGTTACGAACGCTTTTGCCGGGACAGATGAAGAGTGGATAGATCAGGTCGCCGGGCGAGAGCGCAGTTTCGCGCACCAGCGCGCGCAAAGGCTCGCTCTTGCGCATACGCCGCATCCGATTGGCTGGGAAGGTCACGAATTGATTGTAAGACAGCTATCAGCCGTCAGATTTCAGGCGTCAGTTTTCAGCTCTCAGCTCGTACTGCAGAGACGATTCAGGCGGGATCTTGAGGAGCCAGGAACGGGAAGATGCGATTCACAGCTCGTCACAATTCGTCATACAGCGACCAATTTCGCGCGCCGACAAGGATGATCAGCGTGGCGACGCCGAGGGCCAGCCCGAAAGGGAAGAAATGGAAGAAGTTCAAAATCGACGCCACAATGGCGACGATCCGTCCCCATTGTTCGCGCTCAAGTAAACCCCAACCGGCCACGGCTGCCAGGATTGATTTGCCCACCAGATATACCCAGGCAAAGCGGAGAAGACCGGGGAAGAACCACATCTGCGACATGGGTCCATGCGCCCAGGGAGCGCCGCCGCCAGAAAATATTGAGTGTGCAATCGTCAGTCCCACGAAACCGAAGATCAGACTTACTCCGGCATAGACCAGCCAAAGGATGCCGAGCACTCTGATCTTGCTGGCGTAGGCCGCCACTACAAACTCATAGCCGGGCACGGGAGGCAATTGCGGCGCCACGGGGCGGTTGCATTGTGGGCAAACTACCAGCCCTTGTTCCAACGTGCGGCCACATCCGCTGCAAAACATGTTGCCTCCTCTCCCTGCCTGCTGCGAGTATCTTCTTGCCTGTGACGATACTACGCATGAAACCGGCGTGAGGTTCCATCGGGCAGGGCGACCGGACAGAGAGATTCCCGAGGGGAGATTCCCGAAGGGAAATTCCTGGATTGAAGGAGCGAAACTGCGTGAAGCAGCCCGGCGTATTCCTGACCGCGGAGTGGCGCAACCTGCTGATGTTCAATTACGCAGTTGACCCTGGCTTGCTTGAGCGATTCGTTCCCCAGGGCACGACGCTCGATGCATTCGAGGGCCGCACGTATGTCAGCCTCGTCGGGTTCGAATTTAACCAAACGCGCGTCGCAGGCGTGGCAATTCCATTTCACCGCTCTTTTGAAGAGGTTAACCTCCGGTTCTATGTGAGGCGCTTAGGCAAGCGGGGTGTCGTTTTTATTCGCGAGCTGGTGCCGAAGTTCGCCGTTGCTGCAATTGCACGGATCGCATTCGGCGAGAATTATTCCCGCGTGCCCATGTCCCATTCAATTCAGGTTCAGCCAGATACAGGCGACGTCGAGGCGGAGTACTGCTGGGGCTCTGGACCTGGCCGGTGCTCGATGCGGATAGAGGCTGAGAAGACAAGCTTTCTTCCCGCCGAAGACTCTCTGGGCCAGTTCATCACTGAGCATTATTGGGGATATGCCGCCCAGTCAGACGGCGGCTGCCTTGAATATGAAGTTCAGCACCCGCGATGGCATGTGAGAGAAGCAAGGACTGCGAGGTTCTCGGGGAATGCGGCTCAATACTATGGCGCTGAGTTTGGCGAATTACTGGAGCTTCCTCCAGATTCCGCATTCATAGCTGAAGGATCTCCCGTAACCGTGTTCAAAGGGGTGAGGGTTCAATGAAAGGATGCGCTGGAGGCCGACGGCTGTAGACCTCGTTGGCGATTCTCACTTGTTGGCAGCACCCAGCTTCACCCAGTGCTCCTGGTGGCGATTGTCTTCGAGGAGATAGCCGGTGACTTGCCCATTCACATCGTACTGAAAAGTCAATTGGACATTATGCGCTCCGGTGGGATCGACGGGGCGGAAGAAAGTGTCGGCCGACTCCGCCTCAAGACCAACGACATCGCCAGTGGGACTTTTTTCAAAGAGCTGGTCGCCCTGGCGAAGGATGGTTTCGATAGCGTGCCCGTCGGGTTCGCGGTACTCGCCGGTCACGCTGTCGAGCTGCGCCGATGAAAGCCTGATGGTGGGGGGGAGCAGGGGAATCACGAGGCGTTCAGCCATGACCTCAAGAGCGGAAGGAATGTGATGGGTCAGGAACCAGTGTGGCAAGTCCGGCTCGTCGTAGGCGCGCGTCCAGCAATCGTGCGCAAGCCCCTGGTAGATCCAGAGGCGAATGTCGCCGCCCGCCGCCCTGAAGGCGTCGTACATCAGTTCGCTTTGCCGAGGCAGCACTATGGGGTCGATGCTGCCGTGAAAGAGCCAGACGGGTGTGCGGCCAACTGCGCGAGCGTACTCGGCGGGCAGAGTGGAGGCCAACTGCCAGCGATCCGGCTCATAGCTCCAGAAGACGCCGGATGCGGCAATGGCGATTGCAGCCCAGCGGTGGGGATGAAGGCGTGCCAGCTCCCAGGCGCCATAGCCGCCCAATGAAAGCCCACTAAGATAAGTGCGTGAGGGGTCGCCGTGGAATTCTGTCGACTCCTGATCGAGCGAGGCCATTGCCAGCTCGAGCATGTCGGGATCGGTCCAGTGAGCGGTCTGCGGACACTGCGGCATCACGATCACAAACGGCCAGCGGTCGGGATGGTTGCGCACGGCTTCGGCGATGCCGATCTGGGTCTGCCACATTCCTTCTGATCCGCGCTCGCCCCGGCCGTGCAGGAAGAGGATGATGGGCCATTTCTTGCCGTCGTCGCGCCGCCAATCCTCAGGCAGGTAAACCTGAAAACGATAAGTGATGCCCTGGAGCACGATGCGCCGGTTCAAGAAACCCGTATCTTGCGGAGGCTCCGGCTTGGCCGGCTGAGACTTGGCTGTGGTTTCGCTGGCTACGGCAGGCCATACTGCGCAAGCCAGAGCCAGGCAGGCTGCGCACATTCGAAATAGGCGGGACATCGTGCCAATCATCATAACGATTCGCGGGCAGGGTTGACTGAAGTTTCTGGCTCGGCCGGCAAACGGCGGATTTTTTGCCTTTTTGAAGGTCGGCGCAGCCATTCAGGATTGGGCGGGAACACTCGAAATGCATGTTTTCAATGCGAATGCAGGGTTTGCCGATCCTTGCGATTTTCTTACAAATTGCATGCAACAATCGAACCTGCGATGCTGACTGAAGCGATGACAAAACTGCAAGCCGGAGACACGCTGGACCACTACCGTCTGGACGCGGAGGTTGCGCGCAGCGGCATGTCTACGCTCTTCCGTGCGACCGACCTGCGCACCGGCCGCCCGGTGGCATTGAAAGTGCCGCATCCGGAGATGGAGGCCGACCCGGTTCTTCTGGAGCGCTTCCGGCGCGAGGAGCAGATTGGGCAGGAGATCGACCATCCGGGAGTTGTAAAAACTTTTGACGGCGAAGATCGCAGCCGCCGTTACATGGTCATCGAGTGGGTAGAAGGCCGCCTGCTGCGCGCGATTATGAATGAGGAAGGCAAGCTGCCCGTTGACCGGGCGGTGGCGCTCACTGTGGGCATTTGCGATGCGCTGGATAACCTGCACAAGCACGGTGTCGTGCATCGCGATCTGAAGCCGGAAAACATCATGGTGTGCGATGGCGACCGCATCAAGATCATCGACTTTGGAATTGCATTGAAGGAAGATGCTCGGCGCATTACGCAGACGGGGCTGACTCCAGCACTGGGCACGCCCGATTACATCTCTCCCGAGCAGGTAAAGGGGCATCATGGCGATCAGCGCAGCGACATTTACGCTTTGGGCGCGATGCTCTACGAGATGCTGACCGGCCAGCCGCCATTTACCGGAGCGAGTCCGCTGGTGGTGATGAACGAGCGGCTGCTGAAGGATCCCGTACCGGCGAGCGAGTTGAACCCGGAGATTCCGTCCGCGCTCGAGGAGATTTTGTTTCGCGCGCTGGCGCGGGACCCCCGCCATCGCTATTCAACTGCTTCAGATATGGCCTGGGAGCTGGAGCACCAGGAACTTGTCAGCGTTGAAGATGGAGAGCACCGTCCGGTTGGGCTGCGACGGTTTGCCATGGACCGCCGAAAGATGGCGCTCTATGCGGCTCTGGCGCTGGTTCCGGTTGTGTTGTTTGTGGTGATGTTGCTGCTGGCCCGACGCTGATTTCGAATCGGCATTTCAGACCGGCATCTTATGCCGGCACTTTCTTCAGCAGAGATTTGGCGCGGCGAAACCAGGGGCGTTCGCGACGGCGCAGATAGCCGGGCATGGTGGGCCGTTTATCCAGCACCTTCTTTGCCCATTCGCGAGCTTCGGCATTTTGTCCCTGCGACGCGAGGAAATCGGCGAAGTTCAAATAAGTTTCCGACAACGTGGACCGCTCCACCGCCAAGCGATAATTCACTTCGGCTTTTTCCTTTTGGCCGGTTTGCGCATAGGCCTGCGCCAGCAGGCCCACGGCACGATAGAAGTCGTGGCTGGGATCGCGCTTGACGGCCATTTCAAGGTCGGGAACGGCGGCTGCGGCGTCGCCGAGCAGGATGGCGCAAACACCGCGGTGGTAGATGGAATCGGGAGTGTCAGAGCGGATGGACGGACGGGCGGCGATCGCTTTATTGAAGGCATCGCGGGCCATCTGGAGCTTGCCCTCATCCAGATACAAATCGCCAAGCTCTTCCCAGTTTCCGGCGGACGGGTTGTCGTGAATTTCAATGAGCAGCCGTGCGATGCGCTTGCGGCGGGGGAATGTTTTGAAGGATTGACGCAGCAGGCCAAGATCGGGCAGGGCCTCGGCGAATAGATAGATCAGCGCGCCGAGCGGCCCCAGAAAAACGATGATGAAGATCCAATAGGTGTCGGGCCGGCGGCGAATGAAGTGGATGATGGCCGCCGCCTGCAACAGCAGTCCCCACGGGTAGAACAGCGAGCCAAGCATTCCCATGCGCATTTAATCCTAATGCGAAGCTGCGGGGCCCTGAAAGAATTCCTGCTTACCGGTAAGATTCGTCGCGGTGAATCACGAACTCCGGATAGGCGCCGCCGCCTATTTCGTGCAGGTCCATGCCCATGCGCTCGCCATCGGGATCAACGCGGAAGGGAACCAGGCGGTTGAGCAGCGCAAACAGCAGGTAGATGAGCGGGAAGACGAAGCCGAGGAGCGCGGCGACGCCGATGAGCTGGGCGAGAAGTTGCCCCGGCTGCGGAGCGAAGAAGCCGGCCGCGATTAGTCCCCACAACCCGGCAGCGCCGTGGACCGTGATGGCGCCGGTGGGATCGTCGATGGAGAGCGCGAGCTCGAGCACCTCGACCAGAAGCGGCGTGAATATACCGGCGACGCCTCCGACGAAGATCGATTCCACGGGAGAGGCAAAGGCGGCGCATGCGCTTGAAGCGACGAGGCCGGCCAGCCAACCATTTGCGCAAAGGCTGGCATCGGGTTTGCCGAAGCGAAAGCGCGTAACGGAAAACGTGGCGGCCAGCGCGCCCGAAGCAGAAAGCAGCGTGTTGATCGCGGTCCCCGGCAGTGCGGCAAGCGGAGCATGAACCCAGAGGATTGCGCCCGCGGCGTTCCAGGCCAGCCAGCCCACCAGCGCCAGCAGGCAGCCGAAGAGCACGTAGGTGGCGTTGTGGCCGGGCATGGCGGTGGAGAGGCCTTCTTTGGGGAATTTGCCACGGCGTGGTCCGGCGATCCAGACCACGGCTAGTGCGCACAGGCCGCCGAGCACATGCACGGTGGCCGCGCCCCCGGCGTCAAGAAAGCCTGCGCCGATCCCGAAGTTTGTGCCCAAAGCTCCAAGCCATCCGCCGGCCCAAATCCAATGCGCGGCGAGAGGAAAAACGATGGCGGCCAGAATGGCAGCGGTGGCGCAGCCTGCGGCGAGCCTCAAACGATCTGCCCCGGAGCCCCATGGAAGCAGCACCAACATTGCGACTGAAAGAAACTCAAATAGAACCGCGAGCTGGGCTTGCTGCGTAGCGGCGTTTAGGCCGTGGAGAAGAAAGGACCCAAGGCCGAGCACGCTCCAGGGCTTTCCAGCCAAATGCAGAACAATTTCTGCCGGTCCCAGGGACCCCGCAAAGGATGCGCCGACGAATGCGAAAACAATGGCGGCAACGGCGATGAGGGCAAGGTTGCCGAGCATGGCCTGAGCCGCTGAACGCGAGCGGCCAAGCCCGGTATTAATGAGCGCTACGCCGGCAATGGCCATGGGCGCGAGCAAGAGAAGCCCCAGCGTGAGAGCGAAAGCGGCGTCGGTCATTGTGGCAACCGGCGCGGGAATCGACGCAGGAACGAGGGGAGGGATCGCATTCATGGGCGGTTAGCCCCGCGCGGCAGCATATGGCCGCGAACTGCGACCACCAGGCCCATGGCGATGACAGCCAAACCGCAGATCACGAATGCCAAACGACGCCCCGGGTCGGGAAACAGCGCCAGCGCAGCGATCGTCAGAAAGAATCCGGCGGGCATCACCAGCAGTCCGGCGTACTTCATATTCACGTTCCTTTTCGTTCGTTGACGGGCAGTTTGCGGGCGGCCATCGATAGAACTGTTTCCACGGAGACAGGCCGATGAGTCCCGCGTGTTGAGATCTTGTTGGGGGCGGCTGTTACGTCCTTATGAATTCTAAACGATCCAATTGTTAGCATCGGCCTGAGCGGCCTCTTCCGGCGCCGAGCGAGGGCCATTTCGTCTCGTTTTAAGAGGCAGGCGATCACTATTTATGTACGCGCGACTTGTCAGAAGCAAGAGACTCATTGCTGCCACCCTCGGGACGGTCACGCTTGCGAGCGTCGCAGCTTTGCTGGCCTGGGACGCCTTTCCGGGGCTGTTCCCATCCGGTAGTCACGAGGTCCTTGCCGCTTTTTCACTGGCCATGATCGCCCTTGCGTATTTGGTGTACCAGATTTCGCATCGGCCACCCGCGATGGAATTGTTGAAGGCGATCATGCTGGCTGTTGCATTTCTTTTCTGGGCGGCTAATCAGTTTTGGCCGAATCTGCCGCAGGCAGGATTGTTCAACGACATTGCGATTGCTTTGTTTGTTCTCGACGTTTTTCTTGTGATCGTCGGCTGGCCGAGAACATCTCCTGACAGCTCTTTCGGCGAAGCCTGCTCAGGGTCTTGTGCGACATGTTGCGCGAGACCCTGCAGTGAAGAGGAAAACTGAGCAAGGCAGACATTGACGGGGCCGTGCCGGGAACGGGCGGGCGACGAAAACTGGATCGCCGATTGGCTGCATGAAATCTCTTTGAATATGCCAACTTCTGGTATGCAAAGCGCAAGGAGAGCGGCGGCAATTTCCCGTCGGTGATGCCTGTCACCAATAATTTTCTTTTCAAGCGGTTGCACAGCGAGATTCCCACAAAAGATTTTCGCGATGTGGCACACGACTGTTGATGGCAAAGGGCCTCCGGCTGGTATATTGAAATTTCGGGCGACTCCGCCTGCTTCCCGAAGTTCTATTGCTAGCCGTTTCTTTTACATGAACCATGTGACCGCCAGCACACGGGCGCTTACAAAAACGAAAGTCAAACCGGGATTCATTCATGGCGCAAATCTTCGATCGCAGCTCCAACGCACTGGCACGAGCGAGCCTGGTGCTGACGGGGTTGATCGTCATTGCCCTGGGGGTAACGCTGGATCAGTTGCAGCGCTCGCCGTGGGTCACGCGGCAGGGCCAGCGCGCGGATCAGCCGGTGCCCTTCAGCCACAAGCATCATGTGCAGGGGCTTGGATTACAGTGCCAGTACTGCCACACGACAGTTGAGAAATCGAGCTATGCGGGGATTCCGCCGACGCGCACCTGCATGAATTGCCACGCGCAAATCTGGACGAATGCCCAGTTGTTACAGCCGGTGCGCGAGAGCTGGAACACGGGCCAGTCGATTCCGTGGATTAAAGTGCACGACCTGCCCGACTTTGTTTTCTTTAGCCACGAGATTCATGTGAATAAAGGCATTGGCTGCGAAAGCTGTCACGGCAAAGTGGACGATATGCCGCTGATGTACGCGCAGAACACTCTACAGATGGAGTGGTGCCTGGACTGCCACCGGAATCCGGCGAAGAATCTGCGGCCGACAAGCCAGATCTACAACATGGACTGGGAAGCGCCGAGCGGCGATCGCCCGGTATGGTGTGCGGCGACTGACGATAAGGCTGGCGTGCCGACTGCGCAGAGCGTGAGCTGCACAAAGAGTGACCCGGGTGGCGCGGGAGCCGAAGTGGCCTCGTTGCGGTTGCCGGCGTCAGGCGCGAAGAGCCTGTCGGGTGATGTTGCCGCTGCGGCGATGCCGGTTGCTGCGCCGACCTATCAAAAGTTCATCAGCCAGGGAGCGCTCGGGCTGTTTTTGGTGGATCATTACAAAATTCGCACGCCGAAGGACCTGACCAGTTGCGAGGTGTGCCACCGATGAGCGCAAAGAGAAACAACTCGCCGGCGGTGGAGAAGCCAATGGAAAGCGCTGTGAGCGGCGCGCAGGATGCCGAGCCTATGACGCTGGACGCGGTGCGGCGTGAACTGAAGGGCGTGAAGGGAAAGAAATACTGGCGCTCGCTGGATGAGCTGGCAAACACAGAGGAGTTTCAGGCTGCGGTGGAGCGCGAGTTTCCATCGGCGGCGCAGGAGTGGGTCGATCCGGTTTCGCGGCGCGGCTTTCTAAAATTGATGGGCGCGTCGATGGCTCTGGCGGGCCTGGCCGGTTGCACCAAGCAGCCTGACGAGCCGATTTATCCGTATGTAAAGTCGCCGGAAGATCTGGTACTGGGCAAGCCCATGTACTTTGCCACGGCGCATCCGTTCACGACAGGGGCGGTGCCGCTGCTGGTGAAGAGCGATGAGTTCCGGCCGATCAAGATTGACGGCAACCCCGAGCATGCGTACAACCAGGGCGGGTCGGATCCGTACTCGCAGGGGACGCTGCTCGATTTATACGATCCTGACCGCTCGCAGCACGTTACCTATCGCGGCGAGGGCCGAGATTGGGCGGAGTTTGCCGAGGCGCTGCGCGACAAGGTCAACTCGAGCAAAGATGGAACCGGCATCTACTTTTTGAGTGCGACCATTACCTCGCCGACGCTGGCGCGGCAGTGGAAGGAAGCGCAGACGGCGTGGCCGAAGGCGAAGCTGGTGCAGTACGATCCCGCGCTGGCTGGAACATTTCTGGCGAGCGGAGTGAATGTTCAGTACGACCTTTCGCAGGCCGACGTGATCGTTTCTCTCGACGCGGATTTTCTCTCCGGCGCAAGCTATCCCGGCTTCCACAGGCTGGTGCGCGACTATGCCGCACGGCGCAAGCAGCCGGAGAACGGAATGAACCGGCTCTATGCGGTGGAGAGCACGACGACCACCACCGGCATGAAGGCTGAGCATCGGTTGGGACTGCGCGCAAGTGAGATTCCGGCGTTTGCGGCCGCGTTGGCGGCGGCTGTGGGCGCAGCGGGAGTAAATGCTCCGAGTTATGCGTGGACCGATGAGCAGAAGAGTTTTCTAGCCGCGCTGGCAAAGGATTTGAAGGCCAGTGCAGGCAAGAGTGCAGTGCTCCCGGGGCTGTATCAAGACCCGTCGGTTGCGGCGCTGGCTATTGCGATGAACACTGCGCTTGGCAATGTGGGCAAGACGGTTACCGTTTCTTCTGAGCCGGCGATTCCTATTCCCAGCGATCAGCTTGGCGATTTCAAGGCACTGGTTGCGGACCTGAATGCGGGCAAGGTGGATTGGCTGGTGATTCTGAATGCCAATCCCATCTACGATGCGCCTGCCGATCTCGATTTTGCCGACGCCTTCAACAAGGCAAACATTGTGGCGCATCTCGGATCGCATTACGACGAGACAGGCCATCAGGCGCACTGGCACATTCCCGCCGCGCATTATCTCGAATCCTGGTCGGATGCGAGAGCCTACGACGGCACGGTATCGATCGTGCAGCCGATGATCGATCCGCTGTATGGCGGACACTCGGCGCACCATGTGTTTCAGGCGCTGCTTAATGATCCGATGGTAAGCCCGCACGACGCAGTGCGCGAGACGCAGAAAGCGAACATCAAGGGCGATTTTGAGACAGGCTGGCGCAAGGCGCTGCACGATGGATGGATTGCGGACACGACTTACGCGAAGGGTGGTGGCGCAAAAGGCGGGATCAATGTTCCCGCGCCTACCCCGAAAGATTCGATCGAGATTATCTTCCGGCCTGATCCGAACATCTATGACGGCCGCTGGAATAATGTGGGCTGGCTGCAGGAACTTCCCAAGCCGGTGACGAGCCTGAGCTGGGATAACGCCGCGATCGTTTCAGGCGCAACGCTGGAACGGCTTGGCCTGGAAGAAGACGACATTATCGAAATCACCGTCGGCAACGGCCGCGTGAAAGCGCCGGTGATCGTCGCGCCGGGCCATCCCGACAATTCGATTACGGTCTATCTCGGTTACGGGCGCGAGTTCGCGGGCCGCGTGGGATCTGGCCAGGGCTTCAACGCTTATCTGATTCGCAACACATGGGCGCCGCTCTACGCTACCGGCTCGATTCGCAAGCTTGAGGGCAAATGGGGAATTGCGATCACCAAGAGCCACTATCAGGATCATCGCGGGTCCACATTCGGCCAGCAGGGTACTGGGAACAATTCGCTCGAAGCCGATGAGGCGCTCGGCCCGCGCGGCATTATCCGCTACGCCACGCTCGACGAGTTCAAAGCCAACCCGAACTTTGCGCATGAGGGCGAAGGCCACGACACGCCGACTCCAGATACATCGCTGTTCCCCAACTGGGCGTACAACGAGGCCAACGCGTGGGCGATGTCGATCGACATGAACAGCTGCACGGGCTGCAACGCATGCATCGTGAGCTGTTATGCCGAAAACAACATCGCTGTCGTCGGCAAGGAGCAGGTTCGCATTGGTCGCAATATGCAGTGGCTGCGCATCGATTCTTACTTCGAGGGCGACCTGTCCGCGCCGCGTGCGCACTTTCAGCCAATGGCCTGTCAGCACTGCGAGAATGCGCCCTGCGAGCAGGTTTGCCCGGTGGGCGCGACGGTGCATACGCCGGAAGGCCTGAATACCATGGTCTATAACCGCTGCGTGGGCACTCGCTATTGCTCCAATAACTGCCCTTACAAAGTGCGGCGCTTTAACTTCCTGCTTTACTCCGACTTTGACTCCGACAGTCTGAAGCTGATGCGCAACCCCGACGTGAGCGTGCGCTCGCGCGGCGTGATGGAAAAGTGCAGCTACTGCATACAGCGCATCAACGTGGCCAAGATCGAGGCCGACAAGGAAAATCGCAATGTTCGCGACGGCGAAATCGTGACGGCGTGCCAGCAGGCATGCCCGGCCGAAGCAATCGTTTTTGGCAATATGAACGATCCCAATAGCCGCGTATCGAAACTAAGGGCCCAGCAGCGCAGCTACCAGGTGATCGCAGACATAAATACGCGTCCGAGGACGCAGTATTTGGCCGAAGTGCTGAACGTGAATCAGGAACTCGAATCGACGCCGACGGAATATGCGCCAGCGAAGGGTTGAACCAGCGATGGCAACGAAGGAAATAAAACCCGCTGATCCGATGATCGATCCCGCAACCGGAGAATTCCGTGTGCTTGCGCAGGGTCAGACCTTCTTGTCGGTCACGGAGAAGATCGCGCGCATTGTGCTGACTCCGAACACGCCGATGGGCTGGTTTGCGCTCTTCACGGTTGCCGGGGGCGTGGCTACAGTGCTGCTGGTCGCGGTGACGTGGCTGTTTCTGAAGGGCGTGGGAATCTGGGCGATCACGCAGCCGGTCGACTGGGGATTTGCCATCATCAACTTTGTCTGGTGGATCGGCATCGGCCACGCAGGCACGCTGATTTCGGCGATTTTGCTGTTGTTCAAACAGGGCTGGCGTAACTCCATCAGCCGCTTCGCCGAAGCCATGACCATCTTTGCCGTGGTTTGCGCCGGCATGTTCCCGCTGATCCACGTGGGCCGTCCGTGGCTCGGCTACTGGCTGCTTCCGCTGCCCTTCACGATGACGGTGTGGCCGCAGTTCCGGTCGCCTTTGCTGTGGGACGTTTTCGCAGTTTCGACCTACGCGACAATTTCTGTGGTGTTCTGGTACATCGGCATGGTGCCGGATCTGGCGACGCTGCGCGACCGCTCGAAGTCAAAATTCGGGCAATATTTCTACGGCATGCTCAGCGTAGGCTGGCGCGGATCGGTGCGCCACTGGATGCGCTACGAGACCGCTTCGCTGCTGCTGGCCGGACTGGCAACGCCGCTGGTGCTCTCGGTGCACACAGTCATCAGCTTCGATTTTGCTGTTGCGGTTCTGCCCGGCTGGCACACAACGATCTTCCCGCCATATTTTGTCGCCGGCGCTATCTACTCCGGATTTGCCATGGTGCTTACGCTGGCCATTCCGCTGCGCAAGTTCTATCACCTTGAAGGCCTGGTCACCGAGCGCCACATCGACAACATGGGCAAGGTGATGCTGGCGACGGGCTTTATCGTGGCTTACGGCTACGGCATGGAAGCCTTCATGGCCTGGTACTCGGCATCGCACTGGGAAGCGTTCATGTTCTGGAATCGCGTGTTCGGGCCGATGGGCTGGTCGTATTGGGTGCTGATTACCTGCAACCTGGCGATTCCCCTGACAACACTGTGGTCGCGCAAGCTGCGCACGTCGATCCCGTTCATGTTCTTCATTTCGATTGTCGTGAATACAGGCATGTGGTTCGAGCGCTTCGTGATTGTCGTCACCAGCCTTTATCGCGACTTCTTGCCATCCTCGTGGGGCACATACCGCGCGACGAAGTGGGATTTCATGACGTTCGTGGGCACGCTGGGATTGTTTACTTTCCTGTTCCTGTTGTTTGTGCGTTTCCTGCCCATGATTCCGATGAACGAAATTCGCATGTTGCTGCCGGGCGCCAAGATCAAGCCCAAGGTAGCGGAGGCTGCTGACTAATGCCCGCACGCGAAGGAACTTACGGCCTGCTGGCCGAATTCGATACGCCGAGCGACCTGGTGAGGGCCGCGCAGCAGGCGCGCCAGGACGGATGGCGGCGCATGGACTGCTATACGCCTTACCCGGTGGAAGAAGCGGCTGAAGCGATCGGCTTCCACCGCAACAAGGTTCCGCTGCTCACGCTGATTGGCGGCCTGATGGGCTGCGCGGCCATGTTCTCGCTGGAGACATGGATTTCAACGCTGGCTTATCCGCTGAACATCGCGGGACGCCCCCCTTATTCCTGGCCGGCTTTTGTTATCCCCGCGTACGAGTGGACCATTCTGTGGGCCGGCCTTTCGGCTGCTTTCGGAATGTTGGCGCTCAACGGCCTGCCGTCGCTTTATCATCCGCTGTTCAACGCGCCGAATTTCCGCAACGGCGCGACAACGGACAAATTCTTTTTGTGCCTTGAGGCGCTGGATCCGAAGTTCGATTTGACGGAGACGAAGGCATACCTGCAGAAATTCGCTCCGAACTCGGTTGTGGAGGTGGAGTACTGATGCGCGCGAAGCATTCAGCCCTCGGCCTTCAGCTCTCAGCCACTCGCTGGGCGCGGCGCGGCGTTGCATTTGCCGGTCTCGCTGCGGCAATGTTCGTCACCGGATGCCGTGAGGACATGCAGAACCAGCCGAAGATGATTCCGCAGCGCGGCTCGGATTTTTATGCCGATCATCGCGGCGCGCGTCCGCAGGTGCTGGACACGGTGGCCCGCGGCCAACTCCACGACGACAGCTACTTCTATACCGGCGTAGTGCAGGGGCCGAACGGTTACAAACAGGAGCTCGACGCGATGCCGGCAGAAATTCCGGTGACCATTGAAGTGCTGGAACGCGGGCAGGAGCGATTTAATGTCTACTGCACGCCGTGCCACTCGCGGGTGGGCAACGGGTTGGGCGAGATTGTGCAGCGGGGATTCAAGCCTGCCGCCAATCTGCACGACCAGGTGCGCATGTCGCAGCCGCTCTCGCACTATTTTTACGTAATGACGCACGGATACGGCGCCATGCCTGACTACTCGGCACAACTGCCGCCGGCGGATCGCTGGGCGGTGGCGGCTTACATTCGCGCACTGCAACTGAGCCAGGCGGCGACGGCGAAGGATGTACCGGCCGGCGCGCAAGTAAAGAACCTGAAGGATCTGGCGACGGACGAAGGGCATCCCGAATACGCGCAGCCATGGGCGATGCCGTCGACCGCGGTGAACGCGAACAAACCGATCGCCAGCGAAGGAACGCCGGGAATGGCTCCGGCTTATCCAGCTGATCCCAAGATTTCGATTCCCGCAAGCAACTCGGCCCCGGCGGCCAAGAAGTAAGGAAACAAAGAATGGCACACGAATCACAATCCGCGACACATGGAGCAAAGACGCTTCCTGCCGACTTGAGCGCGCCCGCGTTTGTTGACGCCTGGAAGAGCCGCGCGGTAATGATCGCGGGAGTTTTCGCTGTGGTTGCGGTGATTCTGGGGTTCCTGGGGCAGGCTCAAGATGGTTTGGGCTGGGATCACCTGCTGCGCGCGTGGGTGCTGGGCACGATGGTCACGTGGGGACTGTGCCTCGGCGGGCTGGCGCTGCTGATGGTGCAGTATTGCTCGGGAGGCAAGTGGGGATTGCTGCTGCGGCGTCCGCTTGAAGCCATGAGCCGCACGCTTCCGTTGATTCTTGTTTATTGGCTTGTTATCGCAATCTTCATGAAGCGGCTCTACCTGTGGGCGCAATACACAAGCGATTCCGAAACGGCGACGGCGCTGAGCAAGGGTCTGATCTCGGAGATTCAAAAGCACTGCATGGATTTCAAGCGGCCCATGCTCAATCCGGGCGCGTTTTGGTATGTGAGCCTGTTTTGCTTTGCTGTTTGGGGATTCTACACATGGCGGCTGAATTCGTGGGGTCTCAAGCGCGATACCCAGGGACCGGAGACGACTCCGTTCTGGATTAAGAAGCTCGAAAACGTGAGCGGACCCGGCATCGTGGTCTACGCGCTCACAATGACGGCGGGAGCAATCTACTGGGTTATGTCGATGGACCCTACCTGGTACTCGTCAGTGTATGGCCTGCTGTTTCTTGTTGGGCAAGGTTACGCGACGCTGGCTTTTTCGATCATTGTCGCTGTTTCGCTCTCAAAAGCCGAGCCGTTCAAGACCATCCTGCGCCAGACCGAGCAGCACGACCTGGGCAAGCTTACATTTGCCTTTGTGATGCTCAACATTTACCTGGCATTCGGGCAGTTCCTCATCATCTGGTCAGGCAACTTGCCCGACGAAATTAACTGGTATCTCGATCGCATTCGCGGCGGCTGGGGCGTGATTATCACACTGGATTTCATTTTCCATTGGCTGATTCCGTTCACCATGCTGCTTTCGCGCGACCTTAAGCGCAACAAGAAGCGGCTGGTGCGGGTGTGCCAGTGGATGATCTTTGCACGCGCGTTCGATATGTTCTGGCTGATCGAGCCGAACTTCAAAGACGCCGCGCGCAACCTGCACTTCAGTTGGGGAATTCTCGAGTACGTTGCGGTGCCCGTGGCTTTGTTTGCCTTCTGGGTCGCCTATTTCTGCATGCAGCTGAAGAAGCGGCCACTGGTGCAGGTGAATGACCCGCACCTCGCGGAGATTCTGGAGCCTGAACATGCCCACGCATAACCTTTTCGATCCCAGCCCCGAGCCGGATGAGCACGACGTCGACGCGTCGGCGGGTTATGAGCGCAGCGACGCCAGCGTGACGGGAATCGCAGTGTTCCTGGTGTCGTTGCTCATTTTTGTTGGCGTGATCGGGATGCTTTGCTACGGCATCGGCGGCTGGTTTAATGCACGCATGAACCACGAAGATGGGCCGAACAGCAAATGGACCAAGACGGTGGATGTGCGGCAACTGGGCAATCTGCCCTCCAGTCCTGAACTGCAAAACAAGATGGCCGAGATTACGCAGACCTTTCCCACCCCGCGTCTGCTGATCGACGACGGCGATCAGGATGTGGCCGATCTGCATGCGCGCGAGGATCTGCTGCTCTCGAACTACAGTTGGGTCGATCAATCGAAGGGGACGATCAGGATTCCCATTGAGCAGGCGATGCAGTTGATCGCGCAGCGCGGGCTGCCGGTGGCTCCGGCGGTGACGACACAGGCGCCGATGACCGGCGAAATGGCGCCGAGTGTAACGGTGCCGTTGACCGACGGATTTGCGCGCACCAGCTATGAGCAGGATCAGGCGGAGCAGGCGGCCCAGGTTAAGAAGCAGGAAGAGCAAAAATAACTGTGAATTCGCGACGCACAATACGGAGAAATTGGTCCCGGAGAAATTGGACCGGCGCGGCGGCAGCAGCCGTGGGCGCAATTGTGCTGTGTCTTGCGGCGCCAACGCTCAGCGCGCAGGTTTCCAGTTACGGCGACAAGCAAGCGGGCCCAGTCAATGACAAACCGCCTACGATTCTCGGCGGCGTGGGCATCGATCAGCATCTCAACACGCAGTTGCCGCTGAACCTCGCATTTACTGACGATGCGGGCAAGCAGGTAACTTTGGGGGACTACTTCGGCAAGCGCCCGGCGATTCTGGCGTTGGTTTACTACCGCTGCCCCATGCTCTGCTCAGAAGAGCTCGACGGCCTGACGAGCGCGCTCGAGATGGTGCGATTCGTTCCCGGCAAGGACTTTGACATCGTCGTAGTCAGCATAGACCCCACAGAGGGGACGGACCTGGCCGCGGCGAAGAAGCGCGAATATGTGAAGCGCTACGGCCGCCCGGAAACGGCGAGCGGATGGCACTTCCTTACCGGCACGCAGCCGAACATCGATGCGCTCACCCAGGCAGTCGGCTTTCGCTACGTGAAGCTCACGGTGCCGGGCAGCAATCTGATGCAATACGCGCACGCCAGTTCGATTCAGATTGTCACGCCGGAGGGCAAGCTGGCGCAGTACTACATGGGAGTGGAGTACTCGCCGAAGGACATGATGCTCGGCCTGGATGAGGCTTCATCGAATCGCATTGGATCGCCGGTCGAAAACATTTTGACCTACTGCTACCACTACGATCCGACGACGAACACGCACGATCTGATCATTGCGCGGGTGATCCAGTTGGGAGGATTCGTCACGGTGTTGCTTTTAGGCGGATTCATGCTGGTGATGTTCCGGCGCGATTACAAACTTGAGCACTTGGCGGGGACAGCTACTTTGGATAAGGCAAAGAAAGTGAACGGATAAGGGAGAATGGACCACATCAGCCCAGTATTGTGGCAGTTTCTCGTCAAATGGTTGACGCACTTCGCGCTCTTTCCGCCCGAAGCATCCAAAATTGCGCCCGAAATGGATGCGCTCTATTTCTTTATGGCGCTGGTCAGCCTGGTAGGGCTGACGCTTGTAATCCTGCTGATTCTCGGATTTTCGATTCTATACAGCAAGAAACGCCATCCGAAAGCGATCCAAATTGAAGGCTCCACGATTCTGGAAGCTACCTGGACAATCATTCCTCTCGGCTTGTTTCTGATCATGTTCGTATGGGGCGCGCTGCTTTACTTCCGCATTTACACGCCGCCGGCTAACGCCATGAACATTTATGTGGTGGGCAAGCAATGGATGTGGAAGGTGGAGCACCCCGGCGGGCAGCACGAGATCAATGCTCTGCATGTGCCGACCGGCCGTCCCGTCCAGTTGACGCTGATCTCGCAGGATGTGTTTCACAGCTTTTCGATTCCGGCGTTCCGAGTGAAGCGCGAAGCGATTCCAGGCCGATACTCGACCGTTTGGTTTGAAGCGACCACGCCCGGCACGTATCACCTTTTCTGTACGCAATACTGCGGCACTAACCACTCGCAGATGATTGGCGACGTTGTGGTGATGACGCCGGACGACTTTAAAAAGTGGCTGGATGGCTCAACCAGCGGCAACTCGCTGGCGCAGGATGGTGAGCGGCTGTTCGCCAGCTTGAGCTGCAATGCGTGCCATAACACGAGGCCGGATGCGCGCGGCCCGAGCCTGGTTAACGTCTATGGCTCCGCGCTTACGCTCTCCAACGGCGAAACGACCACGGCCGACGATGCCTTTTTGCGCCAGGCGATTCTGAACCCCTCTCAGCACATCACACAGGGCTATGCGCCCATTATGCCTACCTACCAGGGCCAGGTGAGCGAAGAGGGCGTGATCGCTCTGGTCGAATACATTAAGAATCTCGATTCCGATTACCGCGTCCAGCAGACTCTCAATACTACCGATCTCGTTCCTGAGGGCCAGGCCGGCAAAGCGCCGACAGCGGGCCAGAAGCCCGCAGCGCAGAAGGGAGTCAAACCATGAGCGCTGCCACAATCGTCAATCTTCCCGATCAGTCCACGGCCAGGATCCCCAAGATGAACTTCCTGACCAAGGAGAACGGCCTGCTGAGCTGGCTGCTGACGGGCGACCACAAGCGGATCGCCACACTTTACCTGATCTCGATTACGTTTTTCTTCTTTATCGGTGGTGCGCTTGCGGGCCTCATCCGCCTGGAATTGCTGACTCCGCAGACAGATCTGATGGCCGCCGACACCTATAACAAGGTGTTCACCATGCATGGCGTCATCATGGTTTTCTTTTTCCTGGTGCCTTCGGTGCCGGCAACGATCGGGAATTTCCTGATTCCCATGATGGTGGGGGCCAGGGATCTGGCGCTGCCCAAGGTCAACCTGCTCAGCTGGTATCTATACGTGATCGCCGGCTGCATGGCGATTTACACCATGGCCGCGGGTGGCGTTGACACAGGCTGGACCTTTACTACTCCGCTGTCGACTCATTATCTGAATACTCACGTCATCTCAACGGGGCTGGCGATTTTCGTGGCCGGTTTCAGTTCCATCTTTACCGGACTTAACTTTATCGTCACCATTCACAAGATGCGCTGCCCCGGAATGACCTGGTTCCGGTTGCCGCTGTTCGTCTGGTCAAACTATGCGGCCAGCATTTTGATGGTGCTGGGTACGCCGGTGCTGGCAATCACGCTGGTGCTGGTGGTTCTCGAACGCTCGCTGCACATCGGCGTCTTCGATCCCGCCTATGGCGGCGATCCGATTCTCTTCCAGCATCTGTTCTGGTTTTACTCGCACCCGGCCGTCTACATCATGATTCTGCCCGGCATGGGAGTCATCTCCGAGGTCGTATCCACATTTAGCCGCAAGCGCGTCTTCGGCTACACGGCGGTTGCGTTCTCTTCGGTGGCTATCGCTGTTTTTGGATTCTTTGTGTGGGCACACCATATGTTCATCATGGGCATTTCAAACTACGCGGCCCTGGTGTTCTCGCTGCTCACGATGCTGGTCGCGGTGCCCTCGGCCATCAAGATTTTCAACTGGGCGTTCACGCTCTACAAAGGCTCCATCACGTTTGAGACACCGATGCTCTACGCGTTCGGCTTCATGGGCCTGTTCACCATCGGCGGCATGACGGGCGTCTTCCTCGGCGCGACCGGGAACCGACATTCACCTGACGGAGACCTATTTCATTGTTGCCCACTTCCATTTCGTCATGGTGGGCGGCATGCTGATGGCGTTCCTGTCTGGCATTCACTTCTGGTGGCCCAAGTGGACCGGGCGCATGTATCCGGAGAAGATTTCGCAGTTGGCCGCGATTGTGACATTTATCGGCTTCAACTTCACTTTCTTCCCGCAATTTATTCTGGGCACGCTGGGCATGCCGCGGCGCTATGCCGCTTACCCGCCGGAGTTCCAGGCGCTGAATGTTTTCTCCACCGCGGGCGCGACCATTCTGGGCGTGGGCTACCTGCTGCCGATTCTTTACCTCACATGGTCGCTGAAATACGGCGCGGTCGCCGGCAACAATCCATGGCAGGCAACCGGGCTGGAGTGGCAGACGCAGTCGCCGCCGCTGACCGAGAACTTCCCCGTGATCCCCATCATGGATCACGAAGCCTACGACTACGATTGGCTGGAAAAGCAGGAAGAGAAAGAGGTGGCGAGTGTCGGATAGCAGCGTAACTGCGCAGCGGCGCCGTGTTGGATGCTGGCGATTCCCATCATGGGGAACATCCGCCTTATCAGCGCCACCACTTCGAATCCGTTGACCAGCAGTTCGACGCCACGAACTTTGCCATGTGGCTCTTCCTGCTGACGGAGATCATGTTCTTCGGCGGGTTGTTCACTGCCTACCTGATCATGCGCAACTGGTACTACCCGGCTTTCGTTGAGGCGTCGCACCAGCTGAATATCGGATGGGGCACCGCGAACACCGGAGTTCTGATCTTATCCAGCTTCACCATGGCCATGGGCGTGTGGTCTGCCGAGATGCGCAAGAAGGGACTGCTGATTCTGTTCCTCTCGCTGACCTTCATTCTCGGTCTCGCCTTTTTGGGCATCAAGTCCATCGAGTACTCCGAAAAGTGGGAGAAGCACCACGTTCCCGGACTGAACTGGAGCGACGCCAGCTTCCTTAATCCGGCGTCGGATCCCGAGGTTCACAAGCTTTACCCGCAGGACAAGCCGCTGGCGCCAGACATGGCCGCGAAGACTGAGATGTATTTCTTTCTGTACTTCGCCATGACCGGCATGCACGCGCTGCACATGATCATCGGCATCTCGATTCTGGGATACATGCTGGTGCGAGCGCGAGCTGGGGCATATACGACCGGACACGTGACCTATGTCGAGAATTTCGGACTGTATTGGCACTTTGTCGACATCGTTTGGATTTTTCTGTTCCCGCTGCTGTATTTGATAAGCCGGTATTGAGGGGAAAAAGGGAATGAGCGAACACAAACAACAAGACCACTCGCACCAGCAGGATGAACACGATCAGGAACACCACATCGTCAGCCCGGTAATCTATCTGACGATTCTTCTGGCGCTGCTGGTGGGAACGGGGTTGACCGTCTGGGCCTCGTATATCGATCTCGGCGAATGGCAGATCGCTCCGGGACTGACGCTGTTCTGGAATCCCGTGGTCGCGCTGCTGATTGCCTGCACCAAGATGACGCTGGTGGTGCTGTTCTTTATGCACGTTAAATACAGCACCAAACTGACCAAGCTTACAGTGGCCTGCGGCTTTTTCACCTTCATCGCGCTCATCGGGATGACGATGACGGACTACTTCACGCGGGCGTGGGGACGGTGGTAAGGAGCAGCTTCTAGCCGCTAGCTCCTAGCTTCTAGCAAGAACACGGGCCGCCTGAGGGCGGCCCTTTTTTATTGCAGACGACAGTAGTTCTGCGAAATAGAAGACAATTTCTATAGCGTTGGCTTAGGCGGCTTTACCACCGTCCACGCATTGGCCCCGGTCACTTTCACTGGTCGGCGGAATAGCTTGTCGTCTTGCGAGGCGTAGAGCCAGTTCTGATCGCCGATCTGGTCAAAAGTGATGGCCCTCAGCGGCCCGCCGCCGGGAATTGGCGGGTTGAGAATCTCCACGATGCGGCCATTCTGCATGGCGACCTGAACGCCGAGCGGGGTGACGAAGTACACCTGGCCATTTACGTCTTCCACAGCTCCGCGCGTTCCGCTTTGAGAGCTGATCAATGTTGTCTCCGGCAACTCAAGCCGGTAAAACGGCTCTCCGTTTTCGAGCGTGCCATCCGCCGCAATCTGAAACGACCAGCTATAACGCGACACTGCGTCGGTGACAACCAGCATCGACTGGTCGGGCGACAGGGCCAGGTGTTCCGGTGCCGGCAACTCGTCGTGCAGTTCGGCCATTTCCGCCCAGGGCAGCGCGGCACGTGCCTGACCCGCAGGGTCGATGACGCTGATCGTGGCTGTCGAGCGATCCAGGAAGTAGATGCTTCCGCTAGCAGTGACGACGAAGTCCAGGAGGCCTTTGGGAATGCGGGCGACGGTCTTCTGATCGCTGGCAACGACGGGACCGGTGTTGTACGAGACAATGTCGCCCGTCGAGGGCCGCCAGGCGTATAGCCGATCGCCTGCGCCCATTCGCAGAATGGTAGTGCCGTCAGGTAGCCCGTCAAACGGCGCGATCTTGCCATCGGCACCCACCCTTTCGACCATTCCCGCCCCCGCTTCGGCAAAGTGGACGTTGCCTTCTCCGTCGCTGGTCAGGCTCTCGACTTCGCCGGAGTCGCCGCCGATCTGCTGCCACGGCTTGTCGACGTAGATCGTCGAAAAGACCGACGCCGACGGATCGCGTCCTGCCTGCTGCTCGGCCGGCGGCTCGTGCACCACAACTGGCGCGGGATAGTCACGCCACAGCCAGCGCAGAGCGTCGGGCAGAATCGCGCCGCCCTGCTTGGTGCTGTGCCCGTCTGTGCCCATCACCAGCTTCACGTCGTAGCCGGCGAATTCCAGCGCCTCATACATCACCTGGTTGTTGATGGGCCAGCTCCCGGCAAATGCGACTCCGTAGGGCTCGCTGGGAACAATATGATCCGCCGATCCGTCCTGCATGAAGATGCGAATTGGCTTGGGCTCCGTCTTGCGCACGAGCGCCGGCAGCGCGTCAGCGCCCTTCATCGAAACGTAGGTGCCGATGAGCGAAAGCACACGATGAAACTGATCGGGGCGGTTCCACGCGGCCGCAAATGCGCCTACAGCGCCCGTGCTCACGCCGCTCAGGCCGCGGTCGTCGGGATTCTTCGACAGGTTGTAGGTTTTTGCTACTTCAGGGATCAGCTCGTTGAGCAGGAAATCTGAAAAAAGCGGCGTGAGGGAGTCGTATTCGTAGATGCGGTTGTAGCGATTCTGGGCGATATCCGTATGCGATGGATCTGAAACTACCGGCAAAATTCCGGGATCGACGAAGATCGCGATCATTGGCGGCAGATCGTGTTTGGCGATCAGGTTATCCAGGACGACGGCACGCGCATGCTGTCGCCGAGCGCCTGGCTGCCGTCAAGAAAAATCATGAACGGCGTGGGCTTGCTTGGGTCGTACTGCGCAGGCACATAGAGCGCGCAGTTGTGCGGCGTGCCGGGATAATCCTTGCCCGGCGCCAGTATGAATTTGGTGACCGTGCCCTTAGGCACGCCAGCCTGCGGCTGCGAATCAGGGCCGAGCGTGTAGTCCTCGGCGTGGGCGACGGCGGATAGAGAAACCAGCAGCAAAGTGAACAGAATTCGTCTCATCAAAATCCCCGGGCACAAAGATCAACTGTATGGAAACGAGCAGGAGCTTGCACAGCTCAGGCGCAATCACCCCATCCTAATTGGAGCGGCCGGGCATTAGCATGAAGTTTCTGCCAACCATTTGCCGCGGCGGACGAGACGGCGCTTGCAACAGATTTGAGGAGATGTCGTGATTGAGGAGAAGTCGCGAGTGGATTCCGTGCGCGTGGACCATAAGATTCCATTCGAGCTGGATCGTTTGGCTCGGCAGTCGCGCGTTTTAGTGCGCCGCGCCGGCTCTCCGCGCAAGGCTGCACGCTCGGTTGTTTACTGGATGCAGCGCGCCGTTCGAATTAAGGGCAACGCTGCCCTCGGCGTAGCCATCGAGGCAGCCAGCATCCTCGATCTTTCCGTTGTTGTGTACTTCGAGGTCCGTGCTGACGATGCGAGCGCGACGCTTCGCCATTTCCATTTTCTGCAACAGGGATTGCGGGACGCAGCTGAGGATGCAGCTGAGCTGGGCGTGGGTTTCATTGTTCGGCGGACGCCGAAAGATTCGCTGGAGGCATTTCTTGAAGAGGTGCAGGCTGCGCTCCTCATTGGCGACGAAAACCCATGCCGCGAGCCCGAGCACCAGCGCAAGGCTCTCACTCGCCGACTCAGAATTCCCTATTGGACGGTCGATGCCGATGTCGTGGTTCCTTCGCGCATCTTCGGCCGCAGTTTTGCGCTGTTACATCACTTCCGGCCGCGCCTCAAGGCAGAGTTGCTCAATTTCCTTGTTTCTCCAAAAAGAAATGAGCCCGTTCGTCGCTGGCAGCCGCGTAAAACTCTCGCAACCTTCGAGCTTTCCGGGGACATCACCGCCGGGTTTACAAAACTTGACCGCACTGTCAAACCCGTTGACGCATTCACTGGCGGCACGCACGCCGCGCTTCAGCGGCTGCGATCATTTATCAGGAACGATCTGGCCGCCTACGACGAAACGCGGAACCACCCTGAAGTGGCGGGCACGAGCCGCTTGTCGCCTTATCTGCGCTTCGGGAACATCGGCCCGCTAACGATCGCACTCGCCGTCACGAAAGCTGTTGCCGATGGGAAGGTTACCGCGGAAACGGGCCAGAGGTTCCTCGATCAGTTGATCGGCTGGAGAGAGCTGGCAGTGCTATTTGTTCGCCACGAGCTCCACTACGACAACTGGGAGTGTGCGGCGCCATGGGCGCGAGCCACGCTTCTGGAACACGCTTCAGACCCACGCCCATACCGTTACACACTGCGGCAGTTGGAGAAGGCCGAAACACACGATGACCTTTGGAACGCCGGCCAGCGCGAAATGGTGGTGACAGGGTGGATGCACAACTACATGCGGATGTATTGGGCAAAAAAGATTCTGGAATGGGCTCCAGACCCGGCCACCGCCTTCGATTGGGCCGTAATCCTGAACGACCGGTATGAACTCGACGGGCGCGATCCGAGTGGTTATGCCGGGATTGCCTGGGCCATCGTCGGCAAGCTCGATCGGCCCTGGTTCAATCGCCCGGTTTTCGGGCTGGTGCGGTCGATGACGGGAAAATCGATCTCGCGGAAGTTCGACGCTGGAGCCTACATACGCAGGTCTGGCGAACTGCGTGAGCTTGCCCGCTGATTTCGTGAACGCAGTGTATCGAGCGTCACACCTACCGCAGTGAACGCTGTCCTAAAATGGGCCACCAACCCATTCCCGGAATTTGCGTGTTTCGTTTTGCGTCATTCGATGACTTCCGCACCCATCCCCATTGGAAAATTCTCACAATAGGGGAAAGCCGGAATCAAGAATCGAGTACGCGTGACGAATCCAATGTCTGATCCAAAGCACAAGTGGCCCTTTCGTGATGAAAGGGCAGGGAAGCGAGCCGAACCTCGCGGCAGGCGTGAACGCCATGGCGCGTGGGCTACCGTAGCGCCGGCGGCGTGGCTTCTCGCCCTGTTTGCGGCTGGCCCGGCGGCCGTGGCGCAGACGCAAATTCCAGTTACGCAAATTAAACCCACTCCCCTGCAATCGCCCCAATCTAGTCAAGGGCTTGAGCCTGGGCGTGTCACAACGAGAGTTCTTGAGGCGCCGCGAGTGCTCGAGGCGCAACGATTTCTCAGGGAGCGCGGCTGGATTCCGGGTCGAAGGATGATTCCGCGAGCGGGTGCGATGCGGCGGTTGGGAGCAAACGCCTTTGGAGCTTCTGCGGGAGTTGCGACATTTGGCGGTCACGAAATGGGCGGAACGGGGACGGGCAATACGACCTCCGCGATTACGAATTCAGCAAACACGGCTTCCGCAAATACGTGGCAGCCTCTAGGTCCCTCCGCTGTCCAAACCCCGGACTTTGGGCTTGTAACCGGCCGCGTGGCCGCGATTACCCTCGACCCCTCCGACCCAACCGGCAACCGGCTTTACCTTGGCACCACCGGCGGCGGCGTGTGGGTGGCCAACAATGCTGCCGCTTCGACGACCTCGTCGATCGTCTTTACGCCTCTCACCGATTCAGTCGCGGCTCTCGCGGGCGCCGCTGACGCTTCCATCAGCATCGGGGCGCTCACGGTACAGCCGGGCGGAACCGGCGTTATCCTGGCCGGCACGGGAGACCCCAACGACGTACTCGACTCGTACTATGGCGCGGGCATTCTGCGCTCGACTGACGGTGGCAACACCTGGAGCCTGATCCAACAGACGGCGGACGAAGAGGATGGCCTGAGCCTTTCCGACGTGACATTCGCGGGACAAGGCTTCGCGGGTTTTGCCTGGAGCACCGCCAATTCGCAGCTGGTGGTGGCCGCGGTATCGCAAGCGTTTGAGGGCACTCTGGTCAATGCCGATTGGCCGCCATATACGTTCGAGGGACTCTTCTACTCCACTGACAGCGGCGCCAGCTGGCACATGGCCACCATCGCGGACGGCAGCGGAGAAATTGTCCAGAGCGCGGTCTCTGCCTCCGCGAACAGCAACGCCGCGACAGCTGTGATTTGGAATCCTATTCGCCAAGTGTTTGTGGCCGCAGTTCGCTACCACGGGTACTACGAATCGCCGGACGGCGTGACGTGGACGCGCATGCCCACGCAGCCGGGTGCGGGACTGACCGCACAAATGTGCCCGACCAATGCTGGGCAAACCGGCTCGATCGCCTGCCCCATTTATCGTGGCGCTCTGGCGGTGAATCCTGAGACCGGAGACACGTTCGCTTGGACTGTAGACCTGAACAATCAGGACCAGGGGTTGTGGCAGGACAAATGCGCGTTAAGCGGAGCGGCGTGCAGCAATCCAACTGTCACCTACGCCACGCAGTTGAACACCGCGGCGCTTGAGACCAGCACCCTCGAAGGCGCTGCGACCATTCTCGACGGCGACTACAACCTGACATTGGCCGCGGTGCCCTCGCAGCAGGACACGCTATTGATGGCCGGAGCCAATGACTTGTGGAAGTGCAGCCTGGCCGAGAGCTGCGCCTGGCGCAACACCACTAATTCCACTACCTGCATGAGCGCGCAGGTTGCTGAATACCAGCACGCGTTGGCGTGGAATTCGGCTAATCCGCTGGAGATTTTTCTGGGCAACGACAGCGGGCTCTGGCGCTCAGTGGACGCCGTTGGCGAAACTGGATCGGCATGCGCAGCCACGGATTCCACGCACTTTCAGAATTTGAACGGCAGCCTGGGATCGCTGGCCGAGGTAGTCAGTGTGCCACCGGTCGTGACGTCGCCTTACGAGCTGCTAGCCGGGCTGGGCGACAACGGGACAGCGGGCGTGAAGAGTTCTTCTCCGACTGCTGACTGGCCGCAGATTCTGTCGGGCTATGGCGGACCCGTCGCCATCGACCTCAGTAATGACACCGATTGGTATGTGAACGACCAGGCGGGAGTCGCCATCTATCGGTGCTCACAGTCGGCTCCCTGCACTCCCGCCTCGTTCGGCACCAGCCCGGTAGTCACGGACGCGGACGTCGGCGGCGATGGTGACACGATGCCAACTTCGGCGCCCTTCCTGGTCGATCCGCTCGACAATTCGCAGCTTCTGATTGGAACCTGCCGCGTGTGGCGGGGGCCGGCCAACGGAGGCGGTTGGAGCGCAAGCAACGCGATCAGCCCCATCCTCGACAACGGAGCAGCCGGTGTGGGGTGCAATGGCGACGGACTCATTCGCTCGATGGCCGCGCTGGCGATCTCTCCAAGCAGCGAAGTGATCTACGTAGGAACATATGGGGCTGCGAGCAATGGCGCCAATTTGCCGGGCCATGTATTGAGCGCGACGATTAATACTTCCTCCAGTGCCGCACCGGTGTGGCAGGATCTAACGCTCAATACGGTGGTCAACGACGCCCGCGGGCTGAATGCTTACAACTTTGACATTTCCAGCGTCACAATCGACAGTCACGATCCCACAGGCAACACGGTTTACGTGACCGTTGCAGGAATTAAAAGTCTTCTTGAGCCAGTGCAGGTGGTGTATCGCTCAACGAACGGAGGAGCGACCTGGACGAGCATTGCGGCGAACCTGCCGGTCGCGCCAGCCAACAGTCTTGCCATCGACCCACAAAATGCGAACACGGTGTACGTTGCTACGGATCTGGGCGTGTACTTCACCACTGAAGTTCAAAATTGCGCGCAGTCGATTTCCAGCTGCTGGTCGGTGTTTGGTTCCGGTCTGCCGGGCGCCCCAGTGGTAGAACTCAGCACCACGCCGAGCGCGTCGTCCACGCCGGTGCTCGTCGCTGCCACATACGGACGCGGCATCTGGCAGACCGCGTTATGGAGCGCGGGGGCGGGCTTGAGCGCAGCGGCCGCAAGCCCTTCGTCGCTGGTTTTTCCAAGCCAGGTCTTCGGCACCTCCAGCAGCGCGATGACCGTGACTCTCAATAACACCGGCAGCCTCGCGCTCACGACGTCGTCCATCTCCGTGAGCGGAGACTTCGGCGAGACCGACAACTGCGTGAATGTGCCGGTCGCAGTGGGGGCCAGCTGCGCCATTCAGGTTACGTTCACGCCGCAAGTCTACCGGTCCGCTGAGCGGCGAAATGACTATCTTCGCCAACGTTTATGGTGGTCAACTCACGATTGACCTCACCGGAACCGGCGGACCGGCAGGTGCAGTAAGCCTGACGCCAGCCTCCGTCCCGTTCGGCCAGGTGGAAGTGGGAACTACGTCGTCGCCGCTGCAAGTATCGGCGACCAACAGCAGCGCGGTAGTGGTTCCCATCAGCAGCGTCTCCATCACGCCGCCGTTTAGCCTGAGCAGTAACTCCTGTGGCACGGCCAGCTTGTCAGCGAACTCGGTTTGCCAGCTGGCCGTGGAGTTTGCACCGACGCAAGCCGGCCCGGTGACCGGCCTGCTGACATTTATCGACGGAGCGGGGACACAGACCGTGGAACTGAGCGGAACGGGCGTCGCTGCGCCTGCCGATGTACTGAACCCCACATCGCTATCCTTCCCATCGACGCCGGATGGCCAGCTTTCCGCCGCAGAATCTGTGACGCTGACAAATTCAGGCGGCGTGGAGCTGACCGCGATCTCGATCTCGACGAGCGCCCAATTCCAGACGACGAACACCTGCGGTACCCAACTGCCGGCGGGCGCGGTCTGCACGATCAGCGTCATCTTTGCGCCAACACAGGGCGGAGCGGTTACTGGCACGCTTACGGTTGTGGATGCCCTGCGGGCCCAGACGGTGGGCTTGAGCGGAACGGGAGTTGCGGCGCCGGCATTTAGTGTGAACCCATCCAGCCTGACTTTCACCAACCAGCAGCCTGGCGTGCCCAGTGCGCCGCAAACGCTTACGATTAGCAACGTTGGCGGATCGCCGATGGCCAACGTCGGTTTTTCGATCACAGGCGCCGCGGCGTCAAGCTACTCCATTACGGCTAACACTTGCGGAGCGCTGCTCAACAATGGAAGCAGTTGTACGGTGGGGATTGTTTTTACACCCAGCGCGACGGGCGCAATTGCGGCGACGCTCGCCGTCTCTTCGTCCACTCTCGGCGTGGTTCCGGTTTCGGTGCCGCTGAATGGTTCGGGGCAGCTCACCGGCGGACTCTCAGTGAATCCGTCTCAGATTGCATTTCCTGAGGTGGGGATCGGCCAGTCCAGCGCAGCGCAGACTTTGACGATCACCAATTCATCGAGCTACGCGATCGGCTCGGTTTCGCTTGCGGTTGCCGCGCCGTTCAGCATCTCGCAGAATACCTGCACTGGAAGCCTTGCAGCGGGGGCCAACTGCACAGCGGCGGTTATTTTTCAGCCGAGCGTTGGCGGGTCCGCATCCGGAATGCTCACGGTCAACTCCTCCGCGATTGCGGCGCCTGTTACCGTGGCGCTGTCAGGAACCGGATTCGATTTCTCCCTGGGCATTACCGGCTCGGCAACCCAGAGCGTCGCGAGTGGCCAGACCGCGAGCTACACCATGCAGATTTGCGGTACCGGCGGATGCGCGCTGAATCCGACTCTGCCCGCCGGGGGCACGCTCACCTTTCAGTGTGGCGCATTGCCCACGAATGCGGTCTGCATCTTCAACCCCACGTCGCAGACACTCAACGCCGGCGTTCAAGGTAATTTCCTGGTCGAAATCTCCACCGGCAACGCGGCGGCGGCTCGTGTCGAGAGCCCGGATTCTGCAACGCCAAATGGGGCGGGGCTTAGCGCTGATAAACCGAGTTCCGCCAAAATATCCGGTGGCCGTCATAACTTGTGGCACGCTCTGCCGCTGGCCTGCGGGCTGTTTCTGATTCCTTTAGCATTTCGCCGATACAGAAAGATGTTTCTGCTCGCGGTGTTGGCGGCATTTTTCACCTGCGGCGTCTCCAGCTGCGTCAGCTCTAGCGGCGGCACGGGCGGTGGCGGCGGCAAAGGAGGCGGCTCCAACACGCCGCCGGGGACATACACGATTCCAATCAGCGTCACATCGACGGGCATCACGCGATCGGTCAACGTAACCCTGACGGTCGACTGAGCGTGGCAGATTTCCGGATGCAGAAGCGGCCACAGGAATGAGGGGAACCACTCTATACTTGTTTTTCAGGACTTGTTCTTCAGGACTTGATCTTCAGGGCCGGGACTTGAAGTTCGAGACACTTAAGGATCGAGACCGGGACCAAAATGTCTGCCAAAGTAACCGTCGAAGATGTCGAACGCGTGGCCGAACTGGCGCACTTGAAGCTCGCACCGGATGAGGTGGGGCCCATGTTGCGCGACCTGAACGCCATCCTCGACTACATCGCCGAATTGAATGAGTTGGACACGTCGAACGTTCTCCCGCTCGATCAGGTGAGCGAGCTCGTGAGCGATGCTGTCCCGGCTCTTCGCGCCGACCAGCTGGTGCCTTCGCTCAATCGCGCAGTTGTCATGGCTCAGGCACCGGAGACAGAAGGGGTTTTCTTCAAAGTTCCTAAAGTTATTGAGCGATAACGAGAACGAACGCCCGCTCGCCAGTGCGGGGCCAAAACCAAAAAGGAAGATCGTTTGCAAAGCGAGAGCAAGACAGCCGACAGCTACGTGGAGAAGCCGAAGACTCTCGCTGCATTGCGCGAGGAGATCGCGTCGGGCCACACGAAGGCCACCGACCTCGCAGCGGGGTACTACGAGCGCATCGAGAAACTCAATCCGCGGCTGAATGTTTTCCTGAGCCTCACCAAGGAACGCGCGTTCGAGCAGGCGGCACGCATCGATGCCATCGCCGGCAAAGGCGATCCGCTGCCTCCGCTGGCCGGCATTCCGGTAGCGATCAAGGATGTGATGGTGATGCAGGGAGCGCCGTCGACCGCAGGCTCCAAAATCCTTCAAGGTTATCGACCGCCCTACGATTGCACGGCCGTTGCGAGGCTCGATGCGGCCGGCGCGGTAGTGCTGGGAAAGACAAACTGCGACGAGTTTGCCATGGGATCGTCGAACGAGAACTCGGCGTACGGGCCGGTGCGCAATCCTGTCGACACAGACCGTGTTCCCGGCGGCTCGAGCGGCGGCTCGGCCGCGGCCGTGGCGGCGAACCTGGCCGTGGCAACGCTCGGCACCGACACGGGCGGCTCTATCCGTCAGCCGGCAAGCTTTTGTGGCGTGGTTGGCGTGCTGCCCACGTATGGCCGCGTCTCGCGCTACGGCCTCATCGCTTTTGCATCCTCGCTTGACCGCATCGGTCCTTTTGCAGCAAACGTCCGCGATGCCGCGACGATGCTCGGCGTAATCGCCGGCCATGACCCCTGTGACGCTACGAGTTCGACGGCTCCTGTCCCCGACTACGCTGCCGAAAGTGACAAGCCCGCCGCGGGGCTACGCATTGGCGTGCCCGCAGAATATTTTGGCGACGGTCTCGATCCCGAAGTGCGCGCCGCCGTTGAGAAGGGAATTGCCGCGCTCAAGGCTGCCGGCTGCACGGTCAAGCCGGTCTCGCTGCCGCATATGAAATACGCCGTGCCAACCTACTATCTGGTTGCAACGGCGGAGGCCAGCGCTAACCTTGCCCGCTTCGATGGCGTGCGCTACGGCCACCGCTCGCCCAACTCGGCCACGCTATCTGACATGTATTCGCACTCGCGCGACGAGGGCTTTGGCGCCGAGGTCAAGCGCCGCATCTTCCTCGGCACTTACGCGCTTTCGGCCGGTTACTACGACGCCTACTATCTGAAGGCGCAAAAAGTTCGGCGGCTTCTAGCCGAGGAATTCCTGCGCGCGTTTGCCGAGGTTGACGCGATCGTTACGCCCACGTCACCCGTTCCCGCATTCAAGCTCGGCGAGAAGTCGGACGATCCACTCGCGATGTATCTGGCCGACATCTACACCGTCACCGGGAGCCTGGCCGGCATCTGCGGCGTATCGGTTCCATGTGGTGCAACCGGGACGGGCCTGCCGGTTGGAATGCAGGTACTCGCACGGCCCTTTGGCGAGAGCACGGCATTCCGCGTCGCACGAGCCGTGGAGGCTGCTGGAATTCAGTAATGCGCTAGAATCGATAGGAAGGAGCTTTCGGCATGATCTTTCATGTGACGCTAGAACCGGCGGAAGACGGCTGGATTGTGGCCGAATGTCCCGCCCTTCCCGGATGCGTTTCGCAGGGCCGCGATGAGAAGGAAGCTTTGGAGAACATTCGCGAAGCCATCACGGGCTGGTTGTGGACCGAAGATCAAAAGGCCCTCAGTTCGATCCCTCCTCAGCAGACTCCTGTCGTTGTCGCGGTCTAAAGTATCGCAATATCGCATCTCTCTCATGTGTTTCAGTTGTAGCGCCAAATCTCACTTTGGGCGCTAGGCTACGGTTCGTAGCGGAGATCAGTCACGCTCGAACTCAACTCAGCCTTTTAGGGAGCTAAAGTGGGAGAACTTGGTAATATTGCCGGCAAAGAAGCGGTCAAAGCATTTGAACGGGCAGGCTGGGCTGTCAGAGGACAGGTCGGCAGCCATGTGATGATGACCAAGGCTGGCGTGCGCGTCAATCTTTCGGTACCACAACATAAAGAGCTTTCGGTTGGGACACTCAGGAAGCTAATCCGAGCGGCCGGTTTGACCGTCGATGAGTTCCTCGCGTTGATGTAAACTGCACCGCGAAGCCCCTGTGATTCATCTCACTGCATTATTAGCTGCTCCCAATGTCTAATGCGTCTGCGGGAGCCTGCTAAATGCTTCGTTTCTCTGCCCTGACAAGCTTTTTGTCCTTAACCCTGTTTACGACTCTGTCTGCCAACGCCGCTCCGCGCAAGGCCCACACCGTCGTTCTAGGCGCGGTCCGGCATGTTCCCTACTCCAGGACCGGCGACCCGGCCAGCGCGGTTGCAGGCGAGAGTGTTCTGGATATCCGCGCACTCCTGGTCGACGGCGTACTTAAAGAGTGGACCACCGGCGACGCGCACGATGTCACCGACCGGAGCTTTGTGGTGCGTCGCGTAATCCGGCTCAATGACGCGCTGCCCACCGATAAGCCCGGCCGGGCAGGTCTGGAGAAAAGCCTGGCGGCAAGGCAAGCCAGTGGGTATGGCAGCGCGGACCGTGGCTGCTGGTTGATCGCGCGGCGGGTCACGTAACCGCCCTTCGGCTGCCCGATTATGACCCCGGTGTGAGCCAGGTAAGCTGGTTCCGCGACTACGCGGCCTACTGTGGAATCACAGCAAGCGGCAAGAGCCTGTATGCGGTAGTGGCGCAGATCGCCGCGCGCAAGCCTGTCCTCGCCAAAAAGCTCGCGGCATTCGACGCGGAAAATCATCCCGACCCGGTTTGCGCGCCGGCCGATTGGCAGCGCGAGCCGCTACGCATTGCGTTTCATCCCTCGGGCACCAATGCGATAAGCTACGACATTGTCCCCGGCTCGGCGCTGCTGGTTGAAGACAGCGGCGACGAAGATGAGACGCCCAGTGCCGCACTGACGAAGTAGCAGGTCAGAGTGGCGGCGCACGAGCAAGTCGGGCACGACTAACTCGGCGGAAACAAGTCAGCAGATCGGCAGAGTGTCATGGAATCGGTTGATGAATTGTTGCGTCAAGCTGAGGTCGCGCATGGGCACCTGTGCGCCGGCCAGGTTCTCGGCGTGCGCATGGCTCTGCTTGGCCTTTCGCGCCTGGAGATCGCCGATCCGCGCGGCGCTGACCGCAAGCGGCTAGTCACTTATGTCGAAATCGATCGCTGCGCCACCGACGCCATCGCGCTCGTCACTGGCTGCAGGCTGGGAAAGCGCGCGCTCAAATTCAGGGACTGGGGAAAGATGGCAGCGACCTTTGTCGATCTCGGCTCAGGCCGGGCGGTTCGCGTCGTCGCTCTCGAAGATTCCCGCGAGCTGGCACGCAAGCTCTACCCGCATGAGGAAAACAAAAGCCGCCGCCAGTTGCTGGCCTATCGCGAGCTGACCGATGCACAACTGTTCAGCGAACAGTGGGTGCGCGTCGCAATCGATCCCGCCGATTTGCCCGGCCAATCCCATGAGCGAGTTGCTTGCCCGCGCTGCGGCGAGGGAGTGAACTTCGGGCGGTTTGCGCTGGTCAGCGGAGAATCAGTTTGCCTCTCCTGTGCCAATCCCGAGCTTCGCTACTGGGAGACGGTTCTGCCGGGAGATTGATCAGGCGAGGACGCCGGGCTTCAATGTGCTGGCCTTCGATGCGCCGGTTTACGATACGCCGACTTTCGTTGCGGCTCTCCTTTTTGGGGTGCTCTTCACGCCACCAATTCCAAAGCACCCAGAGCATGAAGCCTACGGCGAGACCAACGGGAATCAGCCAAAGCGTCTGCGCATGAATTTCAATTGTCATGGAGGCAATTCCCCCCTTCTGCCCTCCGGTCCGCGGCCTACATCGCAGGCCGACCCTGAGGGCCTCATGCATCCAGATGACTCCCTATCTCGTAAGAAATGGGTAGTCAATTTGTAAGGGATTTGTTAGTGCCCGCAGGCATGCCACCTGGCTCCAGCCGGCTGTGCGCCTTGACACCGAACCGGCTGCGCATTTCTTATCTTTCTAGGCCTTCTTTTTGGGAATCCGGGCGGGACGAAAGTGGCGAAAACCGCCTTCATTACGTCTGGAAGCCTTTAAGAATGCTGTGTCGAACAGGAAGTATGCGGCAGTTGGGTTCTGTGATGCGAGTAGGCAGGGCGGGAATCCCGTTCCGGTCCCCGTTACCAAACCCTCCTACCAAAGCTTGGGCCGGACAAGACCAAGGCCCCAGGAACCTTTCCCGGAGACAAATCTGTTTTGGGGCGCCGGCTGCAATCGCCGGTTAGGCCCACGCCCTGAAACCGGCCAACTAAGGCGGCAGGGGCGAGCAAGGGAAACAAGCCAAAGATGATCGAAGCCACGAGTTTTGCATTTTGGGCGGGTGCGCCCGCTACAGGAGCTGGCGGTCTATCCATGATGCTGCCCATCCTGTTGTTTATTCCGCTGCTCTATCTCCTGATGATCCGCCCGCAACAAAAAAAGCAAAAGCAGTGGCAGCAGATGCTGGCCAGCATCAAATCCGGCGACCGGATTACAACGACGGGAGGGATTCGCGGCACCATCATCTCCATGAAGGAAGATTCGATGGTGATTCGAGTTGCCCCCGACAACCTGAAGCTGGAAGTGGCCAGGAACGCGATTGCCTCGGTCACCCAGGAGGATGCTTCGAACTCCTGAGGTTTTCAAGACTCGTAAGACCTTCAAGGCTGTTAAGGCCTTCGGGTTCCTACCCTTTGGAATAGAGAATCGAACCAATGAAGAAAAATCTCAGAAACAAGATTGCCCTGATCATTGCGGTTCTTTTGATCTGTCTCTATGGAATCTTCGGGATCCCATCGGGGATCAGCGGGAAGGCGCTGCTGAGCGCTGTATCCGGCCGGATTCATATGGGTCTCGATTTGCAGGGCGGCGCACACCTTGTCCTGCAAGTTCAGGTGTCGGACGCAGTGAACGCCGAGACTGACAACTCCATCGAGGAGATCCAGCAAGACCTGAAAAAAGCCAACATTACCGTTTCTCAGGTGTACAAACCAGATCCTAATAAGCCGGATGCCATTCGCGTCGAGGGTGCCACTACCGCGCAGAACGACGCCGTGAGTTCACTGCTCGGCACGCCAAAATATGCAAACGAGTACGATGTCTCCGGCGGTTCAGACAACAACTGGACGCTGACCATGAAGGCGCCTTTCGAGAATGATCTCGATAAGCGCACCGTGGACGAGGCCATTGAAACCATTCGTGATCGCGTGGATGCGTTGGGTGTGAGCGAGCCGCTAATCCAGGAGTATGGGCTGGGTGCCAACCAGATTCTGGTGGAATTGCCCGGCATCAGTGATCTGGAGCAGGTAAAGGGCCTCATACATTCCACGGCCCGCCTTGAGATACATGCTGTCGAAGGCGACGGCCGCCCGTTTCCCACCGAAGACGCAGCCCTGCAAAGCGTGAACGGCGCGCTTCCGCCCAACGATGAGATTCTGCCCTTCGAGGGTGATCTGGGCGGTTCAAGCGGCACCCAGTATTACGTCCTCGAGCGTTTAGCCGTCGTGGCAGGCAACGAATTCCGCTCCGCCGATCCGGGCCAGAACTCAAACACCGGGCAACAACAAGTGACATTCACTCTCACCGACGAAGCCGGCGACAAGTTCTGGGACTTTACCAGCGCCAACGTCGGCAAAAGCATGGCCGTGGTGATGGACGGCAAGGTGCGCGAAGTAGCAGTTATTAAGGAGCCTATTCGCGATAAAGGCGAGATCGAAGGCTCGTTCACGCAGAACGAAGTGGTGGAACTCTCCAAGCTGCTGCGTACGGGCGCGCTGCCGGCCTCGATGAACTACATCGAAGCGAGCACCGTCGGCGCAACGCTGGGCGCGGATTCCATCCGCGAGGGCGTAACGGCCGCCGTTGTCGGCATCGTCGTTGTCATGGTCTTCATGCTCGTTTATTACAAGGGCTCGGGCATCAATGCCGACCTGGCTTTGATTTTCAACCTCATTATTCTGCTGGGAATCATGGGTCTCTCCGCGGCGATATCGAGCGCTTCGGGCGGCGGAGGCCTCGTGCTGACGCTCACCTTGCCCGGCATTGCCGGAGTCATTTTGACCATCGGTATGGGCGTGGATTCGAATGTTCTGATCTTCGAGCGCATCCGCGAGGAAATCCGTTCCGGCAAGGCGGCTTCAGCGGCTGTGGAGCAGGGCTTTTCACGCGCGTGGCTCACGATCGTTGATACCCACGTAACCACCATCGTCTCGGCGGCGATTCTGTTTATCTTCGGCACCGGTCCGGTGAAGGGCTTTGCCACCACACTTACCGTGGGTCTTGCGGCAAATCTATTCACCGCAGTGTTTGTTTCGCGAGTCATCTTTGAGGCGCACTTGAACAAGTTGAAAGCCGGCCAAATGGTTTCGATTTAGAACCAGTGATACGGCGGTAGGAGAAAACAAGCAGTGGAATTCTTTCGCAACCCGAATGTGAACTGGCTGGGATGGAAGTGGTATTTTCTCGCCTTTTCAATGATTTTCAGCGTGGCCGGCATCGTTAAAATGACCTGGAACTACTCGCACATCGGCAGCCCGGTTCCGCTGGGAGTGGATTTTCAGGGCGGTACGCAGGTGGATGTGAAGTTCGCCAATCCACCGGACGTTGAGACGATCCGCCAAGCCATTAGCCAGGCTGGCCTGAAGGACGCGACAATTGTGCCTTTCGGGGAGCCGAAAAATCATGAAGTACTCATCAGCCTGCCCGAAGAGACCAACGAGGCTGCGCTTGACACAGGGCGCCAGGAGATCGAAGCGGCGCTACAGACCCACTACAACAACTACTTCGACCCCAACACCGGGGTAAACGTTGCCGTTGTTGGCCCCACGGTAGGCCATCAGCTGGAGAAGCAAGCCACGCTGGCGACGCTCTATTCCATGCTGGGCATGCTCATCTATCTCTGGTTCCGTTTCCAGTTGATCTACGGCGTGGCCGCGGTGGTGGCCTGCTTCCATGACACGCTGATCACGGTCGGCGCCTTTGCCCTTACCGGCCGAGAGATCAGCCTTACCGTGATCGCCGCCATCCTGACCCTGGTTGGCTACTCGATGAACGACACTATCGTCGTCTTCGACCGCATTCGCGAGAATCTGAGGATGAGCCGCCGCGAGAGCCTGACCGATCTGGTGAATCGCAGCATTAACCAGACCTTGAGCCGGACCGTGCTCACCTCTGGCCTGACCTTTCTCACCGTGCTGGCCCTGTTTATCTTTGGCGGACCGGTGCTCAATGATTTCTCTTTTGCATTGGTCGTGGGCATTTTGATCGGAACCTACTCGTCCATCGCGGTCGCCGCGCCGATGCTGGTGGCATGGCAAGAAAGTCGCGCTGGAAAGGGCAGGGCCGCCTCGCTGCCGGCAGCGAGAAAGTCGAAAAACTAGGAAGCATGGCCGCGAGTCCGGATTTGTGCATCCATGTTGAATGGCTGCGGAGTGCGGGACAGATCCCGCTGGAGTTCCTCCGCGAGCGCCTGCGGTCACTTCCCAGAGGTACTTTGGGAACTTTGAGGTTGCACCGGTTTTAAAGCACTCTTGGCAGTGGGAGTGCAGTTCTGATAAGGTTTACTCGCTCCGTTGTGGGATTTTTACCGTCGGGAACAATTCCCCCTCCCTCGGTGTCTAAAATAGGAGCAACGAAACCCGATCACCGAGGCTGGCTATGTTTGAAGACTCCACATTTGAATCCAGCAGTAGGATCAAGACGAAGAGCGGTCGCTGGATGCTGGTGACCGGCAGCATCAATGCTGCGATCCTCGTTTTGCTGATCCTGATTCCGCTTATCTACCGACCCTTCGACCTATACACACACCAACCCAACAACCACAAATTCACCGATCAACCAAAGACACACCCGCCACGTTGAAAACACGCTCTTAGCGCCTCACTATGCAGCGAAATCAGAATAATCAAAAAATCCTAAACGAATGTGTATTCGTATTGAATTCGTTCAGCAAAACAGGAAAAATTGCTCAGCAAAATCTTAATTCTTTTCTAATGTGCCGAACAGACGTTGCTGAACATTT
>CAVXPR010000074.1:0-11211 GCA_963763585.1 uncultured Acidobacteriaceae bacterium | reverse complement strand
CTATGCCCTCTACTGGTTTCGTTACGTATTGCTATTTCTCGACGCCTACGGGAAATACTTGCAGAAAGAGAAGAAAAAGCATGAGAACTTCGCCAAGAAGTTCATCGACCCAGATAGCATTAATTGGTGACATGACAGGAGCGAAGACGCGATGAGCCGGAAGAAAGAATATGGAGACTTCCAGACTCCGCTGTCGCTGGCGCGACGGGTCGCGGCGCTGGTTGGACAAACTGATACGCACTTTGGCACGATCATCGAGCCAACGTGCGGAGTCGGTGCCTTTTTGGAAGCGGCCGCCGAGCGCTTTGGCATGTCGCCGACTTACTTGGGATTTGATGTCAACCCCGACTATGTGGGAGCAGCCAGAGCTGCTCTTGCGCGGATTGCGCCGCCCAAAACTACAATTCAGCAGCGCGACTTCTACGCTATCGATTGGAAGCAGTTCCTTTCCGAGCAGCCAGGACCCGTACTCATCATCGGCAATCCACCTTGGATCACGAATGCGGGAATGGGTGTCATAAATGGAAGGAACCTCCCCGAGAAATCCAATTTCCAGGGCCAAAGTGGCTTGGACGCAATGACTGGCAAGGCCAACTTTGACATCTCTGAATGGATGCTGGTCAAGTTAGCGGAGGCATTGCAGTCGCGAGGAGGGACCTTAGCGATGCTCGTCAAGACCGCCGTGGCCCGTAAATTATTGGCACATTGTTGGTCTACCGGTATACCAATCATTGAGGCTGCGATCTATCGTATTGACGCCGCAGAGCACTTCGATGCCGCAGTGGATGCTTCGCTTGTTGTGATCGAGTTCGGAGAGTCGGTGAAACCTAAGCGCGCCCAAGTTTACGGCCAACTCTCGTGCGCAGTCCGACCTACTGCAACGGTAGCCCTCGAAGACGGAACGCTTATCGCTGACCTCGATGCGTATCGTGCCACAAAGCACCTCGTCGGTGGTTCTCCTCTCCGCTGGCGGTCGGGTATCAAGCACGATTGTTCTAAAGTCATGGAATTAGAATTCGCAGGTCGGCAGCTAAAAAATGGGCTTGATGAATTGCTTGATCTTGAACCCGACTATCTCCTGCCCATGTTCAAAACATCCGAAGTTGCAGCGGGCCGCGTCGATCACTGCCACCGTCGAATGATCGTCACGCAGCGGTGCATCGGTGAACAAACCGCTGGCATCGCCGAACGAGCGCCCAAGACGTGGTCTTACCTTCAAAATCACTGCGCACTGCTCAGCAAACGAGGAAGTTCGATCTACCGCGGAAAGCCCAAGTTCTCCATTTTCGGGGTCGGCGACTACTCGTTCTCGCCGTGGAAGATCGCGATTTCAGGCATGTATAAGAGTCTGAGGTTTGTTAAAATTGGCCCGTTTCAGGCCCAGCCCGTTGTGTTTGACGATACAACAAACTTCATTCCGTGCCCCTCTGAAACTGCCGCGACATTGTTGCTCTCGTTATTGGAAAGTGACGAGGCCCGGACGTTCTATAAGGCCTTCATTTTCTGGGATGCTAAACGCCCAATTACGGTCGATCTTTTGAGGCGATTGAACATCCACGCGCTCGCTGAGAGCCACGGCGTTTCCGATACGTTCGTCCAACTTTTCGGCATAGAAACTGCTCAACCCTCCAGAAAGGCTCGCGTTCCGGCTAGGGTAACGGCAACGCCGATGCTTTGGCCGCAGTAAGCCACTCCTTTGTTTCAGTTACTTCCGAGAGCTCGTCACGTTTTCTCAGAGCCACTTGGGGTATCATTGCGTCTATAGAGTGTGCGCAGCTGGCGTCTGTTTAATGCTGCTTTGGTGGTGTGAGTGTCTCGATTTTTCCAGCGTTTTGTCTTCGCAATCTCCCTTGTGATCTTCGCCGGCCTCGGCATCAGCTACGTTCTGGGCGAACTCGGCTGGATCGGTGTTCATGCCGGCGACGAACAGGATGCCGCCTACAAGCAGATGAGCGTCTACGCACAGGTTCTGAGCAAGATCCAGAACTACTACGTCACTCCGCCCGACATTCCCGCAGTCACCACCGGCGCGCTCCGCGGCCTTCTCGACTCGCTCGATCCCGATTCCAGCTATCTGACGCCGGCCGAGTACAAGCTCTATAAGGAACGCCCCGCCACCGATAATGCGCAAGTGGGGCTCACCATCTCCAAGCGCTTCGGCTACGCCACGGTGGTCAATGTGCTGCCCGGTTCGCCCGCCGACCAGAATCATTTGCGCGATGGCGACGTCATCGATCTGATTGACGGCCAGTCGACCCACGACCTGCCGCTCGCAATCGTTCGCTTCATGCTCACCGGCAAGCCCGGCACCACAGTCACAATTTCGGTGGTCAGGCCCTTCAAACCCGATCCCGACTCAATCACTCTCACGCGCGGTGTGCTCGCTACTCCGCCGCTGGGTGAGCAGTTCTACGAGAACGCAACCATCCTCTATCTCAAGCCCGGCGTTTTAACCTCGGCCCGCGTAGACGACATCGCTGCCCGCATCAAAGCCGCAGGAAAAGGCCACAAGATTCTTCTCGACCTCCGCGACACCACCGGCGACGATCCCCGTCAGGGACTGCGCCTGGCCAACTTCTTCATCAAGCAGGGAACCCTGGCGTCGCTCGAGGGCCAGAAGTATCCGCTGCAGTCCTTCAGCGCCGATCCCTCTCTCGTCTTGACCGACGCGCCGGTAGCAGTGCTGGTAAACCGCGGCACCTATGGCGCGCCGGAGCTCACCGCCGCTGCGATTGAAGACCTCAAGCGCGGCGATGTAGTCGGCGAGCACACCTTCGGCGAAGGCACAGTCCAGAAGACCATCGACCTGCCCGACGGCGCCGGCCTCATGTTGACCGTGGCCAAATACGAAGATCCTGACGGCAAAAAAATTGAGGATGTTGCGGTCACGCCCAACGTTGTGGTCGCTTCTCCTCAGGACGATGGCGAGCCGTTGCCTCCATCGAATGGCGACGCGCCGCTCAATCAGGCCTTGTCGCTGTTGAAGGCCAAGAGCTAATAGGGACCGGGTCCGTTAGAACCAAACTCGATCGGCTGATCCTAACCTCTTCGCTCATAATTCTTTCCGCTTCCGCGCGCGTTTCCCACTCTTGACCGAGGTAACACCGTCACGCGCGGCATTCGATCTTCCTTTAGCGAACCAGTGCTAGCCTTGAGGTGAGGCACTCCTCCGCCTCGCACGGCGGAGGCCTGCCCGCGAGGCCGCCCCCACTTTGGCTACTAAGTCCAAACAGCCCCCCAAAGAACTGGCCGCCGAAAACGGCTCCTCGAGCGATAGCCCCTCGATCGACGGGCCCACTGGCGCGCAACCCCTGGGCACGCAGAACGGCACGCGCTCGTCCACGCGAGCACGGCGAGCTACCGCGCCGCAACTCCCTGCGCGCCGCCACAAGATAGCCGGGCGCTCCGCCATCGCTGCGTTGGTGCTGCTTGCCGCAATTACGGGCTCGCTGGCCGGCCTAACGCTGGTCTACTCCGCTGACCTTCCGCAGATTCAGGACCTCGAGCACTTTCGGCCCTCCACCATCACCGATCTCTACGATCGCAAGGGCCGCATCGTCGGCTCCTTCGCTCTCGAGCGCCGCGAGGTAGTCGGCTACGACGGCTTCGCCCCTGTCCTGCGTCAGGCCGTGATCTCCATTGAAGACAAGAATTTCGAGTCGCACTGGGGCATCAACGTCTTTCGTGTCGCCGGCGCTGCCTGGCATGACATCCGCTCTCATGGCCGCGCGCAAGGCGCGTCCACGCTCACAATGCAGTTGGCGCGTAATCTTTTTCTCTCCTCTGATCGCACGGCCATGCGCAAAGTGCAGGAGGCATACCTTGCCATCCAGATCGAGCGCGCTTTTACCAAAGAACAGATCTTCACCCTCTACGGCAACCAGATTTACCTGGGCAGCGGAAACTACGGCTTTGAAGCCGCTTCCGAATATTTCTTTTCCAAACACGCCCGCGACCTCACGCTGACTGAGGCGGCGCTGCTCGCCGGCCTGCCCAAAGGGCCGGTGGCGTTTTCACCGTTGCTCTACCCTGAGCGCGCTCTGCGCCGCCGCAACCTCGTGCTCAGTGAGATGGAGTCCGATGGCGCCATCACTCATGCCCAGGCTGATGCCGCGCGCAACGCTCCGCTCGGCTTAGAAATGGCGCGGCCCGCCGGCCTGGTCGCACCCTGGTTTCAGGATGCAGTTCGCGAGGAACTGGATAATCGCTTCGGCGCCGAAGAAGTCCATGAAGACGGCCTGCGCGTCGATACTACGCTCGACCTCGACCTGCAAAATGTTGCCAATCGCTCCGTTGTAGACGGAGTGGCTACGTATGAGCGCCGTCACGGCTGGCGCGGCAAGCTGGAAAATGTTCTTGCCGGCGCTACGCTTGAAAACTATCGCCATCCTGATTGGGCAGTGCAGGCAGCCACCGGCGATTACGTTCACGCGCTCGTCACGCGCGTTCTTCCGCTTGAGATTCACGCGCGCATTGGCCCGCCAGGCCAACCCGGCTCCGAGATTTTGCTGTTGCCTTCTGATTGGCAATGGACCGGCGTGCGCTACGGCGATGCAGTCGCCAAATCCGGCGACATCATCTATGTCCGCATGACCGCCGCTACTGAAAGCGGTTCGCGCCGCGCATCGCTCGAGCAGGACTCCGGCGCCGAGGGCGCGCTGCTGGCCATCGACAACACCAGCGGCGACGTGCTGGCCATGGTAGGCGGCCGCGACTACGCGCTGAGCGTCTTCAACCGGGCAACGCAGGCCGAGCGCCAGACGGGTTCCAGCTTCAAGCCCTACGTCTACACCGCGGCTATCGAGGACGGCGTCAAACCAACCGACATCATCGTTGACGGCCCGGTGCGCTTCGGCGACTACGTTCCCCACAACTACGAGAATGACTACAAAGGCGCGATGACCGTCGCCAATGCCTTCGCCGAGTCGCGCAACATTCCCGCGCTCAAGCTCGCCGCGCGCGTTGGAATTCGCAAGGTCATTGACGTGGCCCATCGCTTCGGCGTCACTTCGAACATTCCGCCGTATCTCCCGGTAGCGCTGGGCGCGGTAGAGATCACGCTTCAGGAGCAGGTTGCCTCCTATGCCGTTTTTCCCAACGACGGCATCCGCGTTGCTCCGCACCTGATTCGCAAGGTCTCCAACGCCGACGGAATCGTTCTCTGGCAGCAGACGCCCGCCGTCGACGAAGTGCTCGACCAGCAAACGGCGCGCACCATGATGACGCTGCTGCGTGGCGTCACCGACCACGGCACCGGCCAGGCTGCCGCGCAGTTGAATCATCCGCTCGGCGGCAAAACGGGAACCACCAGCGGCTTCACCGATGCATGGTTTTTGGGTTTCTCGCCTTCCGTCACTTGCGGCGTGTGGGTGGGCTATGACAGTCGCGAATCGCTGGGCAATAAGGAAACGGGAGCGGTGGCCGCGCTGCCCACATGGATCAACTTCATGCGCGCCGCCATCGCCGGCAAAGACGACGAAAAATTCCCCGCTGACGAAGATTCCGGCACGCTTGATCAAGCCCTGCCCAATCAAGCTTTGCCCAATCGAGCCCCGCTCACTGGCGTATTGACGAAACCGAAGCCCCAGCTCTCGCCAGCCGGGCAGCGCGCAAAACCTCGCAGCACTCCAATGCCGAAGGCTGCACGATTCGTACCGAGGCCGCCGCAGAACCGCGCCGTCAGACCCGCGTTACCCTCAAACCCCTGATGCGAAGCCGAACAGGCCAAACTTCTTTTTCTTCGGTTGTTGTTCGTAGGGAAGTTCCGACGCGATCCGGGCCATCTTCTGGATCGCCCGCTGAATCCTCGACTCCTTCAGGGCTAATGGCGTTGCGGTGGTTTGCATTTCCATCACTGCCTCGTAGTCGTTGGGAATCCGCCAATCGGCCTGCCTTGTAAGGGCCTTCTCAACCGCATCGGACTCCATGCCGAACTTCATGTCCTTATACCGGTTCAACACAATCTCAAGCTTATGTGAATATGGCTGCAGGCATTCTGTGATCAGGCGATTGGCGTTGCGCAACTCGGCGACACCAACCTGCGTGACAAGATAAATCGTCGAAACCATATCGAAGAGACGAGTCTGCGCCAGATCCCACCGGGAGCCGGCATCAACAACTACATACTCAAATGTCGTCGAGGCAACCTCAATCAGCTTATCGATTCCCTCACGAGTGCTGTTCGACTTGACAAATTGACCCGGCGCGCCAAGTACATACAAGCCAGAACTGTGTTGAGCCGAAAGTTGCCTGAGAAAAGTGGAATCGAGCCGGTCAGGATCGTTCAACGCATCGACGGTTGAGAATTCGCCTGCGACTCCCAGCACCAGACTCGCATCGCCCAGCGGCAGGTCGAGATCGATCAGCAGCGTTTCCTTCTTTGAATCCTTTGCCATCGAGACTGCAAAATTGCACGCAGCGGTGGTGCCTCCCGAGCCGCCTTTCGCTCCAATAAATACGAAAGACTTGCCCGCCACCTTCTTTGCTTCTGATGATTGCAGGCCGCGGCCACTCACCCGGATGAGAGCGGCTTCAACCACGGCCGGCGCAAATGGGTAGACCAGAAACTCTCGAACGCCCGCCCTGATGCAGTTGATCAGCAAGTCGTCATTCGTGGATGGCGAGTACGCCACCGCAATAGCCGTGCCGCTTTTGCAGACGGTTTCAATCGTCGCCATGGCAGCTTCCGCATCTCCGTCAACGGCCACAAATACGATCCTGAAATCCTGTTTCGCGAGCGAACGGAAATCCTCGAGGTTCATCAGCGTCGTCACTCTCGGCTTGATCTCATGCGATCCCAGCCCACAAAGAATGCCGACCACTGCGTTGCGGCGCTCAAAATTCGGATCGAGGATCGCAATCGGCAGTAACTTGGCGCGGCCGCCCATGGCTTCCCCGCGCGAGTCACCGTTGGAGCCGTTCACGCCTTGCGACCGCATGTCGTTGCTCATTTCCATCGGATCTGGTGAATTCATGAGCACCACCTTTCTCGGCTAACTTTTTTTGTTCCGCTGGCCTGTGCAATCCGGCCATGCTGGATGAAGGGAACTCACCCTCGACGACTGACCGCTTTCGCATACACGTCGACGGGCCGACTGGTCGAATGACTATAAGTGCTCGACACGAAGAAAAATTTAAAAATACTTGAGAGTTATCGGGCGGGGGAGAAACCTAAGCAGAGTTTAATCTGTGTATCGTTTCAAGTCAATCAATTCCGGCGTCGTGGGCCAGTTTAGATCTGCTTTGAAACGGTCGGATTCGTTTTCCTCAACCCCTAAACGCTATTTGCGTCCGCCAACCGGAAGTATCGCTTCGCGCGCGCTACATCCTTGAATATCTGCGCTTTCAGCGCTTCCGGCGTTGGCCATTTATGCTCGCCGCGCAGGCGCACCAGGAACTCCAACTCGACGGGCGTCTTTTCGCTCATCTCTACCGGCTCAAAGTTAAGAATGTGCGACTCGACCGCAAAGGACGGCTCGCCGAATGTCGGCCGGTTTCCCACATTCGTCACCGCCTGAAATACGCGCCCGGCTACCTTAAGCCGCGTCACGTAAACGCCGAAAGCCGGCAGCAAGCCGTCGTAGTGGGCAAGATTCACCGTCGGCACCAGCAGTCGCGCGCCGATTCCCCGCCCCGGAGCGGGCGTCGACAGCACCGCGAATGGCCGCCCCAACATCCATCGCGCGCGCCGAATGTCCCCGGCAGCAACGAGCGCGCGAACGGCCGAGCTTGAAACCTCCAGCCCGCGAACGCGTACCGCGTCTTGAACGTGAACGGCAAATCCAAGCTCCTCGCCCAGCACGGCCAGCTCGCGCACTCCGGCTGTCGCGCCGTGCCCAAAGCGGAAGTTCTGCCCTTCATGCATGGCGCGCACGCCCAGCGCCTCAATCAATGTCCGCTGCACAAATTCGCGCGGTGACAATCGCGCGAGAGCGGCATCGAAAGTCAGCACAAGCGCCGCATCGATCCCTGTTTCGCCCAGCAGCCGCAGCCGCTCAGGCAAAGGCGTGATCAGCCTTGGTGCCCGCGCCGGGCGCAAAAACTGCTCAGGGTGCGGATCGAAGGTGATCGCCACTGAGCGCGCGCCCGTGTTCCGCGCCTCCGCCGTCGCTGCCGCAAGAATCGCGCGATGCCCGAGATGCACACCGTCGAAGTTGCCCACTGCGGCCACCGTTGGGCCAAACCCGGCGGGAATCTCATCGAGTGAACGAAAAACCGCAAACGGACCGCCGCGCGGAGCCATTTTGTCGCCGCCCGGCGTCATCTGACCCGCGACTTCGATCTGCTCGCTCGTCATAGCGTCACCGGCACGCTCAGTCCGTCGTGCGCCAACTTCACGCCCTCGGGCAGCGCGCGGTTGGTCTCTTCGTGACCCAGCTCGTGACCAATATGCGTGAACCACGTTTGCCTTGCGCCAATTCGGCGTGACCAACCGAGCGACTGCTCCACAGTGGAGTGGCTCGGGTGAGGCGTGTGGCGCAGCGCGTCGATCACCAGCACTTCAACACCCTCGAGCAGCGCGAAGCTCGTCTCTGGAATCGCGTTCACGTCCGTCAAATAGGCTGCGTTGCCAAAGCGAAATCCGGCGATGGTCTGCTCGCCATGCAGCAGCGGAATGCGCGCGAACTCCACGCCGAACAACGTGTTGCGCTCGGCGAGCGGAATCAGCTCCACGCGCGCCCGCGTAAGATAAGTTGTTTTTGGTGAAAACGTGTAAGCAAACATTCGCTCCAGGGCTGCGGCCGTCGCTTGATCGGCGTAAAGCGGAATCGGGCCACTGCTCTGAGCAGCAATAAAGCTCAGCGGGCGCAAATCATCCATCCCCAGAATATGATCCGCATGAGCGTGCGTATAAAACACCGCGTCCACATGCATTAGGCGCTCGCGCAGTGCCTGCTCGCGAAAGTCCGGACCGGTATCGATCACCACGATTCGATCATTGCCGCGCTCGTCTCCGCCTTCTTTGCTGGTTGACGCTTCGGTCCAGCGCAACATCACCGAAGGCCGCAGCCTGCGATCATGCGGATCGAGCGATGTGCACACCGGGCATTCGCAGGCCAGCGTCGGAACCCCCATCGAGGTTCCCGTTCCCAGAAATGTAAGTGTGCCTTGCAATTGAGCTTCTAGCCTCTGGCTTCTAACTTCGACCCGCCGTTTTTTGGGCGATCAGCCGACGGGTTCCCACTAATGCAAACCCGAGAATTGATTTGACTGCAATAACAGCCATTGAAGTGAGCAGATCTGTTACCAGGGCAGGGACTGCTAGAAGCTAGGAGCTAGCGGCTAGAAGCTGTTTCCCTCACTTCTTTACCGGCGGCACCGGCGGCGCTGCGGCCACGCTCATCATGCTGGTCAGTTCCATAAATGCCATGCGCGCTTCGAAAAGCACCGTCTGCAAGATGCGATCCTCCGCGGGCGACAAATTTCCGCGAGTCTTTTCCGCCAGAACCGCGAGCAGATCGATGGTCGTGCGCGCGCCCATAATGTCCACGCGCGGCCTCTGTCCCTCCTGCGTGCCTGCTCCCATCTGCAACATTGCCGTCACGTAAAACTGTTGCACAAGCTGGTCAAATCCCATGGGCGGCTGCGGGCCCGCCGCGGGATTCTGCGCGCGAACCAGCTCCTCCAGCCTTTGTGCCGAAGCATCGTATGCGGTCTTCTGCTCTTGGCTCTCCGCGGCCGTCGGCGCTGGCGGCAATCCGTCCAGCAATTCCGCCTCTGATGCCGCGCCCGCCTCTTTCGCTGCGGCGGCGGCCTCTTTGGCGTCTTCGCGACCCTTGGCTTCTTCGCGTGAAGTCTCGTTCACAACCAAGCGTGGCCCGGGCGATGGCTCTCCTGTTGCCGCGACAGGCACAGCCGGAGCCGCTTTCGCCGGCTCCTGTGTCGCCGTATGCGCGCCCTCTTTCTCCTCATCCGCTTTCATCTTCCGGCGGTCGATCACTTCAAACTTTGGCGTATCGCTCATACTTTCAGTCTCTCATTTCCGCCCAACTGCTTCTCAGTTCCGGCGCTGCTCAGTTCTAGCGTTTTTCAGTTCCAGCTCTACTCAGTCTTAGCGTTTCTCGCCCAGCTTCGGCGGCGCTTCCAGAATTCGCGCCGTACCGGCCACCGCTCCCGACTTGTACGCGAAGACCTGTTCGCCAGCCTCAGCTTCCGATCGCACTATCCCCAGCGCGAACACACGATTCCCCGTCGCGAGCGCCAACTCCGCCGCGCTCCGGATCTGGCCGGCGCCAGCTCCCGCTCCAGCAGCAGTCCCATCTTCCAGCGTCAACTCCGCGCCGCGCTCCGGCACCGGCCCGGAAAGCTCGAGCGGCCGCAGATGTCTGTGCACATTCCCGCGCGATCGAATGCGTTCCACAATCTCCTGGCCCAGGTAGCAGCCCTTCGCAAAGTGCAGCGCCCGTAGCTGCGTCTCGGCACCCTATCACTCGTGGTTGTGGAATTGGATCTCGTGGCAAATCTTGGTAAAAGATGCGAAGCCCGGCAGCGATAGCAAGCTGCACATTATTGTTGTTGAGGATGCGACGGGCAGGGCATGGCCATCGCGCCGCTGATGTGGCAGAAAGCTCGTTACCGTGGCATGCCTATCCGCCAACTCGCTTTTTTGGGCAGCCTTACGCCGCGACGTGCTATTTTGTTCCGAAATGGCGTGATAAAGATCGGGACAATGGCAGTCATTGTAAAGAGCCTTGGCGCCTGCAGGTCACAGTGGGACATTCTAAGCCTGCTAGGGCTGGAACAAGAGTTGAGCGACCTAGATGTAATCTCGTCGAGCCTTAAAGCGGGCGGCTTTACTGTCTTGCAACAAGAGGCATATAACACGCCGTACATCAACATCGGCGACGATTTTCCGGCCTTTTTACGGACTTCGCTTTCAAGAGCCAGCCGTCAGAGTATGGGCCGCAAGGTCCGCCCATCTTCAACAGAATTTTAGAATCGTCGAGTATACAAAACCTGAGGAAATGCCCGACGCACTGGCAATGACCCTGGCCGTATGTACGCACAAGCTGGAAAGGTGGATCGGCGCTGGATACTACCAATGATCCTTTGCGTTGGAAATTTTATCAGGAGATCGGCCGCCAATTTGCCGAACGTGGACAAGTTCGCGTCTGGGTTGGTTTTCTCGACGACAAACCAGTCGCGGTGGAGTTTCATGTCAGTGACGGCAAAAAGTTGTATTTTCTGGAAAACGACTTCGATCGCAATTAC
>CAVXPR010000073.1:0-7612 GCA_963763585.1 uncultured Acidobacteriaceae bacterium | reverse complement strand
GGCCGAAGCCCTCGAGCGACCGTACATTTAATTGACGCTCTACCAGCGGCACGGCATACTCCCGCGTCCACACCCAGTCCTCGACTCGCGTCCGTGCGGGAATTCGTTCGAGCTGCGCCGGCGTCTCCGCGCTCGTGGCCAGCAACACCTCGCTCGGCGAGGCGAGCAACAACGCGTCCATCGCCAGTGCCCGTGCGTTTTCTCCTCGGAACTCCATTGTCCGAAACTCGCCGGTAGAAACGTCTAGCAGCGCCAATGCGCAAACACTCTTACGCCCGGTCTCAAATAAGGCCGCCAGAAAATTGTTCCGCTCCTGCCCCAGGCCTGCATCGAGCGCCGTTCCCGGCGTGAGCACACGGGTCACTTCGCGCCGCACCAGCTTTTTGGCGAGCTTCGGGTCCTCCATCTGGTCGCAGAGCGCAATGCGAAAGCCCTTGCGCAAGAGGCGCGATATGTATTGGTCGACGGCATGGAAGGGCACGCCGCACATGGGAATCTTGCGTTCCTTGTCGCGCGCCGTCAGCGTCAGTTGCAGCTCGCGGCTCGCCACTGCCGCATCGTCGTAGAAGAGCTCGTAGAAATCGCCCATCCTGAAGAACACCAGCGCATCGGGATTCTGGTGCTTGGCCGCGGTCCATTGCCGCATAAATGGAGTCAGATCAGCAGACGTTGTTTCCACGGGAATCTTTGGGGGCGTCAGCGCAGTCAGTGCAAACTCCGGCTCGGCCTCGGGAGATGAAGAGTCGGGCCCGTGCAAGACTGCAGCTGGAGTGGCCGCAAGGCTCTCTTCAAAAAGAGGAGAGCGCGGAGCGCGCGCGGCTTGGGAATCTTCTGGTGTCACGCTGGTTCTAAGAGTATCGCGATGCCGCGCCGAGGCGGAACTGGGCCGCTCCCTGAGATTCCACCGTCCTCGGGCCCAAATTCGAGCCCCGCTGGCCCCGCCGCTGATCATCGCGGCGGACCGCGACCCAATATCTCCACATAAAGATGTAGATCAAGTGATCAAAATCACATACAACAGACGCCCTTCCGCGCAAACTGGTTCTCTTAATCGCAAAATCCGAAGGGCCTGCTTCATGAACAATACCGTCTTGCTTCAGAAACTCATCGCCATCGAGCGATCCATCGGCGCCACCGATAACGGAACGTTGCGCGAGCTCGTCTACGAGGCCGAGGATTGCCTGCTTCAGATACAAAAGGAACATGCGCAGAGTTTTATCCTGGACTCAAGCCGCGGCGCCATGCCCCGGTTTAACGCCATGCCGCGTTTTCATTTGACGGGCGAATTCTAGCGGAACTAAGAGCTATCAGAACCGATAATCTGACCAGCCCTCCCACGCGTTCATGTGCGCGTCTCTCTTCTCCCGAAGCAATCTCTCACTTCACCGCGCATTCACCGGCCCTTTCGCCGCTGCAGGCGGCCGCCGGCCCAGTATACTGAAGGGTTACGCCTTACCGTAGAACACGCCATGTACCTGTTTTGGCTACGAGTTGCGGCCATTCTGTATGCCGGTGGATGCGTCGCCGTCTTCCCGGCGGTGCTGTCGAACTCCATCCCCTGGCGGAAGACCTGCGTCCACCTCAGCGGCCTTGCATTCTTCTTTCATTTCGTATCCATCGTTGAGATGCTTGTCCTCGCTCACCGCTGGATGCCGGTTGGTGTTCGCGAGATTGAATCCCTCCTCGGATTTCTCGTGGCCGGCCTCTTCTTCCTTGTCTGGTGGTTCTACGACGCCATCTCGCTCGGCATCTTCGCTCTCCCCGCAACATTTTTTCTGGTGTTTATTCCCGCTCTTGGCCCGGACAGCTACCGCTTCCCATCGCAAGGCGTGCGCATTAGTTGGCTCGTGGCACACATCGTTGCGCTGCTGCTGGCCTACGCGGCGCTGTGCTTTAGCTTGCTCGCTTCTGTGCTCTATCTCATTTCTGAGCGGCGCATCAAAGCCAAGCTCAAGCCGGCGCCGAACGATAAACGCGATTGGCTGCCGCCGCTCGACACGCTCGAGCGCATCGCACTTGCCACGCTCGAGTTCGGTTTTCCCTGCATGACGGTGGGCCTCATCATTGGTTCCGTTCTGGCGCAGGAGACGTCGCTCGGCGCGGCATATTTCCTTGACCCCAAGGTCATTGCCTCCTTCGCCATGTGGTTGGTTTACGTTGCTCTGCTGCTGGTCCGGCGCAGCGCGGCTCTGCGCGGCCGTCGCGCAGCCTATGTTTCCGGCGCAGCTCTAGTCGTCATGATGGCCGTCTGGGCCGCCAATTTATTTAGCCACGTGCACAGGTTCGGTCTCTGATGGCGATCATGCTCATTGGCGTGAATCACAAAACGGCGCCTATCGCGCTGCGCGAGAAGATTGCCATAGGCGCCGATGAGCTTGCCGAAACCACGCGCTCTCTATCGGCCACTCCGGGCATCGTCGAGTGCATGATCGTCTCCACATGCAATCGCGTTGAGCTGCTTGTCGCCGTTGATGACGATACCGTCTCCGTCGCCGCATTTCTCTCTCGCCGATTCTCGATCGACGCTTCAGTCCTCGCGCCTCACCTCTACGAGTACCGCGATAAGGATGCCGTCAGCCACCTCTTCCGCATGGCCGCGAGCCTCGATTCGATGATTGTCGGCGAACCGCAGATACTTGGCCAGGTTAAAGAAGCCTTCGCGGTTGCCCGTGCCGCCGGAACCATCTCCGCGCAACTCGATCACCTGCTGCAGAGCACATTTGCCGCCGCAAAAAAAGCGCGCAGCGAAACCGGCATCGGCTCCAACTCCGTCTCCATCGCGTCCGTGGCCGTCGATCTCGCCCGCAAAATCTTCGGCTCGCTTGAGGGCCGCACCGTCTTTCTCGTCGGCGCTGGCAAAATGAGCGAGATTGCCGCGCGTCACCTCGTGCAGCAGGGCGCCGGCGAAATTCTCGTCAGCAATCGCACCGCCGAGCGCGCCCGCCGCATGGCCGAGGAGTTTTCCGGCTCTGTCATTCCTGAAGTCATCGAATTTGAGCAACTCTATGAGGCCGCAAGCCGCGCCGACATCGTCATCAGCTCGACCGGCTCGCCGCATCCCATCTTCCGCCCGGAACATGGCCAAGCCTTCCTCCACAAGCGGCGCAACCGGCCCATGTTCTTTATCGATATCGCTGTTCCGCGCGACGTCGATCCGGAGCTAAACAAACTCGACGGCATCTTCGTCTACGACATCGATGACTTGCAGCAGGTTGCCGCCGCGCACATGGAAGAGCGCAGCATCCAGGCCATTGACGCCGAGGCGATCATCGCCGCCGAAGTCGAGCGCTTCCATGAGCGGCAGCGGACCGTCAACGCCGCTCCGGCAATCGTGGCGCTGCAAAAGCGAGCGGAAGAAATTCGCCTCGCCGAGGTTGAGCGCATTCATTCACGTCTTGGCACGCTGACCGCAGAGCAGCTTGCAGCCGTTGAGGCGCTCACCCGCGGTCTCGTCAACAAATTCCTCCATCCGCCGATGCAGGCCATCAAGCAAGCAGCGCGCGAGGGCGACTTTGCAAAACTCGATGCGCTCTGCGAGGAATGGTCGGTCTCAACGGCCGCGCCAGGCGAAGGAACTTCGGCCGCAGCGATCCGGACGGCGGCAAACGAGGAAGCCGTCGCGAGCCCTTGCGGCAGTCTGGAGCCGGAGGCTCGCAAGAAAGTTGAGAGCGGAGCGGCGAGCGAAGTTGGTCGCGAGGCCAGTATTGAGGCGCGCCGATGAAACTTCGCATTGGCAGCCGCGGATCGCAGCTTGCTCTTTGGCAGGCCAATCACGTCGCCGAACTGCTGCGCGTTCAGGGTCACGAAGCTGAAATCCAGGTCATCAAAACCACCGGCGATCGCCTTCAGGAAGTGACATTTGCCGAGGTCGGCTCCAAGGGCATGTTCACAAAAGAAATCGAAGAGGCGCTCGCCGCCTGTCGCATCGATCTCGCCGTGCACTCGCTAAAAGATTTGCCCACCGACCTTTCTTCGGGCTTTTCAATCGCAGCCACGCCCGTCCGTGCGGATCCGCGCGATGTCTTTGTCTCCATCAACCATGCCAGCCTCGCAGCGCTGCCGCGCCACGCCCGAGTGGGCACCAGCAGCCAGCGCCGCCGCGCTCAGTTGAAGGCTCTGCGCAAGGATGTAGAAGCTGTCGAATTTCGCGGCAATGTCGACACGCGCCTGCGCAAGTTGGCCGAGGGCCAGGTCGACGCCATTCTGCTCGCCGCCGCCGGGCTCGACCGTCTTGGCAAAACCGACTGGGTGCGCGAGCGCCTCGATCCGTTGGATTTTTGCCCGGCTCCCGGTCAGGGCGCGCTGGCCATCGAAATCCGCAGCGGCGATGTGGAGACTCTTGCGGCCGTAACATTTCTCGACCATGCCGACACACGCTTCGCCGTCACGGCAGAGCGCGCAGCCTTGGCCGCTCTCGGTGGCGGCTGCCAGGTTCCAATCGGCATTCATTGCCGGCCGTCGTTTGCGCGGAATGCATCCAGCGGCTCATGGGTCGAGATCTTTGGTGTTGTCGCTTCGCCTGAAACCGGCAAGATTATTCGCGTGCACCTTCACGCGCCGCGCGAGAAATCGGATCCTGTTTCCCTTGGACACGAGGCCGCCGAGATGCTGCTGGAGGAGGGAGCAGGTGCAATGCTCGCAGCCGGAGGCATCGAAGCCGGCGGAGCTGCCTGATGACCGCGCAGGCCCTGGCCGGAAAACGCGTCCTCGGGAAACGGGTCTTGGTCACACGCGCCGCGCACCAGGCCGGCATGTTGAGTGAGCGTCTACGCGCCATTGGTGCTGAGGCGGTCGAAGTGGCGGTCATCGAAATTCGCCCGCCGCTGGATTTTGCGCCCCTCGATTGTGCGCTGCGCGCACTTTCAGCTCATACGACTGGCTCGTCCTCACCAGCGCCAACACCGTCCGCGCGCTTTCTTATCGCGCTGCCGCGATCGCTTGGCCTCAGCCTTGCCGACTCCCGCGCCTCAAAGTCGCCGCGGTGGGAGATTCCACGGCAGCCGCCGCGCGGGACGCGGGATTGGCCGTCGCATTAGTTCCAGAATCGTACATCGCGGAAAGCCTCGTGAAGAGCCTCGCTGAGCAAACACGCGGCAAGAAGGTTTTGTTGGCACGCGCATCCATCGCTCGCGACGTCATTCCCGGTGCTCTTCGCGCCGCCGGCGCCACAGTCGACGTCATCGACGCCTACCGCAACGTCATGCCCGAGGCTGCGCCGGCACTCCTGCGCGAAGCTCTCAAAAAAGGAATTGCCGCAGCCGCTTTCACCAGTTCATCGACCGTCACTCATCTCGCCGACGCGGCGCGCCAGGCCGGAATCGCGTTTCCCTTCGCAGGCGTCGCAGCAGTTTCCATCGGTCGGATTACGAGCCAGACCCTGCGCGACCTCGGCTGGGAACCTGCTGCTGAAGCAACCCAATCGAATGTCCCGGGCCTCATCCAGGCCGTCGCACGCGTGCTCGGTTAGCTCCGCCAACTCCGCGGGTCTTCTACGAGTTCCACGTCTTGTCTTTCGATCGGCACAGCGGCTCCAGGTTGCAATCGCAGCATTTTGGATTGCGCGCCACGCAGACCTTGCGCCCGTGCTGGATAATCTGGTGCGAAAAGCTGATCCATCTGTCGCGCGGCAAAATCTTCATCAGCTCCTGTTCCACCTTCTCCGCTGTGTCGCCCTTGGCCAGGTCAAGCCGCCGTGCAATGCGAAAGACGTGCGTGTCGACCACGACGCCCTCGGCCATGCCGAAGCACACGCCCAGGACGACGTTGGCCGTCTTTCGCGCCGCGCCAGGAATCGTGATCAGCTCTGCGAGCGTCCGAGGAACTTCGCCGCCGAAGTCCGCGATGACCTTTCGCGCCGCGCCCTGGATCGACTTCGCCTTGTTGCGAAAGAACCCAGTCGTACGAATCAGCTCTTCGAGCTCCGGCAACGTCGCCTTGGCCATAGCTTGCGGGGTAGGGAAGCGCCGGAACAACTCCGGCGTCACCATGTTCACGCGCACGTCGGTGCATTGCGCCGACAAAATTGTCGCGACCAGCAGCTCCCACGGCGTGCGATGATCCAGCGCGCACACGGCATTTGGATACGCTTCGTCGAGGCCCTTCAGAATTGCGTCGACGCGTTCCTTCGCGAGCGGGCCGGTGGGGCGCGCCGGCGCGCCGCCATTTTCGCAGTGGTTTTCTTTGCGGATTTCTTCGGCGCTGGCCTTCGTCTTTGATTTCGCGGCAATCATGATTAGGAGTGTAATTCCGCGCCTCGATGACGGCGAGGAATTTGACTGTGGAATGGACTGTGGACTAAACTCCACATATGGAAACGATTCAGGTTGTCCTCGATAAGGAGCTGCTGCATGCCGCAGACAAGGCGGCGCGCAAGATGAAGGCCAATCGTTCGGCTCTGGTCCGCGAGGCCCTTCGCGAACATCTCAGACGGCTCGATATTCGCGCGAAGGAGGATCATGAGCGCGAGGCCTACATGAGGCATCCTCAGGACCGGAACGAAGCGCGAATCTGGGAATCGGTGGCAGCGTGGCCGGACGAATAGCTCGAGGAGACGTTCGGCTTTATCCCTTTGCTTCGCCCGATAAGCTTAGACCGGTTGTCGTACTCACGCGCGACCGTTCAATCGACTATTTGTCGCACGTTACTGTCGCGCCGATCACCTCTAGAATTCGAGGCGTCGCATCGGAAGTCATGCTGAACGATGAAGACGGCATGAAGGCGCCTTGCGCGGTCAATCTGCACAACATCATTACCGTTGAGAAAGGTCGCCTCGGCAGGCGAGTAACGCAACTTCACTCGATGCGCATGAACGAGATTTGCGCTGCACTGAGCTTTTCTCTAGGCTGCGATTCCCGCTGATCTATGTTTAGACCTCGTGTATTCGGTTCGTCTCTATGCGTGATGATGCTTGTCGCGCCCGCTGGTGCGCAGCAAGCATTGCCGGCTGTCGCTGCAGCAGTTCGGCCCAGCTTTGAGGTTGCGTCCATCAAGCCGAGCAGACCGGGCAGTGGGAACCACAACTGGGATTCCTCAACTGACCGGGTCACAATCGAGAATTACAGCCTAAGAGACCTGATCGCCTCTGCGTACGGCCTCAAGTCCAACGCACAGGTGCTGGGCGGTCTCCAATGGCTTGACAAGATGCATTTCGACATCGCAGCCAAAGTGGACGACGCAGAAGTTGCAAAGTTGCGATCGATGACCTCTCTCGATCAAAGCAAAGAGTGGAATCTGATGTTGCAGTCGCTTCTGGCTGATCGTTTCGGCCTTAAAGTGAGCCGGGGCGAGCGAACAATTCCTGTCTACGCGCTCGTCATCGCAAAATCCGGACTCAAACTTACGCCGGCTGCCGCGAACGAAACGGACCATAGTATCTCTGGCAATAGCGCGCACATGACTGCAACTGCGACATCAATGGATGCGCTGGCCGACGATCTGACCACGATGCCCGAAAGCGATAACCGCGTGGTGGTGAATCGAACCGGCCTCACCACCGACTATGACTTCAAGCTTGACTGGACGCGCGATCGGGGCAACGGGATTCCCGAGGATGCTAAGTATCCCGGGTTTTTCACGGCCCTGCGCGAGCAACTCGGATTGGAACTGAAACCCG
>CAVXPR010000072.1:0-25722 GCA_963763585.1 uncultured Acidobacteriaceae bacterium | reverse complement strand
CGAAATGGGAGACGATTGAACCATCAGGTTCTTTCTGCAGCGTCAGATCCGAAGCACGACGCTCGCCTGCCGCGCCGCCGCTGGCGCATCGCATGGCTGCTTGGCATTGGCGTGCTGGTCAATTTTTTTGACCGCGTCAATCTCTCGGTCTCTCACGACTCTCTGATCGCCACCTTCGGCATCTCCGACGTGGTCTTCGGCTATCTTTCCAGCTCCTACAACTGGACCTATGCGCTTTGCCAGTTGCCCATTGGTGTTTTCCTCGACAAGCTCGGAGTTCGCCGTGTTGGGCGTGTCGGCACTTTTATCTGGAGCGCGGCCTCTTTTGCCGCAGCGGCTGCCCCCAATCTGAATGCGTTCTTTGGCGCGCGGCTCCTGCTTGGCGTCGGCGAATCGCCGACATTTCCCGCGAATTCGAAGGCCATCGGCCTGTGGTTCCCCGAGCGCGAGCGCAGCTTCGCCACATCGCTGAACGACTCCGCCGCCAAATTCGCCTCGGCCATCGGAGTTCCCGTCATAGGCATCGTTCTTATTCATTCCGGGTGGCGCTGGAGCTTCGCCTTCACCGGCGCAATCAGTTTGGCTTACTTTCTTCTCTTCTGGCGGGTCTATCGCGACCCCGACGAGGATCCGGAGCTAACCGAAAGAGAGCGCCTGTACATTGAGGGCCGAGACGTGGAGGATTTGGGCGCTTCGCAGGCCGCGCCCCACCTAGGCGAGGAGACTTCATCGCCGCTTGTCGAGCTTCTTGCCCAACCCAAGGTTCTCGGTCTTGCACTTGGTTTCGGCGCGTATAACTACGTCTTCTTCCTGCTGCTCTATTGGCTGCCGGCGTATCTTTCTTCGGCGCTGCATGTCGATCTGTTGCACTCGTTCATTTACACCAGCGTGCCGTGGTTCGTTGCCACCGCGACCGATCTCGCCATCGGCGGATTTCTTGTCGACTTCCTCGTCCAGCGGGGCTTCGGCCAGAGCGCCGTCCGCCGCACCGTTCTGATTGGCGGCACGGCATTTGGCCTGGGCATTCTGGGCGCGGCTCATGCGCACAGCCCGTCACAGGCCCTCATCTGGATCACTGTCTCGCTGAGCGGACTTGCCGCGGCTGCGCCCGTGGCCTGGTCGCTGCCCTCATTCATCGCTCGCCGGCCAGACGTGGGCAAAGTGGGCGGGATCATCAATTTCTGTGGCCAGGTCTCGGGAATTGCGGCCTCTATCCTCACTGGCTACCTGGTTTCGGCGTATCACTCATACGCATCCGCATTTGCCGTAGCCGCAGCCTATCTGGCTGTCGGCATCGCCGGCTATCTCTTCCTGCTGGGCCGCATAGAGCAGCCGCCGCTCGCGCCCGAAGCATGGTGACCGGGTCGCCGCTGTCGTGCTCTGTGCCTGGGTCTGGGCCTGGGGCTGAGTCTGCGCTTGGGCCAGGCAGGCAGTAGGCTTTGTTGCCTTCCCAGATTTGCGGAGTCTAACCAATCAGACCCGGTTGGGAAGCATTACCAATGTGTGTAATTGTTTTGGTGCGGGCGCGGAAATTTGTTTTCCTGTAACCTCGATTGGTGCAGAATAGTCGGATGGGAGATCGAACCTAGTGCCGCGTATCCACTTTCATCAGCAACTCGCCGAGCTTAAGGACAAGCTTTTGGCTATGGCTGCGCTTGCCCAGTTGGCGGTTGAGTCGGCTGTGGAAGCGTACCTGCGGCGCGACAAGGGCCTGTGCAAGTTCGTCAAGCAGAATGAGCGGGCCATCGACACCGCGCAGCGGGAGCTGGATGAAATGGCCTATGAGCTTTTGGCCAAGCAGCAGCCCATGGCCATCGACTTGCGTTTCATCCTGGCCGTTATCAAGATCAACGGCGATCTGGAGCGGATTGGCGATCAGTCAATGAGCATTTCTCGGCGGACCAAGGAGATTCTCGAGGCTGAAGACGTGGAGTTGCCGGTGGATTTTTCGGCAATGGGCGAGTTTGCCGCGCAGATGATTCGCAACGCGCTGCAAGCGCTGCTCGACGGCGATGCACGCCTTGCCGATTCTGTTCGCGAGATGGATGACGAGATTGACCGCATGAATCGCCGCGCGCACAGCGATTTGCTCAAGCTGATCGAAGAGAAGCCGCAGTTCACGCAGCAAGCCATGAACGGTATCCTGGTGGCCAAAAATCTGGAACGGATCGCGGACCACTCCTCGAACATTGCTACCGACGTGATCTTCTGGATTCGCGGCGCCGATGTGCGCCACCAGCTAAGCATGGCGATGGACTGATCGTCGGCCGGATTTGCGGTAGTCAAAACGAAAGCCCCGGATGACTTCGGGGCTTTTTGATTTGGTCTGGATTCGGCGGCCGGGCTCTAATTCGCCTTTTTCGCCCTTAGATTCGCATCGTTCGGACTACAGGTGGCGCCCTTCCAACGGTATTCCGCCACGGATGCCGAACTGGTGGTTTTTCCGGCCATCGTAATGTTGACTTGTGATTTGGCGGTCATATGCTCCAAACCATCAAAGACAAGGTTGACCTTGCCCTTCATCTGAAAAGACTTCATTTCGCAAACCAATGAGTAGCTGCCGCCGCTGGACGTGATCGCGAGCTGCTGAATGGAGCATAGGGGATCCTGGGTAAATGCTTTCTGCCATAAAGCGTCATTGAGGCAGTACAACATGGTCACGGACGAGTTTGGGGTTCCGGGAACAGACATCTCGGCCTGCCACTCCCCGGCACGGAGAGGGAACTTGCTCTGCGCGGAACAGACCTGGATCGCGACGACTGCCATCACGCCCAACGTAACGTATTTGAGAAAAGTCATACTCCCTCACACTTCATTTGCGATCAAACTTTGAGCCTGCCTTGCAGTTCGCATGTTTGTCAACGGAAATTGATCTCCGCGGGCGGGAAAGAGCTTTCTCAGATCCGACCTACACGCCGATCACAGCGCAAAGCTCCTTCACTGCCTCGGCGCTCTTTTTCAGGGCCGCGTCTTCTTCCGGGGTCAGCTTGATCTCGATGATTTGTTCGAGTCCGGCCGCGCCAAGTTTGCACGGGACGCCGATGTAATAGCCCTCGATGCCGTATTCGCCTTCGAGGTACGCCGCGCAGGGCAGAATCTTCTTCTTGTCCTTGAGAATCGCCTCCACCATCTCCGTAACGGCCGCCGATGGCGCGTAGTAGGCGCTGCCTGTCTTCAGGTACTTCACAATTTCAGCGCCGCCATCGCGCGTGCGCTGGACGATTTGTTCAAGACGATCAGGAGCGATCAGTTCCGTGATTGGAATGCCCGCCACCGTCGAGTAGCGCGCCAGCGGGCACCATCGTGTCGCCGTGGCCGCCCAGCACAAACGCCGTCACGTTCTCCACGCTCACGTTCAGCTCTGCGGCGATGAAGGTGCGGAAGCGCGCAGAATCCAGCACGCCGGCCATGCCGATCACGCGCTCGCGATTGAATCCCGGCCTGGCGATAAGCAGCCTGGGCCATCGCATCGAGAGGATTGGAGACGATGATGAGAATCGACTCCGGCGACTGCGCCACCACCTTTTGCACCACGTCCGACATGATTTTGAAGTTGGTGTTCAGCAGATCGTCGCGGCTCATGCCGGGCTTGCGCGGAATGCCCGCCGTGATCACCACGATGTCGGAGTTGGCCGTGGCGGCATAGTCGTTGGCGCCCACGATGGCCACGTCGCGCTTCTCGATGGGCATGGCTTCGAGCAGGTCCAGCGCCTTGCCTTGCGGAACGCCTTCCACCACGTCAATCAGTGCCACATCGGCCAATTCTTTGGCCGCAATCCAGTGCGCGGCGGTCGCGCCAACGTTGCCCGCGCCAACAATTGAAACTTTCTTTCGCATCCTTGATCTCCTAGTTATTTTTTGTTAGCGAAGCCGGTCAAATTTCACGCAGCCTTCCACTGAAAGCACAACCCGAAACCGTCGGGGTCGTGCAGGTACATCTGCTTCATGCCATATGGCGCAACCTTAGGGGGCTGATCAATGACAACGCCCTTCGAGACTAACTCCGCAAATGCCCCATCCATGTCCGGACAGCCGAAATATAGACAGGTATCTCGATGCCTGCGCTCGCGCAGATGGTCCTCGATCGGAGGGCGCTCTTCGTCAAACTCGTATGCTGTGTTCGAGCATAATCTCCGCTGTGCCCAGTCGCAGCAAGCACCAATGGAAGCGATCCGTGTTGCCACCGAGGTATGGCGACGTGCTCACGATCTCGAAGCCAAGCTGGTCGCGATAGAAGCGGATTGAGTTGGGCATGTCGTAGACCTCAAAGTAGGGGCAGACGCCCTGGACTTCAATCGCCATTTTCGACCTCACCGTTTGCAATAGCTCCGCTGACTCCACTACATATTTCCAATGATGCGCGTTGCAAACTCGCTCGTTCCCACCTTTGTCGCGCCGGGGAGCTGGCGTTCAAAGTCGTACGTCACACTCTTCTGCTGGATCGTTTTCTCCATGGCGACCTCGATCATCTTCGCCGCTTCCTTCCAGCCGATGAACTCGAGCAGCATGACGCCAGACAGAATCACCGAGCCGGGATTGATGACGTCCTTGTCGGCATACTTGGGCGCCGTGCCGTGCGTGGCCTCGAAGACCGCGTAGCCGTCGCCGATGTTCGCGCCTGGCGCGATGCCGAGGCCGCCCACCTGCGCCGCCGCCGCGTCGGAGATGTAATCGCCGTTCAAGTTCGATGTGGCCAGAATGCTGTAATCCTCCGGCCGGATAATGATCTGCTGGAAGATCGAGTCGGCGATGCGGTCGTTGATCATCACCTTCTGCTTCCACGCGCCGTTGCCGTGGCTCTTGCCGATCGAATCCAGCACGCCTTTGACCTCGGCGTAGAGCGCATCACGGAATGCAGGCGAGCCGAACTCGATTCCTGGCTCAATCAGCGCGGCGTTCTCTTCTACCGACAGGCCGGGCTTCGATTCGACGTTGCCCAGAATCCAGCTCTCGCGCTCGGTAACAGTTTGGTTGCGGAATTCCTGTGTGGCGACTTCATAGCCCCACTCGCGGAAGGCGCCCTCGGTGAATTTTTGAATATTGCCTTTGTGGACGAGCGTGACTGTCTTGCGTCCCATCTCGAGCGCCTGGCGAATTGCGTAGCGCACCAGCCTTTTGGTCCCGAAGATCGAAATCGGCTTGATGCCCACGCCCGAGTCGGTGCGCACTTTCTTCTTGGTGCCTTTTAGCAGATCGTCATTGAGAAAGGAGATCAGCCTCGCCGCATCTTCCGAGCCCTGCTTGAATTCGATGCCCGCGTACACATCCTCGGTGTTCTCGCGGAAGATCACGATGTCGAGCTTCTCGGGATGCTTCACCGGGCTGGGCACTCCCTGGTAATACTTCACCGGCCGAACGCACGCATAGAGGTCGAGAATCTGGCGCAGGGCCACGTTGAGTGAGCGAATTCCGCCGCCGACAGGCGTAGTCAGCGGCCCTTTGATTGAGACGCGCAAGTCGCGCGCAGCGGCCACGGAGTCATCGGGCAGCCAGTTGTTGAATTGCCGATAGGCCTTTTCGCCGGCGAAAATTTCAAACCATTGAATCGCGCGCTTGCCACCGTAGGCTTTTTCAACGGCCGCGTCGAAGACCCGCTGCGATGCCTTCCAGATGTCGCGCCCCGTGCCATCGCCCTCGATAAAAGGAATGATGGGGTGGTCGGGAACAGTGAACTGCCCGTCTTTGTATTCGATCGGCTCGCCCGCCTTGGGCAGCGCCAGCCCGTTGTAGGTGCTTTGCATGATTTTGAGGGTGGTCCCTTCCAGAAAAAGTCCAAGACTCGACGAGTCCAAAGCCAATTGGTCCAAATTTGAGGCTACCATCCGCAATTCAGCAGTGGCAATGGCAGGCGGTCCGGCTTTGCGACCGGATTTCCCCTAGTGAGACGCGCGCTGGAGCTTCGTCTCTCCAAACATCACCCGCAGCACGTCAATATTTTTCGCGTAGTCGGCATGCGCTTTTCGAGGCGATTCGAGAAGGCCGAACCAGCGCGTGGCGTTCTTGACATAGAGATTAACAACCTCGACGTCGCCGATCTTTGGCACGCGGTAGGTAATCACGTCGCTCGGGTCGCTCCAGGCCACGACTTGAACCTTCTCTCGGGTTGCCTCGTCGCTCGGATGAAGCACGACCTGGAAGCTTGTTTGATAATTTTTCCACCGTTCGACGAGCGATCTGAAGTTTTCAGCAGGATTGGTCGGAACGGAAGGCGCCGGCGCCAGGCCGCGCGACTTCATTGCTGTGGTTGAACTTTCCGGGGCGCTCTCAAGATTCGTAATCTCCAGCATCTCAAGCTGGTTGGCGAAGAAATACACTTGCGACGTTCGCTCAAAGATGTAACGCACCGCATTCTCTTCAGCAGTTTTCCGGGCCGCGTCGGACGGGGACAGATCCTGCCCCGCCACGCTGGCAAACTCCGGATTGAGCACGTTGAAGAGCAGATAGCTGCCGAGGCTGTGCGTTACGCCGATGAATTCCTGATCCAGCTCGTTGTCGCGGCCGAGCTGCGATTTCCAGTTGTACTTTCCTATTCCGCCGCTTCCACCTGAAGCGGCCGCAGCGGCGTTGGAATCGAACGCCGCCGATTTGGCCATCAACTGCCGCACGCCGTCGCGCAAAATGCCGCCCATTGGTCCCACAGCCATCAGCACGTCTGAGAGTCCCCAGTCGACGAGGCCGGATTTCAACTCTCGATTGATCAAAACGCCGCGAGGCCGAATCTTTGCGAGTTTTGCCGCTTGGTCAGGTTGTATCCAGGGGAAAAATCGTCCCGATCCGTCCGGATCCTGAGCGGATTGTTGCGAACAAACCTGCAGCAGATACGGGTCGGGGCCGGAAAGATGCGCTTCAGCGGTTAGGACATGGCGGCATTTGAGCGCCATCACCAGCGGCCACCAGTTGATCTCATCCAGCACGAGAACCGCGGAATGACCCTTGAGGTGCACCACCCAGTGCACGACAAACGGCGCTGCAGCTTGCCACTCCGCGGGGCTGGCCCATACGGGATTTCCCAGGTACGCCAGCGTCGGAGGCTGCACGGCGGTTGAGAATTCGCCTTTGTCGGCAAACTCCACGCCTGCATTCTTCCAGTCGTTGACCTCGCAAAGCTTCAGTTCGGTGCATATCGATTCGCGCAACATCGATGAATCGCCGGACCCGACCCGATCGATCCCATGGACGTAGAGAATGTGGACCGGATGGTGGTCGGGAGAGTCGAGCGCGTCAGTAATGCTGGTGAGAGTCTGGAGAGATCCGCTCGTATCCTCGACGACCTTTGCGCGGGCGCATGTTGAGCTGCCTGTGGCCGCCAGGATGAGCAAGAAAATAGTCAGTTTCGGCATCGATTAATCACTCGAAGAGGGGCACTCGGGCAGGAGCGTTAGCAAAGACTATAGCATTGTAATTCTGGCAGAACTGAGAGCCAATCACGTAGCGATCGCTGACGTGTTCGGAGCGAATTGAGTCGCGCAGCGAAGGTTATCGGGTGGCGCTGCCGGTCAAGAAGTTGCCGGCTGCCGGCGGCGGTCAAGCTGTCGCTATCGAATGCCATCGCTGTCGAACCGGGGAATGCCGAAATGGCCTCGCAGGTGGAGGATGTCGACCGGACTCAGATTTCCCGACACTGTCGCCAGCGTCAGGCTCTTCGGGCTCTCCACCAGCACCACTCCACCGCGCACGTTGGCTCCATCCAGGACCAGCCACACGTCGGTGATATCGCTGTGGGTTGAGCCGCCCAAATTTGTCGAGCTCAGAACATGCTTCCAGCCGCGCAAGTGGTAGGCATCGCGAATGGCCTCAACTTGTGTGGGATCGGCCTGGCTGTCAGCGGCGAAACGCAGAACGTGCACGCTCACGCCGTCGAGCTTGGCAACCGTCTGGCGCAGGTCGGCGTCGGAGTCCGGCATAAGCCCGGCGGCTGCGGCCAGCAAGGTCCGATCAAGCGTGAAGCTCTCTTTTGCGACGGCCTGGGCGCCCAGGTCCGACAGAGCCGGAGGCGTCCACTCCAGGATCGCCTGGCTCAAGCCAGCGCCGGCCGGCGTAGGACCAGCGGTCAGATCAGGTTGAATGGGGGCTTGTGCCAGCGCCAACGGACAGGTCGTGACCGCGCACAGGGCCGCGCACAGGATTGTGATTCCAGGCCAAAGTCTTTGCTGCTTCCAAACGGACCGTTGCTTCATGGAGTTTTAAACGCGTTTCGTGCCGGAAAGTTGCTTCCTCGCCAACTCTTCGCGACTGTTTTTCTAATTCGTCGGTTGTCCGCTGGGGGCCAGAGCGGAGCCAGATGTGCGCCGCACTCGAAATCCTCCGCCATGAACCTCATATGAAAATATGCGAAACCCTGTTCGCATCCTTCAGGATGCGATAGACTCATGCGGGAACGGTAAAAACCCGTCACAATTTTTCCACCCACGGAGGGCACATAGAAATTGGGAAAAAGCATGGTCCCAAAGAAGCTTTTCTTCACCAAAGGCGTCGGCAAACACAAGGAGCGGCTGACCTCTTTTGAGCTCGCGCTCCGCGATGCGGGCATCGCCTCGCAGAATCTGGTCCGCGTCTCCTCAATCTTTCCGCCGCAGTGCAAGATGATTTCGCGTAAAGATGGCCTGAAGTATCTGGATGACGGTGAAGTCGTTTTCGCGGTCATCGCGGAAAACTCCACGCGCGAGCCGCACAGGCTTGTCGCGTGCAGTATTGGCGTGGCCATTCCGGCCGACCGCAATACCTACGGCTACCTGAGTGAGCACCATAGCTTTGGAGAGACCGACGACCAGGCCGGGGAATACGCCGAGGAACTAGCCGCCGAGATGCTCGCGACGACGCTGGACGTGGAGTTTGACCCCGACAAGAGCTGGGACGAGAAAAAGGAAATTTACCGCATCTCCAACAAGATAGTCCGCACCAGCAACATCACCCAGTCGGCTGTTGGCGACAAGCGGGGCAAGTGGACCACCACGATTGCCGCGGCTGTGCTGATTCTGGACGCGTAGAGTTGGACGAGCAGGACTGGGCGACCAGGCGCTGCGTGCGGCAGACCTTTGGATAAGATTCGAGGCGGGCGAAGAGCAATCGAGTTGACGATTCAGAGGACACGGGGCCAATTCCGCATGCCGGGGTTGGCCTCGTTGCATCGGCCACAACTATCCAATACGGGGACCTGACGGTAGACGCATGACTACGGCGAAAAAATTCACGGTTGCACTGGTGCAGATGCGCATGGGCACGGACCCCGAGGCGAACTTCTCGGCGGCGCTGCGTCATATTCGCGAGGCCGCGAAGCTGGGCGCGCAGGTGGTCTGTCTGCCGGAGCTTTTCCGCACGCAGTATTTTTGCCAGCGCGAAGAACTCGCGCTCTTTGACCTTGCGGAGCCGATTCCGGGCGAGTCGACGGCCAAACTGGCCGACGCCGCCCGCGAGTCACGCGTCGCCGTCGTTGCATCTCTCTTTGAGCGTCGCGCGCCGGGGCTTTATCACAACACTGCGGTCACATTTGACTCCGACGGCCAGATCGCCGGCGTATACCGCAAGATGCATATCCCTGACGACCCGCTTTACTACGAAAAATATTATTTCGCGCCGGGCGATCTCGGATTTCAGGCCGTCGACACCGCCGCGGGACGCGTGGGCACGCTGGTTTGCTGGGACCAGTGGTACCCGGAGGGCGCGCGGCTCACGGCTCTGCAAGGCGCCGAGATACTTTTTTATCCCACGGCCATCGGCTGGCACCCGAAAGAGAAAGACGAGTTCGGCGAGGCGCAGTTTGATGCGTGGCGCACCATTCAGCGTTCCCATGCCATTGCCAACGGCGTCTACGTAGCTGCCGTCAATCGCGTCGGCCTGGAGCATGGCGACATTCTGGGCAATCGCGCTCCCGGGCCGGGCCTCGAATTCTGGGGCGGCAGCTTTCTCGCCGATCCCTTTGGCCGCATTATCGCCAAAGCGAGCCACGACGCTGAAGAAATCGTGCTGGGCGAAGTCGATCGCTCGTTGATTGAGGAGACGCGCCGCAACTGGCCTTTTTTGCGTGATCGCCGCGTTGACGCCTACGCGCCTATCACGCAGCGGTTTATTGATTCCGCCCCTGCGCCCGCCGGCCACAAAGGCCGTAAATAACAATGTCCGCTCGTCTACCAGCAAAGACCCCGCGCGAGTTGGGCTACCGCATGCCAGCTGAGTGGGAGCCGCACGAGGCCACATGGCTCGCGTGGCCGCATAATCCCGAGGACTGGCCCGGCAAATTTCATTCCATACCGTGGCTCTATGCGGAGATTGTCCGCCTGCTTACGGCCCATGAGCGCGTGCATTTGATCGTTGAAAATGCGGCGGCCAAAAAGCGCGTGACATCGATGCTTCGCCGGGCCGGCGCGAATCTCGATCAGGTCGCCTTCCACTGCTGGCCCACCGACCGCGGGTGGACGCGAGACTCGGGTCCGATTTTTGTGCGCAACTCGGAGGGTCGTGTCGCGCTCACTGACTGGCGATTCAATGGCTGGGCAAAATATTCTGACTGGCATCTCGACGACAAGCTTCCCGGCCGCGCGGCCAAGCTGCTCGGCGCAACCGCGTGGCAGCCTGCGATTGAATTTGACAACGGCGCTAGCCACTATCGCATCGTCCTCGAAGGCGGGTCGATCGATGTGAATGGCACAGGATCACTGCTTACCACCGAGGAATGCCACCTGAGCGAAGTGCAGCAGCGCAACCCCGGCGTCAGTCGCGCGCAACTCGAGCGCGTCTTTCACGACTATCTCGGCATCGACCAGACCATCTGGCTAAATCGCGGAATTGTCGGTGACGATACCCACGGCCACATTGACGACATTGCGCGATTCGTTGGCCCCACCACAATTGTCACGGTCGTTGAGCCGGACAAGCGCGACCCGAACCATGCGCCGCTCGCTGAAAACCTCACACGCCTCAAGTCCGCGCGCACTCCCCAGGGCAAGCGGTTCACAGTCGTCGAGCTGCCCATGCCGCGACCTGTAATTTTCCGCGGGCAGCGCTTGCCGGCGAGCTACGCAAATTTCTATGTCGCCAACGGAATTGTTCTCGTGCCTACCTTCCACGATCCCAATGATCGGGTCGCGCTCAACACGCTTGCCGAACTCTTCCCCGGTCGCGAGATCATCGGCGTCCACTGTGTCGACTTGATTTGGGGTCTGGGCGCGCTGCACTGCATGACCCAGCAGCAACCGTCGGCGCTACCATCGAAAGCATGATTGACGGAACTGTGATTGACAATCTGGAAGCGATGCAGGCCGCGCTGGCCGAGGCGCGTTTAGCGGCCGAAGCCGGCGAAGTTCCCATTGGCGCAGTCGTCGTCCATGGAGGCGCGATCATCGCACGCGGCCAGAATCGCGTCTTGCGCGACGTTGACCCCACGGCCCACGCTGAAATCGTCGCGCTGCGCGCGGCGGCTGAGGCGCTTGGCAACTATCGTCTCAACGGCTGCACTCTCTACGTCACGCTGGAGCCATGCGCCATGTGCGCCGGAGCCATGATCCACGCGCGCGTTGATCGCCTTGTTTACGCCGCCGCCGACCCCAAGGCAGGCGCGTGCGGATCGGTTCTTGCGGTGCTGAATCACCCCAAGCTCAACCACCAGATACAGGTAGAGCAGGGAATTGCGGCCGATGAATCTGCCGAATTGCTGCGCAGTTTTTTCAGGGAGCGGCGGTAGAGTCAGCGCCGCGTGAGCTTTCGGATCCGCTCTGCCTCCGCTGGCCACTTTGCGATCAACTCCTCGGCGCCTGCGTTTCGGTAGTCAGCAAAATCGAACCCGGGCGTGACCGTGCAACCGAGCAGCGCTACTTTGCCGTCCGCAATCAGGCGCGTACCCTGCCACACACCTGCCGGAACCATCAGCTGCACATGCTGTCCGGCCGTCAAATCCGGCCCGAGCGTGAAAACAGCGGTGCGGCCATTGGGCAATAACTGCAGCATCTCGACTGGATCGCCGAGATAAAAGTGGAAGATCTCATCCGAGGCCAGCACATGCATCTCAGAGAAGCCTCCGGTTTCAAGCAGGTAATAAATCGCCGTGCCCTGCGCCCGCTGGCCTCGCGGCAGCTCCACGCTTGCTGCCGAGGTGTACGTCCGGCGGAACCATCCGCCCTCGACCGGGTGCGGCTCAAGATGTAAAAGCGACTTAATTTGATCCGCGGTCATCAAAACCTCAACGTGCTTGGTATCACAGATCGTAGCATCGGAAATTGAGTAGAATTCACTTATGATCGTGCAGGTTTACACCGCCGCCTGGTGCCGCGAATGCCGTTTGGCCAAGCAGTTTCTCGAAGAGCACGGCGTGGCCTACACCGAGGTCAATGTCGATGCGGATCCCGCTGCTTCGGCCGAGGTTCTGAAGCGCGTCGGCAAGCGTGCCATCCCGCAACTGGTAATTGATGGGGAATGGTTTCAGCCCTACGCGCCGGGGCGCGGCCTGCTGATCGATGAACTATACCGCCGCCTCGGAATTCCTCGAGATGCTGGAAATTCTCGCGGCTAGTCCCGCCTCCCCTCGTACAATTGAAAGTGGGTATTGGCTGCAAATGCCGGTCATGCAAGGAGTTCTCCGTTGATCGATCGCTACACGCGCCCGGCGATGGGCGCCATTTGGACGGACGAGAACAAATACCGCTGCTGGCTTCAGGTGGAAGCGGCGGCCAGCACCGTTCTTGCTGAGGACGGTGTCATCCCCGCCTCCGCAGCGGCGGCGATCGCGACGAAGGCGACGGTTTCAGCCGCGCGCGTCGCCGAAATCGAAGCCGAGGTCAAGCACGACATTATTGCGTTCGCAACCGCGGTCGCGGAATCTCTTAAAGCCCAGGGCCTCGACGCCGAGTCTCGCTGGCTGCACTATGGCCTCACGTCGAACGACATCGTCGACACTGCCCAGGCCCTCCAGATTAAAGAAGCATCGGCGCTCATCAGCGACGGTATTGCCGGTTTGCTGGCGGTGCTGAAGCGCCGCGCCATCGAGTTCAAGCTGACGCCCACCATCGGCCGGACACATGGGATTCATGCGGAGCCGACGACCTTCGGCCTGAAATTGCTCAACTGGTATGCCGAAATGGAGCGCAATGCCACACGCTTCGCCGCCGCCGCCGAGGATATGCGCGTGGGCAAGCTGTCCGGCGCTGTCGGCACCTTCGGCCACCTGAAGCCGGAGCACGAAGAGCGAATTTGCTTGGCGCTAGGTCTCAAGCCCGCGCCGGTTGCGACGCAGGTCATCCAGCGCGATCGCCACGCAGCCTATATCGCCACGCTCGCCATCATCGGCAGCACGCTGGACAAGATTGCCGTCGAAATCCGCCATCTGCAGCGCACAGAGGTTCGCGAGGCGCAGGAGTATTTCAGCGAAAAGCAAAAAGGCTCCTCGTCCATGCCGCACAAAAAGAACCCGATCACGAGCGAGCAAATCAGCGGCCTGGCGCGGGTACTTCGCGGCAACTCGCAGGCGGCGATGGAGAACATCCCGCTGTGGCACGAGCGCGATATTTCTCATTCTTCGGTGGAGCGCGTTATTTTTCCAGACTCGACCATCCTCGTCGACTATCTGCTGGCCAAGACTGCCGATCTGGTTGACCGGCTGCTCGTTTATCCCGAGCGGATGAAGAAGAATCTCGAATTGACTGGCGGGCTCATCTTTTCGGGGCAATTGCTGCTTGATCTCGCCGAGGCCGGCATGTTGCGCGAGGACGCTTATAAGCTTGTCCAGTCGCACGCGATGCGCGCGTGGAAAGAGGATTTGAATTTCCGCGACGAAGTTGCGCGCGACCCGGCGATTACCAAGCTGCTCAGCCCAGAAAAGCTGGCGAAGACGTTTGATTATTCAAGGCAGCTCGGGAATGTGGATGCGATCTTCAAGCGCGTGCTGGGCGAGTAGTGTCTCTCTAAGCGTATTTGGCGTACGTCCCACCTGGCGTAGAATTATCGCGAGTTTTCCGGCTCGGAAGGGGGCAATCTGGAATGTCGATCATGCCCGAAGGCGGTTGGCGAGATGCGCCCACTCAGCCGAATGTCGATGAGGCACAGCGCGCCCATCCTGCCCACCTCGGGAGAAATTTCACTTCGTCTTACCTCACTTGCAAGGTCTGCGATCGCGGAGCACTGAGTTCCAAAAAGGTATATCGTTTGAGTGGTCCGGCAGTTGTAATTGGCTACATCCTTCTGATTCCGTCAATTCTAGGAATCATTTCCTGTGCGCTCATGCTTGTTCTCATTAATGCTCGATGGGAGGACACATTGGGCGTCCATCGGAGCGCGCCAAGCCAATCCTTTCAGAGTTCTTTCGACTCTAGTTTCCGTCAGAGTTGCGCGGCAAGCGTGAGAAGGAATTACCAGGCAGCCGGAGTCCCCGCTCCACCGGGTCAAGTAGAAAAGTACTGTGAATGCGCGCTCTCGACATTTAAAGAAACTGGCTCAGAGACCACGACTGCTGAAACATGCAACCAGCGAGCAAACGACGGCTCGCTTGAAACCCCTGACGAGAATGTCGCTGCATTCTATTCCGGCGAAATCACTCGCGAAGGGCAGGATACTGCGGCGGGAAGCAGACTGTTCAACTTCTTCAGAGCCCTTGGAAGTACGTTCGTAATCGCCACGGGCGTAGGCTTTTTCGTTGGTGGGCTGCTCGGGTGGCTTCTCGTGATGAAGAAGCGTGTCCTTCAATGTCATTTCTGTGGGGCTGTAGTAAATGCCTCCTAGGAATGAGTATTCGCAGCCGAACCCGTCCCGCAAAGGAGACCGCAGTCTGGGGGCTGCGCATCTCACCCTCGCCATCACTGGCGCATCCGGCGCGATACTCGCCCAGGAAACTCTTCGCGCGCTCGAAGCCGACAAGCGCGTTGCCCGCGTTCACTTTGTTGCATCGGAAAACTCGCTGCGCGTGCTCGCCGAAGAACTTGGCGTCTCCGGCCGAACGAATCTGCTGAAAAAGCTGCTCGGCGCTGCGCCCGTCAAGACCATCCAGCACGCCGACTCCGACATCGGCGCTCCAATCGCCAGCGGCAGTCATCCGTCGAACGGCATGATTGTCCTGCCTTGCTCCATGGGCACGCTTGCCACGATCGCTCTCGGCCTCGCCAACTCGCTCATCGCTCGCGCTGCTGACGTTACGCTCAAGGAGCGCCGCCCGTTGATTCTTTGCGTGCGCGAAACGCCCTTCAGCCGCATTCACCTGCGCAACATGACGCTGGCCGCTGAGGCCGGAGCGACGATCTTTCCTTGCATGCCGGCTTTTTATCAGCCCGATGCCGACTCAACCGTCATGGCCCGCCAATTCGCGTGCCGCGTGCTCGCCCACATCGGACTGCCCCAGCCTGGAGCCTATGTCTGGAAGGGCGAAGAGTAGGGAATTCGAAACAGGATCAACTAACACTTCCGCGTCAGGGCTCGGTCACTTTGGGGCTCGCGGCATGGCGAGTCTGAAAGAGGCTTCCCTCAGGGGCTGAAGCCCGCATTTAAACGGCGCAATTTACGGCACGGCTGAAGCCGTGCCCTTTCAAAGCAAACAGACGGTGCCTTTTCAAAGCAAACTCAGGCCTGTCCTTTCAAAGCAAACACAAGCGGTGCCCTTTCAGAGCAAACCCAGGCTGATCCGGCCCGAGGCCCGTTCTTTGCTTGACACCCGCACAGCTTCCCCCTGATACTGCCTTCTATGCCGTTCTCACAGGGAACCCGGAATTGCGGACGAATCGCGAGCGAGGCCATGGCCATGTGTATGCCATCCGGACCCCTCCGTGCGTCTCTTGAACGGCGAATGCGTTAAGCGTTACCGATCTTGAAGTCAAGCGGCCCGGGTCCTGAAACGGATGCGGGCCGTTTTGCGTGCGCTCCGCGCTTCTACCTTTGGACAAGTTCATCAACGAGTTGAGAAGGAGATCATTATGTCGGAACCGAAACCGCAGCAGCTTGCCACACAGGCCGTACATGCCGGCCAAATCCCTGACCCCACCACAGGCGCGCGCGCCGTGCCAATCTACCAGACCACTTCCTACGTTTTTCAGGATGCGGATCACGCCGCCCGACTCTTCGGGTTGCAGGAGTTCGGCAACATCTACACGCGCATCATGAACCCCACTACCGACGTTTTTGAGAAGCGCGTTGCCGCACTCGAAGGCGGCGCTGCGGCGCTGGCGACGGCTTCTGGCCAGGCGGCGGAGACGCTTGCCATCACCACTCTTGCGGCGGCGGGCGATGAGATCGTCTCCACTACTTCGCTGTACGGGGGCACCTACAATCTCTTCCACTACACGCTGCCGCGGCTCGGCATCAAGGTCAAGTTTGCCGACGCCGACGACTTTGACGGTATACGCGCGCTGATCAACGACAAAACTCGCGCGATCTATACCGAGACGCTGGGCAATCCCAAGCTTGACATTGCCGACATCGAGCGGCTCGCCGCCATCGCTCATGAGCACAAGCTGCCGCTGGTCATCGACAACACGTCGGCATCGCCGGCGCTGGTGCGGCCGATCGAGTGGGGCGCTGACATTGTCGTCAACTCGGCCACCAAATTCCTCGGCGGCCACGGCACGGCCATTGGTGGCGTGATTGTGGACGCTGGCAAGTTCGACTGGGCGGCTTCAGGCCGCTTCAAGGACTTCACCGAGCCCGATCCCTCCTACCACGGCCTCTCCTATACGGCGGCCTTTGGTCCGCTGTCGTTCATCCTCAAGGCGCGTATTCAGGGCCTGCGCGACACAGGCGCGGCGCTTTCGCCGTTCAATGCGTTTCTGCTGCTGCAAGGGATTGAAACGCTGCATCTGCGCATGGAGCGCCACTCGCAGAATGCGCTGGCCGTCGCCAAGCACCTGGCAACGCATCCCGGCGTGGAGTGGGTTAACTATCCCGGCCTCGAATCCAGCCCGTATTACGCGCGGACGAAAAAATACCTGCCCAACGGCGCGGGTGCGTTAGTCACTTTCGGTATCAAACCGGGCGCGAGTGGGAGCGCTTTCGACGCGGGCAAAAAGCTAATCAACTCGCTCGAGCTGTTTTCTCTGCTGGCCAATATCGGAGACGCCAAGTCGCTCGTGATTCATCCCGCATCCACCACGCATCAGCAGCTTTCGGCTGAGGAGCAGGCGGCCACGGGCGTCACCCCGGAGATGGTGCGGCTGTCGGTAGGAATCGAAGACATTCGCGACATCGTTTCCGACCTCGATCAGGCGATCGAAGCGGCCAACGGAAAGACCGTCACCGGCGCAAGCAAGGCCGTTGCGGCAAAATAGGAGAGACAGCTTCTAGCCGCTAGCTTCTAGCTATTAGCTCCTGGTTTGCTGGTACGTAAATTTGGAGCAAGGAAGGGGCGAGAATGGCGCAAGACTACCGGGACTTGGTCGTCTGGCAGAAGGCTATTGAATTGACTGTGTGTTTATCAGTTGACTCGTTCTTTCCCTAATGACGAGGTTTATGGGCTGATCCCGCAGCTCAGAAGAGCTGCGGTTTCGGTTGCAAGCAACATTGCGGAGGGACGTGGCAGACTTAATGTTGGCGAGTTTCGACAGTTTCTCGGGGTTGCACAGGGGTCGATCTACGAGGTTCAGACGCAGCTTCTGGTTGCCAGAAAGCTTGGGATGGGATCCGACGATTTACTGAATAGGGCGGAAGTGTTGAGCAACGAAATATCCAAAATGCTGGGGGCGTTTATTCAAACGCTGAATCGCAAAGCCGGAAGCAAGCAGCTAGAAGCTAGGAGCTAGAGGCTGTTCTTATGACCGATGGTTATAGCCGCAGCGGCGCCTCGCCGCCGGGATCGAAGATCGTGGAACCGACCTACGAAGGCGACTTCGTGCTGGATGGCTCCCTGCCGCTCGAGTGCGGCCGTTCCCTGATCTGTCCCACGCTGCATTACGCCGTCTACGGCAGGCTGAATGCGGCGAGAGACAATGCCGTTCTTGTTTGCCACGCACTCTCGGGCTCGGCTCTTGTCGGCTCCTGGTGGCCTGAGATTTTTGCTCCCGGCGCGGTCCTCTCGCTGGAGCATGACTTCGTTATCTGCATCAACATGCTGGGCTCCTGTTATGGCTCCACAGGTCCCGGCGCAGTCAATCCCGAGACAGGCGAAATCTACGGTCCGGACTTCCCTCTGGTTGGCGTCCGCGATAATGTTCGCGCGCAGGCGCGGCTTCTCGATTCGCTCGGCATCCGCCGTCTACGCCTCGTCCTGGGCGGCTCAATTGGCGGCATGCAAGCGCTGGACTGGACCATCTTTCAGCCTGAACGCATTGAGCGCGCGCTGATCATTGGAGTGACGCCGCTCTCCGCAATGGGCTTGGCCCTGAACCACCTGCAGCGACAGGCCATTCAGCACGATCCCGAATGGGCCGGCGGCCGCTATCTGCCGCAACGCCCGCCGCGGAGCGGACTCGCGCTTGCCCGCAAAATCGCCATGATCAGCTACAAATCCGCGCCGCTTTTTGATGAGCGTTTCGGGCGCAATCCAAATCGCAGCGGCGAAGATCCGTGGGCGGCAAACGGCCAAGGCAGCGGCCTTATTGGCGAGCGATTTGACATTGCCGGCTACCTCGATCTTCAAGGCAATCGATTCGTCGAGCGCTTCGACGCCAATGCCTACCTGGCTATCCTGCGCGCCATGGATACATGGGATCCGCTGCTCGGCTACGCCTCACCGCAAGAGGCCTTCGGCCGTATCCACGCTCAGCTCAGCTTTATCGGCATCAGCTCTGACTGGCTCTTTCCGGCCGAAGATGTGCGGCGATTCGCTGAATCCATCCGAGCCGCGGGCGCCAAGGCTGACTACCGCGAAATGACCACTGCCCACGGCCACGACGCCTTTCTGGCTGAACAGGCCGAGCTGGTGCGTTTGCTGCAATAAGTCCGTTCGCCTGCTGCAGTAGCCCCTCGTCTAACGTTCTCCCGTCTCGTTCGTCTGCCCTGTATCTTGTCCAGATCGAGCCGCCCAGCCGCGATGCTGCCAGCCCCCTCACCATCCCGTTACCAGCGTGCGGCGCGCGCGGCGTTGGGCATCGCGTTTTTCTTGTCAGAGGCTCGTCGGCTTTTTATAATCCTTCTACAGAAACAATCGTGGCCATGGTATCTTTATATCCGTCGCCCCAGCGCTCAAACGCCACTGAAAACGATTGCCGCAACGTTGGCGAATGAGTGATTTTTTGACCCCATTTTGGTATTTCCCAGGAGCATTGCATGAAGAAGTTAGTCCTTGCATCGGCGATGGCATTGGCGAGCATGAGCCTTGTTTCCACGCCTGCACTTCGCGCTCAGGACCCCGGCCAGATCACCATCCAGGATCCAGCCGAGTTCAACGCGTATCAGAACGCCATCACCCAGACCGACCTTACCCAAAAGGCTGCCGCACTTGAGGGGTTTCTCTCCGCTTACCCTCAGAGCGTCGTCAAGAAGGCCGTTCTCGATCAGTTGATCGCTTGCTACTTCCAGACCAACCAACCGGCTAAGACGATTGATGCCGCCGGCCGCCTGCTTCAGGTCGATCCCAACAACATGAAGGCCATCTACATTTCTGTCAACTTGAAGAAGCAACAGTGTGCCTCAACCCTCGATGCCTCTGGCGTCGCCACCGACGCGCCGACCTGCGACGATGCAGCGGCTCTGGCGCGGAAGGGCCTCACGGCTCCCAAGCCGGCGGCAGTATCTGACGGCGACTGGAGCAATTTGACGTCGGGTGCTTATCCCGTTTTCCACTCGGCCATCGCGCTTGACGACGCGGTCTCAAAAAAGGATTTTGCGGGAGCCATTAAGGAATACACCGCCGAATTGATGCTCTATCCGCCCGATTCATGCACCAAGCCGGGCCCGTGCCTTGCGGATACACTGCAACTCGCGCAGACCTATGCCAAGCCGGGTGACTCAAGGGATGAAATCAAGGCAGTCTGGTTCTACGCCCGCGCATACAACTTTGCGCCGCCGAACTTCAAGACACAGATTGAGCCGCTGCTCGAGTACTGGTACAAGCGCTATCACGGCACGCTCGATGGCGACGCTGCCATCAAGCAGCAGATCGCGGCCATCGAAACCCAGGCGCAGGCAACGCTTTTTCCGCCCGACGGCTTTACCATTGCGCCCGCGCCGACGCCTGCGGATTTAGCGCATCACGCCTATACCAGCGGCGATCCCAAAGCGTTGAGCCTTGAGGACAAGGAGTACATCCTGGCCAACGGCTCTGACGCGGATGCCACCGGACTTTGGGCCCTGTTGAAGGGCCAGCCGACACCGGTCCCCGGCATTGTGATCGCCGATCCCGCAAACGCGCTGAAAATTTCTGTCACCACTGCAGCTTCGGTCAAGCCAAAGGACTTCGTAGTCAAGCTCACGAACCCTGTGGCTTGCAGCGCGGTTCCGGTGCCACCTTCAGAGCTGAAGATCGCGGACGCACAGGCCTATATCCTGGCCAACGGCGTCAAGGCCGATACCGACGCCTTGGGTGACGTACTCACCGATACGCCTGCACACATCCACAAGATCGCTATTGATCCCGGGATCTTGACGCTCAATGTGGCCGTTACGCAGGACGCTAAGGACGCCCACACCGCCGACTTTACCGTCAACCTCAAGGAACCGCTTTCCTGCAAGGACGCTCCCGCGGCCGGTTCGGCGCTCGGTTTGCAACCGGCTGCTGAGCTCGACGGCACCTACGATACCTACACGCACACTGCAGCGGTGGGAACCACTGCCGCATCCGCGCAGATCGTTCTTAGCGACGGATTCCTGCAACCGGAAAAGAAGGCGGGCCCGGTGCATCATGTCCCGGCGAAGCCATCAGCCGCGCACCGCGCGCAATAACCGCGAGCCTCGATTGCCGATTTCACATCGGCAATTGAGGGACGCGCAAAGCAATGCTTCTGGAATTAGAAAGGGCAGCCCACTTCGGTGGGCTGCCCTTTTTCTGTTGGTCCATCGGTTGGAGGGGTGCGGGCGAAAGTCCTGAGGGAGTGCACCGCGGGCAATCTATTCTCCGAGCATGACCCTCTGGATTGCCGACGCACGCCCTGTCGCGGGGTCGCAGGTCACTACTACGCCGCACATCTTGGGATTTCCCTTTGCCGCCTCAAACTTGCCGGGCATTGCCGTCAGGAATTTGCGCAGCACCAGTTCTTTTTCGACGCCAATGATGCTGTCATAGGGGCCGCTCATGCCCACGTCCGTCTGATAGGCGGTTCCGTTCGGCAGAATGCGCTCGTCGGCGGTCGGCACATGCGTGTGCGTGCCCAGCACTGCAGTTGCGCGGCCATCGAGATACCACCCCATCGCAACCTTTTCGCTTGTCGCCTCGGCGTGGAAATCGACCACGATCACTTTGGCGCGGATAGCGGCCAGCAGGGAGTCGGCGGTGCGGAACGGGTCGTCGATCGGCGTCATAAACACGCGCCCCTGCATCTGTAGCACCGCGTAGTCCACGCCGCCTGCGGTCTTTCCTTCATAGAAGCCGTAACCCGGCGTGCCCGGCGGGAAATTCGCGGGCCGGATGATTCGCCGCGCGCGATCGTGAGTGTAAGGCGCAGCCGAGTTCAGATAGTCGAGCAGTTCCTTTTTATCCCAGACGTGGTTGCCGGTCGTCAGCACGTCGGCGCCCAGATCGAAGACTTCCTCTGCTATTCCGGCTGTCACGCCGAAGCCGCCAGCGGCATTCTCGACATTGACGATCGTCAGGTCGACCATGTGCGCCTCGCGCACATGGCCAATGTGCTCACGCACAATTCTGCGCCCCGCGCTGCCGAAGATGTCGCCGACGAATAAGATATTCAAGAACAGCTCCTAGCTGCTAGCTTCTAGCTCCTAGCCAATGGAGTTGGCGGTGCTCACGGAGTTAGCTCGCGGCTTCCGGCTTCTCGTTTCCTTGTTCCTTTGGTTTCTCGTTCACTGCATGTCTCATTAGCGGAAACAGAATCACGTCGCGGATCGACTTCGATCCCGTCAGCAGCATTACCAGCCGGTCGATGCCGATGCCTTCGCCGCCTGTCGGAGGCAGCCCGTACGAAAGCGCGCGCACGTAATCCTCGTCCATCTGGTGCGCTTCGTCGTCGCCTGCGGCGCGCTGGGCGAGCTGATCGTCGAATCGTTTTTGCTGCTCCACCGGATCGTTCAGCTCGCTGAAGGCGTTGCCCAGCTCGAAGCCGCCGGCAAAAATTTCAAAGCGCTCAACCTGATCCGGATCGTCGGGCTTTTGCTTTGACAGCGGAGAGACGGCGGTCGGGTAGTCGTAGATGATTGTTGGTTGAATCAGGTTGGATTCAGCCAGAACTTCAAAGACCGCTGCGATCGAGGAGCCAAGTGCAGATCGGATAGCTTGATCTTTTTCGGCGCCGCTGCGTCCAGAATTTGCTCGCACCACAGTGCTGCTCCGAGAATCGCACTCTCGAAAGGCCTTATAAATTGAAGCGACGCTGTCAGCGGCGGGATTCCTTGTCCCAGGCGTCATCGAGATCAGGCTTCGTAGTTGCTCTCCCAAAGCATCGCCCGCATGAGCAATTTTGTCGAAAAACATTCCATAGTCTGAGAAACAAGCAGCATCGGGCGGATCGACTGTGTTCTCCGGCCACCACTTGATGATCGCCTCCGCCATCGTCAGCCGCTGCCACTTCGCGAAGTCGATCGGATTTCCCTGCGGATCGAGCCGCGGAATCGGGTTCCCGTTCTCGTCTTTTTCGCCGGATGGAAGAACCGTCGTCCCGTTCACTTCTTTTGCCACAAATGCGATCAGCTCCTCCGTCAAATCCATCAAGTCGTGATAATTGGCGTAGGCCTGGTAGAACTCGAGCATTGTGAACTCGGGATTGTGCTGCGTGCTCACGCCCTCGTTGCGGAAGTTGCGGTTGATCTCGTAAACCCGGTCCAAGCCGCCCACCACCAGCCGCTTCAGATAAAGCTCCGGCGCGATGCGCAGATACAAATCCATATCCAGCGCGTTGTGATGCGTCTTGAATGGCCGCGCCGCCGCTCCGCCGGCGATGGGCTGCATCATCGGCGTTTCCACTTCGAGATAGCCGCGGCTGTCGAAGAACGTACGCAGCGCCTTCAGCACCTTCGCGCGCTTCACAAACACTTCGCGGGCGTCGAGGTTCGCGAACAGGTCCACATAGCGCTGCCGGTAGCGCAGCTCGACATCGGCGAGGCCGTGGAACTTTTCCGGCAGCGTGAGCATTGCCTTGGCCAGAAACGTCAGCGTCTCGACATGTATCGTCAACTCGCCGGTTCTAGTCCGAAATAAATAACCCGTCACGCCGATGTGGTCGCCGAGATCGAGTAGCTTGTAGAGCGCGAAGCCCTGCTCGCCGACGGCATCGAGCCGCACGTAAATCTGCAGCCGCGCGCCTTCCTGCTGCAGCGTCGCGAATCCTGCTTTGCCCTGCGCGCGAATGGTCATGATGCGGCCGGCCACGGTCACCGTCTCGCGCTTGGCCTCAAGCTCTTCACTCGTCGACGCGTCCCACTTGGCGCGCACCTCGGCCAGCGGCGTTGCAAATTCGCCCTGCGCGGCTGGGAACCGGTTGGGATACGCAGTCTGCCCCAGCTCAGCGATCTTCTTCAGTTTTTCCCGGCGCTCGTCAAATAGCTTGCGCTCGAATTCCGAGTCGAATTCCATACTTCCTTTTCTGGCCAATCTTTCTTTTCGAAAATTGATTGAAGGTCCAACCGCCAGTATAACGGCTTGAGAATGCAATGCCGTCCGCACTGTGCCGAGTATCGCTGATGCCGATTCGGGACCAGCTTGAGGCCGGCAGTCACGAATCTGCAGTCCAAGCCCAACCAAACCGACACAACCAGAATCCAACCGAATCAGGAGATTCCCACATGAAACAAGCGATGGCAGTATTCCTATTCTGCATGATGTTTGTTATGGGCAACCAGCTCCGCGCCGCCAGGCTTCGCGATGCGTGCGGCGACGACCACGCGCACTTCGTTGTGAAAACCGAGAAACACGCGCCAGACCCCGCGCCTCCTGAGGCGGGAAAAGCGCGTGTCGTCTTCATTGGCCGCGTCGACGCGCCGGGATGCCTCGGATGCCGCGATTTCGCACCGCGCATCGCCGTCGATGGCTCATGGGTTGGTGCGACCAAGGGCAATTCCTACTTTGAGCTCGACGTTGCGCCCGGCATGCACAATGTTTGCGCCGATTGGAAATCGCTGTCCGCGGCGCCGAGAAGGAACTGGGGAGTTGCTTCCTTTACAGCTGAGGCGGGACAGACGTATTTCTTTGAGGCGAAGATCGTGCCCACTGCTGAGGGACCTTCAGACCCGCCGACGATAAGGACGCATTGGGTTCTGGATTTCAAGCAGCTCAGCGACGACAAGGGCGCGGACCGGCTGAAGAGTTCGGACCTTGCGACGTGGACACAGATAGAGCAGTAGGCTGGCTTCGCGTCTGACCTCGTCCGGCGTTTCGCGCCAAAGAGCATCCCTCGTGTATAACCACGATGGATGCCCTACAACCGACCGATTCCCGAAACAAGGCCAGAAACGAGGCCCGACTCGAAGCAAGGCGGCAAAGACACTGGGCTTTTCAGCGCGTGGATTCAAGCTGAGAAATTAATGCAGATCGCGCTTGTGCTGCCCTGCGCGGCTTTCATCGGCTGGCTTATCGGCGCGTGGATTGACCGCCGACTGCATCAATCATGGATCGCAATTGCCGGAATCGTCTTTGGCGGCGCTTCCGGTCTGGTGTACTCGATCCGAGTGGCGCTTGCGGCCAACAAAGATCCCAAGATGCAGGACGACGACACCTCTGACCCCGGAAAGGGCGATGGAGGATCGGGCGCGTGACAGACGAGCATCACTCCCTGGTCGCTCTGACTGACGATGGCCTGCAGGCCCTGCTCAAGCGCGCCGTCAGGATCACATTGGTCGTAGGTGCATTGGCCGCCCTGGTGCTCTGGAAGGCCTCTGGCTGGCGCGATGCCGCGATGCTGGCCACTGGCGCGGTCATTTCCGCCGCAAGTATCCACGAGTGGCGTCGACTTATCCGTTTCATCAACTCGAAGATGGATCGCCGGCAAGCGCCCAGTGGCGCAGCGGTCTCGGCGGTCCTTTTTGTGCTCCGGCTGGGGCTGTTTGGCGGGGCCATTTATGGTAGCCTGAAGTGTTTCCGGGGTTCTGTTGTAGCGCTTCTCTGCGGCCTTGGTTTGGCGCTTCTGGCCATGGTATGGGAGGCAGTTCGGCTGCTTCGCGACTGAAGCGGCGGGCACCGCTTTGCTCTACACAGGCTCCTGAAATAGTGCGATCAATACTCTCAAGATCAAGACTTTATTTTCGAGATTAAGACTTTTATGGTGCAGACTTTTGCGTTAGCGCGGTTCCTTGATCTCCTGCTCAGAGGCACTGAGATGAGGGTGTATCAGGCCATCGGGCTGAGTCCCGCCGCTGCCGCTGAGAAGGCGGGTTCGATCAACAGTGCACTCTCGCTGGAAGTTCTCGTCGCCGGCGGACTCATCTTGTTCTTCCTTTTTGTGCGCCTGACTTTGTCAGTGGAGAAACCGAACCCCGCGCAGCAGCTCGCCGAAATGATCCACGAAGGCGTGGGCGACCTCGGCGAGCAGGTCATCGGCCACGGGTATGAGCGCTTCCAGGCCTTTGTTACCTGCATTGGTCTCTTTGTTCTGTTGAACAATCTGATCGGCCTGCTGGTTGGTCTCATCCCCGGCGTTGAAACTCCGACCGGCATGCCTGAAGTTCCTCTCGGCCTCGCGGTGCTTACTTTTATCTATTACAACTACTACGGTATCCGCG
>CAVXPR010000071.1:0-22994 GCA_963763585.1 uncultured Acidobacteriaceae bacterium | reverse complement strand
TGTATGTTTTGCGTGCCTTGGTTCCGTTGCGTATTGCTCTCCTCTCGTGATGCCGGGGCTCGGACCGGTTCGAGGAACTGCTGAGCCATCTGGTTCTCTGACAAAGCGATCATGCTCTTGAGGCTCTTGCCGGTGACGGCGACGTATTCAAGATAGTCGCCCTTCCAGAAGATGCGATCGAGAGCAACGCGCAACTGGCAAAGCTCGGGATGTTCGGTCTCATTCGCGCACACGCTATAGTCCTGGTATCCGGGTCCCATTGCGTCCAGTTCGACATCGCGGCTCTGCAACAGGACCACGTCGGCGTTGGGGTGCGCAGCTCTCTCCAGGTCGTTGAGGAGCGTAAATTCAGCCTTGCTCGCCTGGTCCCGTTTATCGACATTGCGCGAGGCTGGCGCCGGCGGTACAGGAACGTTTTGCAGCTTGGCCATCAATTGAGAGAGCAGGTCGACGGTGGTGGGATTCGAGCCTTTGACTGGATCCGGTTTGAAGATGCTATCGGGATCGTTGGCGAGGGAGAAATTCTCAACAGTTGTAGAGTTAGCCTGGATGTCAGGCGGAAAGCCAGCCGGGGAGTTAATGGTCAGGCGCGAGACTCTGCCAGGATAGTCACCGGTTTGAGAGTTGTAGCTGGGAATGGGAGCCACGACCGGAGCGGAGTAAGGATCCTTGGCGGACAGCTGATAACTGAGTGCGACGTGCAGAGTGCCGTAGCCGGATTCGGCCTCGCTGATTACGGCGTCAACGTGGAATTGACGGCCCTCGGCGGCATCAAGCCTGAGCAGCGACGAGACGCGCTCCGACAGAACTTCCGCTTCAGTGTGAGGCATCTGGGCCATGACTACGATCTTGTCGAAGGGTCGCTGGCTTTGGTCGGCGGCGAGGAGTTCGGCGCCGCGCACAATGGCCTCAGTGATCGGAACGGGATCGACGGCAACCGCAGTGCCCTCTCCGGTGGTGAAGCGGTCACCGCAAGCGCCAAAGATATTCAGGAAATCTTTGCCGGTGCCTGGGCACAGACGAATATTGGTTTGCGATACGGCCTTCATCGTGTTCTGGCCGGTGACGCCAACGATGAGGACATTGCTGCCGTCAGCCAATTGCGCAACCGTGTAGCCAGTGTCCTTTTCTGCAATCGCGATGCTGCGAAGCAGGCCGTTCTCCGCGGCAACGCGCGCATCCGCCGACAGGACGAAGCAGGTTCCGATACTTACCTGCGCACAATCGCCAAGGATTTTTTGAAGGACGTCTCTGGGTGGATTGGGGGGAAGGCTGGGATCGGCAAGCTTAATAAGGTTGGCGATAACTGTTGTAAGTGAGGCTCTATAGGCGTTGAAGTCGGCGCGATCTGCGGAGTCAAGTGGGGATTCCGGCGTAGCGGCGAGGTCCAATTTGCCTAGCGTGCTCAGGATTTCCTGGAGGGCTGCTTGATTCAACAATCCCGAGGCGGGCAGCTCAAAGACTCCCTGACCGCCGCTTTTATATTTTCCGGACGGCTCGTTCTCTGCCGGCACAAGCGAACGAAGACGCGAGCCCCACGCCGCTTGCAGGATCTTAAGCTCATCGCGGGCGAGCTCATCGAGAACGGATTGCCTTCCAGCAGCTTTATTGGTGCTGTCAGTCGCCAGCTGCTGAATGGCCTGGACCGTGGGATTGCCTGAACCGCCCGCGGACTGCCGGCTCAAGCGATCGAGGCGAGTGAGCCAGTCGAGAGATTCGGGCTGGAGCTGATCGCCGCTGCCAATGCAGCGGAACGCGTCTTTGTCGAGTGGATTCTGGCTGAACAGCAAAGGACAGCGCTGACCTTTCATGGTGATGAGCAGGTTGGCGCCGAGCAGGTTTGTGGCGTGGTCGTGATTGGCGATGTCCGCAGATTGGGAGTCATGGTCCGCATCAGAGAGGAGCAGCGCCGCGACGCGCAGCCATTGCGCGGTGTACATAAAGTCCTGGCTTCCGGGCACAACGGCGCGAAACCCGGCGTGCATCAGGAAATTGAGGACGTTGTCGCAATTAGCTCTGGGAGCGGCGCGACCGTCGTCTTTGTAAAGGCTTTCGGGACGGGTTTCTTTTGTATTTGGGTCGATGGTTTGAGGCAGATTACAGCCGCCCTTGGAGGGGTCTGGAGTATCGAGATTCTCAAGCTGAATAGAAGCGCCAAGCTCCGGGCCGAAGTTGTCGCCTAAACCGATGAGCAAAGTGTCTGGATTGGACTTGCGGTAGACGTCGAGAAAGTTCCTAACCGGCGGCAGGTGCTTCGGGTCCGGCTCGTTATATTCCATTCTGTAATAGCCATAGAGGCTGCCGGTGTAATCGATCTGGGTCGTTGTCGACTGTCCCGACAGGACGCATGGAAGCAGAAGCGGGAGGGCCATGGAAGCGAGCAGCGGGGAAAGAAAACGGACGAATGACGAGGATGTACGCATAGCACCCCTCCAGAAACCGTGCGGCGTGAAAAGCCGGGTGATTGTGCCTTCATCTTCCAAGAATGTGCGCGGCGCGTCAATGGATTTCGGCGGAGCGGCAGGCGACTGGCGGCAATTTGCAGCCGTTTCAAAAAGAACGGCTTGAACGCGAGCCAAAGTGGGCTGGAAGAAAAGTGCTTATGCGACGAAACTTGTCTGACGATCCCGATTCGTCGATTGCTATGCGTCGACTGTTAAGGCCCAAGGGCGACACGCGCGCGAGGCAACCAGCCATCGGCATGTTGGATGAGGATGGCACGCTCGTCCTCTTTGCTCTTTCCTTTGCGCTGGAAAAGCTCCTGCGGCTCCTCGCGGGAAAAGAGCCAAAGGCTGACCGAATGCAAGGCCAGCGCGCTTGCCGCCACCCGCACCGCCTCAGGTTCGTCGAGATCGATGATCATCGCGCAGTGCGCGGGCTTTGATTGAGCGAGCAGCTTCTTCAGCTCACTCTCCGCCTCTTTAAGATGCTCGCCGTAGAGCCGCAGACGGGTGACTGGATGGAGTTCCATTCCGAGCCGCGCCATGATCTCAGGCAGCCGGGCAACTTCCTTTCGATTCCAGTCCTTGTATTCCTCTGCGAGATGGTCCCATTCGTCGAGGTGGGTGTTGAATCGCTGCATAGGCCGCCGCCACTCAATCAGCCGCCGCTCAATGGTGTAGCGTCGATGCTCAAGTTCGGCGAGCAGCTCGATTTGCTCTGAACTGAGTGTGACGACGACCGGTGAATGCACACTGCGCGCAACGTGCAAACCTGCCAACTCCATATAGAGCGGCGTGTGATCGGCGCGCCAGCGATTCGACATCTTCATGAACTCAGGCAATTCGTGCCAGGGAACGTCAGCCTGGGGGTTGATCTTGTCTCGGGAGCGCCGCCGGTAGTCTTCGTGAAGAGCCTGCGCAAAAGCATCGAGGTGGGACCCGAGCAATACATCGGTGCTCAGTGTTTCTTCGAGGGTTCCAAATATCTGGAGCCGATCGGCGAAGTTGGAGATGTCCTCAATGCTGCGCACCAGTTCGCCCAGGCGACGATAGTGTTCGAGCCGCACGTAGACGGGGACGTGCAAGTGGCCGGCGCAATCGAGCAGCGAACGGATTTCGAGCGCGGCACAAAGACTTTGCTCGTCGTCTCCCAATGACACTGCAACGCCGAGAAGCGGCTCTGCCGCTTCCAGCTTTTTGGCCACAATCCGATGGAGGTCAGGCGAGCCCGGTGCAACTGAAGCAGTGATGAATTCGAGATTCGCCGACTCTGCCGCAACAGGATTGGCAATGGGAAACGATTCCGCGGCCTGATTTGCTTTTTGATCGAGGACGAGAATATTGAGGGTCTTGCCGGGCGCAACGGGGCAAGCGCGAATCAGGTGCTGCGTGATTTCCTGGCCATACGATCCAAATCCGACCACCACAAAAGCCCGCGCTTCAAACTCCGGACTGGGTGGCAAGTGAAGGCGCTTGATCAGCATGCGGGCCGCATTCATGAATGGATTGAACAAGCGAAGATCCACTCTGCTCGATCCCATGGAACCCTTATCGCTGCCGATCAGCCTTTTGTGCATCCAGTCGTTTCGCAATTGTGCCAGCACTTGAATCCGGCTGGATTTGAGATGGCCGGGGAGCTCAAAAATCTCTTTGATCTGGAGAGCGATGTCCATATTTTCGCTGTCAGATCCGGTGCAGATGATGGCTGTCTGGGCGCGCCGGATTCCGGCGGCAATAAGCACCTGGGGGTTCTTGGCATCTCCCTGGAGCACCGGGACCCCGCTCTTCTCGCAAGTTGCGGCATTAGGCGAATCGTCTTGCAGATCAACCGCTACGATGTATTGCCCTGCCCCGCCCAGGTTCTGGATGACTTGCATTCCCACGTCGCCAACGCCGCAGACGACGGTGTGGTTGAATTTGCGGCGCACCATTGCGGTGCGGAGGTTCTTTCTGACTCCGGTGATAAACAACTGGGCGGCGGAGAGGAGCGCGATGCAGGGCACCAGCACCTGCGCAATGATGAGTTGCCAGGGGTCTCTGCCGGGCTGGTAAAGGTCATAGAGCCGTATTAGCCCGATGGACGAGATGACGCAACGGAGGAGTTGCAGCCACGGGTTGCCTTTTTGAAATGCCGCGTACACGTGGTGGGGGTCGAACGGAATGCCTGAGTCGACGGTGTAGTACCACCCAGCCCGGGCGTACCCCCAGGCGCCGAGCCCAACGGCAAGAATGGCAAAGCCAATGAGGACGATTTTTTCGAATCGCTTTTCCATGTCTATTTCTGCAAGCGGCTTAACCTTGCGGGCCGTTTATCCGTGCAGGCGTTTATCCATGCGATTGGGGGCAACGATCAGCCGGGAAGATTCAACGTGCGATAACGGAAGACGAAACTCCAATCCATGGTTTCAGCAATCATAACCCCTGCAATTCTCTGGGCGGCCTCGCGGAGGTCGGCGAAGGCATCGTCTTCGGAGTCGAGGGCATTTTTGAGATCGATTGACTGCAGAGAGCTGAGTTCGGCAGCCATGGCGCGGGAGCGATCGGCGGTGCGGGCGAATTCTCCGTGGCTTGCGATGGCGTAGAAAGCGGCGCCGAAGGCAGGCGGGACGGTTGCCAGCATCAAAAACCAAAATGAATCCCGGCTGATCTGGCCGCTAAAGACATGGACAACGCATCCGAGCAAGGTGATGACAAAGAGAGTGGTTCCGATGTGGTGCAGCCGATGGCTAAGTTTGGTGAGGGTTGCGCTGTTGCCCTGATGGTAGCCGACCTGATCATCAAGGATGCTCTCGATGAGCTTGCCGATGGAAGCAAGGTAGCCGCGACTAATAATGGCGGGCGCCAGACCGAGATCGCGCGCAATCGTGCGAAACATGCCGTCGACCCAGGAGCGGTCAGCGCCGGAGCCGAAGTGAGCGGGCGGAGGAGGCGTAGCAAGCGCGCAGCCGAGGGGCGACAGGTAACAGTATTGGCGCAACAGCTCGGCCAGTTGCCTGTAGTTGAGCCAGCGCTCGTGCCAGGATTTGCGGCGGCCATGCCAGGTGATCAACAGGATGAAAGCGATCAACGCGAATTCAGTTAATTCAGGGATTCTGCGCCCTTCAAGGTTGTAACCGCGGCCCAGCATGCCAAGCGTTGCGACCAACACGGCGGAAGCGCTGAGCAGATTTGTGGCGAGCGAGCTGGTGCGAAGCAGGCCTGCGTAATAGCCTGACAAGCCATCGGCCCAGGCGTAATGAGGACAGAGTTTATCGAGGAGATAGCGCTGGGTGTCTTCTGGCGGAGCGGGAGGCGTCGCGATCATCTTCGCCCATTCAGCGCGGGCTGACGGCTCGAAGTCCGCGATTCTCCATGATCCTTTGCGAATTTTTCCCTTGGCGAGGAGATCACGAAAGATGCGGAAGATGCGGCCAAAATCAAACCTGGGCTGCTTCTCGGCGCAATAAATGCGGCTGAAGTTCAGGTCGCTGCCGGCTTTGCTCTGCGAAAAGCGCAATGCGAAACGCGACTCGACTTCTGCCAGCGGGAGTAGCTGGCGTTCACCCGATTCATCGATGAGGAGAACGCACGGCGGCTGCTGAAGAGAACCATGCAGCCAGATGACGGGAATATTCTGCTCCAGCGCCTCTTCAACAATTTGAGCTGTGCCGCCTCTGCCCGCGGCAGGCTCACCATCCCAGATGGCGATGAGAAAGTCGGATTGCTCAAGAACCAATCGGCCGACTCGTTCATAAGCAACGTCCGCGGCATCGTGTGTGCCGTCGATCTGAAAGACCGCGGAGGCTTTTGCGAGCAGAGCATGGAACTCAGTGCGCGAAGACTCGGTTGAAAAGTCGCGGCAATATTCTTCTTCATGAAATGGGAGCGGGCATTGAAGGTCAGCGCCGAGAGCAAGCCCGGCGTTGGCGACGATTCGATCAGCCCCTTCAGCGAGCGGAGAAAGGATGCGCAGAAGCGCGGGTTCGGGCGAATGAAGGAGAGGATCGTGCGCGCTGGAGGCAAGAGCAGCGATAGCTTTCAGAATCTGGTCGCATTGAGCGGGAAGAACAGCGGCGACATCGGGCGATAGCCGGTTGGGCCGATGGCCGGTTACGCCGATTTGAACGACAAGCCGGGGCCGAGGGGGCCGGCTGGACCGCGGCGGCGAGCTTGATTCTGAAGAGGCCATGGCGCGGTGATGGATGATGCTCCTTAAATCTGGGTTGAGCATATCACGGCGTCAAACGCAAGACTGGCCGGTATTTATGGGCGGGGATGCGCAGGGCGAAAACCGCACCGCAGCCCTCACCTTTGCGACTAAGTTGAAACGCAAGGATGAAGGGCGAGCGTGAGGGTGTGCGGCTTGGCGTGGAAGAGCGGGTGGCTGACGTGACTTATCGATGCGCGGTTATCTGTGCCGAATGAACGAGCCGTCTTGCAACTCGGCCATGGCCTGGCGCAGTTCCTCTTGCGTGTTCATGACGATGGGTCCATACCACGCAACTGGCTCCTCGAGTGGCTTGCCAGAGACAAGCAGGAAGCGAATGCCTTCGGGGCCGGCCTGGACGACAATCTCATCGCCGCGGTCAAAGAGCACGAGCGAATGATTTTTCGCGTCATAGACGGGAGCGGCGTTGGGGTCTACTCCAGACTCGGTGAGGACGGCCTGCGGTTCGGATGCATCGCGGAAGGTTCCCGCGCCGGCGAAGACATAGGCGAACGCGTTGCGCGTGGTTTCAACTTTGATCCGCTTGCGCTTTAAGGGCGCGACGGAGATATCGACGTAGCGCGCGGCGACACTCGATTCAGTCGCGACGCCTTCGACGGGGCCGGTTTTGCCCCAGAACTCGCCGCAGATGATGCGCGCTTTGGTTCCGTCATCCTCGGTGACCTCGGGGATGGCGCTGGAAGGAATGTCCTGGTAGCGCGGGTCGGTCATCTTGTGCGATGCGGGCAGGTTGGCCCAAAGCTGGAAGCCGTGCATGCGTCCGCGTTCGTCGCCTTTGGGCATCTCCTGGTGGAGAATGCCGCTTCCGGCGGTCATCCATTGCACGTCTCCGGCGGTCATGCGGCCCTTGTTGCCGAGCGAATCGCCGTGCGCGACTTCTCCGGCAAGGACGTAGGTGATGGTCTCGATGCCGCGGTGGGGGTGCCAGGGAAAACCTTTCAGGTAGTCGGCGGGATTCTCGTTGCGGAAATCATCGAGCAAGAGAAACGGATCGAAATCGGCGGTCTTGCCGAAGCCGAAAGCGCGCTGAAGCTTAACGCCTGCTCCCTCGATGGTGGGCGTGGTTTGGTGAATCTCTTTGACAGCTCTGAGTGACATGGTGAACCTCCCGGTGAGCGGAGTGAGGGGCAATGGCATGGGCCGCCCATTTCGGCGGCCCGCCTGGAGAAACATGCTCGTCGTCTGCTCTTAACGTACTGGTATTGGATGCGCGGGGGAGATATTCGTTGCAACGGGCAATTTCGCCCGGCCCCGACGCTGGCGATCCCTCTCGCTCAAATAGCATATCTCCCGGTTTATTCCAGGGCGTTGCCGCTAAGGCAGAACCTGCCCGAGAGCAACGCCCATTGGCTGCTTGTGAGGATCGTTGAGTTCCGGAAGCCAATCAAGTTGAATTGTCTTCGACTGGCCGGGCGCGATCGTTACCACGGTGCCCAAGCTCATCAGGCGCTTTGCTTCGTCAGGGTCTCGCCAGGCGAGCTGGCGTCCATCGAAGAGGAATGCCAGGTACCTTCCCGGCCGAATCATGTTTAATTTGGGCTCCGATCCTCGCCACACTGCCGCAGAGTAGGGCGGCTCAAGCTCCTCGTCCAAGGGGATCAGCGCCGCGTCGGTCACATCGATTCCGGCGGCTTTCAATTGGCTCTCAGCTTTCGGCGTAAGACCAATTGCAATCTGCGCAACATCGTCGCGTATCACCGCCTCAATCGCGCATACCGGTTTGCCCGGCCCAATTACCAGCGGCTCGCGCTCGAGATCGGCACTGCCGCAGGTAAGGGAGGCGATGTATGCGGCAGCATTGCAGCACAGTGTGTCTCCCATGGTTACGTAGCTGCCGGCCAGGATATCTTTGAATTCCAGGTCCGATGGGCCTTGGCCGTTTCTCCAGGAAACCTGGTGGTTGAGTCCGTCATCGCCGCCTGTAAGCTCAAATGTCATTGCCGGATCCTTGTACGGACGAGCGGGTGTCGCATTGGCCTTCCACTTCTCCTGTTCGGTGAACTCAGCCCGCACGTGCAAACGAATCGTCACCGGCTGCTCGGAAGGAATCCCGGCCAGATGCAGCGGTTGATCCTTCACGGTGAATGCGACCGATCCGAAAAACGGCAGCTTGCTTCCATCCGGCCACGGCACCTCTTCACCGGTCTTGGGGTCGGACGGCGGATGGATGGCGAACTGAAGGTTGTAGTCGCCGGCAGGCGCATAAAGCTTTATCACGCGATGTTCATCGTCCCATGCGGCGTAAAGTCCATCGCGCAGTGAATCGCCGGTTAGCCCGGTGGCGGCGCCCCCCGTGTTCCATGGTTTGTCCCAGGCAAACGCCACCGTTACTTCCTGGAATCTCTCACTCTTCACCGTCATATCCGCGGTGAAATCGTCTCCCGCGCGCAACACGATCGGCTTGGCCTCGGCGCGAGCTTGAGCGCCGGGGTAATATGTGGCGGCATATCCGCGGTCGGCGTTCACGCGCTGGTCAGCGGGGTCTACCATGCTTGAAGTTGCCAGAAGGTACGCACCGGGTTCGAGTCCCTCCAGCCGGAAGCGGCCCTGCTCGTCGGTATCTTTTTGAGCCTGCCCCACTACCTTGAAGGCATACTTGCCGTTCTCGAACTCCCTGCGGAACAACTGCACATGTAGCGCTTTTACCGGACTTCCATCCTGGTCCACAATGCGCCCCGTGACCACGGCTTGAGGCAGCATGGTCAGCGTCACGCCGACGCTCTTTTCAAACACATCGACGCTCTTTACGCATTCTGGCTTTGGCTCTGCCCGCACCAGCCCGCCGCACAGGTATCCCGGCTTTCGTGCTGACAGGGTTGATGTGCCGAAGGGAACTGCCTTGAACTCAAACCGGCCCTGCTCGTCTGTAACGATAGCGCCCTGGTTGAAACCAAGTTGGACCGCTGCTCCAGCAATCGGCATGCTGTCAGCCGTACTCAGCACTACGCCATGGATCGTTGCCGTTTCATCAGCCGCAGGCGCAGTCTCCTGTGCTGCGGCCCTGCCGGTGACCATCGCTGAAAGAAAAGCCATCAGCCAAAAACAACCTGCGGTCTGCGGCCGAATTGATGTGCGGACGGCCTTTGCCCCAGCTCTCATTTGTGCACCAAAGAATCGATGCGCAGATGTTAGCACGCTGAAGGACGACGCCGGATTACGCGGCACCGAATTAGGCGACCCGATTTAGGCAGCCCCGATTTAGGCGGCCTTGATCAACTGCACGTCGAGGGTGATGGCCACTTCCTCGCCGACCAGCACGCCACCAGCTTCGAGAGGCGCGTTCCAGCCTAGCCCGAAGTCTTTGCGGTTGATTTTGGCGGTAGCGGAAAGGCCGATGCGAGTGTTGCCCCAAGGATCCTTCGCCGGCTCGCTCACGTCTTCGACGTTCAGAACCACGGGCTTGGTGACGCCGTGGATGGTCAGATCGCCGGTAACGGCAAAACCATCGCCCTTTTTCTCGATGTGAGTGGACTTGAAAGTCATTGTGGGGAATTTTTCCGCGTCGAAGAAGTCGGCGCTCTTGAGGTGGCCGTCGCGCTTCTCGTCCTGAGTATTGACAGTGGAGACATCGATGGAGACTTCGAGGGTGGATTTGGTGTGGTCGGCTTCGACGCGATTCAATACGCCGGTGACTCCGCCGAACTTGCCTTTGACGTTGGAGATCATCATGTGCTTGACCTTGAACTCGGCCGAGGAGTGGGCGGGATCGATGTTCCAGGTAGAGGTGGTGGTGTCAGGTGTCATGGGGTGGTGCTCCTTTCTTGTACTTGGATGCGGGAGTTAGATATTCGTTGCAACAAGTATTTGGGCAGGGAGAATGCCGGCGGCGGCAGAGGCAAGCCTTATGCTTGGTAACAGACTTTCCATGAGCGACTTTGCCCAATCCGTGAAGCAGCAGGCCGACATCGTAAAGGTGATCGAAAGCTACATCCGGCTGCGCAAGGCCGGGGCGCAGCGGTTTTCGCGGATTGTGCCCGTTCCACAAGGAGAAGACGCCATCGTTCAACGTGAACGGAGGGTCGCAACAGTTCTTTTACTGCTTTGGCTGCCAGGCGTCGGGCGACGTGTTCAGCTTTGTGGGCAAAATTGAGAACGTGAGTTTTCCCGAAGCGGTACGGGTTGTGGCGCAGAAGTGCGGCATCCCGCTGCCGAAGCGGGAGTTCTCATCACCGGAGGAGGCTGCGGGAGCGCGGCTGCGGGCGAAGCTGCTTGAACTGCAGGAAACGGCAGCGGCGTGGTTTGAAGAACAGTTGCGGGACCCAGGCGGAGCACTGGCGCGCGAGTATCTGGCTGGGCGGGGACTGACGGCCGAAGGGATCAAGACATTCAGAATCGGGTACGCGCCGGACGGGTTTCACGCCTTGCACGAGCGGCTGAGAGCGATGTCTGACGAGGAGACGCTGCGCGCTTCAGGCCTATTCAGCTCAAAGGAACAGGGGGATGGCGGCCAGGGGCCGATCTACGACCGGTTCCGCAAGCGGGTGATGTTTCCCATCTCGAACGAAAGCGGGCGAGTGATTGCGTTCACGGCGCGGACGCTGGAGACGGGCGAGAAGGCAGGAGCGAAGTACATTAATTCGCCGGAGACGCCGCTCTACTCAAAGGGGCAAGTGCTGTTCAACCTGGACAGGGCGAAGCCCGCGATTCGCGCTCTGGAGTTTGCGCTGCTGGTGGAGGGCCAGATGGATTGCATCAGCGTGTTTCTGGCCGGAATCCAGAACGTGATTGCGACGAGCGGGACGGCTTTTACCGAGCAACAGGTGGCGATTCTGCGGCGGCACACTTCGAACGTGATTGTGAACTTTGACCCTGACACGGCGGGCGCGAATGCGGCGGAGAAGTCGATTGCGCTGCTGACCGAGGAAGGGTTCACGGTGAAGATTGTGACGCTTGAAGGCGGACTCGATCCTGACCGGTTTATCCGCGAGCGGGGCGTGGACGCTTATAAGGAAGCGCTGCGCGGATCGCGGCGGCAGGCCGACTATCTGATTGAGCGGGCGCGAATGCAGTTTCCTGGGGCGAGCGCGGAGCAGAAGGTGAAGGCGATGAACTTTCTGCTGCCGCACATCCGGCGTATGCCGGAGACCCTGGCGCGGGAGCAGTTTGCAGCGGATGCGGCGCAGAAGCTGGGGATTGGATCGTCTGTGCTGCGCGAAGAACTGCGGCAGGCGGCGCTGAAGCGGCGGGAACGAGTGGAGGAGCGGGCGGCAAAGCTGACGGAAGTGGAGCGTGTGCTGTTGAGAGCGCTTGCCGTGACTGATCCCGAAGGGGCAGAAGCGCGGCTGGTAGCGGCAGAGGCTGTAACCAACAGCGCGACGTGGTTTGAGCATCTGGGATCATTCGGAGCGATGCAGGCGCTAGCCAGTCGCGGGGCAAAAGATCCCATGGAGGCGGTGGGCGATGCGGGCCAGCGGGCCCTATTGGCCGAGGCACTGCTGGGCGAGAGCCGGCCTCCGCAGGCAAACGAGGTAGAGAGCGCGGTGCAGGAGGTTCAGGAGCGCGCTATCGAAGGCCGACTGCGGGATATGCGGGCACAGATCGCCGAGGCCGAGAGGACAGGCGATTTTGCTGGGCTGGCTTTACTGACGCAGCAGAAACTAGAACTGGACCGGGCGTTGCGGAAGATCCACCGCAATAATGAGAAGTCAGTATAATTTCGCTAACGCGGCTCGTGTGGGAATCCGCCATGATGCTCGAACTAAAACCCGAACAGCAAAAGGTGCTTGAACGCGCGGCCCGGTCAGGGATGAGCCCGGATGAGTTGCTCGATCAGGCGTTTGCCGTGATCGACGAGCAACACAGTAATGGAGAGTGGATGCTCGCGGAGCGGGAAACTGTTGCCGCACATATTGCCGAAGGTTTTGCTCAGGCGGAGCGTGGCGAGCTTTTGGATGCGGACGAAGCGGCGCGCATCCTGAATGAAAGACGGGCAAAGCGGCTGATCGGCTAAAGAATGCCTCCTGCTTGGCGACTCACTCCAACCGCGCTAAACGACCTCGAGGACATTTGGACCTATATCGCCGCAGATAGCGTTAGCGCTGCAAGTCGCGTGGAATCGGCAATCCTCGAGGCATGCGGGAGCGTTGCCAGGCACCCGCTGCTGGGATCGAAGCGGGCCGAAATTACTCCTCTCCCGGTCCGGTTTTGGGTCGTCACACGGTACCCCAATTTCATCTTGGTCTATCGTCCGGAGACCAAGCCGCTTCAGATTATTGCAGTGCTGCATGGAAAGCGGGACATCAAGCGGTTGATGGAGGAACGGGGCGCGCTCTAAACTCGAGTTTTTTGGCACTGCGGCGGCTGCATGGCCAGAAGGCGCGGGAAAGGTAGGGCCGGGGCGCGAATCAAAGAGGTTTTGGTGAGGGGTCTGAGTCGGGCTGATCTTGCGTCGAAATGGCCGTTTTGAGCGTCTAATGAGGAAGTACGAGATCGGGAACGGGTGGCTTGGAGCTGGTTCAAGATTGCACATCCGGGCTTAATTTTGGTCGACCTGGCGCTGGTGCGAGCCGGTGCAATTGTGGTAATCTATTGATCTCAGTGAGGATGCGCGCCCCTTTGCCCCACACATGAGCTTCGGCTCGCGGGCGACCCAGGCGAAACCTGAAGCGCTGCCATCCTGTTCCGAGAAAAATTATCACCGCTTTTCGCGGGCTTGCCGATGTGTATGCAAGCGAGGATTTCCCTTGGGGAGCCTTCATTTTGCGCGCCTGAAATGGGGCGGGGCGCGAGTTTGTGGTGGGCGCGGATCGGGCGATATGCGCGAACAAGTGAGTTGGCTCGTCCAATTGCGATGACGCAGGAACGAAGAATGAAATCGGGCGAGACGCTTCATGTGAACGCGTTTTGCTGAAGAGAGTTGGAAACCATTGGCCATTGAAGACAAATTCGAAGAGGATGTGCACGGTCTGATTGAGACCGGCAAAGAGAAGGGCTATCTGACGTACGGCGAAGTGAACGACGCGCTGCCGGATGAGATTGGCTCTCCCGACGATCTTGACGATCTGATCACGACGATCGGGACGCAGGGCATTGATCTGCTCGACACTCCGAAATTTCCAGGCGACAAGGACTTTGAGCTGGAAGAGGGCGAAGACGTCGAGCTGGACCTGACGCCGGGAACGCTGGAGAAGACCAACGACCCGGTGCGCATGTACCTGCGCGAGATGGGAACCGTTCCGCTGCTGACTCGCGAAGGCGAGGTGGAGATCGCGAAGCGCATCGAGCGCGGGCAGAACCGTGTGCTCAAGGCGATTTCGCGTTCGCCGATCGTGATTCGCGAAGTGGCGGCGCTGGGCGAAGACCTGAAGCGCGGCGTGCGCAACGTGAAAGAAGTGGTGATCTTCGACGAGGAAGAGCTCACCGAAGAGGTAGTGCTGACTCGCGTGAAGGCCACCGTGGCGAAGACGGACACGCTGGTTAAGCACCAGAAGAAGGTTGCGCAGATTGAAGAGAAGCAAGCGGCGATTTCACCGGCGAACAAGGCGAAGGTGAAGGAAGCGCGGCGGCTGCGCTGGGCCGTTGGCCGCGAGAAAGTGTTGATCTCGCGCATTGTGCGAGATCTGAAGTACACGGCGCTCGAGCGCAAGCGCTTGCTGGACAAGGTCAACAAGACCGTGGACACCATGCGCACGCTGGAGCGGCAGGTGCGCTCGCTGGAACAGAAGTACGAATCCTCAAAGAGCGAGGAGATGAAGAAGGAGTACCGGCGCCAGCAGAAGAACTGCCGGACTGACCTCGAAAAGATCGAGGGCGACGCGGGAGTTTCGATCACGGAGCTGAAGCGGACGCAGCGCGAGATGATCCAGGGCGACATGGACGCCGAGCAGGCGAAGCGCGAGCTGATCGAGGCAAACCTGCGGCTGGTGGTGTCGATCGCCAAGAAGTACACCAATCGCGGACTGCAGTTCCTCGACCTGATTCAGGAGGGCAACATCGGCCTGATGAAGGCAGTGGACAAGTTCGAGTACCGGCGCGGCTACAAGTTTTCGACGTACGCGACGTGGTGGATCCGACAGGCGATTACGCGCGCTATCGCTGATCAGGCGAGGACGATCCGCATTCCGGTGCACATGATCGAGACGATCAACAAACTGATCCGCACGAGCCGACAGCTTGTACAGGAGCTGGGCCGCGAAGCCTCGAGTGAGGAGATCGCGCGGCGCATGGATATTCCGGTGGCCAAGGTTCGCAAGGTGCTGAAGATCGCGCAGGAGCCTATCTCGCTGGAGACGCCAATCGGCGAAGAAGAAGACTCGCATTTGGGAGACTTCATCGAAGATCGCCAAGCCGTGTCGCCTTCAGAAGCGGTGATCGGCGTGAACCTGAAGGAGTACACATCGCAGGTGCTGCGCACGCTGACGCCGCGCGAGGAGCGGGTGATCAAGATGCGCTTTGGGCTGGAAGACGGCTCGGAGCACACGCTCGAAGAGGTTGGCCAAAGCTTCCAGGTGACGCGCGAGCGCATCCGGCAGATCGAAGCCAAGGCGCTGCGCAAGCTGCGGCATCCTAGCCGGAGCCGCAAGCTGAAGGCGTTTGTGGAAGGCGTTAAAGAAATGTAGCGTTCGGCTGGAAGTCAGCTATCAAGGGCCGCAGCTTTGGATTGGGCTGCGGCCTTTTTGCGTGCGCAATTTGGTTTCTCGCAGAAATCGAACGCAGTTAAAGTGCCTGACGATCTGATTTGACCTGTCATCGAAAATTGACGATGTAGCTTGTTGACTCGCGGTTGACGGGCCGAGACAGCGGGTATAGGCTCGGCCTGAGAGCGCCATAAGAGCTGAAAAATAATGGATGAAAGTCACAAAGGTTGGGCCAGTGATTGAAGCAGATTCCGCGACCGAGCTGAGAAAGCACCTCTATTACGAGACCTCGCATTCCCCGGCGCTCACCGATCTGGTGGGCTATGAAAAGGCGAAGGGCATTGTTGATTTCTGCTTCATCGCCAACCCGTATTACCCGACTGCCGGAATGCTCGATGACTTGCAACGCAGCCTGCCTAACCTGATCAAGTCTTATCCGTCGAGCAACCCGCTGAGGAGCCAGAAACATCTCGCGGCGGTTCTGAATGTCGATCCGGAGCGCCTGATTATTGGCAACGGCGCGACCGAACTGATCGCGTTGATCAAGCTGACATTGATCGACCGGATCGCAGTGCCGGTTCCGACATTTGGCGAGTACATCGAGAAGATGAAGGACCTGCGGGATGCGGAGCTTTACACGCTGAATCCTGAGGACAGATATCAGCTGCATCTCGATGACTATTTAGCCTGGGTAAAGAAACGAAAGCTCGCATGCCTGCTGGTGATCAATCCGGGCAATCCGACGGGGCAGTTTATCCCGCTTGAAGAGATGGTGGATTTTTTACACCGCGCGCGGGATATGGAGCTTGTGATTGTCGATGAGTCGTTCATCGATTTTGCGGGCGATCCCATTCCAAGCCTGTTGCCGCTTGCGGACCAATTTACGAATTTGCTGATCGTACGCAGCATGAGCAAGCACTGCGGGGTGCCGGGTCTGCGCCTGGGATACTGCTACAGTTCTAATCTTTACCTTTTGAACCGTCTGCGCAGATTTCTTCCGACGTGGAATTTGAATACGCTGGCGCAGTATTTTCTTTCTCTGCTGCCGGACGGCGATGCCGCCTATCACGAGGGCCGCAAGCGGCTTATCGGCGACGTGAAGCAACTCTACGATGATCTACGGACGATGCCCCAGTTGGAGGTGTATCCCACTGGCGCTAATTTCCTGCTCTTCAAGATCCAGAACGGCATGACGGCCAGGGAACTGCAGATGAAGCTGCTGGTGGAGCATGAGATGTACGTGCGCGACTGCTCGAACAAACTCGGCATGGACGCATTCCACATTCGTGTTGCCTCGCAAGGGCGCGAGAAGGACCGGCGCCTGGTGGAAGCTCTGCGGACATTGCTCAAATGAAGCGCCCATTTGTTGTAGTCGTCGCCAACCGAGCTACCCGGAAAGATAAGCTGATTGATTACGTCGGCGAGTTTCATCTCGAGCTACTGGCTCGCCTGGGCGCGGTGCCTGTGATCGTGCCCGTCGTCAGCGGAACGCTGGCGTGCCTGCCGCAATATAAAGAGCGAATGGATGGCCTTCTGCTGGTGGAGGGAGATGACGTTGAACCGAAGCGATACGCGGCTCGGAAGGCGAACTTTAAGTATGTCGAAAAGACGCTGCCCCTCAAAGACGAAATCGAGGTTCGCCTGTTGCGCCATGCGCTTCGCAGCGACGTACCGATTCTGGGAATCTGCCGCGGATCGCAACTGCTGAATGTCGTGAACGGCGGAACGCTCTATGGGGATGTGCAAAAGGAAAAGCGATCGCAGCGCGCTCATATCGATTTAGGAAACTATGACACCTACCGGCATCCAGTTTCGGTCGTTCCTGGCACGCCACTGGCGCGGTGGTATCGCCGGCAGACGCTGAATGTGAATAGCTATCATCACCAGGGAATTCGCAAACTGGCTCGGCGCTTCCGGCCAATGGCCCATGCGGACGATGGTTTGATTGAAGCCTTCTACGATCCTGACGCTGCTTTTATGGTGGGACTTCAATTTCATCCTGAACGAATGTTGAAGGAATACGCCGGGAACCTGAGGGTGTGGAAGGCTTTTGCAGACGCGGCGGCCGACAAACAAAGGCGATAGTGTTTCCGAGCCACTCGACTATAATCGCCCTTTGATTTCAGAGGGGTGATTTCACGATGCGTGATCTTTCGCGCCGCCAATTTGCTAAGGTTGCAGCCGCCGGTGCAGCGCTGGCTGGAGCTGGGCTGCCTAAGTTCTCATTCGGGCAAACGGGGCTTCGGTCTGGTTCGTCTGACCTCCAATTTCCCGAAGGCTTTGTGTGGGGCTGCGCAACGGCCGCGTACCAGATTGAAGGCGCGGTCAAAGAGGACGGGCGCAAGCCTTCGATCTGGGATGTTTTCTCGCACACGCCAGGAAAGACGAATGACGGCGACACGGGTGACGTGGCCGACGATTCTTATCACCTGTACAAAGAGGACACCCAACTGATCAAGAATCTGGGCGCGCACGCGTATCGGATGTCGATCTCGTGGTCGCGGATTTTTCCAGATGGCAACGGGCAGCCGAATCCGCTGGGAATGGATCACTACAAGCGAGTAGTGGATGATTTGCTGGCGAACGGAATCACGCCTTATGTCACGCTTTTCCATTGGGACTTGCCGGCTGCGCTTGACGGAGGCTGGCAATCGCGCGACACATCGAAGGCTTACGCCGATTACGCGGGCTACGTGGCGCGGCAGCTCTCGGACCGCGTGAACCATTTCATGACGATGAACGAGTTTGATTCATTTACAACGCTTGGGTACAAGACCGGCAAGTTCGCGCCAGGGCTGATGCTGCCTGCGGCCGGGGTGAATCAAGTGCGCCACAACGCGATTCTGGCGCACGGGCTCGGCGTGCAGGCGATCCGCGCCAATGCGCCCACAGCATTGGTGGGACTGGCTGAAAATGCAACCGTGTTTGTGCCGGTGATTGAAGATGAGAAAAACATTGAGGCAGCGCGGCGAGCGACACGTGAAGAGAATGCACCGTTCCTGACTGCCGTTCTGGAAGGTAAATACACCGAGGGTTTCATGGAGCGCGAGGGAGCTGACGCGCCGCAAATTGGCGCAGGCGATATGCAAGCCATTGGAAGCCCGATCGACTTTCTCGGCTTGAATGTGTATCAGCCCTTTTATGTCCGCGCGGATGGGTCGGCGAAGGGATACGAGCTGGTGCCACGGCAGACGTCTTATCCGCGGATGGCTTCGCCATGGATCGCTGTTGGGCCGGAGGTGATGTACTGGGCGGTGCGCAATGTTTCCAATCTGTGGCATCCGAAGGCCCTTTACATCACCGAGAACGGCTGCTCGGCCGATGACGTGATGACGGCCGACGGACGGATTGAGGATACCGATCGCGTGATGTACCTGCGCAACCTTCTGACTCACCTGCACCGCGCAGTGGCAGAGGGCTATCCCGGTGAAGGGCTATTTCCTGTGGAGCTTGCTGGATAACTTTGAGTGGGCCGACGGCTACAGCAAGCGATTTGGAATTCATTACGTGGACTTCAAGACGCAGAAGCGAACACCGAAGCTGAGCGCGGAGTGGTACCGGGAAGCGATACGACGGAACTCTGTCGTCTAGGGTGAATCGACATATCAAGACGCAGAGTGCTGGGCCTAGTGGCTGACGCGCGAGAGAAGAAAACTCGCCATGATGTGACTTGCCTCGATTGATTCGGGCAATTGCGAGTTGTACCAGAATGCATGCGGCATTGCGTCAAAGACCACGAGCCGGGCATCGACGCCCGCGCGCAGGAAAGCGCGGTGCAGGTTGATTGTGCCGCTGAGCAGAGCGTCGCGCTCGCCGGTGACGAAAAGCGTGGGCGGCATGCCGCGCAGGTCAGCATAGATGGGCGAGAGCACCGGATCAGTGGGATCGGTGTTGCCAATGTAATAGGGATCATGCGGACCGGGCGGCACCGGATCGAGATGCCCCGCGAAGCCGCGCAGAGAGTAGATTGATGCGGAATCCCCGGCGCGCGCAAAGTCGCCGATGCCGCTGAAGATTCCCAGCGCCGCAGGCATGGGCAGGCCCAACTGCTTCAGCTTTACGGCCACTTCGCCGGTCATGATGGCTCCGGCTGAGGTTCCGTAGATGACGATGTGCGAGGGCTTGTAGGTCTTCAGCAGAGCTTTGTAGACGGCGACAGCGTCGTCGACGCCGGCGGGAAAAGGATTCTCTGGCGCGAGGCGGTAGAGCACCGCCACAACCTTGACTTTGGCGTAGCTGGCAATGGGAATGGATTCGCCGTAGGAACCGGAATCGGCGTTGAAGCTGCCGCCATGCAGGTTGATGAAGACCTTGTTGCGATTGGCCGCCGGTATCTCAGGCGGCGTAACGATGTGCACGGGGACTCCGGCGATTTTGTCCTCGACGATTCGATTGGGACAAAGTTTGGTCCAGGCGATGCGCCCGGCGGCATTACCTGCGTCGTTGCGGGTGCGACGTTCAGCAAGCGAATCAACCGGAGCCTGATCGGGAACTACGCGGCCGAGCCACTGCTGCGCTTCAGGGCTGATGGTGGCCGGCACCGGAACCACGCGCGTCACATGAACTGCTCCCTGCGCGTCAATGTAGCTGGTGTCGCTGTTGGGCGCCTGGGATGCAGTGGTAGGCGCGGATTGCTGCGCGGCCAGAGAAGCCGCCAACAGGAAAACAGCGAGGACGGACGAAGGCAGTGTTGAGCGCATGGACGTGGCTCCTTCTAAGCAGATTTCGTCTGGAGATTTCTTCAGGGATTTCGTCAACAGATACGGATTCTGTCACGGCGGGGTGAGAAGCGTCCACCACGCCGGATGGCGTTGCGCGGAGTTCGATCTAGTTGAGGATCGAATCGATTCGAGCGGCGGAGTTGTGCCGTGGAGGGGGCGCGAGGCGCGGTAGCAAGATTTTTGCGGCGATAAAGCAGCACAGGGGAACGCGATACGCGTTCCCCTGTGCCCATGTTCGTTTTGCCAATTGGACTACTGCGGTAACAAAAGCAGATCGGCTTCCAGCAATTTTTCCGTGAGCCTGTCCAGAGCCAGCGGAAATCTGTAGCCAACGGTTCTGATGCTCATCCCGAGCATCAAGGCAGCTTCGTCTTGCGTGTACTGCTGAAGCACCACGCGGCTCAACAACTCGCGATCGAGGGAGCCGAGCTTGCTCAGGCAGGTTTCAATATCGAGGACGAAGATGACCGCGTCCTCGAAGGTGCGAATGGGACGACTTGAAGCCCAGCCCCTGCCGACCGGATCGCCCAGAATGGAGGGCGCCCTGCCAACTTGCATTGAAGCGTATAGAAAACGCCGCAGCAAGCTCTCTGTGTGCTTTCGATAAAACGCCAGATTGGCGGGAGGCTTGTAGTCATGCTTTCCCAGCCGAGGGTCAGGCCGCGCCGCGACCTGCTGTTTAATTCTCCTTTGCTCTATATGCCCTGCTGGTTCGGCAGTGCCGGGTTCCCATCTAATCGGTAACTGGAAGGCTGCACTCATTGCGCACCTCCCGTTACTTCAGCCACTGCCAAAACCCTGGGAAGCCGCCTTCGGCTCGGACGCCCGCGCCGCTTGCGACTCTCCGGCAATGGAAAGTCTTTAAGTTTTAATTCACAGTCCTTGCAGTACACGCTCCCCTGAGTTTGGGCCCTGTACCAAAGGCAACCGCACCCCTCGCAAACTTTCAATTGCACGCGCACATCCATGACTGATTCTCCGCATTCGCTTCTGCTCCCGTCGGAATTTAGTGAAGCACGTTGTTCCCCGGGGTGAAGAGAACCAGGTACGACAATTCAGGTTTCTTGTGTCCTGATGGGGGATTGCCGCCTGTTTTCTCTTGTTTTCTGTCATGACGTTTGGCGCGCAGATCCTGGAATGATTTGGACTGGCTTGAGCAGATTCAGAGTCTCGGTGCCGTGGCGAAATCGCGCAAGGTTGCTTTTTCTCGATGAAAGAGCGACGCAGACGCATTAACTTTCCTCCACAGACCAACTTTGAAGCTGCTGATTCCGCCGCGCCTGAAAAAGGGCGCGCCGGCACGGGATGGAAAAGCCGGGTGAATTAGCTTCAGCCAGCAAGGTTCAATCGCCGCCCAAATGGGCAGAAATCCGCTCCTGCCTAAATTAGCGGCGAAAGAACGATTCCCAAAGGATTCCCACAAGTCAGAGTGTGATTCAGTAAGCCCAATGTAGGGATATGTTTCCACAGCGTCAATGCTTGCCTACCACTTTCCGGTCAGTGCCCTGCAAATCCCCGGCAAAGCGCTCAGAATTAAGTTCAACAAGCCCAAATGACTTTTCGAGAGGAAATGGGACTGCATCTCGTCTCATTGCTGGCGGCAAGTTTTCCACCGATGAACTTTACGCAAATGCACGAGCGCTTACGCCTGGAACTGCTGCGGAGGATACAGCGGGGGACGGTCAGCGTGTCGCTGTTGGGCAGACAAAGCGGATTCGGGCAGGCGCATCTGTCAAATTTTCTGCATGGGCGGAGACAACTGTCGCTGGATGCAATGGACCGCATTCTGGCAGTGCAGCATTTGACGGTCGCCGACTTGTTGCCCTCAGAGCATCGCACCGAGCCCCGACCATGGGGCGATGATGTCAGCGCCGTGCCGGTTGTCTCTCATGCCGTTGCGCTCTTCGAGCCGGTGATAAGGCCATCGGCCATCCAATCACTGCTGCAATTGCCCGCGGCCGTGTTGGAATCGGCGCACACGCGAGCGTCAAGCACTCGCCGCGGATGGGAGCGGTTTGTCGCGGTGCGGATGCCGAGAGCCGATACCCCGCCAATGGACCCACTGATGGCGCCAGAGGCGATTGCGCTTATCGACCGGCACTACATTTCGTTGCTGCCTTATCGCCCGGACCGCGCGAATCTCTACGCGATCCGGCAGGGCGCGCACCTGACGATTCGATATGTGGATTTTCTTGCAGGCCGCCTTGTGCTGCGCCCGTACAACTTTGCATTTCCGGTGGCCCTGATCGATGTGGATCCGGAAGGGTCGCCGAACGAATTGCTGGTGGGGAGGATTGCACTGATTTTGAATGAGCTGTGAATTGCGATTTGCGCAAGATTGCGCCGAGAAAGGCGCGACCGGACGGTGAAGCGTCAATGCGAGGAAAATCTTCCGCTGGTTATATCGCGCTCAGCTTCGGCGATGTTCTCGGGCCGGCCAAGATCGCGCCAGTAATATTCGTCGGCGCGGAAGGCGAGGATTTTTTCGCGATTAGAAGCGAGACGCAGATACGCAGGGATGATGGAGAAGACGCCTTGCTCGGGCAGGCTGGCGAAGATGCGGGGTGAAAGGACGTGAATGCCGCAAAAGGCGAGCGACTTGACTTGCTGGGCGGGGAGGGCCCACTCGGTTTCGGTATCAGGACCGGGGCTGCGGCCAATGCGACGCCCGCAGAGTTGACCTTGCTCGTTGAAGAGCAGTGGCCGCGAAGTGTCGCGCTGCTGGACGGCCAGTGTGGCGAGGGCGTTGTGCTCGGTGTGGAAGCGCACCATCTGGGCGAGATCGATGGTGCTGAGGACGTCGACGTTGTGGACGAGGAAGGGTTCTTCTTTGTCGCCGCTGCCTTCGAGGAAGAAACCTGCGGCTTTTTTGAGGCCGCCGCCGGTGTCAAGCAGGACGTCTTCGCGGGAGATTTCAATGCGCATGCCGAAGTTTTGGTTGGCCTGAAGGTAGTCGACGATCATGTCGGCGAAGTAATGGACATTGAGAATCACTTGATTAACGCCGAAGGCGCGCAGGCGGTTGAGGGAAAGCTCAAGCAATGTGCTG
>CAVXPR010000070.1:0-5793 GCA_963763585.1 uncultured Acidobacteriaceae bacterium | reverse complement strand
ATTTGCGGAGTTCTCGCGCCGCGCCGCCGCTCGCATTCGTTTTACTGTGCTGCGAATCCGACGCCTGAAACTTCGCGAGGCGATGTTTAGCGAGCGCGGTACAGGGAACTGCGCGCAGCAAAAACCCCGGCTATAGCCGGGGTTTTTGCATGCGCCACAAATTGTCCGTCACTTCCCACGAACCCGAGTCCACCGGCAACTATGAACTGCGAACTAAGAACTGCTCCTACACCCGCACCTTGCCGGTGACGCGGTCCACTTCCTTCAAACGCGCCGCCTTGCCGCGCAGCCCGCGCAGATAAAACAGCTTCGCCCTGCGCACTTTATAACTGCGCACCAGTTCCACCTTGTCCACCACTTTGGAGTTGTAGGGGAAGATGCGCTCCACGCCCTGTCCAAAGCTCATCTTGCGCACGGTAAACGTCGACTGCGGCCCGCGGTTAATGGCGATCACCAGGCCCTCAAAGGCCTGCAGCCGCTCTTTATCGCCTTCTTTGATCTTCACTTGAACGCGAATCTGGTCGCCGGGCACAAACGCCGGCAAATCGGTGCGCTTCAGCTTGTCAGCCAGGCGCTGCATTACGGGATGAATTGACATGTTATTTTCCTGCGATTGAACTTTCTCTGTGATTTCCTGCGGTTAAACTCAGAACCTCCAGTTTATCAAAGATCGCCGCAATCTGCCTCATGCGCTGGCGCCTTCATTTTCCGTATGTTTAGGCTCCCATCCCGTGCGGTATAGTTCCGCAATGGATGAAAAACGGGATCTGCTCCGCCACACCCTTGCCACACTGGCCTACCGCACCGTTCGCGCCTTGGAATACGCACCTGAATCCTTCGCCAACTTTGACAGCGCCGGCCGCAGTCCCGTGCAGATCCTCGCCCACATGGGCGACCTTTTCCTCTGGGCTATATCCATGGCTCAGGGCAACCCGGCCTGGCACAACACCCAGCCCCTCGCCTGGCCCCAGGAGCAGCAGCGTTTCTTCGCCGCTCTCTCCGCATTCGACGCCTATCTCGCGTCATCCTCAAAGGTTCATGCGCCCATTGACCGCCTGATGCAGGGCCCCGTTGCCGACGCCCTTACCCACGCCGGGCAGCTCGCCATGCTGCGCCGCCTCGCCGGCTCGCCCACGCGCGGCGAAAACTTCTACGTCGCAGCCATCACCATCGGCCAAATCAACTCCGTCCAGCCCGAGCCGGTAAAGCCCTTCTAGTCCTCGTAGAGCCGTTCTAGCCAGCCACTCGCCCTGTGTAGCGCCGGCGTCCCGCCCGCACTCTTCCGCGCCTCAAAATTGACTCAAACTCCTGTCACGCCCCCCGGCCACGACGGCGCCTCTATTCTCTGCGCTGCGACCCAACCCTGTGGAAAACTACATCAAATTGTGAGGTGAAATTAACAATTCAACTGTTCTATTGCACTTAAGTAGTTTAAAAATCAAAATGAATAGTTTTTTGTTGACAACCATATCGCAACAGGGTAATAATGATGACGGTGACTATCGTCGCCATGGAGGTACTTTATGCGCCGTATACTTGCGATCAGCTCTCTGCTCTCCTCGCTTGTTCTCCCTGCAGCGGCTTTTGCCAGCACACCCGTGGACGACGCCTCTGCCCCAACCCCCATTCGCGTAAGCACCGGCGTTACTCAGCCGTTCCTCGTCAATTCGGCATTTCTCGACATCCCGTCGGGATTTTCCACTTACGCTATTCCTACCGATGCCCAGGTCGGCCTCTCCCTCACCATCAACGAAAAGGGCCAGCCTGAAAACATCCAGGTCACCAAGTCCTACAGCAAGTTCTGGGACGCTCGCGTCATCGACACCGTTCGCGAGTTCCACTTCAAGCCCGCCACCGTCGACAATCAACCCACGCCCGTCGACATGAACCTGGTCGTTAACATCGCTCGCTAAATCTGGGTCAACCCGTCGGGATGCTGCCTGGATTTCCAAATGGTCGAACTTACCAGTTCGTCCTCAGGAAAGCTCTACCTTCAGCTCAGCATCCCTTCGGCCTCACATAAGTCCTCACCACATTTCAGCCCGGACTTTCAGGCCAGATTTTCTGCGTCGCCAATTTTTCACCCTTTATCGCTCGTCATTCCCGAGGTTCAGTTACCAAAGCAGCGGGATGAAGGCCCACGTATTCTTCCGATACTCGACAAACTCAGCGCCAAACCGCTCGGCCAGCAGCCGCTCCTCGGCGCGAACCCTCACCACAGTGCCGGCGATAAAGAAGATCAGGGACGCGATTCCCATCGGCCACCAGGTCCACGCAGTCAATGTGGCCAGCGTCATGCCCAGCATCGCCAGATAAATTGGGTTTCGAATCCACTGATACGGCCCCGTGCGAATCAACTCGTGATCCTCGCTCAGCGCGGCTTCATACCGCCATTGTTTGCCCAGGTGAACCCCAGCCCACCACGTCAGTCCCACCGAGAGCGCAACAAGAATCATGGAAACGACCAACTCCGGCGTCGATTTTAGAAAGCCCTCCGGCCGAACGTAAATCCATGCGAACGCAAACCCAAACGACTGCAGAACAATGCCCCAACGTGACGCTGGCGCCCGCACCACCTTCTTCTGGCCTTTTGAAAGCCTCGAAGGCTTGTAGAGTGCCAGTGAGAAGAGCGCGAACCCGACCACGAGTTCGATAACCGCAGCGATTTCGAGCGTCATGAAATGCTCACCTATTCCTTTCCGGCGCTCATTTCGGCGAGCAGCCTGCGGTCTTTCGCGTTCAGCGTCGCGCGCTCCAGCAGCTCCGGCCGATTCTTCAGCGTCTTGCGCAACTGCTGCTCCCGCCGCCAGCGCCTGATCTCCGCGTGATCTCCGTTCATCAGCACCTCCGGCGCGCGCAATCCGCCAAACTCCGCCGGCCGCGTGTACTGCGGATAATCCAGCAATCCTCCCGCTCCGTGCTGCGATCGCGGAACCCCCTCCACATCCAGGTCGATCTCGCGCATCCGCCGCGCCAAAGCTCTCATACTCCCCTGAAGCCTCGTTGCCCAGCACGCCAGGAATCAGCCGCATCGTCGCATCCACCACCACCGCAGCCGCCAGCTCGCCCCCGCTCAGCACGTAATCGCCAATTGAAAGCTCCATGTCGCAATAAAGTTCGTTCACGCGCTCATCCACGCCCTCATATCGCCCGCACACCAGCACCACGCGCTCCACGCCCGCCAACTCTCGCGCAACGGCCTGTGTAAAAAGCCGCCCCTGCGCCGACAGCAAAATCACCCGCGCCTCGCCCAAGGATGTGTCATCCTGAGCGGAGGTCGCAGCCGCGACCGAAGTCGAAAGACCTGCATTTTGCTTTTCAGCCGCCGACCCACCGACTCGTTGACTTGCTGATTCGCTCTCTCCGCCGTCCACCTTCCTGCTGACACCCAACTTCTCCAGCGCCTCCGCCAGCGGCTCCGGCTTCAGCACCATCCCCTCGCCGCCGCCGAACGGACGATCGTCCACCGTGCGATGCCTATCATGCGCGTACTCGCGCAGATCGTGCGCCTCCACGGTCACCAATCCCTCCTTGATCGCGCGGCGCACAATCCCGTGCGCAAACACGCTCTCAAAGAACCCCGGAAAGATGGTCACAATGTCGAATCGCATATTCCCGATCATAGAAGCTCACCCGCCTGCCTCACGCACACGACTCCCGAGACGATAAACTTTTGTTGCGTAGCGTCTGAAGTCCAGTTCACGCAGGAGTACAGTGGCGAATCTCAGAAATCATCTTTCCGGAACCGAAGTGAAGATCTTCGATCCCCGCGACGAGTCCACGGGCTTGGGCGGAGCCGAATTGCTCGATCCAACCATAGTGAAGAGAGGGGACCAGTGGTGGCTGTTCCTTGCCGGCCAGGCTCATGGGTACGGTGCTACTGAGATCTACAGCGCCTCACTGCCGGCGAAATCACCGCTCACAGCCACCGGTTGGAACATTACTCGCGACGCGGCCGGGCAGTTGCAGCCACTGGCCCCGCGAGTCCTTAGCGGCGGGTGGGATGGAAACGGCGGACGGCACTGCCCGTCGTACGTAAAGGGATGGGACCCAATCAAGCAGGAATCGGTCGAGCGCATCTATTACGCTGGAGCGGCTGAGAACCTGTGGGGTCCCTATACCATTGGTTTCCTCGAGTGGGATGGAGAAAAGTGGACGGATCAGCCCGAGCCGACGTTCACACCGAACGAAGAATGGGAACACGGGAGCGTCTACGAGCCAAACCTCATTTATCACGACGGCAAATGGAAGATGTGGTACGTCGCCGGATCGAACCAGGAGGACTACCTCGTCCATGGCTTCGCGGAGAGTGAAGACGGAGTCACAGGCTGGAGCAAGCATGAGGTCTTCGCGCCGCCCGAAATGAAGATGTTCGACTTCTGCGTCCGTCAGCGCGGCGATTCATTTGACGCGATCTATTCGCGCGTCGGGGTCAGCGGAGGCGCCGCACCGCCTGAAACCGGATTGTGGTGGTGCAGGGCCACAGCACCATCGGGCAAGCTTGCCGGCTGGAGCGAGCCACTCCAGATCATGACAGCTGAAGATCGGGGCTGGCACTCCGGCCCATGGAAGCCGTCGTTCCAGTTCGACGAGCAAAATAATGAGCGTGCGCTGATTTTCTTTGATGGGACATATCGAACCAGTGATCCGGGTCCATTCCCTTTCGCATTCACACTCGGCTGCCTTGAAATCGATCTGAAAGCTAACAACTAGTAGCCCGCAGCTGCTCTCCGCCTCCACAGCCGCGCCGTCACCACCCCAAACAGAAATCCGCCCACATGCGCCAGGTAAGCCACTCCGCCCGTCTGCACGTTCGCCACTGACCCCGCGTTGAATAACTGAATCAGAAACCACACCCCAATCAGCACCACCGCCGGAATATACGTCACCTCGATGATGATCAAAATCCACACCAGCGTTCGAATCCGGTCCCGCGGATACGTCACGATGAACGCGCCCATCACCGCGGCAATCGCTCCGCTCGCGCCCAGGCAGGGAACCGTCGACGTCGGGCTCCACGCCACCTGCGCCAGCATCGCAATCACTCCGCCCATCAAATAAAAAGCCAGGTAGCGGAATCGACCCATCGCGTCTTCCATCGCCGGCCCAAACGCCCAAAGAAAAATCATGTTCCCAATGATGTGCAACCAGCCCGCGTGCATGAACATTCCGGTGAGGATGGTGATCCATCCGTGCCCGCTCGTAATCTGCGCAGGAATCACCGCCCAGCGATCCACGAACGCGTCCCCGCCCTCGAACTCCAGCAGAAACACCCATGCGTTCGCCGCGATAATCAGCGCCGTCACCCACGCAAACCCGCGCGGCCGTCGCGACGCATCTCCCAGCGGTATGACTGTCCCCATGTTTCTAGCTCCCTCGTTGCCTCGGAACCTGACTCTCCGAACTCCTCAATTTCACCAAGAATAAACTGCCCCCCCAACGCCTGATCCCGCTCCCTCTCTCAACTCCCCACAAAGAATGGTTGCCCCATCATGGCTGTCATCCTGAGCGACCGGAGCGCAGCGACGGGAGTCGAAAGCTTGCCCTGAGCGAAGATTGCGACAGCAATCGGAGTCGAACGGGGACCTGCATTTTGAATTTCCTGGCCAAGTTTGAGATTGCTCGAAATTTCCCGTCAAGAGCAGCCGTCCCAGCCCGACGCCGCAAATATTGCAATCGCGTAGGTTGCAGACCAAAATTTCTCCGCCAACTTTGCCGATTATTTCTGCAAACTCTCTACACTTGTCTTAGGTGGGCCAAACCGTCGGCGTGCTTCATTGCGCTGCCAGCTCT
>CAVXPR010000069.1:0-16065 GCA_963763585.1 uncultured Acidobacteriaceae bacterium | reverse complement strand
GCGAAAGCGGCCTGGCGCACATGTTCGAGCATCTGGCCTTCAAGGGAACCACCCAGATCGGCACCACTGATTACGCCGCGGAAAAAGTCGCTCTCGAAAAAGGTGGAAGCCGCCAACGACGCCTACGAGGCCGAGTATCTCAAGCCCGTCGGGCGCGACGAAAAGAAGCTCGAGGCGCTGCATCAGGCCTTTCTCGACGCGCAGGCCGAGGCCGAAAAATACGTCATCCCCAACCAGTTCACTGAGGTTGCCGAAGCTAACGGCGCGCACGGTCTGAACGCAGAAACCGGCCTTGACGACACGCAGTATTTCTGGTCGATGCCGGAGAACCGCCTTGAGCTGTGGGCGTGGATGGAGTCGGGCCGTCTGGCCGATGTTGTCCCGCGCGAGTTTTACAAAGAGCGCGACGTGGTGATGGAAGAGCGCCGCATGCGCGTCGACTCCGACCCCATCGGCCGGCTCGAGGAGCAGTTCTTTGCCACGGCCTACGTTGCGCACAACTACGGCCGCAGCGACATTGGCTGGCCCAGCGAGGTTAGCCAGATCAACGCCACTGAGGCCATGGCTTTTCACAAGAAGTATTATGTCGGCGGCAACATCGTCGTCGCCATTGTCGGCGATGTCGACCCCGCAACCGACCTGCCGATGTTGGAGAAGTATTTCAGCCGCGTTCCCGCCGGCCCCAAGCCTGAAGACATGACGACCGTCGAGCCAGCGCAGTTTGCCGAGAAGTCCCTCGTCATCCGCGAGCAAACGCAGCCGATTTATTTAGAGGGTTATCACCGGCCCAGCTATCGCGACCCCGATGACGCCGTCTATGACGCGATCAGTGACATCATGTCGAACGGGCGTGTATCGCGGCTCTACCGCAGTCTCGTTGAGCAGCAACAGATCGCCGCGGAGGCCGTTGGCGAACAGCCCGATACCCGGCGAAAAATACCCTAGCCTGTTCATGTTTGGCGCAGTTCCGCTCCCCGGCCACACACCGGCAGAGATGCGCGACGCAATTCACAAGGAGATTGAAAAGCTGAAAACTGCCGACGTCACCGATGCGGAGCTTCAAATGTACAAGACCCGCACTCGCGCCGAGCTCCTGCGCAGCCTCGATGACAACCAGGGCCTCGCCACCTCGCTCGCCGAGTACCAGACGCGTTACGGCGACTGGCGCGAGTTATTTCTGCAGCTCGATCAGGTCGACAAAGTCACCAAGGCTGACATTCGCCGCGTTGCGAACCAGGTTTTTGTTGCCTCCAATCGCACCAGCGCGGAAATCGACACCGAGCCTCCAGCAGGAGCAGCGAAACAAAATGGAGGCGCGCAATGAAGAGTTTCAATCAAACACAAAACAGGGTGCCCCAAGTCGCAACGAAAAATTTCAATAAAACCAAGGAATGGGTGCCCCCGGTCTCGATTCTGAGACCGGGGATAGCGCAAATGATCGCGTCCCGCATCGCTGCCGTCGCATTATTGTTCGTGATTTCCGGCGTGCTCTCCTCATCCCAGCAATCCAAGCCCTGGGAACAGATTCCCATTCCAGCGCTCCACGCCTTCCATCCGCAGCAGCCCAAGCGCATCGAGCTTAAGAATGGCATCGTAGTCTTCCTGCAGGAAGATCACGAGTTGCCGTTCATCTATGGCTCGGTGCTCATTCACGGTGGCTCGCGCGATGAAGATCCCGTCCAAAGCCGGACTCGTCGGCCTCTACTCGCAGGCCTGGCGCACCAGCGGTACCGCGACACATGGACGGCGACGCCATGGACGATCTGCTCGAATCCAAAGCCGCGCATATTGAAACAGCGGGCGACGATGATTCCACCGCGCTCTCATGGGATTCACTCAAAGGCGATTCCGATCAGGTCTTTTCGCTCGCTATCGACCTGCTCTTCCATCCCAAATTCGACGCGGAGAAGCTTGAGCTGGCGCAGCAGCAGGAGGCCACGGGAATCGTTCGCCGCAACGACGATGAAGACGGCATCGCCGGCCGCGAGTCAGCCAAGCTGGTCTACGGCGTCAACAGCCCCTACACGCGCCAGCCGGAACTTTCCACCATCGGCGCAGTCACCCTGGCCGATCTCCAGGCTTGGCACGATCGCACGCTCAAGGGTAAGCTGATCGTCGGCATCTACGGCGACTTCGATCCCGTGGCCATGGAAGCCAAGGTGCGCGCGGCTTTTGAAAGTCTCCCTGCCGTCACTCCGGAGCCGGCCCGCCACGATCAATTCACCGATCCCAAACCCGGCGTCTACTTCATCGATAAGGAAGATGTAAATCAGTCCAACGTGCAGATCGTCGCCCTCGGCGTCGATCGCCACGATCCCAATGTTCCTACGCTCGATGTAATGAATGAAATTCTCGGCGGCGGCTTTGGCAGCCGGCTCTTTCAAAAGGTCCGCACCCAACTCGGGCTGGCCTACGCCGTCGGCGGCGGGTTCTCATTGCCCTACGACCATCCGGGATCGTTCCGCGTCGAAGTCCTCACAAAAAGCGTCTCGACCGTCGATGCAACCAAGGCGGCTCAAGCCGAGATCGCCGGCCTGAACACCAAGCCGTTTACCGCGGACGAATTGCAGCGCGCCAAGGACGACATCGTTAACTCATTCCTCTTCGACTACGACACCAAAGACAAAATCCTCGACGAAAGCGAGAAGCTTGAGTTCTACGGCTATCCGGCCGACTATCTTGAGACTTACCACGCAGCTCTCGAGAAAGTTACGCTCGCAGATCTCACCGCCGCGGCCAAAAAGTACATCCACCCTGAAAAGCTCGCGGTATTAGTGGTGGGCAATGGGCCCGAAATCAAACCCGGACTCGACGCTCTCGGTATGGGTGCGCCGCAGCCAATCGACATCACAATCCCGCCGCCACCCGGCGCGCCGGCAGCGGGCGGCGCGGCCCAGCAATAGCCCGCTCGCTCAAACTCGACGCAGGTCTCGACCATTCGCCTCTAATCGGAGCAGCGTAAGACGCCCAGGAAAGTGACATGGAGAAAGTGAAATGACGGCAAACCTAAACCAATCGGCGAATGAATCATCTTCAGCCACTGCCGATCAGGCCAAGCAACTCACCGCGCGCCAGCAATCCGCGGTCGCGCGCCTCATGGCCGCCGGAGTCACCATCTATCGTCCCGAAACCTGCGTCATCGATCCCGAAGTTGAAGTCGCCGCTGGCACTCTCCTCGAGCCGTTTACCCAGTTGCTCGGCCGCACGCGCGTCGGCGTCGGCTGCCGCGTCCGTTCTTTCTCCGTTATTGAAAACTGCATGCTCGGCGATGGCGTTCAGATTCTTCAAAGCTGCGTCCTTGAAGATTCCGTCATCGCCGATGGCGCGCGAATCGGGCCGTTCACTCATCTGCGTCCCGGCAACGAAGTCGGTGAAAACGCGCACGTCGGCAACTTCGTCGAAATGAAAAAGTCGCGCCTCGGCAAGGGCGCCAAAGCCAACCACCTCACCTACCTCGGCGATGCTGAAATCGGCGATGCCGCCAACATCGGTGCGGGAACCATCACCTGCAACTACGATGGCGTCAACAAGCACGTCACGCGCATCGGCAAAGGCGCATTTGTAGGCAGCGACTCCACGCTCGTCGCACCGGTCACCGTCGGCGATGGTGCCTACATTGGAGCAGGCTCATGCATCACCAAAGATGTCCCCGCCGACGCCCTCGCCGTCGGCCGCGCCAAACAGGCCAACATCGAGGGCTGGGCAAAAACCCGCCGCGCCAAACGCGAGGCGAAAAAGCCCTGATCTTCCAGCCCCGCCCAAGCCCTCGTCGAAGCCATTGATACTACAGGTTCGTCATAACACGGTGCCACGTTCGGGTGATTGAGGGCGGGTAGGCTGGATGCTACTCTCACGAAAAGACTTCTCTCCCTCCGCCTTCTCCTGTGCGGCGGCGGTCGAGGAGCCTGGACGGTATCTCGTTAATTTTCTGGAGCTTTCAGTCTCCGCCGGCGTCCAAACTTTATGGCTTGGCTGGCGCGCTGACCAGGCCTCATGTAGTTCAAGCTCGTTGTTTGCAATTTTGTAAGTTTCAAATTTGATCGGTTCCGCGCAGTTTTAACAATGCGTGCAATCGGCGCCGACAAGTAAGGCGGGCGCTCGAAGCAGTCGCTCCGGGCATGCACCCCGGGCAGGCGATCGAGAATTAACAGGTTTTAGGGGCCGCGCAGTTAACAATAGACGGAGGCCGCAGTTTTGGCTTTAAGTTTGGCAGACGTGAAGGCGATGGGCACTGCGATGAGCCCGCGAAACGAAGGCGACATGCGTGCGCGCAAACCCGCGCGTGTTCTCGTCGTCGACGACGAAGCCCCCGTCCGCACCATGATTGCCGCCGCTCTTGAGCGCCAGGGATACACCGTCGAGCAGGCCGCCGACGGCCGCTACGCTCTCGACGCCCTGGAGTTGAACACCTTCAATCTGGTGCTTACTGACATCGTGATGAACGACGTCAACGGCATCGCTCTCCTTGAGCGCATCCACGCCCTTCAGCCCAATCTTCCCGTCGTCATGGTCACCGCAGTTCACGACATCAGCGTCGCCATTGACTCCATGCGCCGCGGAGCCTACGACTACCTCCTCAAGCCTTTTGAGCGCGAGCAGTTGTTGAACACCGTTGAGCGCGCCCTCAGTCATCGCCAGGCGCTTGAAGAAACTCAGAACTATCACCAGAGTCTTGAAGAAATGGTTCGCGCCCGCACCGAAATGCTGCGCCACGCCATGGAAGATCTCGAGCACTCCTACGACGTCACGCTCGAAGCTCTCGGCGACGCCCTCGACTTGAAGGATTCTGAAACCGAAGGCCACTCCAAGCGCGTCACCGCCTACGCCATCGCGCTCGCTCGCGCCATGGGCATTCCGCCTGAAGAAATCAAGATCATCGCGCGCGGCGCATTCCTCCACGACATCGGCAAGATGGCCATCCCTGACGACATCCTGCGCAAGCCCGGCAAACTCACCGACGACGAGCAGGCCCTGATGCGCGAGCACTGCGCGCGCGGCTACAACATGCTGCGCAAAATTCCATTCCTCGCCGGCGCTGCCGAAATCGTCTTCTGCCATCAGGAGCACTACGACGGCAACGGCTATCCCAATCGCCTCGCCGGCCGCGAAATCCCCATCGGCGCGCGCATCTTTGCCGTGGCCGACACGCTCGACGCCATCACCAGCGACCGCCCCTATCGCAAAGCCCGCGGCTTCGACAACGCTCGCGAAGAAATCCTCCGCTGCTCGGGCACGCAATTCGATCCCGCCGTCGTCGAGGTCTTCTTGAAGATTCCCAACGAGCTTTGGCAGGAGCTGCGTTCAGAAATCAGCGGCCAGCACATGCGCTTCTCCACCTTCGAACTGGCCCGCACCCAGGCCGCCTCGTAAATCTCCGTCATCAATCAGTTTTGAATTCAGCGCGCAGTTTTGGATTCAGCGCGCCTAAGCATCAATGCGGGTTGCCCCATCCTTAACGCGCACTTTGCGTTTAGGGTGGGATCGCACCCTCCCATTTCCTGGCAGTCATCCTGAGCGACCGGAGTCCGCCGCGGCGGACGACGGGAGTCGAAGGACCCGCATTTGCTTTTCGCAACATTCGCCCAACACAAAGGAATGGTTGCCCCATCCTTAACGCGCACTTTGCGTTAGGGCGGGATCGCACCATCCCATTTCCTGGCAGTCATCCTGAGCGACCGAAGTCCGCCGCGCCGGACGACGGGAGTCGAAGGACCCGCATTTGCTTTTCGCGACCTTTGCCCAACACAAAGGAATGGTTGCCCCATCCTTAACGCGCACTTTGCGTTAGGGTGGGATCGCACCCTCCCATTTCCTGGCAGTCATCCTGAGCGACCGGAGTCCGCCGCGCCGGACGACGGGAGTCGAAGGACCTGCATTATCGAGTTTCCGCGAAGTCCGCTTTGGCGGAGGGAGTCGAAGGACCTGCATCATCGAATCCCCCGGCGAAGCGACGGAACCACACGCGGAGGGAGCAGGGGCCTTCAGGCCCCTGAATCAGCAGCCAGAAATGATCCCGGCCTTTAGGCCCGGAGATTGACCACCAACCACCACCCACTCCACACTAAGCACTGAGGTCGAACCCCATGCCCCTCCTTTCTCCCGACGCCGCTCAATCCCGCCTCACCCAACTGCCCGGCTGGCAAATTGAATCCGGCGTGCTCGTCCGCACTTTCCAGTTCAAAGACTTCGTCGCCGCTCTCGAGTTCGTCAATCTCATCGGCAAGCTCGCCGAGGTCGCCGGCCACCACCCCGACATCGACATCCGCTACAACCGCGTCCGCCTCGCCCTCATCACCCACGACGCAGGCGGCCTCACAGAGAAGGACTTCGACCTCGCCACCAAAGCCCAAAATCTCGCCCCATAGCGAGCAGCCGTCCGCCGCGATTCCGGAAGTGGGCCAACTCAGACGTGCTTTGAAGGGGCACGGCTTCAGTCGTGCTGCAAAAGCAAACGGCTTTGTAACTAGGGCACGGCTTTAGCCGGGCCAAAATAGCAGCGAAATGAACGAGGGCGGGCTTTAGCCCCTGAGGGAAGGTTATTTCAAACTGCCCCACCGCCAAAACTTGCCCGAAACCCAAAATCTGCTAAAGTTGAAACCGGAATTCTGCCGCTTCGGAGGGCGATATGGCCCGCAACCTGATTCCGCTGCTCGGCGCGCTGGCCCTCATCTCCTGTCCGCCGGCCGAGCTTCCATCGCAGTCGCAGCCCTTCCCAGCCCCGTCTACTTCTCCCGCCCCGTCTTCTTCTGCGGCCCCGTCCTCACAGGCTCTCGTCGGCACCTGGTCCGCCACCGTCAACTGGAACCTGCCCTCCGGGCTGATGATCACCACCACCTTCATGCCCAACGGCAACATCCAGTCAACCACCCAGAATCATATGGGAATGAGCTTCACGCTCATGGGCACCTACCAGTTCAACTCAGCGCAGGGCACGCTCAGCTACAAGTGGTCAGATTTCCTGCCCAAGCAGACTTGCGTTGGCGGCTATTGCACCCCGGCCCAGCCGCCAGCGCAGATGGGCGTCGTGGTCACCAACAGCATCCGGTTCGTGAGCACTACCCAGTTTGTCGCCACCTCGAACGGTGGCTCCACAACCTACGTCCGCACCAACGCGACCGGCACTCCCGTACCCTGAATAAACTGACGGAACGGATTCACAACCGGCTGCCGGTGATTCTCAAACCATCCGACTATGAGCGATGGCTGCAACCAAGCGAGCCTTCCCACCTCCTGTCGACCTCTTAAGACCACTCCCAGCCGATGAAATGAAAGCCTGGCGGGTCAGCGCAGATGTAGGAAACGTGCGCAACAACCGCCCTGAACTGGTAGAGCCAATTGCATAGCCAAAATTGTGGCAATCCGGGAGCCGGTTCAGCATCAACGCACTATTCAGATCGCAGCCAGTTCACGGAACTACGCGCTACCCTTTTTCGCCGCTACGGTCCCGCCTTTGGGCCCTGGCTCCGCAGCCGCAGGAACCTCATCCGGGTTCAAGAGATCCGAGGGCAGGGCATAGAACCTCATGGCAACGCTCAATGAGATCCGCAAGCAAACCGTGTACATCCACAAGGGGGCTGTAGTCAGCGGTTAGACCTTTCAAGGAGCGGAACTCAGCGACGCTCGATGGCATGGAACCCAAAATTGGCGAATGACATTGGAAAAGCAGGCGGTTGTTGCTTTACATCTTAAGTGTCACTTAGAAAAATGTTACCTTGACTCGTTTGGCAGGCTGAGCGTATACACTTAAATCATCCGCTAGGCTCGTAGGCGAGCACTATACCGGCCCCCGAAAGGGGGCCTACCCATTTTGGGGGTCAATTGAGTGACGCTAGAGCTATCGTTTTAATCGACGGCGGGTTTCTCCGAGTAGAAGCGAAGAAAGCTCGCAAACATTACGACCCAGATTTCATTGAGAAATTCGCCCTGAAGTGCCAAGGAACCGACGAACAACTGTTTCGGGTTCTCTACTATGATTGCGCTTTATTTACGGGAACAGTTAAACTCCCCGTCTCTGGAACTCCTTTTACCTTCACTGCAAGTGACGCTTGGCTACATGAACTCTCGCGAAAGAACCTCTTCGCCGTCCGACGAGGTGTACTTAAATTTCGAGGGTATAAACCCAAAAAGACACCCGTTACGGCAAGTCCGGGCACACCTCTGACGGACGCCGACTTTAATCCTGATTTTGAGCAGAAAGGCGTGGATATGCGTATCGGTTTGGATATTGCTGCATATGCAACCAACCGAGCGGTGGAGAGAATTATCCTTGTCTCAAACGATACAGACTGCGTACCTGCACTTAAATACGGGCGAAGAGCAGGACTCCAGACGGTTCTGATTGAGCCGCCAAATGTCAGACTCGCTCCGGAGCTACTGGCACATTCAGACTTCAAACGGCCGGTGCTGTGGCCATAAAATAACCATCTTTGCGCCTTTCAGACGCTACCCCCTTCTCCGGCCAATACAAAATCGATCCCGAATTTGGGATTTTCATCCGATTTTACCGCTTTGCGGTACGATCTGCGCCAACTTCCGGACCCACAGGCTTCTTCGGCTGAGTCAACCCGGAGCCTGGGCAGGGAACAGTTTCCACCTCGCCGGCCGCCTCGACTCGAAGGAACCAGCGTCACAGTCACCAAAAGTAACTTATTCTAAAGATGTTCTCATCTTTCTGCGTCCGGAAAGGCCGCTGGGAACCGACACTTCGCCCCTCAAAATCTCCGCCGAAAGGCGTGGTTTTCAGCCGCCATTAGATGCGCGCTCCGCCAGAAGGTTTACTTTGCGACTCGCAAATAAATTTTGAATTTTGTATTTGCATTCACCACGATCTATGCTAAGGTGTATTTATTCCGGTTGAGGGGGTATCTGAATCATCCCTCCTCGCCGGAAGTAATTTGCGTCACTGGCCTCCCGGCACGAACAGCTAGACCGTTCGTGCCGCCTTTTTTTGTGCCCACATAAACTCGGCTAGCCCTCCGTCGTTCTAGTCCCTAGTCCCTCAGTCCCTCAGTCCCCAGTCCCTTAGTCCCTGCTTTCTCGTTCCCTCGTTCCCTTGTTCCCTGCCGGGGTCCCCGGCGACGGGTCCTCGTCGCTGGGGTGGCTTGTTCCCTGCTTCTCCGGTCCCTGTCCCTCGGTCAAGCCCCCGCCCCGCAACAATCCCCGCAACCCGCTGAAAACGCGACCCAAATAAAAACGCCAACTTTGCCGATCAATTCGCGCATTTCGCTATCCTCAGATCAGCGTCTCCAAGTGCAAGTTCGGTGCGGCCACGGCAGAAGGCGGCGATTTGTTCTCGGTGCCTTCTGGCAGGATCTCCCGGATTTTCAGACACCTTTGGCTGTAACTGCCTTGTTCTCAAATATCGAGGTATGGAAAGGTATGCGGGAGGTATGGAAAAGGTATAAGGCCGCCTCATAAATCCTTTGTTATCAAATATGGAGGTATGTCATACCGGGGGGGAGGGGGGTGGCTTTATTTTCGGTTTGCACCCTGGTCCCTGGGCATTCAGGTTCGTCACACTGCACCGGCATTCAGGCCCGTCGTAAAATTGTCCCGAGGCACTCTGATGACGCACATCTTCAAAAGCCGCTGGACCTGGTCCCTGGCAATCTTCGCGCTCACTGCGGCCAGCTACGCGCAGTTTTCGGATCCCGCGGAAGACGTTCCCGCCTACCATCCATCCGCGCCGCTCAGTATTCATTCATTGCCGGCGATTCTTCACGGAGCAGATTTGACCGGCACGAACTTCCAATACCATTGGCAAGTTCGCGCCTATCAGTTGGCCGCACAGGTCCCCGGCGTCATCTATCAGCTGCCCTGCAACTGCCGCTGCGATCGCGCGCTCGGCCACACCAGCCTGCACAGTTGCTATGAAAATTTGCACGCCGCCGAATGCTCCACCTGCGCCAAGGAAGGCTTTTACGCGTATTACAAAACCAAGGCCGGATGGACGCCCGCGCAGATTCGCGCCGGCATCGCCAGTCACGACTACGAATCCATCGATCTTGAAAAGCAGTAGGCTCGACAAGCAGTAGGCCCGCCAAGCAACAAGGTCGACGGATAGCAGTTGAGTTTCAGGAGCCTCGCGCAAGTTCGCAAAGCTCCGCCAACATCAAAATCTAGCGGTCGATTCCGGTCCAGTACTTGTAAACGACTGCCCCAAATCCGGCGGCCATTTCCGCTACCTTAGCGCTTGGTTCGCCATAGATCTCGAACCCGGTCACTTTGCAAAGCGCCGCAAGCTTGGGCACCCACTCCTGCACAGAGGCTCCCATAAAGTGCGCCTCCAGGGCGCTCGCGTCGACGTAGTTCTCAACCAGCTTGAACTGCATTCCGTCGGCGCTTGAGAACCACTCAAATCCCAGCGTGCCGGGCTCCGCCTTGCTCACCGCGGTCATGCTCTGCGCAATGCTCTTGAACGCATCCAGTTGTCCATCATTCACCACCAGGCTAACCGTCAGTCGAACCACTTGCTTAACCATTGCATCCTCTTTCAATTGCCGTCTTTGACAGCATCTTTGAACGCTATCACCCGCACCACGACGCCAGAAAGCAAATCGGCGTAAAATAGAACTTGCAGCACGAGCCAATCGGCTCTGTGTGCACCCAGCGGCGTTTCTGCATCATCAAAGGAACGGCCGCAAATTGTGGGGGCGTCACGGTTTCGACGGGATCGAATGCGGCATGGGAGGCATGTCGGGGTGTGGGCACCCGTAATCGCCTGCAAAACTAAAGTTGCCAACGATAATCTGGCACTTGCAGCTTAATTAACTAAGCTGCCGTCTTCCACGGCTTCGCCTATGGGCTGTGAGCGGACGTCATTCAGTAGGCTGGCGCTAACGGCTCGGTCCGTGTCGTTTTGCGCGAGATCATCGGACTAGTTCTCGTCGCATCTTGTCCGTTCTTAAGCGCCGTGAGCGAATCCAATCGAATCGGACACAGCATGGACTCTCCCGGCTGACAGCGATTTCGGACGCGGGTTCGACTCCCGCCGCCTCCACCAACCTTCGCCCATGAGCCTTCGGTCAGGGCTCATGGGCGAAGGTTGTCGCGCCGGCTCGGCTCGCCGGAGCCTTAGCGTAGGCTGGCAGCTTTAGCGCAGGCGGACTCCTCATGCCATACGTCTACAATCAGCAAAGTGCGGGCAATGAGATAGACAGTCGCCAGAACCCGCGCGCGTGATCCGTATGGAAAATAAATAAGCAAAGACTCGAGAACGAGTACGGTGGACAGACGAAAACTACTTCAGCTCGCCGGCACAATTGCACTTGGCCGAACCATCGGCTTAAGCACCGCTCGAGTTGCGCGCGCGGCAACCGCGCCCCTTTCATCCGGCGGAGCCAACGCAATTCAAACCTATCCATTTCCAGTGGATATTCTGTATCACGGCAGCCGCACACGGCCTGAAATCGCATTGACGTTCGACGCCTGCCCGCGCAAGGAGCGCCCGGAATTCAACACCGAGATTGTGAACTATCTTCAGCGCGAGCAAATTCCGGCCACATTTTTCGTATCCGGCTTATGGGCGGTGAACTGCCAGGACGGCCTTAAGCAACTTGCCGAGGTTCCATATTTTCAGATCGGACTTCACGGATACCATCACTGGAAATCCAGTGAATTGACAGAGGACGTTATCGCTTCTGAAATCGAACTCACTCGGTCAACTCTCGTGCGATTGGGCGCTAACCCAAAGCCGTTCTTTCGGCCTCCTTATGGCGATTGCCCTCCGAAGCTCGTCAAAGTCGCAAAGAGTCTCGGCGTTCTCACGGTGATGTGGGATGTGGTGTCTGGAGATCCCAACCCGCGCAACACTGCCGAAGTGCTTGAGCGCAGAGTCAGCATTCTAACGCGCAACGGAAGCCTCATCATCATGCACGTGAATAATGGCGGCATCTTTACCGCACAAGCGCTCCCAACCATCGTCACCGGTTTGCGCGAACGAGGATTTAAGTTCGTTTCAGTTGGAGATTTGGTGAAGCATGACGGCGGAAACTGAAGCCGCGGTCTGATGTCCCTTCATCGCAGTTCATAGCATTCAGGCCGCCGCGCAATTGTCCCGCCGCAATACAAATCAAACCGAGAGCGTCGCCATCTTCCCATCCAGCGAATTGACTGCGGCGATTGCCGGATCGAGCTCCCTCTCCAAAGTTGCAATCAACGAAGCCAGGATTGCGGAGTCAGTGTCTGCTGTTTTTCCCGAGCGGAAAGCGTGCTCGAGCGACGATGCCGCTTCGGCCAGATCCTTGGCTTCCAACATCGCGGCGACACTCTTGAGTGAGTGAGCCAGTCTTTCGGCATCTGCGTTTCTGTTGGCAGCGACTTGCTCCACGAGATTGGAGATTGCATCTGCGTATTGATCGCGAAATCCGAGCATCAGCTTGCGCAGCAGCACAGGTTTGCCGTTGGTTCGCAGCAACGCCGCTTGAATGTCAAAAGGAGGGAGTTGGTGAGGCAATCCTTCCTCAGTCGGCACGGGCTTCGCGTGCGCTGTTACGGGCTCTGGCCGCTCCCCGGGCTTCTCCGGCATCCACCGAATCAGCGCAGCCTGTAGCCGATTGGGATCGATCGGTTTGGTGATGTGGTCGTTCATCCCCGCATTCAGGCTTCTTTCTCGATCGCCGCTCATGGCGTGGGCAGTCATAGCCAGGATGGGAAGTTTGCCGAAGCGGCTCATCGGCGCGAATCAGCCTTGTCGCCGTCAATCCATCCATAACCGGCATCTGGATATCCATCAGAACCAGGTCGAACGGCTCCGCGACTACGCGATCTACTCCTTCGCGTCCGTTAACCGCAATGGTGACCTGGATTCCCAAGTCGCTCAGCAATTCGCTGGCAAGATCGCGATTTACATCGTTATCCTCTACCAGCAGCACTCGACGTCCGACCAGTTCGACCGGAAATCCTCCCGCAGCAGACCACGAATCAGGCTCCGGATAATCTGGTTTGACACCGAAGATGGTAGCGATAGAGTCGATAAGCAGAGACTCGTTTACCGGCTTCATGAGGAAACCATCAATTTCATGGTCGGCAACCCCGTTCATTGCCCTTTCGCGATCAAATGCCGAGACCATCATAATGGCCGGGATTCGCGATATGGATGTCTGAGCTTTGATCACTCTTGCAGCTTCAACTCCATCTAAGCCCGGCATCCGCCAGTCCATAAGGACAAGGTCGAATGGTTTCCCGCCGTCCGACGCAGATTTAATCGCAGCGATCGCCTCTTCTCCCGATGAGACGGCTGTAGCGGCCAAGCCATTAGAGCCCAGCATTTCGATCAGCACATCGCGCGCATTTTCGTTGTCATCGACAACCAGGGCGGACTTCTTCAGCAAATCGCGCCGCCGCGCAGCACCCTGCAACGGCAAGCCGCCGGTAGCCATGCCGAAGGTGGCCGTGAAAACGAATGTGCTGCCCTCGCCGGGCCGGCTCTCCACCTCGAGGCTTCCCTGCATCAACTCGCAAAGCTGCTTGGTGATGGCCAGCCCCAATCCAGTTCCGCCATACTTGCGAGTGATCGACGTATCTGCCTGGTTGAATGACTTAAACAGATTCGATACCTGTTCGGGACTCATGCCTATCCCGGTATCGCTTACCAGGAATCGGAGCTTCCTGGTATCCCCGGCGCTCTCTTCGGCTTTTACTTCAATGATCACCCGGCCCTTCTCGGTGAATTTGATGGCGTTATTGACCAGATTGATCAGAATCTGACCAAGCCGGAGCGGGTCACCTTGCAGCGAGCGGGGAATATCGGCGGCCATCGAGAATACAATCTCGATACCCTTCTGCTCAGCCTTTTGGCGGACAATGTCGTCCAGATTGTTGAGCACCTCGTCGAGCGAGAACCCAATCTTCTCCAGCTCCATCTTGCCCGCTTCAATCTTCGAGTAATCAAGAATGTCGTTGATGATGCTCAGCAGTGACTGAGCCGCATTGTCGATCTTCTTCAGATAGTTGAGTTGAACCGTATCCGGATTCTTGCGCAGCGCCAGGCGCGTCATGCCCATGATCGCGTTCATCGGCGTCCGAATCTCGTGGCTCATGTTGGCGAGGAAGTCGGATTTGATGCGGTTCGATTCTTCGGCGGCCTTCATTGCCTGCCGTGATTTTTCCTCTGCCTGGATCAGGTCAGTCACATCCCAATTGGCGCCAACCACTCGAATGGCGCGACCGGAGTCAAAATCGGTCACCTGTCCCGTCGCGCGCAGATGATGTATGCTGCCATCCTCCCAGACAATTCGGAACGATGTGTTCAAAGGGGCGATGCCGGCCGCGCAGTTCCGCAGTGCTTGCTCAGCGGCCTCAAGGTCGTCTGGATGTAGTTGGTTTCTCCACAACTCGTAGTTCTCCGCCATGGAGTCTTGTGGATTCACTCCGTAGAGCCGGTACATCCAGGAGTTCCAGCCCAGGGTTCCGCTTAGAACATCCCACTCCCATATACCGATGCCGCCGCTTTCTGTCGCGAGTGTCGCGCGTGAGTTTGCTTCATTTAGAGCGCGTTGCTCGGCGACCACTCGGGCAGTTACGTCTTGAATGGCGCCGACGACCCGCACAATCTTGCCATCCGTCAGCTCTGGCGTAGCAACTACCCGAGCCCAAATCTTCGCGCCGTCGGCGCGTGTAATGGGTACTTCCAGTTCCCAGGGCTGGCCGTCTATCAGGGATTTTTCAAAAGCCGCGCGCACGATTGGCCTGGCCTCGGGCGCGTAAAAGTCTATCCCCTCTTCAAGCGACGGCCGGAATCCAGGAACAGAGCCAAAAAGCCGGGCCGTCTCCGCGGACCAGTTGATCGTGCTAGTCAGGGCATCGAGCTCCCAACCTCCCACACCCGCTAGTCGTCCCGTGCGGTCCAGGAAGTCTTCGCTTTTGCGGAGTGCCTCCTCGCTAGCCTGTCGCGCTTCTTCCGCCCTTTTCCTTTTCTCTTCAATCTGCCAGCGAGCAGTATTATCAGTGCCAATCAGCAGATATCCGATCACCGCGTCCTGAGCGTCACGCAGGGCGGTTACCGATACGACCGCCGGGAACCGGCTGCCATCCTTGCGGATGTAGGTCAGCTCGTAAATATCCTCGATGCCGCGGGAGGCCTTGAACACCAGGGCTTCAAAGCCCGGAGCAATCGGAGTTCCAAGCTCCGCGCTGAGTGCTTTCGCGCGCGCAATTACTTCCTGAGGGTCGGAGATGTCGGCGGGGGTGATCTTGTTCATCACGTCGGCGGCCGCATAGCCAAGCATGCGCTCGGCGCCTACGTTAAAGATCTGAATCACGCCATTTGCATCAGTAGCGATACTCGAGAAATTGGCGCTGTTGAAGATCGCGCTTTGCAGCGCCCCGGCCTTTACCAGTTCCTCTTCGGCCTGCTTGCGCGCGGTATTGTCTGTGCCGATCAGCAGATAGCCGATGATTGCTTCATGGGCGTCACGCAAGGCAGTCACCGACACAACCGCCGGGAACCGGCTGCCATCCTTGCGGATGTAAGTCAGCTCGTAAATGTCTTCAATGCCGCGGTAGGCCTTGAACACCAGGGCGTCGAAGCCCGGAGCGATATGGGTTCCGAGCTCCGCGCTCAGCGCTGCCGCGCGCGCAATCACTTCCTGCGGATCGGAGATGTCGGCGGGGGTGATCTTGTTCATCACGTCGGCGGCCGCATAGCCAAGCATGCGCTCCGCGCCTACGTTAAAGATCTGAATGACGCCCTTCGCGTCCGTCGCGATACTTGAGAAGTTGGCGCTGTTGAAAATGGCTTTCTGTAGCGCTCCTGCATTGAGCAGCTTTTCTTCCGCCTGCTTGCGCGCTGTATTGTCCGTTCCGATCAGCAGATAGCCGATGATTGCTTCCTGAGCATTGCGCAGGGCAGTCACCGATACGACCGCCGGGAACCGGCTGCCATCCTTGCGGATGTAGGTCAGCTCGTAAATATCCTCGATGCCGCGGGAGGCTTTGAACACCAGCGCCTCGAATCCCGGAGCAATTGGGGTTCCGAGCTCCGCGCTCAATGCTTCCGCGCGCGCAATCACTTCCTGCGGATCGGAGATGTCGGCGGGGGTGATCTTGTTCATCACGTCGGCGGCC
>CAVXPR010000068.1:0-13744 GCA_963763585.1 uncultured Acidobacteriaceae bacterium | reverse complement strand
GTGGTGTCGTTTCAATATTTTTTGAACGGGGGATATCCTTTTGCCGGGCTGCTGTCGGGCTCGGACGGCAACTGGTATGGCACGACCTCTGGCGGTGGCACCAACTATCATGGCACCGTGTTCAAGCTGACCCCCAACGGAGTTTTGACCACCCTGGTGGCGTTCAATGGCACCAATGGGGCGGATCCCGTGGCCGGGTTGATCCAGGGGGCCAATGGAACCCTGTATGGCACGACTGCGGGCGGCGGCCTTGATTATCAAGGCACCCTATTCAGCCTGACCACCAATACACGCCCGTTCGACAGAATGTCACTGATCGCGTCATAGACGGCGTCATCGAGGTCTCGATAGCTGGGCCGGTGATAACCCTCTAAATAAATCGGCTGCGTTTGCTCGCGGATGACGAGGGACTTCTCCGCAAACTGCGCAGGCTCGACGGTCGTCATGTCTTCAGGCTTGGGGCCGGCAGGTACGCGGCTGAAATACTTCTCCAACATCGGAAGGTCGGTTGCGGGGTCGACATCGCCGACAACCGCGACGACGATGTTGCCGCCGACATAGTATTTCTGGTGAAAAGCCATGGCCTCAGTGGCGTTGATCTGGCTAACCTCGCTGGGCCAGCCAATGTCGCTGCGACCGTAATTGTGCGCAACGTAAGCCGTCGCAAAGAACTGTTCCTCGAGCCGGCCGATGGGGTTGGAGTCCACACGCATGCGGCGCTCTTCCATCACGACGTCGCGCTCTTTGTAAAACTCGCGGGGGACAACATCGGCCAGACGGCCCGACTCCAGCCATGCCCACAGCTCAAGGCGGTTCTGCGGCATGGACCAGAAATACTGCGTGTCATCAAGCCCCGTTTCCGCGTTCAAACCGTGAGCGCCATTAGCTTCAGCAACCTCAGTGAACTGGTTGGGGACGACATATTTTTCGGCCGCGGACTGCGCGTCGACAAAGGCCTGATGGAGGGCCGCGAGTTTCTTTTCGTCGCGCCCAACAGGCTTGAGGTACTCGGCCTCATAGGCGTCATTGGCCTGCTCCACCCTCTGGAGGGCGACTTTTTCCGCCGCATAATCAGTGGTGCCAATCTGGGTTGTGCCCTTGAAGGCGAGATGCTCGAACATGTGCGCCAGGCCGCTTTCGCCGGAGGGATCGTTTACGTCGCCGGCGTCAACGAATGTGGCATAACTGAAGACCGGCGCATCGTGACGCTCGCAAATGACCAGCGTGAGCCCGTTGGGAAGCACTTTGACGGTGGTCCGCTTTTCAAAGCTTTTGAGATCCTGCGCGGACGCCGCGGACCAGGCCAGAAATATTGCAAAAAGCCACACGCCGGACGAAAAGCCCGGGAAAGATCTATGCCGCATGCAAACTCCCTCTAAGCGGGAAACCGAATTGACGACTGTTCGCTCTCTTCAAAGCTATTGCCCGCGGGCGGGGGCGTCAAACGGAGAGAATCTCCAGGGCCCAGGGCGGAGCCAATAGCGCTACGCATTGGAGGACCTGAACAGATGGATCGGCGGGCGCGCGGGGCGCTTTTCCAAATCGCTATAATGGGGCCTCAACGGGTCGTGAATGGGTTATAAATGAGTCGACAATGGGTGGGGGACTGGCTTGAGGGCGACGCTATGCAACCCCGAGTGAAGCGATGGATGAGCGCCCTGCTCATGGCAGCGTTGGCGCACGCCGCATTCGCGAAAAATCCGGCGCCAACAAAGCCAGCGGCGACCACGAGCGTGACAGTCGACCAATTGGACAGAATGCTTGCTTTCTATCGACAGCTCAGTGATGGAAAAGCTGCTCAAGAGATAGCGGGGGTGAGGCTGACAGAACGCGCCAGCGCGGCCCGGGTCGCACAGTGGGAGGCCGCATTTCCCGACGGTCAAGCTCGCGAGGCGCTGGTTGCCGTGGTTGATGCCTCGGCGTTTCTCAACCCTCCCGAGACGGAGATCCTCACTGCTGCCCCGCCAGACGGTGCAACCACGAAGCAGATCCTTCAACGGGCGATTGAATATGCCAGCAAGACTGTTTCAAGAATGCCGAACTTTACAGCGCTGCGCAGCACCACCGAATTCGAGCTGACAACAGAAGCGCAAATGGAAACCCAGTACCACATGACGGAGTTGAATCAGCCGAAGCATACGAAACGGGCCGCATACCATGAGTTGGGCGCGGCGAATTTGGACGGCTTGCCAGACGCGAAGTTGTTCTGGATGGGATCTCTCGCACGGGTCGTGACTAGCCGGGGAGGGATGGAGGTGGAGGATTCGCCCGGCGGGAGCGCGGCCCAAACGAAACAGGAGTCAAACCGGGCATCGTTCGATCTGACATCGACGGGAGAATTCGGGCCGATGCTGGCGATTGTTCTGGGCGATGCGTACCGGAGCAAGATTACGTGGGACCACTGGGAGCAGGGTTCGGCTGGTCCTGTGGCCATCTTTCGATACGAAGTGCCAAGCGATAAATCCCGATTTGGAGTGCAGCTTGCCTCTGATCAAGGGCCTGAATATCCCGCCTATCACGGCGAAATCGCAATTGATCCTGCGAGCGGAAGCGTTTTGCGAACCACAATTGTGGCGAACACGAGCGGCAATGGTTTCGTCGACGAATCCTCAGTCATGGTTGAATTCGGGCCCGCGCAGATTGCCGGAATCTCATATATTTGCCCGCTCAGAGGCGTGACCATCGCAAAGTACTTCGATCCATTTGAATACAACAGGCAGGATCGGCCGCCGACCCCATATCACACTTCGATCAACGATATTTCGTTTACTGAATTTCATGTGTTTCGGTCTGAATCGCGGGTTCTTCCCGCAACAAATTGACGGTGAGGCGGCAGGCTTTTCATTTCGAGGCGGCCTCGCTTGCTGAGCCGGGCGTGGTGCGAGATCTTGGCGCCGGGCTGGACCGCGAAATCAGGCCGCCAGATCGGGACCGCACGGCAGGGCCGCGAAATTATCTGACGTTATAATCGGAGGCATGTTGGCGAGCGCAAAGAGCAGGGAGCAAGGGAGCGAGGAAGCAAGGGAGCGACGGAGCGAGGCGGGAAACGCCGCGGACCCTGGAGCAACTGACGCGGCGGAAAAGCTGCGAACGCTTGAGGCACGGCTGGAGGGATTGGGCAGCCTGATGGTGGCCTATTCCGGAGGCGTGGATTCGGCGTTTTTGGCGGCGACGGCTCACCGCGTGCTGGGCGAACGAATGCTGGCGGTGCTGGCGGATTCGCCTTCCCTGGCGCGGCGGGACATGGAGCAGGCAGCGGCGTTTGCGCAATCGATTGAAATGCCCTTGCAGGTGGTTGCCACCGAGGAGCTGGATCGTGAGGAGTATGCGCGCAACGATGCGAATCGCTGCTTCCACTGCAAGGATGAGCTATTTGCCGTGATGGAGAAATTGGGCGCGAAACTCGATTTCAAAAACATCGCCTACGGTATGAATGTCGACGACACCAGAGATTTTCGTCCGGGGCAGCGCGCGGCCGAGCAACATGCAGTGCTGGCGCCGCTGGCTGACGCAGGGCTGACGAAACTTGAGGTGCGTGAGTTGGCCAAGGCGGCCGGGTATCCAGTGTGGGACAGGCCCGCTGCGCCGTGCCTGAGCTCGCGCGTGGAGTACGGCCGCACCGTGACTCGGGAAGTTTTGGAGCAAGTTGAGCGTGGCGAAGAAAGCCTGCGGCAGTTGGGCTTTCGCGAACTGCGGGTGCGCCACCATGGCGAGCTGGCCCGCGTGGAGATTGCCCGCAACGAGCTGCCGCGCGCGCTGACGATGGAGATGATGGACGCGATTACGGCGGCGCTGAAGCAGGCGGGATTCAAGTATGTGACGCTCGATTGCCAGGGATTCCGATCAGGGGCGATGAATGCCGTGCTGCCGGCGGAAGTGCTGGCGCGGCGGGGCGCGTAAGGCGTTCGTTGGTGCGCCGATTTGAGGAGAGCTTCCCTCGGGGGCTGAAGCCCAGATTTATTTGGTGCGATAGGTGGCACGACTAAAGTCGTGCCCTTTCAAACCGCCGCCTGACTAACCCACTTACCAGTTCCCTTCTCGCTCCGACTTTTCCCGTCCGGGGCGTCCGGCAATTTAGAATCACTGAGCGATGCGAATCGGTTATCTTGAGTGCTTTTCCGGGATCAGCGGCGACATGATGCTTGGCGCGCTGGTGGATGCTGGCGTGCCTTTCGAGTTGCTGGCTGAAACAGCGGCGGCGCTGAACGTAGGCGCGCGCCTGGAGATGCGCAAGGTGAGCCGCGGGAGCCTGGCGGCGATCAAGGTGGACGTGATTACGGAAGAGCAGAGAACGAGGGACCAAGGGACCAAGGGAACAAGGCCCGAACACGAACACGAACATTCTCACGAGCCCCACGAACAAGGCCACGATCATGGGCATGAGCACGCGCACGGCGATCATGTGCACACGCACGAGCATGATCCGCACGAGCATCACGCGCACGAGCCGCATGAGCACAGCCATGGACACGACCATGAACATGGGCATGCCGAGCATCGATCACTGTCGACGATTCTGGGGATCATTGAAGCCGCGCCGCTGAAAGATTCGGTGAAGCAGCGTGCGACTCGCGCCTTCCAGTTGCTTGGCGAAGCCGAAGCGGCGATTCACATGATTCCGATTGAGAACGTTCACTTTCATGAAGTGGGCGCGGTAGACACGATTGTGGACATTGTGTGTTCGGCTGCGGGGTGCGAGGCTCTGGGCGTGGATCGCTGGATGGCTTCGCCGCTGAATGTCGGAAGCGGCACGGTGAAGTGCGCGCATGGGACGCTGCCTGTTCCGGCGCCGGCGACTCTGGCGCTGTTGGGCGATGCGCCGATGTACGCAGCGGGCGCGCCGATGGAGCGCGTTACGCCGACTGGCGCTGCCGTGCTGCGCATGTTGGACGTGAGCTACGAAACGCTGCCGGCGATGCGCGTAGAAGCGCGCGGATACGGTGCGGGAGGGCGCGATACGCCGGGCGAGCCAAATCTTCTGCGGGTGCTGATTGGTGAAGCTGCGGCCGATGTCGCGGGCGAGGCGGAAGAAGATTCGGAAGGCACCGAGTCAATTGCGGTGATTGAGACGGTGATTGACGACGCGACTCCGCAGCTGCTGGCTTATGTGAGCGAGCTGCTGATGGAGGCGGGCGCGTGGGACGTTTACAGGGCGCCGGTGCAGATGAAAAAGGGGCGCACGGGCGTGCAAATGACGGTGCTGTCCAGTCCTAAATTACTGCCGACGCTACGCGATCTGCTGCTGCGCGAGACGACCACGATCGGCCTACGCTGGCGGCTGGAAAACAAAGTGGCGCTCGAGCGTGAATTTGTGGAGGCGGAGACGGCATGGGGAAAGATGCGGATCAAAGTTGCGCGCTGGCCCTCCGGCGAGATAGCAAATGCGTCACCGGAGTATGAAGAGTGCCGCAACATCGCGCACGAGCATGGGATTCCGCTGAAGCAGGTGATGCAGGAGGCGATGCGGGCGTATGCGGAGACGGATCGGGCGGCGAAGACGATCGCGCCGGAGAAGAGGCGCTGATGGATCGCACGCAGATTGAGGCTTTGCTTAGCGAGGTAAGCGCGGGATCGACGAGCGTGGCCACTGCGCTGGAGCGGCTGCGCAATTTGCCGTTCGAGGATCTGGGCTTCGCAAAGCTGGATCATCATCGCGCACTGCGCACGGGAATGCCGGAGGTGATCTTTGCGGAGAGCAAGACGCCGGCGCAGGTGGCGACGATTTTTGCGCGTATGGCCAAGGCTGGAGGAAATGTTCTGGCCACGCGCGCTTCTCGAGAGGTATATGAGGCGGTGCGGGAAGCGGAACCGCGGGCGGAGTTTAACGAAGCGGCGCGAGCGATTACTCTCACGCAATCGGAGCCTCCGGCGGGCAAAGGAATTGTGGGAGTGATTTGCGCGGGAACGAGCGACCTGCCGGTGGCCGAAGAGGCCGCAGTGACGGCGCGATTGATGGGCAACACGGTGGAGCTAGTCGCTGATGTGGGCGTGGCCGGAATTCATCGGCTGCTGGCGCAGCAAAAGATGCTGCAATCGGCGCGCGTATTGGTCGTTTGCGCAGGCATGGAGGGCGCACTGCCGACGGTGGTTGGCGGGCTGGTGAATGCGCCCGTGATCGCTGTTCCCACGAGCGTGGGTTATGGCGCTTCGCTGGGTGGCATTGCCGCACTGCTGGGAATGTTGAACACCTGCGCGCCGAATGTGTCGGTTGTCAACATTGACAATGGATTCGGGGCAGCGTGCATAGCGTCGTTGATTAATCATCTGTAACTCGGCACATGTGACTGGGCACAAGTAACGGCGGGCATCTCTAACTGAGATCGGCCATTATTCACAACGACTGAGGCAAATTATCTGGCGCGCGGTTGCGCAGAAGCATTAGTCTTTCAGCACCACTACTTCGCCAGAACGAGGAACCAATGTCAACGAATTATCCCCAGGTGGGTGGCTACCCGCAGATCCCCCAGTATCCGCAATACACGCCGCCTGCCTATCGCTTGTACGACGTCAGGGCCGTGGCCATGGCAGCCTTTTTAGGCAGCCCGCTCGCCGGGACCGTTCTCATGGCTTCGAATTACCGCAAGCTGGGCCAAGGCGGCAATGGGTTTCTCGCGCTCCTGCTGGGAGCGGCGGCGTCTGTGGCCGAGATGTATATTGGATTGACTTCGACGAAAAACCCCCTGATTGCGACCCTCGTGCTCTTTGCGATTACCTGGTTTGCTGCAAACCAACTGCAGGGTGATGCAATCAAAACACACGTGGCGTGGGGTGGGCAGCTCTTCTCAATGTGGCGCGCAGTTTGGGTATCCCTCCTGACAGTGCTGGTTCTTGGCGGTGGGTTTGTCGCTTATCTCTACTACACCGGACAACTCCAGAAGTACATTACGCAAGCGGAGCAGCAGCAGAAGCATGCGGAGACACAACCGCCGGCACCGCAGACTCTGCCAACCCCGCCGAATACGGTGACGATTGGCACGAAAGATCAGGTGGTATATAGCGGCACAGCGACGGCAAGCGATGCGACGGCGCTGGGGAATGCACTGAAAGCCGCAGGATACCTGCAAGATCGCGGAGTGACGGTGCTGCTAAGCAAGGGCGCGGGAGGCACTGTGATCGGGTTTGTGGTCGCGGACGGTGCCTGGAATCAGGCGGCCACTCTTCCGCAGTTTGAGGAGATCGCGCGAGGGGCGGCATCGACTGTCGGCGGTTTGCCGGTGCAGGTGCAACTGCTGAACAGCACGCAGATCGTGGAGAAATCGTCGACGGTCGGCGAGGTGGATTTTGGAGGCGGCGATGCGGTGATTTACGAGGGCACCGCGACCCAGGCCGATGCACAAGCGCTTGGCCAGCAGTTTAAGACGATGGGATTCTTTGGCGGCAAGGGAGCCAATGTGTTTTTGACGAAGGACGGCGGGACAACGATCGCGTTCGTCGTAAGCGATGGCACCTGGAACAACCAGACAATGGTGACTGACTTTGAAACCATCGTTCGCAGCGTGGCCCCGAGTGTGGGCGGCCTGCCGATTGATTTGCGCCTGGACAACACCGCGCTCACGATTGAAAAGGACGAGATGGTGAATTAGAGGAACCGGATCTGGGATTGGCGGCGGAAAGGCCGCGAAGCCCAGATCTCTAAGCAGAGACCTGGGCTTCAACGGATTCCGGCGCCGGCGCTTACGCCTGCGGCTGCGAGGATTGCGGCTCGTGGTTGTGGCGATGCTGGCGGCGCTGAGCAAGCATCTGCTCAAACTGCTGCTTCTGCGTGTCAGTCAGGACAGCCTCAATCTTGCTATTCGTATCCTGCATGATCGCGTGCCTCTTGGTGTGGCGATCCTGCTCGCTGAGCGAAGCGTCGGCGCGCAGGGTCTGCATCTGTTGCTGGCGAGCGGTGAGGATGGGCGTGATTTGCGCCACCTGATCGCTGCTCAGGCTCAGACGCTGGCCGAGACGCGCGGCGAATTGGCTGGGATCAAAGTTGCGGTGGTGTTGGCCGGGCTGCGAAGGCGCGGATTGCACTGCGCTGGCAGCGGGAGCCTGACTTGAATCAGGATTCGACGCGGGCGCCTGAGCGAACACGATTGTCGCTGAAAGCAATGCGCCAAGAAGGATGGTTGCTTTGGTTGCGTTCATTTTGATTCTCCCTTGTGGCCTGGTTTGAGTTTCGATGGTCGATGCCAGCCAATGGGTATGTAGACACCATTGCGGGAGAGAAAGTTGCAGTGGGAGTGTGTGGGTCAATCGTTGAGTTGAAGCGGATTAAATTGAGGGTGAAAACATGGGTCCGTGCAGGCAGGCGCATGCGTCTAATGCGGCCGAGATGATAATCGCTGAGTTGCAGTTCTCAGAATTCCGACACCGTGGCGCGGCTGATGGTCATCATTGATCTAAAGTAGTTGAAGGAGAGAACGAACGATGGCAGAATCCGTGATCGCGCAAAAAGGACCGTATCCCGTGGAAGTGGAAGCGGGCAAGAGCTATTTCTGGTGCGCCTGTGGCCGGAGCGCAAATCAACCGTACTGCGATGGCAGCCATGCAGGAACCGGTTTAAGTCCGGTGAAGTTTGAGGCCGCGGATACTGAGACGGTCTGGTTTTGCGGATGCAAGCAGACGCAGACTCAACCGTTCTGCGACGGCAGCCACGCGAAGCTATAAAACTACGGATCAGTTGGTTTGAGGGAAGATCCTCAGCCGGCTTTTTCAAGCAGGCAGAGCGAGAGATCGCGGCGCTCGACCATGTCTTTTGTGATCTCGAGATCGCGGACGCGCTTATTCGAGGGCAGATGGTACATCAAGTCGAGCATGAGCTCCTCGAGAATCATGCGGAGACCGCGCGCGCCAACTTTTCGCGCCATGGCTTCGCGAGCAACGGCGCAGGCCGCCTCGGTGGTGAAGTGCAGGCGGACATTTTCGTACTCAAATAGCCGCTGATACTGCTTGAGAATGGCGTTGCGCGGCTTGGTGAGAATTTCGATGAGCGCGGCTTCGTCAAGCTCGTCGAGAACGCCCATCACGGGCAGGCGGCCGACAAACTCAGGAATGAGGCCGTACTTGATGAGGTCTTGCGGCTCGGTTTTGCGCAGCAGTTCGGTATCGCGATGGGACCGCGTGGTGGCCTGATCGGCTTCGGCGTCGACGTTGCGGAAGCCGAGAGCCTTTTTGCCGATGCGACGGCCGACAACACGCTCAAGGCCGACGAATGCTCCGCCGCAGATAAAGAGAATGTTGGTGGTGTCGACGGCGGTGAACTCCTGGTGCGGATGTTTGCGGCCGCCTTGCGGAGGCACGTTGGCCACGGTGCCCTCGAGAATCTTGAGCAGCGCCTGCTGCACGCCCTCGCCGGAAACGTCGCGGGTGATGGAGGGGTTCTCGTCTTTGCGGCCGATTTTGTCGATCTCGTCGATGTAGATGATGCCCTGCTGCGCGCGAGTGACGTCGCCGTCGGCGGCCTGGAGAAGCTTGAGGATGATGTTCTCAACATCCTCGCCAACGTAGCCCGCCTCAGTGAGCGTGGTGGCGTCAACAATGGCAAACGGAACGTCGAGCATTTTGGCCAGAGTGTGGGCGAGAAGGGTTTTGCCGGAGCCGGTGGGGCCGATGAGAAGAATGTTCGACTTGGCCAGCTCAACTTCGTTGTTGCGGGCCTTGTTCATCTGGATGCGCTTGTAATGGTTGTAGACGGAGACGGCGAGCTTTTTCTTGGTCTGGTCCTGGCCGATGACGTAATCGTCGAGGAAGCTCTTGACCTCAGTGGGCTTGGGGAGATGGCCCGCGGTTGTGGCCGGAGCTTCGCCGCTGCGATCGTCGTCGAGAATGGAGTTGCAAACGGCAACGCACTCGTCGCAGATATAGGCCCGTGGGTAGTCGCTGGGCGACGAGATCAACTTGGCTACCGCGTCCTGCGACTTGTGGCAGAACGAGCAGCGAAGCGCCTCTTCCGGCCCTGTGCGCGTCTTCATGATGGTGGCTCCCCCAGAAAGAGTTTAGTCCAAATTCCAAAATCCGGCTACGTCAAGGCCGGGCTAAGTACAAGGCCGGCTACGTGCGCGGCCGGGCTAGGTTCGGGGACGGGCTAAGTGCGAGGCCGGTCGATGATTTCGTCCACGATGCCGTATTCCTTGGCTTGCTGCGCGTTCATGATGAAGTCCCGCTCCACGTCGCGCTCAATGCGATCGAGCGGCTGGCCGGTGTGCTTGGCGATAAGGGTGTTGGTGATTTCGCGGATGCGCAGAATTTCGCGCGCGTGAATGTCGATGTCAGTAGCCTGGCCGCTCAAGCCGCCCATGGACGGCTGATGAATGAGAATGCGCGAATTGGGCAGGGCGAAGCGCTTGCCCTTGCTTCCGGCCAGAAGAAGGAACGCGCCCATGCTTGCGGCCTGACCGATGCAGTAAGTGACGACGTTGTTCTTGATGAACTGCATGGTGTCGTAAATGGCGAGGCCGGCGGTGATGGATCCGCCCGGCGAATTGATGTAGAGAGAGACGTCTTTCTCTGGATCCTCGCCCTGAAGAAAGAGCATCTGGGCGACGATGAGATTGGCGATCTGGTCGTCAATGGGCGTACCAAGAAAGATAATGTTATCGCGCAGCAAACGGGAATAAATGTCGTAGGCGCGCTCGCCCCGGCTCGTTTGCTCAACCACCATGGGAACTAATGCCATTCTTCTTCAGCTCCTAGCTTCTAGCCTCTTGCTGCTAGCTTTGTCGTGCTTGTGTGGGCTGTGTTTTCAAGGGTTCCAGCGTTGGAAGCCCTGAATGTTTACCGAATTTATGCGGGCAGACGTTCGTACAAAATTGAAGCAGTTTTGTCTCGTCTGAGCTGTTCCCTGATCCTAGCCAGCCCACCGTCTTTGGTCAATCGAACTTTCAGGGAATCCAGCGGCTCGCGTGACTGGATAGACACTATCTGCAATTCTTTGTCCACATCCTCATCGCTCACCGTAATGTCTTCCTCACCGGCGATGCGATCGAGGAGGAGATTTGTTTTGACTTCGGCCAGCGCGCTGTCACGCTGGGCAACACGCAGGCGAGCGAAATCGAGCTTGCGCATTTGCTCGGGCTGCATTCCCTGTGCGGCGAGGGCGCGCAGGCCACGCTCGAGGCGAACATCGATCTGATCCTGAACCAGCGATTCGGGAACGGGGAAGGTGAAGCGCTCAACCATCGCGGCGAAGAGGCGGTCTTTGGTCTCGGCCTCAAGGTTGCGGCGCTTGCGGGCAGCGATGTAATCGCGAACGCTGGTTTCGAGCGCGGCATAGGTTTCGTAGTGACCGAGCTCCTTGGCGAATTCGTCGTTCAACTCGGGGAGAATGCGCTTTTTGATGGCCTTGACTTCGACATCGTAGGCGACGGTTTTGCCAGCGAGCTTGGTCTCGGAGTAGTCAGCGGGATAGATGACTTCGACTTTCAGCTCTTGACCGGGTTTTGCGCCGCGGAGGGAGTTGGTGAAGGCTTCGACCGTGTCTTTGCCGCCGATTTCGACTAACGTGTTTTCGCCGCCGATGGGTTGAGATTCGGTGGGCTGCGGGGCTGACGCGTTTTCGGTTGCATCTTCAGCGGCGCCTTCGGGCGCGGCGGCTGATGGATCGTTTTGGATCAGGCCCTTGTAGCTAATTTCGGCCCAATCGCCATCCTGGAGCGGGCGATCTTCTTCGACCGGCTCGATGGTGGCGCGCGAATCGCGAAGATGAGTGAGCTCGTGCTGGAACTCTTCCTCAGTAATCTCGACCGAGGGCTTATCGACCTTGACGTCTTTGTAGCCCTCGATGGAGAAAGCAGGAATGAATTCGAAGACTGCTTTCGCGTGCAGCGCGGTTCCGTCTTCGACGGAGAGATCGGTGACCTGAGGCTGGCCGACGAGGCGAATGTTCTGCTCGCTGACTTCTTTGTTGAAGCGCTCCGGAAGGAGGCTGTCGATGACTTCTTTGCGAATTTCAGCGGCGAAGCGGCGGCGGATGATGGATTCCGGCACTTTGCCGGCGCGGAAGCCGGGAATTTTGGCGTACTTGCGATAGTTGGCGGCGACTTTGCGAAAAGCCGCGGCGACTTCATCGGCGGGCACGTCGATGACCAACTCGCGAGTGCAATCGGGATTGAGGACGGGACCGTGAGAATGGCCGTGCTGGTGGTCGTGAGCTGCTTCAGCGTGATCTTGTTCCTGCTGGGGTTCAGCCGATTCGGGTTTGCTTTCGAGAGTGCCGCTGGAGCTCAAGGTTCTACCTTCTTTGACTGTGTTTTGGTCTGTGCCGGGTGCGTGCGCCGATGTTGCGGCCACGGGCTGATGCTGAAGGCAATACAGCTCCGTTGGACCGGGTTAATGCTCTTCTTATCGTACGGGGCATCGCTGGCAAGGGTCAAACCAGCGGGAGGGCTGTTCAAGCGGGGAGGATCGCCAAAGATACGTTACTTTTCGGTCGGCTGGGGCTTGCGAAAATGAGGCCGAGGAGTTGCGGTGCGGCCACTTTCACGCGCGGCCGGCGAACTCGCGGGTTTCGGTGTAGACTCTGACCTTTTCGCCCTCTTGGATGAAGAGAGGAACTTTGATCTCCAGACCAGTTTCGAGGCGGGCGTGCTTTGTGACGTCGCCCGATGTATTGCCGCGCGCGCCGGGCTCGGTGTAAACGACCTTCAGCTCGACCTGCGAAGGCAACTCCAGGCCGATGGGGTTGCCGTTGAACTTGTGCAACTTGACCAGCGAGCCATCGATCAGAAATTCCAGCGCATCGCCGACCATGCTCTTTGAGAGCGTGTGCGTTTCAAATGTTTCCTGATCGAGAAAGTAGGAACCTTCCGGATCGCTGTAGAGGTAGGACGATTCGACAAGCTCAAGGTCCGGCTCCTTGAATCTTTCGCCGGCTTTGAAGGTTTTGTCGAAGACGGCGCGCGTGAGCAGGTTGCGCATCTTGAGGCGGACAAGAGTTTGGCCGCCGCGGGCGGTGGGCGTGGAGACTTCGGCTTCAAGGCAGTAATATGGCGTGCCTTCTAGCTCAAAGACCATTTTGCGTTTTACGGTGATTGCTTCAATCAGTGCGGCCATGAGTTCCCCAGATAGAAGATTCGAAGAAGTCGCGTAGATCCGGCTTCGATCAGTGGCTCTATATCGAGCGCGAAATTTGGCCAGCGGTCGAGGCGAGCCCGAAGAGTGAAGGATGGTCGAAGATGGTGGTGTTGATGAGTGCGGAGAAGGCGGCGCCGGCGTCCAAAAGCTCCTGAGTGCGAGTCTCCGGTCCTCCGCTCCAGACATGTTCGATGTCTTCGGCCACGAGCTTTTCGATGTCTTTTGGGTGCATGGTGCCCAGCTCTTGCCTCAAATATTCAGTGATCGCCTCGAACTCTCCCTTGTCGAGCCAGATTCCGTGACACTGCGGGCACCAATCGACAATGATGGAGGACTTGCCGAAGAGGACTGCGACCATTTTGGTGGTCTTATGTTTCACGCAGAAGCGATCGGTTACACGCGCGCTTGTCTTCTCAATGTTATCGATCTCGTCGTTCAGCCAGCGCATGGAGCCCCCGTTCACCTTGTTCTTCAGTTTTCGCAGCTCGTCTTTGATCAAAAAGATTCCCTTGCACTTCGCGCAGCCTTCAAAGTCCATGGAAAAGATGGAATACACAAACAGATTTTGGCCGTCGACAGGGCAAATATCGTCGGTCTTCTCCTTTTGGACTGCATCCTTGATCGGAGGCACGTCGACGGTGAAATCGGTCTCGGAGCTTGGCTTGCTGACTCGAGCAATACGTTGGCC
>CAVXPR010000067.1:0-3165 GCA_963763585.1 uncultured Acidobacteriaceae bacterium | reverse complement strand
TGTTATTTGCACTCTACTCGTTTCAACTTTAGTATTGCTGTTCCAAAACAGTGACGCCGTCCACTTCCCTGGAAGTTATCGCAAGTGCCACGGAAAATCCCTCCTTGTTGGTACATCGGTTATAGCATCTTTGCCGCTATCGGCTTGCGGAAAACTCTATGCCCGGCGGCGTCGCGGGAGAAAGTGATGGTCCGCCGGCACCCGCGCTGCCGCCGCCATGCTAAGTGCTATTGCCCGTTGGCGCCAGGTGCTTAATCAGCGTCAACTCCGTTCCCGGATGCAATTGTCGAAAGTGTACCTCATCCATCAGCGACCGGATAAGGAAGATGCCGCGGCCGGTGCCGCGGAGCAGGTTCTCGGTGGCCAAAGGATCGGGCACCTTGTCCGGGTTGAATCCGTTCCCCTCGTCGGCGATTACAAACACCAGATCCTTGCCTGTGTTTTCCAGCGAAACGTCGATCTGGCGCGTCGGATCGTATTCGTTCCCATGCAAAACGGCATTAATGGCAGCTTCGCGCACGGCCATGCCGATGTGGAAGCGCTGGTCCTCATCCAGGCCAGCCTCGGTGGCCATATGATCCGCGGCCTCTTCCACCTCGCTGACACTCTCCATGGTGGAGCTCAGCCGGAAACTCTGCCGTCCTCTGCTCGCGCCAGTCACGGGGACGTCTATTGCCTCCGCAGGGTGAGCTCACACGCTCCTCCACCCGCTCCATCAACCTTCATGGCAGTTTCAAGTCTGGATGCGATTGTGTCAAGCGAGGAATGGGATTACTTCGGTTGGACGGGTTGCGTATCGGCGCAGGCGAACCCCACATCACAGGGAGTAAACTGCGTTCCATAGGTCAACTCTCGACTCGACACTCGATCCTTGGAGCCGCGTCAACTCGCATATGGACCATCGCAACCCAATCCGCGTCAGCTTGACGGCGCTTCTCGGCACGCCGGTTACAGACTCCCACGGGCAGTTGCGCGGCAAGCTCAAGGATATTGTGGTGGCTACAGGGCCAGACGGCGGCAAAGTGGCCGGAATCGTGCTCAAGACGCGCACTGGCCTTTCTATTGTGCCCTCGCAGGAAGTGATGGAAACTCCTGCCGGGACCCTCGAATTGCGCTCGGCTGAGGCGGTTTCGCCTCTCAAGGACGAAGGCAGCTATCTCTTTTTACAGCGTGACCTCGTTGACCGCCAGATCATCGACATCAACGGGAGAAAAGTGGTCCGCGTCAACGACGTTGACCTGGAGTGGACTGATCGGGGAGCGGCGCATCATCTGCGCGTGGCCGAGGTCGAAGTTGGACTGCGCGGCGCATTTCGCAGGGTCTTCAAAGGCGTGTTGCCAAGGGCGCGGCTCGAATCTGTTTCGCGCCGGTTCAGCGCGCGCGCCATTCCCTGGCAATTCGTGGACGTCATCGAGCCAGACCCCGCGCGGCGGGTCAAGCTGCGCATCGAACACGAGCGGCTGGCCGGCATTCACCCCTCCGAGCTGGCCGACATTCTTGAGGAATTGGCCCCCGCCGAGCGCGAGGCGGTCTTTTCCTCGCTCGATGAAGAAGTTGCCGCCGAAACCCTGGAAGAGGTCGAGCCTAAGATGCAAAAAGCGCTGCTCGAAAAGCTCGATGAGGAGCGCATTGCCGACATCGTGGAAGAGATGGACCCCGGAGCTGCCGCCGATCTGCTTTCGGAGCTATCCCAGGAAAAGTCCGACGCCATTCTCGAAGAGATGGAGCCGGAGGAGCGCCAGGAAGTCGAGGAGCTGCTCGAGTTCGACGAAGACTCGGCTGCCGGCTGGATGACTACTGAATTTGTCTCTCTTGGTGTCGATGCCACCGTGGCGCAGGCTGTGCAGGCTCTGCGCGGATTTGACGGCGATCCGGAGAGCGTCACCGAAATATTTCTGCTCGACGAGAAACGCATGCTTCGCGGCGCGATTCCCTTGGCGCGCCTGGTAATGGCTCAACCTGAGACGCATCTCAGCGTGCTGGCTGAGCCCCGCGTAATCTCATCCCCGTCGGATCTGAAACAACATGATCTGGCTGAAATGTTCGACAAGTACAACCTTCACGCGCTTCCCGTCGTTGACTCGCAAGGCCGCATGGTTGGCGTGGTTCAGGCCGAACGGGTCATCAGCTTTCTGCGCGAAAAAATCTGAGCTGCGCCGTTGCCCTTCTCGCTTCAGCCCCAGCCCTGTTATGGTCAGTGAGGATTATTTTTCCACCAATCCAAAGACTGCAATGAACCCACCTTAGGGAATCCAATTTAGGAACTCGCATCTCCATGTGGAAGCGCTGGCGAATCCGGATCATCCTTTTTCTGGCCGTGCTCGGTCCCGGATTCATTACCGCCAATGTCGATAACGACTCCGGCGGCATCCTCACCTACTCGCAGGCCGGCGCGCAGTACGGCTACACCCTGCTGTGGACCATGATTCCCATCACCATCGCGCTCATCGTGGTGCAGGAGATGTGCGCTCGCATGGGCGTGGTCACGGGCAAGGGCCTCAGCGACCTTATCCGCGAAGAGTTCGGCCTGCGCATCACCTTCGTGCTCATGGTGCTGCTGGTGGTGGTCAATTACACCAACGTGGTCACGGAGTTCATCGGCATCGCCGGCTCGCTGCAATTGTTCCATGTCACAAAATTCATCTCCGTGCCCATTTGCGCGGCTCTGGTCTGGTTCATGGTGGTGCGGGGCAACTACAAGAGCACGGAGAAAATTTTCCTTGTCGCCTCGGCTGGTCTACATCGCCTACATCTTTGCCGGCGTTCTGTCGCAGCCCGACTGGCACGAGTCTTTGCTCGCCACCGTCAAGCTGCCCCAAGTCGGTGTGGAGCGAGAAAACTACATCTACATGGCGATCGGCGTGGTGGGCACCACCATCGCGCCGTGGATGCAGTTCTATCTGCAGTCGTCGATCGTGGAGAAGGGAATTCGCGTCAAAGACTACGCCGCTTCGCGGCTCGACGTGATCGTGGGCAGCTTCTTCACCGACATGATGGCCTGGTTCATCATCGTGGCCTGCGCGGCCACGCTTTTCGTGCACGGCATGGGCGCCATCCAGGTTGCCGCCGACGCCGCCGAAGCCATGCGCCCGTTGGCCGGCGACTACGCCTTCATCCTCTTCGCCTTCGGGCTCTTCAACGCGTCGCTCTTTGCGGCTTCAATAT
>CAVXPR010000066.1:0-37746 GCA_963763585.1 uncultured Acidobacteriaceae bacterium | reverse complement strand
CCGAGAATACTTTTCTGCTCCAACGCAGTGGTTCCGATTCCGTTGCCCGAGGCGATACCATGAATCCTGTAGCGAAGAGTGGCGGATTGAAGAATGGCGGAGCGAGGAATGCCAAAGATTCTCGACGGTGCGGCGATTGCGGCGGCGATTAAACAGGAAGTGGCCGAGGAGGTTCGCGAGCTTGCCGCTCGCGGCATTAAACCGGGGCTCGCCGCAGTGCTTGTGGGCCATGTGCCCGCATCGGAGATCTATGTTCGAAGCAAGGTGCAGGCCTGCGCCGAACTTGGTCTCTATAGCGACCTGATTACTCCGCCAGACACGGTCACTACCGAGGAGATGCTCTCGCTTGTCGCCCAGCTAAACGCTCGCGACGACGTGGACGGAATTCTTATCCAGTTGCCGCTGCCGGCGCAGGTCGATGCGAAGGCTCTTCTTGACGCCGTCGATCCCGCGAAAGATGTTGACGGATTTCATCCGGTGAATGCGGGCCGCCTGCTGGCCGGGCGTCCGGCGCTCGCGCCCTGCACGCCTGCCGGCGTGATTGAGATTTTGAAGCGCAGCGACATTCCCATCGCCGGGCAGCAAGCCGTCATCGTCGGCCGAAGCGACATTGTTGGCAAGCCGGTCGCGATGCTGCTGCTGCACCAGAACGCGACTGTGACGATCTGCCACTCGAAGACGCGCGACCTGCCGGCGATCACGCGGCAGGCCGACATTCTTGTTGCGGCCATCGGGCGCGCTGGCTTCATCACTCCTGAAATGGTCAAGCCCGGCGCGACGCTTGTGGATGTGGGCATCAACCGCGTTACCACGCGCGAGGAGTTCGATCGCTTTTTCAAAGGCAACGAAAAACGCGAAGCTGCATTTGCAAAACGCGGATCTGTTGTCGTCGGCGACATTGATCCCAAAGCTTTCGAACTCTCCGGCGCTTACACGCCGGTGCCCGGCGGCGTGGGACTGTTGACGATTGCGATGTTGATGTCGAACACGGTGCGCGCTGCTCGCATGAGGCGTGGATTGCCTGGGCGGGGGATCTAGCCCGTGCTCCGCGTCGGCCTCACCGGCGGATTGGGCAGCGGCAAGAGCACCGTCGCCGCCATGCTGCGCGAGCTTGGCGCTCAGGTTATCGAGGCTGACGCGCTGGGCCGTGAAGTGATGGAGCCGGGCCACGAAGTCTACGACCAGATCGTCGCGCGGTTTGGTCATGAGGTTGTGAATCCCGACGGACATCTTAATCGCGCGCGCCTCGCCGATCTTGCTTTTCGTCACGATCGATTGCAGGAGCTGAACGCTATCGTGCATCCGCCGGTGATCGAGGCGCAGCGCCGATGGATGGATGAAGTGTTTGCGAGCGACCCAGCCGCGGTCGCCGTCCTTGAATCGGCGCTGATCTTTGAAGTCGCGCGCGATGCGTTAGCCCGCGGTGACCGAGACAGTGTTCTTGCCGATTGGCGCCGCCGCATCGATCGCGTCATCGTTGTGACAGCGCCGGACGAATTGAAGATCGCGCGGTACGCCGCTCGGGTGGCACCGAATTCTGCGGGCGAGATTGCGACAGATCCGGACGCCATCGAAGCCGATGCGCGCAATCGCCTGGCGCACCAGGTTCCCGATGCTGAAAAAGCCGCGCAGGCCGATTATGTGCTTGATAATTCGGGCGATATCGCCGCGCTTCGCTCCCAGGTAGAGGCTTTATGGCCGCGACTGCAAGCTGAGAGCAACAAATCCTGACAGAAGCTGTCACTACAATAGAGAAAGGCGCAAGCCGAGTGACAAACGGAACTCTGGCTAGCCGCGTCCGTACTGACTCCATGCGCGTTTTTCAGGTCGACTAATTATGAGACTGACCCGGATTTTTATCATTGTCATGCTTTTATTGGGCGGATTTTGGTTCATTACCACACGCCTTGACCATCGTTTTTTCGGACCTCGCCCTGCGCTCACTGGGTCCGGCGGGTCAAACTTGCCGGGCTCAGGCTCGCCGCTGGAGCTGACTGAGGCTCAAGCGGCGCCTGCATACGACGCCGAAGAGCAGAACAATATCGCCATTTACAAGAAAGTGCTGCCGTCGGTGGTTAACATTACCTCCACTGCGCTGATCTTCGACTTCTTTTATGGAAACGTTCCGCAGCAGGGGCAGGGCTCGGGATTCATCCTCGATAAGTCCGGCCACATTCTCACAAACTTTCACGTGGTCGATGGCGCGAATCGCGGCATCGAAGTGATGCTCTCGAACAAGCGCCGCTACCCAGCCCGCGTGGTGGGCACGGACAAGGTTCACGACCTGGCGCTGCTACAGATCGACGCGCCGGACTTGCAGGCGGTTACGCTGGCCGATTCCTCGCAGCTCAATGTGGGGCAGAAGGTTTATGCCATCGGCAATCCCTTCGGGCTGAGCGGCACGATGACGCGCGGCATCATCAGCTCTATCCGGTCGATTCGCAACCAGGATGGCGCGCCGATTGAAGACGCGATCCAGACTGATGCGGCAATCAATCCGGGGAATTCCGGCGGGCCGCTGCTGAATTCGTCGGGCGAAGTTATCGGCATCAACACGATGATCGCGTCAAATGGAGCGGATCAAAGCTCGGGGATTGGGTTCGCAATCCCCATCAATACCGCTAAAGCCGTGCTTGCCGATCTGCTGCGCTACGGGCGCGTCAAGCGGCCCTCGCTGGGCATTTCGTCGTATGCGATCGGTCCCGAATTAGCCTCGGAGATGGGCCTCTCCGCAGATTCGGGCGTTCTGATTCAGCGCGTCGTTCCAGGCGGAGCTGCCGAGCACGCAGGCCTGCGCGGCGGCAACGAACAGGCCTACGTTGGCAACCAGCCCATCATGATTGGCGGCGACCTCATTGTCTCGATTGACGGCCAGCAGGTCACTGATCCGGGAGACATCAGCGCGATCATGGACAAGCACCAGCCGGGCGACACCGTTAGCGTGACTATTGCGCGCGGCAAGAAACAGATGACTCTCAAATTGATTTTGGGAGAAGCTAAGGACACGAATATCTAAATGGGAAATCGAGTTCAAACCATGATTTGACAGCCGGTAATTTGTCAATTAAGCTTCGCGATAGATTTGGCCTCGAGAGGCAATTTCGGCCACAACCAAAGCATTCTTTTCTTTGATCACGAGAAGCAGAATTCTAAATTTCCCGACTCGAGCTGATCGCTTCTCACTGCCCTCAAGGGGTTTAGAATTCCTAGGGTCCAAATGATCAGCCGCGACTTCAGCGACTTTTTCATGGACCCGTCGCTTCAAGGGGGCGTCCAGATTCTTGAGGTAGTTCGCGGCTTGTTTGGAATAACTGATCTCTAGCGGCATACCTCACTTGCGGGGACAGTTTCTCCGTTCTCGAACTCCGCTCGCGCAGATGCAAAGGCATCCTTGAAATCGGGATTCAACGCATCATGCAACCACATGGCCAGCTCATTCACCCGGTCTGCGTTTCGACGTAAGCGACCAAGGCCGACGGCTAAACGCGAGAAATTGTTCAGACGATAGCGCACGCAGTGCTGATGGATGTTGTCCAAGATCTGATAGAGATCCAACAATTGATTGACCGCCTTTTCGACCCTAGCGTGGTTCAGCGGCTCGTTCTTCGCGGTGCCGTTTTCAGCCGCTCTCTCAGCGTCTCGCACAGCGCTGTCGATACGACTAAGAAAAGACTCGATCTTTTGGTTAGTCTTCCAGAAAAAACCAGCAATCTTTAGCTGAGCAGTGCTGCTCCTGATGGCAGCCGACAGGCGCGACGAGATCGACAGAGACCCGTACAAGTCTGCATTCCAAGCGTCGGTACCAACAAACGTCGCAGCGGCGAAAGCCATCTCCATCGCGCTCCTTTCCGGGCCCAAAAGCCCCGAACTCTGGTTATTTAGATTCTTGGACCGCAGTTTCGTTGCACTGCGCAGCACGAGTCCGTTTAGACTTCCGAGTTCATTGGGCGATTCTCACAAGGGGGGCGTAGGCTGAATTCTCCCGGCGATAAATATAATCGCCCGAAAGAGTTCCAGCCTTCACCGTATACTTCGCCGCCAAATTCTCGGAATCCCACAAAAGTGCACTCGAAAGTAACGTCCTTATTTGGCTAAGCTTATCATTCACGACTCGATGACAGAAATCTGGCCCAAAGAGTACCTAGGTTTCCAACTTCGGAACCTGGGTTTGCACCAACGGTTATTTGCTATCTACTGTTTTCTAAAAGCCGGCGGTCATCTCTGCCTGCGTCACTTGCGCCACCTGTAGGCGCGCCACTGCAACCGGCTCGCTGTAGTGCGCGGCTACGATCTGCGCTGAGCGGTCTTGATTCCAATATGGCTCGATCGCGGCGAGCTTTACGCCGGACCGGGCTGCCATCTGCGCCACCTGCGCTTTGCTTGAGATGGTCTGGACCAGAGACAGAATCGCGACGACAATCGTGCCCACTCCCTGAATAGCCGCGAGCGCGTGTTGCTGGCTGTTTACATTCACGATCTTGGCCGCCTGCAACAAAGCCGTGTTCACCTGCTGCTGGAAGGTTACGATCTGGTTCTGAAGTTGCGCGAGCGCGCTAGCTGAGGGATTGGCAAGGTAGGCCTTGGCCTGAGCGACCAACAGATTGCTCGCCGCGTCAAAGCCAATTGTTGCCGCGGCAAAGATGGGCGCGTCGGCCGGCGCGAGAAGCGCGGCGGTAGAGTCGACCGTGGCCACGGCGCTTTGCAGCGGAGGCGTCCAGTTGACAATGTTCTGGGCTACGCCAGCTGCGGTGCAGCCCTGCATCCAAGGCAGCGGGATTACGAGGGCGATCAACATCCACGCGCCAAGCTTGGCCTGACCGCTGGCTGGTGCACTGACCGGCTGGGTCGCTGTCGGGCCAGAGGCCGGACTTGTTGCCGAAGAGGGATCTTTCGCAAGCAGCCCCAGCAGCGCAGTGGCCAGCGCGCTCGCCAGCGATACGACGGTTCCGGTTCCTACATTGCCGAGCGAAACGCCTTGCTGCGACAACACTCCGGCAATGCTCGCGACCGCGATGAGCAGCCCCGCCGCCGATGTTTTCGGATGATTCCAGATATTCTTGAAGTTCATTTTTGACAACACTCCTTTGTGCCGCTACTTTTTGAGCGGTTCGCAGTTGATGTAGCCATTTCCGGCCTCGGAGCAGGGCGGATTTTTCTTGATAAAAAATCCACTCGGTGACCGTGGCTTCGCGACACAGTAACTGCGGACCGCTCGAGCTGCGGCGTGCGGGTTTTATTTGAATCGGTAAACTTGCGCCTCAGTGTTTCCTGCACAGGACCGACGTCACGCGCGCACGCGATTTGACGCCGGCCTTGCACAGGCTCCCGGAGCAGCCCGCGATGCTTTGGATACTTCCGTGGTTCCGGCCCAGCATCCAAAAGCGGGCTGACCTCGACAGACAAGAAACGGTTCCGCGCCCCGGCGCCATCCGCACACGCAGTTCGACAGCAGCCCGGAAGGAGCTCCCTCTCACGCCAAGAGAAGGGGCACGGGTGCTTTAAGAACCGCGCCTGGGAGAGCGTACACATTCGCCCGGCTCGGTATGTCCGTAACTTGTCTGGTTATTTTTAAGGTTAGGCTATTTGCAGTAAATTATCGGCAAAGTTGCGCTGGCTGTAAGCGGATGAAAAATAATGGACTTGCAACAAAGTTGGGTGCGGACCCTCTTGACAAGCGATTGGGTTGCGCCAAATCTCGGGCCGATTGGGGGCATTTGCGGGCCGGCTGGCGCGTCGCGGATCGGTGCGCGGAGGGGACGGCTTTGCTTTTGAATTCGCAGTGCTGACCGGGGCGGAAAGCGACGCCGCGAGCGAAGAAAAATAAAGGGCAAAAGAGGGCGAAGAGGAGGCAGAAATAGAGGGCAAAAAAAGGGCCAGAAAGGGCCGAAAAAGGCTGAAAAGGGGCGAAAAATATCGATTTTGGGTCGTTTTTTCGCGTTTTTCCGACGCGATTTTTGGAGGAAATATGCTGATGGTAAAAGGGTTAAGTAGCACTTGCACCAAATTCGCGGCAGCTTTTTTGAAAATTTCAGCGAAAGGGAGGTTTTGGGACGGACTTTCTGGGCGGGAAATCGGCGCGGAAATGCCGGTCGGGCGAGAACTCAGAGCGGGGGCGGGAAGGCCCGATTGGACGGGTTTCGGTTGGAGAGCGTCTGATGGGACAAGCATGCAATGAGTATGCGCTGGAAGGGGTAAATGATCGGCAAACTTGGCGAGGGATTTTTACCTCGAGTTTTCAGAGGTTTGGGGCGAATCGGCACGCGTCGGGACTTGACGGCCTGCGGTGGGTCGCGGGAAACGAAGGCTAGATGGTCGAGTTAACGAACTTGCTTAATGTACTTACGGCCGCGGACTTCGTACTCGCCGCTCACGACGCGCGCAATTGCTTCGGTGTAGGCCAGGTGTTCTTCGGCGAGGATACGCTCGGCGAGCGAGTGTTCGTCGTCTGAATCGAGCACTGGAATCGCGCGCTGCACGATGATCGCGCCGTGATCAAGCTCTTCGTCGACAAAGTGGACGGTGCAACCCGTGACCTTTGCGCCGTAGGCAAACGCCTGCTGCTGCGCCTCAAGCCCCGGAAACGCGGGGAGCAGCGAGGGATGAATATTGAGAATGCGATTGGGAAACGCGGCGACGAATTGCGGCGAGAGCAGGCGCATGTAGCCGGCGAGGCAGACGAGATCGACCTTGTGAGCGCGCAGGGACGCGATGACATCGGCGTCGTGCTCTTCGCGCTTGCGGCCTTTCGACTCGAAGACTGCGTGCGGCAGGCCGAGTCGCTCCGCGGCGGATAAACCTGCGGCGCCGGCTACATTCGAGATCACAACTGTGATTTCGGCGCCCTTGAGGCGGCCCGCGCGGATGGACTCGGCGATGGCAAGAAAGTTGGAGCCGCGACCGGAGAGGAGGATGCCGAGGCGGGTGTTTTGCGGAATGGACAAGGTCGCTCCTTGGAAAGCGGGCCAGCGGGTCAGCAAGTCAGCGGGTCGGCGGTGTGGGTGCGTTCTGGTACTTGTCAGCTCTTTGCGCGGAGACCGACAACGCTCTTCGGATCAAATCGCAACTTTTCTACGAACGACTTAAAGCGGGGCTGGGCAACGATGCGCCCGCAATCGAGAAAGTACGCAAGGTCCCACAAGTGTGCCTGTTTCTTCTCCTCTGTTTCGCCGGAAGCTTGCATCAGTTCAGCGGCAATGTGGAGTTCAGCTGGCGCGATCATCTCGGGATTGTCAGGCGCTCTGAACTGATCTTCGCGGTATCTCCTGCGTCCCTCGGCGGCCAGCGTCATGAATCGCAATATGGCTCGGCCACCTTCGCGCCTTTCGAACAAAATTTCGAATTGGCGAAGTACTGCCGTGGCGATCTCTGCATCAAATCGCTCCTCGATTGCGTCGATCAACAACGCGAGCTGATAGGCCCACACGCTCATTTCAAAGAACGCGTCGGCTTCGGCCGGTATTGTCCGTTCTGGAGACCGCCACAAGTTAAAAGGCTCTTGGCCGTTGGCCAGCCGCTTCGTCATTATGAGCGCGAGCGCAGCCGGTGTTATTTCTTCGAGCGGGCTCTTCTCCCAGAATCGCCACCACTGCCTGGGCATAGGCGGGTGACCCACCCTTGTTCTTGCCACGTTAGTTCTCCCATCAGAAGTGAGTGCCCCATCCTTGACGCGGTTCTTGCGGCGAGGGTGGGAGAGGTGCGGTCACCATTCACCTTGGTAACCCCACTAGCTCCGCTTACGCCGCTAATCCCGCTGCCTTCAACCTACGTGTACTGAACCCGGCGCTCGCCCTTGACCACGCGGCCGATGACGTAGAACTTTTCTTCAGAGCGGTCGAGCAGGTTTTTGGCGCGGGTAAACTTTGCCGCCGGAATTGCCGCGATGAGCCCGATGCCCATGTTGAAGGTGCGCATCATCTCGTCTTGCGGAATGTTGCCCAGCTCGCGCAAATGCTCGAAGATGGGCAGCACCGGCCATGAGCCGATCTCGACTTGCGCCATGACCCCCTTGGGCAGGATGCGCGGAAGGTTCTCGGTGATTCCGCCGCCGGTGATGTGCGCCATGCCTGTGGTCATCCCCGCGCCGACGAGCTTCTGGATGACATGCAGATAGCTGCGGTGGGTGCGCAGAAGCGATGCGCCGGCTTTCTCTTTAATCGCCGTCACGTATTGCGTGGCCTTGTAGCCGGCCACCTCGAAGAGCAGCTTGCGCGCCAGCGAGTAGCCGTTGGTGTGCAGGCCTGTGGAGGGCAGGCCGATGAGCACGTCGCCGGGCTTGATGCCCGCGCCGGTGACCATTTTGTCGCGATCGACAGCGCCGACAATAAATCCGGCAAGATCGTACTCGCCGTCAGAATAGAAGCCGGGCATCTGCGCGGTTTCGCCGCCGATGAGCACGCACGCATTCGCTTTGCAGGCATCGGCAAGGCCGCTGACGACGCTTTCGACCACATCTTCGTCGAGCTTGCTGGTCGCGAGGTAATCCAAAAAGAAGAGCGGCGTGGCGCCCTGCACCGCGATGTCGTTTACGCAGTGGTTGACGAGGTCAACGCCCACGGTCTGGTGCAGGCCGAGTTGAAATGCGACCTTGAGCTTGGTTCCGACGCCGTCGGCAGAGCTGACCAGGATGGGGTTCTTCCAGCGCTGCATGTCGAGGCGGTAAAGCGCGCCGAAGCTGCCGATGCCCCCGAGGACGTTGCGATTAAAGGTCTTTTGCGCCAGGTACTTGATGCGCTCCTTGGCGTGGTCGCCGCTGCGCAGGTCCACGCCCGCGTCGGCGTAGGTCACGGTTTTTGGTTTGATCTCTTGAGGCACGGGCCTGGGCTTTCTCGTCAGTAGATTGATTCGGCGGATAAATTCGGCCTGTCTAAATCAGCCGGATTGATTCGGTCAGATTGATTTTCCTCTAAAGGGAGCCGGAAATCAGAATTCTAGCAGCAATCATTGAGGCCATTTCCCACAAATCGAGTTGCCGGGGTGCGGTTTGTGCCGAGGAGCAGTTGGCCTGATGCAGCGAGAATTATTTCTGGAAAGATGGAAAGTCGGCTTGACATTGAAATTGGGCCGGGCTATTCTGGGTTGGAAAGTCAGCTTTACATGGGACGGACCGCTGTAGACCGTGTCGCAGGCCATTACAAATCGGGTTAAAGAGCTGCGGATTGCTCTTGGTTGGACGCAAGAACAGCTGGCCCAGGCGGCGGGAGTTTCGCGGCAGAGCATCAACTCCATCGAACGCGATCGCTATGTGCCCTCGCTTGAGCTGGCCCTGATTTTTGCGCGGATCTTCTCGTGCCCGACAGAGCAAATTTTTCAGTTGGAGAGCAAATCATGACCCATCCCACCCTGCGCCGCATTCTTATGCTCGACCAGGTCGCCGACGAGCGGTTTCGCGAGCATCAACGCCGCTCGACCAGCGCGGCGGCCATCGCCGGGACGCTGATCGCCTTTGTGATGCTCGAATACCATCTGCTGGTTGAGCACCGCGTTGCCTGGGATCTGATTGCGGTGATTTATGCGATGGGCCTGACCAAGGTCGCGCTGATGCGCTGGTATCACTTCAAAAACTAGATTCAGCGGAGATGATTTTTACGCTCGTGCTTTGTCGCCGAGCTCTTGAGTCGCCGAACATTTGAAAGGAAGCCCAATGTTTTTGATTGACAGTCGTAGCCTGAAAAAATCTTTGCCGCTTCTCATCGGCCTGTTGATCGTGGCCCAGATCGATCTGGCGAGCGCCGCAGGCTGGCCGCAATCGCTTTTGTCGCTGCTGCATCTGACGGCTGCGAATGACGACCTTTGCCGCGGTGTATGCACTGGGATTGGAATTTCCATTGATGTTTTGGTGATCTTCCAGCTCGTGCGCATTTTTGCGAAACGGGCAATGCAGGGCGGCGGCGAAGCAGAGCTGGAATAGCGGGCGAGAACACGAATTGCGATCCGGAACACGAATGAGGTTAGTTGGAGCGGTATGAATGAAGCGGAATTACTGAACTGACACGACTTAACTCAAAAAGGAGAATTTGAAGATGAACTCACTGTTTCGTTCGCGCGACCCGAGGATCCGGCGATTGCTGGCATTCGCCAATTTCTCTCTCGTGTTGGGTTTGCTGCCGTGGGTCTTTCGCGAGTACATACCGTTCAACCACAATTGGCTTGATGCATTCTGCGGATTTTTCATTGGCATTTCCATCACGCTGAACTTGTACTGCGTGCGCGCGGGGCGGAGTTGCCGCGAAACGCGAGCCTGAAGTTGCGGCGCGCATTGGCGGAGTAGTCGAAGCGTGATTTTGTAATCAGCGAAAGGAAAACTCAACTATGATTCTCAGCAAACTAGAAAACGCACCGGAAAAGAGGATCCCTGTCGCAATGGCATTGATCGCCGTGGGCTTGTCGATGACTGCGATCGGCATCAACTGGGCGAGGATCGTGCCTTCGGCGCCGCACATGGGGACGGACTGGAACGACTTTTTCCGTGGCGCAATCTTCGGCGTAGCCATTGTTCTGGAGATCGCCGGCGTTGCGATTGCTGCGTCGGTAGCTGCCGCGAAAAAACGCGAAGCGCGATAGGACAAGCTGACGATTCGAATGAAGCGGTTGCTGATTTTGACGGGCTGATTTAGAGGCTTCGAGCTTCTATACTGAAGCGACTATGTGCGCAAAGATTGGGAGCGGCAAGGGTCAGAGCGCAAGGAATGCGGGCGCAAAGGATGCGGGCGCGAAGAATGGAAGCGCCAAGACTCGTGGCGCGGAGATTCGCGCACCGCGGCGCGACCGTTCCAAGGCGCTGCAGCAGCGCGCGGAGCAGTTCTTTCCCGGCGGCGTCAATTCGCCTGTTCGGGCCTTTAAGGCGGTTGGTGGTTCGCCGCCGTTCATTGATCGCGCTAAAGGCGCATACCTCTATCGACGCCGACGGGAATCGCTATATCGACTACTTCGGCTCCTGGGGCCCGATGATTTTGGGACACGCATTCCCGCCGGTCGTCGAGGCCATCGAGCGGGCGGCGCGCGACTCCACCAGCTTTGGCGCGTCAACTGCTGCCGAAGCCGATTTGGCCGAGCGCATCAGCGCCTGTTTTCCCGCGATCGAAAGAATGCGCTTTGTGAGCTCGGGCACTGAGGCGACGATGTCGGCCATTCGCGTGGCGCGCGCCGCGACCGGGCGCAAGCTGATCATCAAATTCGATGGCTGCTACCACGGCCACTCCGACGGGCTGCTGGTGAAAGCGGGTTCTGGAGTGGCGACTCTTGGAATTCCGGGGTCGGCTGGTGTTCCGAGAGAGATTGCGCGGCTCACTCTTGCGCTGCCGTTTAACGACCTTAAGGCTGTCAAAGCTGCTTTCGCGGCGCACCCGAAGGCTATTGCCGCAGTGATTGTCGAGCCTATTGTTGGCAATGCGGGATGCATCATACCCGCAGCGGGCTATCTTGCAGGCCTGCGCAAAATTACCGCGAGCCACGGCGCGCTGCTGATTGCGGACGAGGTCATGACAGGATTTCGTGTTGCGCTGGGCGGGGCCTGCGAACTCTACTCGCTCGATCCCGATCTCGTCACATTGGGAAAAATTGTTGGCGGGGGGCTGCCTGTCGGCGTGTTCGGCGGCAAGAGCAAATTTATGGATCAGCTGGCACCTTTGGGGCCGGTTTATCAGGCTGGAACTCTCAGCGGCAATCCGCTGGCGATGGCGGCAGGGCTCGCGACTATCAGCTATCTGCAGAAACATGCAGCTGAGGTTTACCCGCGCCTTGAAGCGACTACCAAAGCCGTCGCTGAGGGCGTTGCGAAGGAGGCCGTGCGGGCCGGTGTTGCGCTCACGACGAATCGCGTTGGTTCGATGTGGACGTGGTTCTTTACCAAAGGCCCGGTCACAAACTTTGCCCGCGCGGCTAAGAGCGATACTGAGGCGTTCGGCCGCTTTCATCGGGCTATGCTCGATCGCGGCGTCTGGCTGCCGCCCTCGCAGTTTGAGGCTGCATTTATCTCGACTGCCCACGGCGACGCGGAAGTGCAGGCGACGATTGCTGCCGCGCGCGAGGCGTTTTCGTCTTGCGCGAGAGCTAAACCGCTCGACTCAAGCCCACGAGTCGAATCCCACATTTCCAGAGTCACAAAGCGGTGCGTCTCTTTGTACTCTGCGATCAGCCGCTCGGCCGCTAGGACAGAAGGCTGGCGATTTGCGGACGGATCGTTGTGACCGCCGTCGTGCAGCACGATGTTCGCCGCGCGACCCGACTGCTGTAGCTTGTCGATCCTGTTCATCAACCGCGTCGCAATGCGGTCCGGCGAAGGGTCGCTCCAGTCGGGCACCATTGCGTTCCACAGTACTGTGACGAGACCCATTTCGCGCGCGATGCGAAACACTTCCGGCCGGCGCGCTCCGTAGGGCGGGCGAAAGAACTTCGCCGGCGCGCCTGTGATCTGCTGAAGCATCTCCTGTGTGCGCTTCAGTTCTTCCCTAATTTCTTCAGAAGAGCTTCGTGCGAGGTTGGGATGAGACCAGGTGTGATTTCCGATCAGATGGCCGGCCTGGGCAATTCGCTGCACGAGTTCCGGCTGTGCTTTTGCCTGCGCGCCGACCAGAAAAAAAGTTGCACGCACGCCATGGCTGGCGAGAATGTCCAGGAGTTTAGGAGTCCAGGTGGGATTTGGCCCGTCGTCGAAGGTGAGCGCAATCTCGCCAGGGCGCGGCGGCGCAGTGAGGGCGCTGCCAAAAAGCCGGGAACCCGGCCACATGGAAGCATAGGCGTAGACGCCTGCCGCGACGCCGGCGCACGCGGCCACGCCCAGCCCTGCATAAACCGCGGTCGCGATTGGAGAGATCATTCTTACCTTTCGGTTTGCGTGCCTCACAGTATTCTGCGTCGGAGCGCATATTGGCAACTTGCCCGCGTCTTCGGAAATGAGTCAGCTTGAAAAAACCTTCCCTCAGGGGCTAAAGCCCTCATTTATTTTGCTGCGCTTTTGGCCCGGCTAAAGCCGTGCCCTTGTTACAAGGCCGTTTGCTTTTTCGGCACGACTAAAGTCGTGCCCTGACGCTTCGTGCCTTCTTAAAACAGATTCTCCGGGATAGATCATTAATTCGCTCAAGGGCTAAAGCCCTCATTTATTTTGCTGCGCTTTTGGCCCGGCTAAAGCCGTGCCCTTGTTACAAGGCCGTTTGCTTTTTCGGCACGACTAAAGTCGTGCCCTGACGCTTCGTGCCTTCTTAAAACAGATTCTCCGGGATAGATCATTAATTCGCTCAGGGGCTAAAGCCCTCATTTATTTTGCTGCGCTTTTGGCCCGGCTAAAGCCGTGCCCTTGTTACAAGGCCGTTTGCTTTTTCGGCACGACTAAAGTCGTGCCCTGACGCTTCGTGCCTTCTTAAAACAGATTCTCCGGGATAGATCATTAATTCGCTCAAGGGCTAAAGCCCTCATTTATTTTGCTGCGCTTTTGGCCCGGCTAAAGCCGTGCCCTTGTTACAAGGCCGTTTGCTTTTTCGGCACGACTGAAGCCGCCCCTGCGATGAGGACCTGTCGCAGGGGACCCCGGCATGCCGTGCCCCTTCAAAGCACATCCAAACTGACCCACTAACACGTCTTCCGGTTTCACATCGGCTTGGCGTGGATTTTTTCGTCGCTCTGCCGCTTGGCATGCATCGCGCCCGCTGCCATGCGCTGCGTGGCGCGCTTTTCGCTCGAACGGCGCTGCTGCCGCCAAGTCGTCATTGACGTTATGCCGTAGTTCCAAACCGCGGTGAAGAGCAGGCCGATTACTGCCGCCAGCACCCACGGAACACCACGGCGGAACGCCTCACTTGCAATGGCCACGTTGGCCGCAACGCCCAAGCCGCAGGCGAGACAGAATGTGACGAGGCCGCTCCAGAATCTCCAACCCTTGAGCCGCCGGTCGCGATAGGTTACGGAGTTGTTCAGAACAAAATTGAGAATCATTACAATGAACGTCGCGACGGCCTGACCGGTCTCAAAGCTCAGACCCGCAAACTTGCGCAGTGCGCTCAAAATCAGCAGGTGGACGCCGACGCCGAGCGCGCCGACCATGGCGAAGAGCACAAAGCGCACACTCACCAGGTTGCCGAGTTGCTTGTCTACCAGCAATTCAAAGTACTCGAGGCCAACCACCACATCAAGCTTGCTCTCGCCATGCTCGCGCTGCCCGAAGCGATAAGGAACCTCGCCGATGCGCAGCTCCGGCCCCGCCGAGAGCACAATGTCCAGCAGAATTTTGAAGCCGATGCCGGAAAGCCGATGCGCAAACTGCTCGAAGGTCGCGAGGCGCACCATGAAAAAACCGCTCATGGGATCGCTCAGCTCATGCTCCGCGCCCATGAGGCTGAGACGCCGGCCCAGATGGCTGAGCTTTACGCGCCACTGCGTAAACTCGCCCATGCTGCCGCCGGCGATGTTGCGTGAGCCGACGACGAGATCGAGATTTTCATCGCGAATCCGGCGCAGCATTTCCGGCAGCGCGGTTTCATCGTGCTGCATATCGGCATCCATCACGGCGACATAAGGCGCCGCGGTGCCAAGAATCCCCTCAATGCAGGCGGACGCGAGGCCTCGCCGGCCGATGCGCTGGAGAACGCGCACATTGTCATGCTGCTCAGCCAGCAGGCGCACTACGTCCGCAGTGCCGTCGGGCGAGTCGTCATCTACAAAAATGACTTCATAGCGGACGCCGTGGAGCGCTTGCTCAAGCCGACTGACCAGCGGACCCACATTGCCACTCTCGTTGAATGTGGGCAGCACGATCGCCAGATCGTAGGCCATTCTTTCCTCCACGGCTCTTGTTTAATCTCGATGCGGCCCGGCTCGGCAGCCGACGCGCCACTCTCATCCTTATACAACTTGGAAGAATCGCCGGGCCAGCGCTGTTTCGGCGGGGAACCACTGACGTATACTGGTGTTGTTCGGGTCGCATCCTGAGTTTTCGGAGCGGCACTGGAGCCAAACATGAGCCTTACCCAACCCCCCTCGGGCGCGCATTCCTCTCTGCCCGGCGTCTCCGTTCCCAAAGTCACTATGCCCGCGCTCACGGAGATGAAGCGCCAGGGCAAGCCTATCTCCGCGCTCACCGCGTACGACTACTCAACTGCGCGCCTTGTTGACGAGGCTGGCGTCGACCTAATTCTTGTCGGCGACTCGCTGGCGATGGTCGTGCTCGGCCAGGAAAACACGCTCGCCGTCACCGTGGACGAGATGCTGCATCACACGCGCGCCGTAGGCCGCGCCGTTCATCGCGCGCTCGTTGTCGCCGACATGCCGTTCGGCAGCTATCACGGGACGATTTCTGACGCGGTTGCCAACGCTGTGCGGTTCGTGAAGGAAGCGGGCGCCGAAGCAGTCAAGATTGAAGGACCGCGCATCGAGCTGGTCCGCGCTCTTGTTGCGGCGGAGATACCCGTCGTTGGCCATCTGGGGCTCACGCCGCAAAGCGTCCATCGCATGGGCGGCTATCGCGTGCAGGCCCGCACTGCCGAAGCCGCGCGCGAGCTTGAGGCCGATGCACTTGCGCTGGCTCGTGCCGGCGCGGGGGCCATCGTGCTTGAAGGCGTTCCCCGCGAGGCTGCCGCGGCGATCACCGCCGCACTGCCCATCCCGACGATTGGAATTGGCGCTGGTCCGGATTGCGACGGGCAGATTCTTGTCTTCCACGATCTGGTCAATCTCAGCTTTGCGCCGCAGGCCAAATTTGTTCGCCGGTATGCCGACGCGTCGGGGCTTTTTCGCTCCGCGATTGAGCGCTACCGCGAAGACGTGGAGCATCGCGCCTTTCCGTCGGATGCGGAGAGCTATCACCTGCCGTCCGCCGCAGTTCGGCAGGCGGGCGCATCGGCCGATTCGATGGCCGGAGATGCGGAGACGGAATTTGATTCTGAAGACGCGGTCGTGAATAGGGACGCCTTCGAGGATTGGGCGAACTGACCCGAATGGTGATCCTCCGCACCGTTGATGATTTGCGCCGGTGGTCGCGCGCGGCTCGGTGCAAGCCAGGCAATATCGTCGGCCTTGTGCCCACGATGGGCGCGCTGCATGCAGGCCACGCGTCGCTTATCCGCGCCGCACGCGCGGCGTGTACGCATGTTGCCGTCAGCCTGTTCGTTAACCCCACGCAGTTTGGCCCCGGCGAAGATTATGCGCGCTATCCGCGAACTTTTGAGGCTGATTGCGCTCTCGCTGAAGCTGAAGGCGCAGATGTACTTTTCGCTCCGAGCGTTGAGGAGCTTTATCCGAACGGGCCGGTTTCGATGTTTGTCGATGTTCCGGACCTGAGCGATCGTCTTGATGGCGCATCCCGCCCCGGCCATTTTCGCGGCGTTGCGACGGTTGTCGCCAAGCTGCTGATCGCCGCTGAGCCCGATCGCGCCTTCTTCGGACAGAAAGACGCAGCGCAGGTAGCCGTCGTTCGACGGATGGTTGCCGATCTCGGTCTAGCAACGGAAATTGTTGCCTGCCCGATCGTGCGCGACGCAGACGGCCTGGCGCTCAGCTCGCGCAACGCATACCTTAGCTCGGCGGAGCGAGCACAGGCTCTCACGCTCAGCCGCGCTGTTCATCGTGTGGAGTCGCTTGTCGCGGGGGGCGAACGCCGTGGGCCGGTGTTGATTGAGGCGGCACATGGAGTGTTTGCCGAAGTACGCAGCGCGTTCGGATCGGCACGCAGCGCCTCCGGCTCGGAGCCCGAAGTGCGGATCGACTATATCGCGCTGGTTGACTGGACAACGCTGGAGCCGGTCGAAATTGCTGTGCCGGGGACGCTGTTTGCCGTGGCCGCGTACGTTGGAACGACGCGGTTGATTGATAATGCGATCCTCAAATGAATCCGGCAAAAGAAATCGGTTGCGCTGGTCTCCGGAAGAAATCAGTTGCGCTGGCTGGCGCGTTCGCGGCAACCTGATAGTGAATGCCTGAGCTGCCTGACATTACCGCATACATCGCCGCGCTTGAGCCGCGCATTCTTGGGCGGAAACTGGAACGCGTCCGGCTGCAGAGCGTTTTTGTTCTGCGGACGGCTGATCCGCCGATCGAGTTTGTTAATGGCCGGACAGTTCGCGAGATCCGGCGTATCGGCAAACGCATCGCGATCGGCGTCGAAGGCGGAGCCGGTTCTGACGACAAACTCTGGCTGGTTATTCATCTGATGATTGCGGGGCGACTGCATTGGCGGCCGCCGGGTGCGAAACTTGCTGGCCGCCAGGCCCTCGCGGGCTTTGACTTTTTGGAAGGCACCTTAGTCTTGACGGAAGCCGGCTCCAAGCGGCGCGCTTCGCTTCATCTGCTGCGCGGCGAGCAGGCGCTCGACGACATTGATCCCGGCGGCGTGGAGATTTTTTCTTCGGATATGAATGAGTTTCGTGCTGCGCTGACCGTTGAGAACCGCACTCTGAAGCGCGCGCTCACCGATCCCAGACTCGTTAGCGGCGTGGGCAACGCCTACTCCGACGAGATTCTGCACACAGCGCGTCTCTCGCCGATCACGAACACGCACAAGCTCACGCCCGAGGAGTGGCAGCGACTTTATGACGCAACGCGCTCGACGCTTTCTTTATGGACCGATCGACTTGTTGCTGAGGCAAAGACGAAATTTCCTGAGGGCGTGACTGCGTTCCGCAAGGAGATGGCGGTCCACGGCCGGTTCGGCAAGCCCTGCCTGCGCTGTGGCAGCCCGATTCAGCGAATCAGGTACGCCGACAACGAAACCGACTACTGCGCCACTTGCCAAACCGGCGGCAAAGTTCTCGCCGACCGCAGCCTGTCTCGTTTGCTGGGGAAGGACTGGCCGCGCACTCTGGACGAGCTGGAGGCGTTGAAGCGCCGCTAGAGCGGAACCAGAGTTGCCGTGTGATGTTGAGTTTTGTGGAGCGTCGCCGGGCCGAGATGGCCACGCGCCGACGACGAAGGCCTGTCGTTGGCGGCCGCGAGAATGCTGCGCCAACATTATCTTCCGCATTCGGGACTCGCCGACTCTGGCTGCGCTGTAAGGCCTTTGGCTGCTATCTATGACTCGTTCGTGTTAGTTACCACTTCTGCGCTCCAGCCCTGAATTGCCTTGACATCGTTTCCTCGCATACCGCATCGTGATTGCGGCGGCTCCCATAAAACGGGGCGCGCAGGAAGCCCGTTCCATGAGGCTTTTGCGTGCGGGAGGCCAACCTTAAAACCCGTTGTGGAGGAATCAAGAATGCATGTTGTGACTTGCTCTGCGATTTTGATGTCGATGGTGGTTACCAAGCACACCATGATTGTGATTCTCGTGACAGCCGTCTTGCAGTGGTTGTTGGGCGCACTCTGGTATGGGTTGATTTTCAAGAAGTCGTGGATGACCCTGGCTGGATTTTCAGAGACCAACAAGCCGAAGAATGGCGCCATGACGATGGTCTTCTCGTTTGTCGCCTGCCTGATGCTGTCGTATGTCCTGGCGCACGTTATAGCATTTGCGGGAGCCATGACTTACACCGCGGGCGCGAAGTTCGGCGTTATCTGCTGGCTTGGATTTATGGCGCCGCCGCTCTTTACCCAGCACATCGCTGAGAACCGCCGCGCGAATCTGTTTGCGATAAACGCCGCGTATTGGCTTCTGGTGATGGCCCTTGGCGGCGGTCTGCTGGCAGCTTTCCACGGGTAGCGCAAATCGGGCTGGAAGTTTTTGGCTCGATCTATTTTCGCTCGATCAATTCGGCATCGCGCCGGCAAAGGGGCAATTTCCTCGTGAAATTGCCCCTTTGTGCATTTGATCGCAAGAGCCGCGTGAGGCGCGCTTCGGCGATTTCATGTCGCGGATGATTTTTTATCGACCTCGCTTCGTCGTCGACATACAACTCCCATGACGTCAAAGACCCCTGCCGTCATAAAATCGATGCATGAGCCGCTCAATAATCAGCACCGATGGCGCGCCAGCCGCGATTGGCCCGTATACGCAAGCCGTGCGCGCAGGAAACCTTATCTTTACGGCCGGGCAGATTGCTCTCGATCCGAGCACGGGGCAGGCTGTCGCCGGCGGAATTAAAGAACAAACAACGCGAGTTCTCGAAAATCTGAAGGCCATTCTTGAGGCCGGCGGCAGCAGCCTGGGCCAGGTGGTCAAGGCGACCGTTTTTCTCAAAAACTTCAACGATTTCGCCGCTATGAATGAGATCTACGCGTCGTACTTTGGCGCAGGTGGCGATACCGTATCCGGCAACTGGCCAGCGCGCTCTACGATTGAAGTGGCCCGGCTGCCGCGCGATCTGCTGGTCGAGATCGAAGTCGTTGCAGAGGTCTGATTGAGGTCGGATCGGGCGGCGGCGCGGGTGAGTATCATGAGCTTGTGATCTGAGGCGGCTGGTGCGTGGGGGCGGAGTTCACAGCATCCCATTGGGCGATGCCGCACGCGATGCCGGAAATGCGGGAGGTCAACTTGAGCAGTTCAGAAAACGATTCGCAAACCGGGTCTGAATCCAAAGTGGTCCGCAGCGACGCTGAGTGGCGCACGCTGCTGACCCCGCAGCAGTATCACGTGCTGCGCGAGAAAGGCACTGAGCGGCCGTTTACCGGCCTGCTCACCGAGAATCACGAGACCGGCAACTACCATTGCGCGGCCTGCGGCGCACTGCTTTTTATGAGCGGCGCCAAGTTCGACTCCGGCTGCGGCTGGCCGAGCTTTATGCTCCCTGCAGGCTCCAAATCCGTTGTGGAGCACGAAGACGTGAGCCATGGCATGCGGCGGGTTGAAGTGACTTGCGCCCGATGCGGCGGGCATCTGGGCCATGTCTTTCCGGATGGGCCCGCGCCTACGGGACTGCGCTACTGCATCAACTCAGCGTCGTTGAGTTTTACGCGCGAAGGCGAATGAGCGCGCGAAGGGACGCGATATTTTCGAAGCCGGCCATCTAAGCACAACAAAACCCCGTCCTTTCGGGACGGGGTTGTTTGAACTCTAAATTAATGGATAAGAGCGCAGCAGATCGTTGCGCGCAGAGGATGGAAGTGCGAAGGGTCTTACGCCTTGGCGACTTTTCCACCCTTGATGCAGCTGGCGCAGACGCGCAACCTCTTCGATGTTCCGTTCACCATCGCCTTAACCGCCTGGAGGTTCACGTTCCAGCGCCGCCGGGTGATGTTGTGCGCGTGGGAGATGTTATTGCCGAAGCGCGGCCCTTTGCCGCAGATGTCGCAAGTTTGTGCCATGGTAGAACTCCAAATCTTGTAATGATTTCGGGCGCCGTTCAGGCGGCCTGGGCGCGCACAGTCGCACGCACCAATAGCTTGCCGAAGCTTCAGTATACCAGCGTTGGCGGGTGGATTCGAGGGGGCGGTAGTGGGTCGGTTTGAGAGAACTTCCGTCGGGGGCTAAAGCCCCGACTCATTTGAGGCACTATACGGCACGACTGAAGTCGTGCCCTGACGCTTCGTGCCTTCCCGCCACGGCTTTATTTAGCGCAACCCGCTTGAGAGAACTTCCGTCGGGGGCTAAAGCCCCGACTCATTTGAGGCACTATACGGCACGACTGAAGTCGTGCCCTGACGCTTCGTGCCTTCCCGCCACGGCTTTATTTAGCGCAACCCGCTTGAGAGAACTTCCGTCGGGGGCTAAAGCCCCGACTCATTTGAGGCACTATACGGCACGACTGAAGTCGTGCCCTGACGCTTCGTGCCTTCCCGCCACGGCTTTATTTAGCGCAACCCGCTTGAGAGAACTTCCGTCGGGGGCTAAAGCCCCGACTCATTTGAGGCACTATACGGCACGACTGAAGTCGTGCCCTGACGCTTCGTGCCTTCCCGCCACGGCTTTATTTAGCGCAACCCGCTTGAGAGAACTTCCGTCGGGGGCTAAAGCCCCGACTCATTTGAGGCACTATACGGCACGACTGAAGTCGTGCCCTGACGCTTCGTGCCTTCCCGCCACGGCTTTATTTAGCGCAACCCGCGAAGGTCGTGTCCCTCAAAACCCACGAAGCTCGTGCCCTTCAAGACCCGCGAAGGTCGTGTCCCTTCAAGACCCGCGAAGCTGGTGCCCTTCAAACTGACCACTACCGGGCTGCCGGGGGGGGGCGACGTTCAAAAGTCGCTCCGTCAACCGGGCGCCCCATTTCTCGATTTAGAGATATGGGGCTGCACGGCGCCGCAGACTCAAATCCAAGCTCGCGCTCTACTTCATTTAGCCGGTGGTGTGCCGCCAGCAGGCGCGGCTGGTGGAGGGCCACCCGCATTTGGAAGGACGAATTCCTCGGGCATCGAGTGACCGCGATGGCATGTGCCGCATGTGACCGTCATTCCCATCGAGTCAGTGTCGAGCGTCTTGGCTTTGCTGATGTAATCCGCGTTGATCTGCTGCGTCATGGCTATCATGATGCGCGCGATCTTCTTGTTGTCCTTGGAGTCGTCGGCGAAGTCCATCCTCGGCCTGCCATTCGGCATCAGGTTTTTGGGGTCGGCGGCGTGGCAAAAGTCGCAGTGGACGCCGAGCGAGCCGGCGAAACCCTCCATGATTTCGTGGACCTGTTGGCTGGACAGGTTTTTGGGCAGCACCTGAAGGTTGGTGGGAGCCGGAAAGCTGTGCATCGGCGGGCCGCCGGGGGGCATGGCCTGCCCGGGAGGGGCCCCTGCGGGCGGAGCTTGAGCAGCTGGCGGCTGGTCTTGCGTCGCTTGCACTCCGGAGGTGGAGGCAAGCACGGCTACGGTTATGATTGCGACCGCGGCGGCGGGTGAGAGCAGGGAAGCGAGCTTCACGGGCGGGTTCCTTTCAATACATGTCTTGTTGGGGACATGTTTTGGGGACGCTTTTGGGGGCCTGATCTTGAAACCCCGGTTCGTTCACGGTAACAGTCTAAACGCGCCGCCCGGACGCTGGCGCGGGCGCACGCAGAAAGATATTCGTGCCTGCCATCTTTTTGGGCCCTGAGACGCAGTCGTGCCCGGGCAGCGAGAAGCGCAACGGCAGCTCCACGGCATGGCGGATGCCGATGCGCCGCGTGGCGAGGACTCGGCTCACGCGGAATCCATCGTCGCGGACTTGAAGAATTGAAGCCGGATCGAGGAGATCAAGGCCGTCGTGGGCTGCGCGGGTGATGCCGAGCGCCTGGCACAAACGGCCGGGGCCGCCGGTTAGTTCGCAATGCGCCGCGTCTGGCGGCAGGCCGCGACGGCGAGCCATTTGGGCCATTTGTTTGATGCCGCCCAACGGCTCGAGCGCGCGCAGGAGGATGCCGCCTCCGAGACCTGCCTCCTCGCAGGAGAAATTCATGCAGTAATAGCGGCCATAGATGAAGTAGACATACGCGTGACCCGGCGGGCCGAAGAGGGCGAGATTGCGCGGCGTTGGCCCGCGATGCGAGTGCGCGGCGGGGTCGGGTGTCGCGTTGTGCGGGCCAAGGTAGGCTTCGACTTCGACGATGCGGCCACCGAGCCATCCGAAGCGAGTGCGGCGGGCAAGGACCATGCCGAGCAGCCGAGGAGCGACGTGCTCAGGCGACGCCTGAAAGAACGAGCGCTTCAGAAGTTTGCCGGGCAGATTGTCCGCCCTGTCGCGCTTCAGGCTGTGGGTCAGTCGCACTTTGCCGCTACGCCTTCTTGTGTGTCTTGTTCCATTCCTCGATGAGCGCCAGGACTTCTTCGGCGTGGCCCTGAGGCACGACTTTGGGATAGATGTGGAGGAGCGTCTGGTCGGGGGCGATGACAAAGGTGGTCCGCTCAATGCTCATGCCGTAAATCTTGTTTTCCCTCAACACATCAAACTGTTTGCAGACTTTCTCGTCTACATCACAAAGGAGATTGTAAGGAAGGTCGAATTTGGCGCGGAATTTGGCCTGGTCGGCTGGCGTGTCGCGGCTGATGCCGAGAACGACGGCGCCCGCAGCCTGGATTTTCTTGAATGTATCGCGAAAGCCGCAGGCCTCAATGGTGCAGCCAGGGGTATCGGCCTTGGGATAGAAGAAGAGGATCACCGGCTTGCCGGCAAAATCAGAGAGGCTGATGGTTTTGTCCTCGTCGGTTTGCAGGGTAAAGTCGGCGACTTTCTCATTGAGGTTCATTGGGGGCATATCCTTTCAAAAGGTGGATGGGCTCGTAATACGGATGACGGGTCGGGCTGAGCGAGTGAGCCGGGCTGGATGAGTTGAAGCGGGGGCTGCAATTGCATATTGCAATCTGGCCGCCGGGTTTGATTCCAGTTTTGATTATTGTCGAGGGAAGTGGAAGGTGTCATTGGCAGGTCCAAGTCGCTTGTGGATAAAGGCGGGAGCGCTGCTGGCTTCTGCTGCGTTCGTTTTTACCATTTCCGTGCCGGCGCAATATCCCGGCCAGATTGCGAAACCCGAGACGGACGCTCCCGAGCTGCGCGCTGTGGCAGTCTTCGAATGGACCGGCGATGAGGCGCATCCCAAGGCCGCCAGGCTTGTTCCTGTGTGCATCTACGATGGCCAGGATTTGAATGACGCGGCATCTACCTTACGCACCCCGAGCCGCTGGCCCTCGAAAGCGACGTGGAATATCAACTGCAGCGGGACGGCAGCGCGGTGGGCCTCTTCGACATTGACACTTCTGCACGGGAGCAGGGCGGATGGGTCGGCTACGGCAAGTGGAGGCCGCTGCCTAAAGCGAAAGCCGCGCCAACGCAAGTGGCCAAAATCGATGCGGAGGACGATTCGCAGAGCGACGTGCCGATTCTGCATCGCAAACATCATGCCGGCGATTCAGGGGCTGACGATTCGGGCGGCGGCTCCGGGTCTGGTGCGGGTTCGGGCGGGCCAGCTCCCGACCCAGATCGGCCAACGCTGCACAAGGGCGGCGATACTTCAACGGCGAGTACCGGCAGTGCGGATTCAGGCGGTGCGAGTTCCGGCGGGTCAAGTTCCGGCAGTTCGAGTACCGGCGGGGCGGGCCAGACTAATTCCGGATCAGGCTCCGGGTCGAATTCGGGGGCCGATTCTAATGCGCCGCCTTCTGATCCCGATCGTCCCGTCATGCATCGGACGGATAGTTCAGCAAGTGGGGACGGGTCTGGGGGCGGATCGGGTAGCGACTCTGGCCGCCCCAAGCTGAAAAAGAAAAGCAACGACGACGATGCGGGCTACGTTGAAAATGTCGCCAGCGCTGGCGATCCGAACCGTCCGCATCTCTCGTATGGCAAGTTCGCGGGTTATGGCGCGCCTGTTGTTCCCACGCTCTTCGGCTTGCCGCAGGACATGCAGCAGACTGTCGCTGTTTCGGATTCGACTGACCATCCCGAGCATGTCTGGAATTACATCTGGGCCAACCCTGACGATCAAGACAAGATGCAGTCCGCGATGGAAGATGCGGCGCGCACCGCTCTTGGACTGAATCTGCCGCCTGCGCCAAAGCACACGCCCAGGGCGACTGCCACGCAACAAAGGCTGACCAAGCCGGCTGCCAGGACGTCCGCTGCGGCATCTGCTCCGCTGCTGGTCGAAAAATTTCGCGTCTTCGAGCTGGCGTATGGTTCGGGCGCGACCATGGTGCTCTCGGCGCACACGGCCGATGCCGGCGCCAACGAGAAGTTTGTCACTTTGATTGCGCAGCCCGATCTTTACGGAGGCGTGAACGTGCTGATGAAGAGTGTGACGGACGGCGCCCATTTGGACGACACTCCGCGGATGCGTCTGGTGGATGCCGTGGAGGCCGAAAAAGATAACCGCGGCGAGCTTCTGTTTGAGCTCCGCGGCTCGACTGAGCGCCAATTCGCTCTGTACCGGGTGTTGCGGGGCGATGCTGCGCGCATCTTCGTCAGCGGGCCGGAATCGATTGCGGCCACCGCGGCCAACTGATTCGAGCCCATTTCGGTCGCGATGCGTCGCGCGCCTTTAGAATCAGTCGAATTTGGAGGCAGGTGTTTGCTTTTCGTGCACTCCCTTGCGGTACTTTCGCTTCCTCTTTAGCGCACTGGACGCGTATTTTATCCGGGTTCCTATACAATAAGAAGATACAAGTGGGCACATCGACACTTCTCAAGGATTTACCTTCGCATGGCATCTGTAATCACTGGCCCCCAAATTGATCCCGTTTCTACTGAGTCAACCGAGCCCACTTCTGCAGTTACAGAGTCGAACGAATCGGCTGCCGCCTCTGCCTCCGTCGCGGCCAAAGCTGTAGCCAAGTGGCGCCAGATTCGCATGGGACGCAAGAACGCCGTCAGCGATGGTTTGAGCTGGCCGATGGTTTTTGTGATCGCGGTTTTTCACATTGGCGCGATTGCCGCGCTTTTTCTGTTTAGCTGGCAGCGCCTGCTGGTCATGGCCATCCTGTATATCCTGGCGATCAACGTGGGCATCGGCATGTGCTATCACCGCCTGCTTACGCATCGCGGCTACAAGGTGCCGAAGTGGCTTGAATACACGATGACGGTTTTTGCCACGCTCTCGCTTGAGGGTGGGCCGATTTTCTGGGTCTCAACGCATCGCGTTCATCACCAGCTCAGCGATAAAGAAGGCGATCCGCACACTCCGCGCGAAGGCGGCTGGTGGGCGCACGCCGGATGGATACTTTTTGGCCAGTCATTGCACTTGCAGATCGAGGCGCTTTCGCGTTACTCGCCAGACCTCAGCCGCGATCGCTTCCATGTGTGGCTCAGCAAATATCACTGGATTCCCATCACGATCAGCGCTGTTCTGCTGTTCTCACTCGGATGGTACTGGGGTGGTTTCGTCAACGGCCTGGCGATGTTTCTGTGGGGCGCGCTGCTTCGCGTAACGCTGGGCCTGCACGCAACATGGCTGGTGAATTCTGCTACGCACATGTGGGGCAAGCGCCGTTTCGATACTCACGACGACTCCCGCAACAGCTGGTGGGTTGCGCTGCTGACCGGCGGCGAGGGATGGCACAACAACCATCATGCGCACCCCGTCTCCGCGCGCCACGGCCTGACCTGGTACGAGATCGATCCGAACTTCTGGGGCATTTGGATTTTGTCGAAGATTGGCCTCGCCAAAAAAGTGCAGGTGGCCAAGTTCGACCGCGACGACCCAAAGCCCGCGGGGATGTAACGAGCCGGGGATGTAGTGAGCCGGGACGTAAAGAGCCGGCCGGCTGCGCGGCGGTTTCGCACTTCGGATGGGTAGCAATCAAACATTCTGAACTTGCAGGCTTGTTGCGAAGAGCTGGCGCGCGTGGTTTTTCCCCTCACTGCACCGTCAGCGCTACGGTCCCAGTCTCTGTCATCGCGCCTGATACGCCGGTGATCGTCACGGTATAAGTTCCTGCCGTGGTCCCGGGGTTGGTCTGGCCGCCTCCACCGCCACTACCGCCGCCTGTGCTGCTGCCTCCACCGCAGCCCATTCCCGCCATCGCGGCAAAAAGCGCGAGCCAAGCCAGCAAAACCAGACGGCTGCGCGTCAACCTGCTACTCCGCGGGACGAGCCAGTTTCGCCGACGCAAGGGAACGAACAACAGCACAACGCATGCGAGTACTGCGCCGCCCGCACCTTTTGTCGCGCCTTGCCAGGGCACAGGCAGATGTTGATTCGCCGCGGTTGTGGGGGCGGTTGTGCTGATTATCAGGGTTGCTGTTTGTGCGGTTGCGCCCGAAACCATCACGGTCGCCGGCACGCTGCACGTCGGCGGATCGCTCGCAGCAGTTGGAGTGATTGCGCAAGTCAGGCTCACCGATCCCGTAAATCCATACCACGGCGTGACTGAAACCGTTGACGTGTTTCCCGACGTTGCGCCTGGTGCGACAGTCAGCGGCGCGCCAGTCACCATCTGAAAATATGGGGCGGGATCGGTTGAGAACGAGAAGATAGCGCCGCTTGTTGTGCCCAGGCTATTCTGCGCGACGGCCTGATAGTAGTACGTTGTGCTCGGCGCGAGCCCGGAGATGGACGCACTGACCGCCTGGTTGCCCGCTGTCGATCCCAGGTCCTGCATCGCCGTCTGTGTTGCGCCGCTCAGCGAGCTGCTTGTTCCCCAGAGGAACCAGGTGTGCGTGTCGGAGCCGTTGGGATTAACGGTACCCGCGAGCGTTGCCGTGGTGGCTGTGACCGCTGTCGCTACTGCGGTCGCAGTCGCGGGCGCATTCGATGTCGACGACGCGGTGACGGTAACGGAATTCTCTCCCGAGCCGGTTGCGTACAAGAGAGCGCTTGCGCTGTCTGGCGTGTATGCCGCGTTGATGTTGTCGGTTCCCGCGGCCAGCGTACCGGGAATAATGTTGATCGTCGCGCTGCCGCCGGCCAGAGCCGCCGTTCCGAGGGTGTAAGTGCCGCTGGTCAACACGATTGATCCGGTGGGCGTCGGCTCGCTGTTCGCACCGCCCACTGCGACCGTTACGGTGAAAGCTTGCGCCGTGGTCACGTTGAAAGCCGATGGCGTGACCACAATCGTGACGGGATAGACGCCAAGGCCGCTAAGGCCGATGATCTGCGGCGAACCACTCGCGTTGTCGGCGATCGAAAGCGTAGCGGCCATTGGTCCAGCGGCGGCGGGCGTCAGGTGGCCGGTGATCGCGCAATTCGCTCCCGGCGCCAGACTCGCGCCGCAGGGATTTGGAAACACGAATGCGGATGCGTTCGTACCGGCGACGGCGATACTCGAAATTGTGAGCGCCGCGCTTCCGGTGTTGGTCAAGGTCACTTGCTGAGGCGCGCTCGCAGACTGGACCGCCTGCGGACCGAATGCGAGCAGCGTTGCGGAAACAGTCGCGACAGGAGCGGCTCCGCTCAGCGCGATTGTCTGCGTTGCATACGCTGGAGCTGCCGCGTTCAGATTATTGTCAGTCAGCGTCAATGTGCCGTAGATCGTCCCCGTTGCAGCGGGCTGAAAGCTGATCGGCAAAATGCAGGTTGCGCTCGCGGCCAGTGAGCCCGGTTGCGAATTGCTGGCGGTGAGCACGGGACATGCGGAGGCTGCGCTGCCGTTCAACGTGAAGTTCAATGAGATTGCTGGATTCACTCCTGTGCCCGGCACGGGAAAAATCAGCGGCGCGTTGCCGATGTTCTGGACCGCAACTGTCTGCGGGCTGTCGCTACTGACCGTTCCGGCCGCCGTTGCGGCAAAGTTGATTGCCGGGGGCTGCCCTCGCTCGACCTCGACGACGCGATTGTTCAAGGAATCCGCAATGAACAGATCGCCTGCTCCATCAAGGCTGATTCCAATTGGATCGTTGATCGCCACGCCGTTCACTGTTGGCGTGATGGATGTCGCTGCGCCCCCGCCGGCTGGAATCTCAACGATGCGGTTGTCGGCGTCGGCGATGAACAAATCTCCGGCCGCGTCGACGGCAACGCCATAGGGAAAGTGCAGGCTCTGGCCATTTACGGTAGGGTCGATCGCGGTTGTTGCGCCGCCATTCGCCGCAACTTCAACGACGCGATTGGCAAACAAGTCCGCGATGAAGAGATCGCCTGCGCTATCGAGCGCCAGCGTGACGGGATAGGAGAGCTTTTCGCCGCTCACCAGCGGGTCGATTGCGGTTGGAGCTCCGCCGCCGGCAGGCACCTCAACCACGCGCCCGTTATCCACGTCGGCGATGTACAGGTCGCCGGCTCCGTCGATCACCATTCCGCACGGATAATGCAGGCCGATACCGTTCACCATTGGATTGATGACGGTCACAGCGCCGTTGTTCGGCGGCTACTTCCACAATGATGTTGCGATCAAGGTCAGAGATATAGAGATTCCCTGCACCATCTACGGCGACGCCGCCGGGATGCACAAGACCTTTGCCGCCCACAATTGGATCGATCGCAATGGGAGCTCCACCGCCAGCGGGCAGCTCCACTACGCGCGAATTATTTTGGTCGGTGATGTACAGATTGCCGAAGCCGTCGATAGCGGGGTCGAAGGGATTGTTGAACGCGACGCCGTTTGCCATCGGCGCGAATGCAATCGCAGTTCCGCCACCGAACGCAACCTGCGGACCGACGCCGTTTCCTTCAAGCGGCGCACTCGCGATTACGTTCCCCGATGTATCGAGAAGCAGCGCCGCCCCGTAGCGCTCGCCGGCATACATTGGCTCGAATTCGACTTGCACCGTACAGCTTTGCCCAGTCGCATAGTTCGTTCCTACCGCACAGCTTCCGGCGCCAGTATTCGTGAACTCCAGGCCAGACGCGCCTTGCGTCACAACGGAAATGCTCGCCGGGGTCGCGGGCTCAGGGATCGTCACTGTCGCGGACGACGTTGCGCTCGCGCCGAGATTTACCTCGCCGAAGTTCGACTGCGCCGAGGCTGTGGCCGCGGCAACAGTCAGGCCAACTGCGGCCGCCAACATCGGGCGCCGCCAGAATTTGCCTGCGCAGAAAATCGTTTGAGTCATGATGAGTAGGCCACGCCGAAATGATGGGTAAAAGGCGTAACAGAGATTATGCTCGGCTCTTGATTAGACGCGCAAGCGGGCCAGTTGAGGATGGGCGGTGATTCGACGTAACCATTCACAGTGCTGCCAGAAAGTTCTGCAAGTCCACCAGTTGCTGAGGGTTCAGGTTCATCTGGAAGCGCGTGCTGTAGAACTGCACCACCTGCCCGAGGTTTGCAGCGGACCCGTTGTGAAAGAACGGACCCTCGCGCGGCGAGCCCGCGTAAACCGGGCACCTTGAGGCCGCTGACGTCGGCGCATTGACCTGTTGTGAGAGCCACGCCGGGATCGGTGGTCACGTAGACCACCGCATTTCCGCCTGCGTTGGTGCATCCGCTGATCTGGTAGACCGGCAAGTTCGGCAGCGTGAGTGCATTGAGGCCGCCAGTAATATTCGCGTCAGTTTCGGTCGCGATTAGATGGCTGGTTCCGATGTCCATCGCCAGCGGCAGTGAGTGCGTTCCGATGTTCGGCGCGTCGTGGCACGTCCCGCACGTTCCCACGATCACCGCAGGGCTGCCCAGCGCGGGATTGTCGTTCAGCCCGTGTACGTCAGTAATCTGCATCGGCGCGTTGTTGAACAGGTCTTCGCCTCGCGCGATGCTTGCCTGCGCCGGATTTGCGCTGCCCTCCCACGCCGCAAACAGCGTAAATACGATTTTGTTGAACGCCGCGCCTTTTGGATCCTGTCCGAATGCGTCGTTGATTCCCGGATAATAATTCTGGGCCGCGAGCGCCGCCGCGCCGCCAGTCGACCCCGTTTCCGGATAGCGGCCCGGCCTGCGTGTCGGTTGCCTCCGCCGTGAACAGCCCTTCTTCAAACGCCACCAGTTCGCTCAACTGCGCCGGGGTCGGAGCGGCACTTCCTTGCTCGTGAGTCGCAATCGCATCTGCCGCCTGCGCGCTCAAGTCAGACTGAAGGTTTGTGCTTAAACTTGCGGCCGCATTTAGTGGCGAGGCGGTGAAACGCGCATCCCACATTACCTGGCTCAGCATCGTGAGGCTGGTTGAAGGCAACGGCCGGCGGTAAACCGAATACGCGGTCTGCCCCGTCGCAGGAATTGCCGTGGCCGCGCATCCATACGGATCTTGCGCGACAGCTATTGTGAACTGCGCGCTCGCGGGCAGCGGCTCGGCGATGCGGATCAATCCGCTGTTCAGCACGAGGCTGTGGCCCGCGCCGTCACCCACAGCCACCGTCGGGCAATTCGCGCCGTCTACGGCGGCGAAGAGCGGATCGCTCCCGTTGCTCGATGTAAACAGCGCCTGTGCGCCTGCCGCGCTCAATCCCATTCCCTGGCTGAGCTGATGGCAGCTTGCGCAGGTTCGCCGATTTGTTCCCAGCGCCTGAAAGAAGATTCCGTTGGGATCGATGCCTCCGGTCGTGTTGAACGTCGACTCTGTTCCGCTCGGCGTTGGGTACGGTTGCAGGTTTGGAATCAGGTTGGGTGGCGGCGGCGGAGGGGGTATTGTGGTTGCCGACGTGCCGCTGCCACACCCCGCCAAGACGAACGCTGCCGCCGCGACGAGCGAGAACATTGTCGCGGCCAGCAAATCCGCATGTTGCCTGGCGATCGTCAATCGGTCTCCGATGTGATTATGGAGGGCGTGAAACCCGGCGAACAGTGCTTCCTCGGGCTGAAAGTACACAGCAGAATTTATCTATAGAGGATAGACGAAAGAAGGGATAGACGAAAGGATAGACGCGCCGGGAGCGGCTTGGGAAGAGGTGATGCGCTGCTCGACTTTCCTGGTCAGATGGTTGCGTTGGATCTGAGTGGCTCGTCGCCTACTGTCTCGTTTTTGCCCGCACCCAAAGCACGAGGAAGAAAGGCAGCCCCACTACCAGCACCAGCACACCCGCGGGAAGCCCGACATAACGATACGTGTCAACGTAACTCACTGAGTGGCCGCCAAGCACGTTCCACGCCAGCAGCGAAAAAATCGCTACGCAAGTGGTTGCGAAAAACGTCAGAAACGCAGATGCCAGCGCCAGCAGCAGGCTCTGGAACAAGCTGAACCCCTCCAACGGAAACCCCAACACTGTTTTGCCGCGCGTGCCCTGCGCCGTTTGCTCCATCATGCTTTGACCTCTCTCGTCTAGAATACTGTTTCATGACCAGCACTGCGCAAATCGAGCTATGGCCGGCGGAAAAAGTCGCCACGCAGGTTGCGGTGCTCGACGCGCCGAACGGCATCCACTACGCTGCATGGGGCGAAACGCGTGTTCCCGAGTCCGATCTTGAGCGGCTGGTCGCCGCTGTGCCCGCGCCGTTGGCCCCTGCTCTGCGGCAGCGCGCCTACTACTTCGTTCCGCTGGCAATTGCCGATACCGGCGAGAACCTTGTTGCACCCGCATACACGGTTGAGCTTGGCGACCGCGCGGTTTGTCATCGCAATGCCACCTTCGGCGACACGGAGGCTGTGTTTCTTTCGACACGCCTGGTGGAAGATCGCTTCGGCCTCGCGTTTGAATTTTTTATCAACGTGGCCCACAACTTTGTTGAGGTGGCAGGTGTTCCAGACAGCTTTGCCTCCCTCGTGTGGTCGCAGGCCGAGGCACAGGTTCGCGGAGAAACCAGCCTGGACGCATGGGAGACGCGCCGCCGGGCGCTGGAGCCGCGCAACGGCGGCAAAACTTCCGGCACCAACGGCATCGATGAGCGCGCGCGCAACGCTTTTTTCGAGTCGTCATTCTCTGACGCTCTTGCCGTCTATATGCTCTCGCTCGCAGTCGACTTTGATTACCATGATCTGCGCGAGCGCGAGTACCCGCTGCTGGCCGCCCCCGCACTGGCCGAGCGCCTACGCCACGTGGCTGTTCTTTTCCCCTCGAATGTTGGATACGAATTCCAGATTCACTACCGCCGCAAAGGTTAGATGGCTTGCGGGCAGCGGGTCAGAATTGCGAAGCGCGAAGCAAGACACGCCAAGCGTGAAGAGGGAGTCAACAGGAGTCGACCCGGATGAATGTTCTTCTGTTTGGCGCGACGGGAATGGTTGGCCAGGGAGTGCTTCGCGAGTGTCTGCTCGATCCGGGCGTTGAGTCGGTCGTGTCAATAGGACGTTCGGCAACCGGAGGCCGATCGGCAACCGGTGGCCGCTCGCCATCAGGCGTCTCTGATTCCAAGCTGCGTGAGATTGTTCATGCCGATCTCACTGATTATTCGGCAATCGAGTCGCAGTTAGCCGGCTTCGATGCCTGCTTCTTCTGTCTCGGCATTTCTTCCGCGGGTCTTAGTGAGGAGCAGTACTCACGCATCACGTTCGAAATTACTCTTAGCGCCGCTGAAACGCTGGCTCGTCTCAATACTGGAATGACTTTTGTCTACGTCTCCGGCGCGGGCACGGACAGCACCGAGCATGGCCGAACTATGTGGGCGCGCGTGAAGGGCCGGACAGAAAACGCTCTGCTGCGCCTGCCTTTCAAGGCTGCATTCATGTTTCGCCCCGGAGTGATCGTGCCCCGTTTCGGAGCCCGCTCAAAGACGACGTCGTATCGCGTTCTCTATATGCTCAGTCGCCCGGTGCTTCCGCTGCTGCGGCGGGCGTTTCCAAATCAGGTGCTGACGACGGATGAAATCGGCCGGGCGATGCTCATTGTCGCCCGCCAGGGCGCGCCTAAGGCGATTCTTGAAACCGCCGACATTCGGCTGCTGCTCACGCGCAGTGCGGCGGCCTGACTGCGCGGCTCGCCAACATACGCCGGTCGATACGCCGGTCGATATGCGGGTCGATACGCAGCTTGGGAGCCGTGCTAACCTGATGCAACTTAGCTTGCCGCAGGAGCTGCGCAGGATGCCAAATCGATCTCGGGTTCCTGTTTGGCTGATGGGTCTCACCAACCTGTCCTATGGACTTTACGGCGGCGTTATTGCTTTCGCCGTTCCGCAACTGCTGGGCAACCGACAGGTTCCCGAAGCGGCGATTGCAAGTCTTACCGCGGTGGCTATCTCGCCGGGCTTCTGGGCATTTTTGCTGAGCCCCATTCTCGATGTCCGCTTCAGCCGCCGCCTGTACGCTTTTGCGCTCGCATCTTTTGCCTCGCTCACGCTGGTGGCAGCCTTTCTCTCGCTTGGTCACCTGGCGCTGCTTGAGGTGGTGCTCACGACCGGCTTCTTCGCTGCTTATCTATATCAGAGCGCGATTGGAGGTTGGCTCTCTTCCATTACCTCCGCCGAAGAGGAAAATCTGGTCAGCGTCTGGATGACCGTTGGCAATGTCGGCGGCTTTGGCCTGATGGCCATCGGATGCAATCAGATTGTGCGCCACCTTTCGCCGCTTGCCGCGGCGATGGTGCTGGCGGCGTCGATTCTTGTGCCCATGATTCCTTTTCCTTTTATGCAGGCGCCCGGCCCTGACAGGCGTCTCGCCAGCGAGTCGTTTCCGCAGTTCTTCGGCGACCTGGTGTCGCTGGTCAAGCGCCGCGAAGTGCTTATCGCCGTTTTTCTGTTCCTTTCGCCCGCAGCAACTTTTTCGCTGACTAACTTCCTGGGCGGCCGCGGCAGCGACTTCCACGCCTCACCCGGATTCGTGGGACTGATCGGCGGCGCAGGCGTTGCGCTCGGCGGCATTGCCGGCTGCTTGATTTTCCCTGCGCTCAGCCGCCTGATGCCGCTGCGCCCTCTATATCTTGCCGTGGGAGTTGCCGGCGCCGTCTGCACGCTCTCGCTCATTCTGCTGCCGCGCGTTCCAGCGACCTTCGCCGTTTTGTTGATCGCTGAAAACCTCTTCCAAGGCCTCGCGATCACGGCTTTAACCGCCATCACTTTCGAGACTATTGGCCAGAACAATCCGCTCGCGTCGACGACATTTTGCTTCCTTGGCTCGGCCTACGGCGTGCCGATCTCGTACATGCTCTATGTGGATGCATTTGGATTCGCGCGCGGAGGGATTTCTGGCGCGCTGGCCATCGACGCTGTTATCGGAATCGCCGCGAGCGCGTTGCTGGGCGCAATGCTGTTCGGGCTGGCCCGCAAATCTAAAATCGGCACGGCGATTCGGAATAAGAGCTGACGGCTGGGAGTTGAGAGCCGATGGCTGAGCGCTACGCTACGCGCCTGAGTAGGCGATCTTGCCTTCGCTCACGGTCCAGCGCACTTTGCCCTGCATTTGCCAGCCATCGAACGGAGTGTTCTTGGCTTTCGACTGCGATTCTGTCGCGCGATATGTCCATTCGACTTTGGGATCGAAGACAACGACGTCGGCGAAGCTGCCGACTGTGAGCGTTCCGCGGCCCTTTAAGCCGAGCAGCGCGGCAGGCTGCGCACTGAGTAGGCTAAGCACGCGGCCGAGCGGCATGCGCCACTCGCGATGCAGCCAGCGCAGACTGAGGCCAAGCGCGGTTTCAAGGCCGGTGATCCCGTTCGGCGCCAGCTCGAATTCGACTTCTTTCTCGTGCATTGCGTGCGGCGCGTGATCGGTGGCAATGGCGTCGACAACGCCGTCGAGAAGGCCTTCGATCATGGCCTCGCGGTCTCGATCCGATCTCAACGGCGGACTCATTTTGGCGTGGGTGTTGTAGAGCCCCACGTGCTCATCGGTGAGCAGGAAATGATGCGGCGCAATCTCGCAGGTGACGCGCAGCCCATTGCGGCGCGCCTGGCGCACCGCTGCCAGCGCTTCGGCGGTGGATATGTGCGCGACGTGCAGATGCGGATGCGCGTCCTTCAGCTCGGCGACAAGGCGAATGTCGCGCTCGACGATACTGGTCTCGGCTTCGGGAGGCATTCCGCGGAGGCCGAGCTTGAACGACACGGGGCCGAGGTTCATGCTGGCGCCTTGAGTCATCCGCGTGTCTTCAGCGTGCTGGATCACGGTGAGACCGACGCGGGCGGCCGCGGCGAGAGTCTCGCGCATCATGCTGTCTTTGAGGATCGGCCTGCCATCGTCAGTGACGGCGACCGCGCCCGCGGATTTGAGAGCGGCGTAATCGCTGAGCGCTTCGCCTTTAGACCCGCGCGTTGCCGCGGCGATGGGGAAGACGCGAACATGCGCTCCGCGCTCCGGCGCCTGCATCCAGCGCGTGACTTCAGGCGAGTCGTTCACAGGCGTGGTGTTCGGCATCGCCGCTACGCTGGTAAATCCGCCCGCTGCTGCCGCGGCCGTTCCGGTGGCGATGGTTTCCTTGTATGCTTGGCCCGGCTCGCGCAGGTGGACGTGAATATCGATCAATCCCGGCGCGACGACCAGACCTTTTGCATCGAGGACCTGCGCGCCATTCTTGCCCTTCAACTTGCCCGTGGCGGCAATCTCGGCGACGCGGCCGTCAATGAGCAGAATGTCTTTCAGTTCGTCGATTCCTGCCGCGGGATCGACGAGGCGGCCGCCGCAAATGGCTAACGAAGTCATGCGCGGCCTCCAGTCGCGGTGAGCGCGCGCTCCATGACCGCCATGCGAATGGCGAGGCCGTTGGTGACTTGCTCAAGGATCGCCGACTGCGCGCCATCGGCTACGCCGGCTGTAATCTCCATGCCGCGGATGATTGGGCCGGGATGGAGCACTACTGCTTGTGGCGCGAGCGCTGCGAGCCGCTGGCCGGTGAGTTGATAGCTGGCCTTGTAGTCCTCCAGATCGAGTTGCATCCCCGCGAGCCGCTCAGCCTGAATGCGCAGCATCATGACGGCCTGCGACTGCTTGAGCGCGGCCTCGAAGTCGCGCTCGATCTCGATGCCGGGGCCGGAGCGCGCCGCCTGTTCGGGCAATAATTCTTTTGGCCCGCAGAGCAGCACCCGCGCGCCGACGCGAGGCAGCAGTTGCATATTGGAGCGCGCTACGCGGCTGTGCAGGATGTCACCAACGATCATTACCGTGACGCCGGCGAGGGTGTCGGGCTTGACGCCGGTCAAACCGGGGCGAAGATGCGTGAGAATGGTGCGCAGGTCGAGCAGCGCCTGCGTGGGATGCTCGTGCATGCCGTCGCCGGCATTGACGACGGGAAGCCGTGTTGTCTCCTCAAGCAGCCATGCCCCGCCCGAGAAGTTGTGGCGGAGGATGATCGCTTCGGCGCCGAGCGCACGCAGCGTTAGACCGGTATCCTTCAGCGATTCGCCCTTTTCAATGCTAGAACTCAGATTTGAAACGAGCGTAGTATCGGCGCCCAATGCCTTTGCGGCCAACTCGAAGCTGGTGCGGGTGCGCGTGGACGACTCGTAAAAGAGCAGCGCGATGCGCCGTTTAGCGAGGATGCGATCGCGAGTTATGGGATCTTCATTCTCAAGCTCAGTGGCGCGTACAAGCAGACGGCTTACTTCATCAACCGAAAGATCGAGAACAGAAAGCAGCGAACCCGGGTTGTAGGGAAACGCCGACGCGGGCGCGGGCGGAGTGGTGAGTGCGCGGCGGATCGCGGGTGCGGCTGGATTCATCGCTGGCCTATATCGGAACGGTTTGTTCCGATCGGGTTGAAGAGGCGCATTCGTGTTGCGAGCTTCAAAGAGTTTGACGGACTGTATTAAAGACCAGACGCCGCGGCTGGAAGGATGTACCTTAGCTGGTTTTCTCTACCAGCAAGACTTGTTCAGTTGAATCGACTTCCTGGAACTTGACTTCAATAATCTCGCGGCCGCTGGTGGGAACATGTTTGCCGACATAGGTGGCCTCGATGGGCAACTCGCGGTGGCCGCGGTCGATGAGGACGGCCAGCTGCACGCGGCGCGGACGGCCATGGTCAAAGAGCGCATCGAGCGCGGCGCGGATGGTGCGGCCGGTGTAAAGCACGTCGTCGCAGATGACGATGTCGCGACCCTCGATGTCAAAGCCGATGGCTCCCGGAGTGACGACGGGGCGAACGTCCGCCGTGGTCAGATCGTCGCGATAGAACTGAATGTCGAGCACGCCGGTATCGACGGGGTGCTTCTCGATGGTGGAGATGAGCTTGCCCAGCCGTTGCGCAAGGGGAACGCCGCGGCGCTTGATGCCGACCAGAGCCAGATCTCCGCTGCCGTTGCTCTTTTCGACGATTTCGTGAGCCAGCCGCACGAGGGTGCGCTCGATCTCGGAGGCGGACATGAGCCGCCCTTTTACACGCAGTCCGGAATTAATGTCCGTTTCGGTCATGGTATTTGTGTTTTGCGCTCTTGCGGGATGATACGGGGGGGCGGCGTGCGAGGGCAAGCTGTGGAAAGGGTGGGTAGTGGGGGCTGGACGGTTCGCGTGGGCGGACAGGTTGCGAAAAAGCGTCGGGAAAGTGGGTTGGGGACTGGACTGGCGCGCAGGGAAGGCCAGAGCGGTCTCATAATATAAAGGCGTGCCCGGATGGCGAAATTGGCAGACGCAGCGGACTTAAAATCCGCAGGCTTTAACCGGCCGTGGGGGTTCAAGTCCCCCTCTGGGCACCATGAACGTGAGGTCCCTCGACTGCGCTCGGGATTTCGCCGGCGGCCTTAGACGCCCGCCAAGCGGCTCAAGTTCAAGTCCCCCTCTGGGCACCATGAACGTGAGGTCCCTCGACTGCGCTCGGGATTTCG